>NZ_BAAARA010000004.1:0-582934 GCF_039531955.1 Saccharopolyspora halophila
TTGGTCCTGGATACCGCACCCCTCCCTTCTTTATATGCACGACCCGAACACCCCCAGCACGTACGAACAGCCGCGTAGCGGTCGTGTTGTTGGGCGAATGCGGCCCAGGCACGTAGGGTTTGCGGTATGGCTGGTGTGCGGATTCTGGTGGTGCAGCCTTCGAAGATCGACCCGGTGGGAACGCTGGGAGAGTGGTTCGCCGAGGCCGGCGCCGAGCTCGATGTGGTGCTGCCCGCGGAGCAGGACCTTCCCGAGCTCGACGACTACGACGCCCTGGTCGTCCTCGGCGGGGAGATGGGCGCCTACGACGATCTCGAGCACCCGTGGTTGTCCGGGGTCCGCTCGCTGCTGAGCAAGGCCGTCACCCGCGACATGCCAGTGCTGGCGATCTGCCTCGGTGCCCAGTTGCTGGCCGCGGCCACCGGTGGCCGGGTCCGCAAGGTTCCGGACGGCCCCGAGGTCGGCACCCTGCTCGTCGCCAAACGCGATGTGGCGGCCGAGGATTCGCTGCTGGGGCCGCTGGCGCTGACTCCCGACGTGGTCCAGTTCCACAACGACGAGTTCACCCTGCCGCCGTCGGCTCAGCTGCTCGCCTCGTCGCCCAAGTGCGAGAACCAGGCCTTCCGGATCGGCACCTGCGTGTACGGGCTGCAGTTCCACATCGAGACCACTCCGCAGATCGTGCTGGACTGGGCGGCCAACATGCCGGAAGCGGCGGAAGCGGCACGGCCCGGTCAGCTGGAGCCGGAACACCTCGAGGAGTTCCACGCCGAGATCGCCGAGACCTGGCAGCCGGTGGCGGAACGTTTCGTGCGGCTCGCGGCCACCCCGCCGGGTGATCGCAAGGCCAGCCGATTCCTGCCAATGGCGTGATCATCGTCAGGTCCGGTCTCCGGACCCCTCGGTAGCGGACTACGGTTCATTTCATGGCCAACAGCAATTCGCCGAGATCGGGGTTGGTTCCCTCCGTGGCCCGCTACGGGTTCAGCGATGCGGAACGTGCCGAGACCCAGCTGCGCGGAGCCGGCTGGTGGTCCGATACCGGACCGGGCGCGGCCGAGCCGATCGTGGTCGCGCTGTCCCGCACTCCCGATCCGGATCTGGCCTTGCACTCGGTCGACCGGCTCCGCGAGTCGATGGCCGAGGAGTGGGAATCGCTCTCGGCCGCGCTGGCCGAGGACGTCGAGCTGCGCGGCAGGCTCTTCGGCGTCCTGGGCGATTCCACGGCTTTCGCGGACCACTTGGTGGCCAACCCGGCGGACTGGAAGCGGCTGACTGCCGACGCCGTCCCTCCGCGGAACCTGGACGAGCGCACGTCCGCGTTGCTGGAGGCCGTCAGGGCCGAGGGAGACGGCGAGCCGGGCACCGAGGACGGGCCGGTGGCCGAGCTGTGCGGGCAGCGGGCGATCAGCGCGCTGCGCACCACCTACCGCGGCCTGCTGCTGGACATCGCCGCGCGCGACCTGGCCAGCATCGCCGAACCCGCGCTGTCGTCGGTGCCCTACGAGGAGGTCGCCGAGCTGCTCTCCGATGCCGCGGTGGCCGCGTTGCGCGCGGCAATGTCGGTGGCGGTGGCCGAACTCCGGCAGGTCGGTGTGCACGACACGCCGCGGCTGTCGGTGGTCGCGATGGGCAAGTGCGGCGGTCGCGAGCTCAACTACGTCAGCGACGTCGACGTGGTCTTCGTCGCCGACGGCGAGGACGACATCGCGACCGGGACCCGGTTGGCCAGCACGCTGATGCGCATCGTCGGCCCGGCTTTCTTCGAGATCGACGCGGCGCTGCGCCCGGAGGGCAAGGCGGGCGCTCTGGTGCGCACCCTCGACGGACATCTCAACTACTACCGGCGTTGGGCGCGCACCTGGGAGTTCCAGGCGCTGCTGAAGGCTCGGCCGGTCGCCGGGGACCGGGAGCTCGGCGCGCGCTACCTGGAGGCGGTGCAGCCGCTGGTCTGGACGGCTTCGGAGCGCGAGGACTTCGTCGTCGACGTGCGCGCGATGCGGCGCCGGGTCGAGGAGCACGTGCCCGCGGAGGTGGTCGAGCGCGAGCTGAAGCTGGGGCACGGCGGGCTGCGCGACGTCGAGTTCGCGGTGCAGCTGCTGCAGATGGTGCACGGCCGCAGCGACGAGGAACTGCGTTCGGCGTCCACCTTGGAGGCGCTGCGCGCGCTGGGCGAGGGCGGCTACGTCGCCCGTGCCGATGCGGCGGACCTGGTGGATTCCTACCGGTTCCTGCGGACCGTCGAGCACCGTCTGCAGCTGCGGCAGCTGCGGCGCACCCACCTGTTCCCCGAGTTCGACGACGCCGGCGGTCTCGGCGTGCTGGGCCGTGCCGTCGGGTTCCGCTCCAGCGGCCGCAACACCGCGGGCCAGGCGCTGGTCGCGGAGTTCCGCAGGCACGCCAAGCAGGTTCGGCGGCTGCACGAGAAGCTGTTCTACCGCCCGCTGCTGGAGTCGGTCGCGAAGGTGCCCACCGAGGCGCTGCGACTGACCACCTCGGCGGCCGAGGAGCGGCTGTCCGCGCT
The DNA here is from genome assembly GCF_039531955.1 of Saccharopolyspora halophila. Taxonomy (NCBI): domain Bacteria; kingdom Bacillati; phylum Actinomycetota; class Actinomycetes; order Pseudonocardiales; family Pseudonocardiaceae; genus Saccharopolyspora; species Saccharopolyspora halophila. The sequence goes on from NZ_BAAARA010000004.1 coordinate 2,525, forward strand.
GGGTTACGGCTCGCCGAAGGGCGCGCTGCGCCACATCGGGGCGCTGACCGCGGGAATGTCGCGCCGGGCGAGCATCCAGGGCGCGCTGTTGCCGGTGCTGCTGGACCTCTTGGGCAACACCCCGGACCCGGACGGCGGCCTGCTCGCCTACCGCAAGGTTTCCGAAGCGCTGGCCGAAACTCCCTGGTACCTGCGGTTGTTGCGGGACGAGGGCGTGGTCGTCGAGCGCCTGGCCCAGCTGCTCGGCACCTCGAAGCTGGTGCCAGAGCTGCTGATGCGCGCCCCGGAGGTGCTGCGGCTGCTCGCGGACACCCCCGCGCTGTCCGAGCGGGATCCGGTCGAGGTGGCGATGTCGCTGCGCAGCACGGTTTCCCGGTACAGCGATCCGAGCCGTGCCGCGGCCGCCGCGCGGTCGCTGCGCAGGCACGAGCTGCTGCGCATCGCCTGCGCGGACCTGCTGGGGCTGGTCGAGCCGGCGGTGGTCTACCGCGCGTTGTCCAGCATCTGGGTCGCGGTGCTGGAGTCGACCCTGGACATGGCGATGCGCGATACCGCGGCCAGCGCGGATCGCGAGGTTCCCGCCCGCGTCGCGGTGATCGGCATGGGCAGGCTCGGCGGTGCCGAACTGGGCTACGGTTCGGATGCCGACGTGATGTTCGTGTGCGAACCGTGCAACGGTGCCGACGAGGAAACGGCGGTGAAGTTCGCGAGCACCGTGGTCGAGCAGGTCCGGCGGCTGCTCGGGCAGCCCAGCCAGGACCCGCCGCTGGAGGTCGACATCGACCTGCGGCCGGAGGGCAAGCAGGGTCCGCTGGTGCGCACCCTGGACTCCTATCTCGGCTACTACCGGCGCTGGGGCGAGGTCTGGGAGGCCCAGGCCCTGCTGCGAGCCCGCGCGGTCGCGGGCGATGCGGACCTGGGCGAGCGGTTCTGCCGCGCCATCGACCCGATCCGCTACCCGGAGGGCGGTCTCGAGGAGGCCAAGGCCCGCGAGATCCGCCGGATCAAGGCCCGGGTCGATTCCGAACGGCTCCCGCGCGGTGCGGATCCGGCCACGCACACCAAGCTGGGCCGCGGTGGTCTCGCCGACGTCGAGTGGACGTTGCAGTTGCTGCAGCTGCAGCACGCGCGCGACGTACCGGCGCTGCGCACGACGTCCACCGTGGACGGGCTGCGCGCCGCCGCCGAAGCGGGGTTGCTGGCCGAGTCCGATGCGAACGACCTCATCGAGGCGTGGACCCTGGCGACCCGGGTGCGCAACGCCGTGATGCTCGTGCGCGGCAAGCCGGGCGATCAGCTGCCGAAGAAGTCGCAGGAGCGCGTCGGCGTGGCCGCGGCGCTTGGCTATCCCTCGAGCGTCGACACCGGGGAGGTCGTCGACGACTACCTCCGGGTCACCCGCCACGCCCGCGCGGTGGTGGAGCGGGTCTTCTACGACACCTGAACGCGGTCGCCACGGTGGGCGCGGTCCCGGGGCGCGCACCTCCGCGAGCCCCGATCGAGCGGAGAAATCGCACCGCACCCACCAGAAACCCGCCGGTCGGCGGTGCATGCGCGGCCGGAGCGCTTCCTAGGCTGATCGGGCAGGCCATCGCTTGATCGGGGGCGAGGATGTCCGAGGAGTTCGAGCTGCTCGTCGATCGCCAGGCGTTGTGCGGAACCGGCCCGCTGTGGATGTCGGCGCTCAACTGCGTGTACTGGGTGGATCTGCTGCGCCGCGAACTGCACACCTACCACCGGGATACCGGTGCGGACGACGTGCGGATCTTGCCGGGCAAGGTCACCGCGCTCGGTTCGACGCGCCAGGGACAGCTGATCGCGGCCACCGAGAACGGCTTCGGGCGGGTGCACCTGGCGCGTGCCGGGTTGGACCCGGTCGTCCAGGTGCGCGGCGGAGACCGGATGGGGGCGGGTGGCTGCGATCCCGCGGGTCGATTCGTGGCCTGCACCGTCACCTACGCGGGCGATCTCCGTGCGGGTGGTTGCTACGTGCTGGAGGGCGGTCGTGCTCGCTTGCTCGTGGACGGGCTGACCGGACCGGGCGGGTTGGCCTGGAGCCCGGAGGGCGACAAGCTCTACGTGACCGATCTGCACGCGATCTGGGTCTACGACTACGACGTGGAACGCGCCCGCGCGGTTTCCGGCAGGCAGTGGGTGTCGTGCCCGGAAGTCGAGGGCACCCCGCAGGGCATCGCGGTCGATGCCGAGGGCTGCGTGTGGGTGGCCATGCACTGGACGGGACGCATCCACCGATACGCCCCCGGCGGTGACCTGGAGACCGTGTTGTGGGCGCCCACCCGCCGGGTCACCGGCCTGGCGTTCGGCGGGTCGCGTCTGGAGGAGCTCTACGTGACCTCCGCCTGCTTCGGCTACGACGAAATCGCCTTCACCGCTGACCGCTACGCGGGTTCGCTGCTGCGCTTCCGCCCCGGCACCACCGGAGTCCCGCGCAGCTCGTGGCAGGGAATTTGATCATGCGGTGTTATTACTGATCATCGTTGGTCGCTCTGCGCGCGAGCAGCTCGTGGAGCGCGGCTGCGCCGGTGAGTAGGGCGCGGGATCGCTTCTCGATGCTGGTGTCCCGGGCGGCCAGTGCGGCGTCCACGTCCGGGAACCGGCGGCCGCTCCGCAACTCCGGCATCAGGGCTCGGAGCGATTCGATCCGGTAACCGGCCTGGCGGAGCTGGTGGACGATCCGCGCGTCCCGCACGTGGGGTGGCAGGTAGCGGCGCGTCGCCCGCGCGGGATCGCGGACGGGGACCGCGAGCCCCTCCGCGTCCCAGTGCCGGAGCGTCGAGGTCCGGACGCCGAGCGCCGCGGCTAGTTCGGAGATGTTCATGGAGTCCGACGGGCGCACGTCGGCGATCGGCTCGTCCGCGATGGCATGTGCGGCGGCCTTGGCGCGCCGCAGTTCGGCGCGTTCGGCATCGATGCGCGCGTGCGCCCCGTCGAGCTGGGACAGCACGTCCGAGAGGTGACCGCGGTGGACCGCTCGCAGGATCTTCTTCGCTTCGGCCGGGCCCGTGCCGGCGGCCAGTTCCCGGTAGGCGATGGCGGAGTGCACGTGGATCTCGCCGTGCACCCGGTAACCGTTGGTCGTGCGTGTTGCGGGCGGGAGCACGCCGGCTTGCTCGAGGTTTCGCACCTGCTGAACGGAACAACCGGCGCGCTTGGCGACATCGCTGGTGCGGAGCCTGTCCGATTCGCGACCTGGCACCGGGTTCCTCCAGTTCGGTGGCGCAAAAGTCTCCACAAGCACTTCAATGTAACGCTCGAAGCCATGACCATGGGTGAATTGATCGAATTCGTGGCCGGACTGGGCGGAGTCGTCGTGCTCAAGCCCGTGCCCGGTGACGGCACGCCGGAAATCGCCTGGGGCGATGCCTTCTTCTACTACTCGCCCGAGGGAATCGTCCCGGGGAGAACCCAGCCGTTCGCGACGATCGTGACCAAGAACTACCCGGGAGAGGCACCCTCGGGTCTGGACCGGCCAGGAGCATTCCGCGTGAACATCCGTCCGGACAAGGAGGCGTTCATCCGATGGATCGGCCGCGCACCGCGCGAGCCCGCCATCGAGAAGATCGACCCCGCGGTCACCGACGCTTTCGTGGCGCACCCGCTCTACGGCACCGCCGGCTGGGTCTCGGTGATCAACCCCGCCGAGCCCACGCGGGAGCCGACCCGCGACCTGCTCCGAGCGGCTCACCGGCTCGCCCGCGCCCGTTGCGAGCAACAGCAGGGATGAGGGCGGTCCGGCGAAGCGTTACCGGAGGTGAGCGCTCATGGTGAGGTGGTCGGATGATCAGTTGGCGCAGGCTTGCCGAAGAGGACTTCCCGCTGCTCGGGCAGTGGCTTCGGCAGCCGCACGTGGCCCGGTGGTGGAACCACGAGACCTCACCGGAGGCGGTCGCGCGCGACTTCGGCGCCGCGGCCAGGGGCGCGGAGCCGTCGGAGGACCTGCTCGTGCTCCTCGACGGCCTGCCGGTCGGCCTGGTGCAGCGCAGCAGGTATGGCGACTACCCCGAATACCTGGAAGCGCTCGCGCCGATCCTCGAGGTGGACGCGGAGGCGGTGAGCATCGACTACCTGATCGGCGATCCGCAGCGGATCGGTCGGGGTCTGGGCAGCCGCGTGGTCCGGTCGATCGTGGAATCCACCTGGGACGACTACCCGAGCGCCCCCTCGATCGTGGTGCCCGTGTCCGCGGCCAATCGGGCTTCCTGGCGAGCCCTGGAGAAGGCCGGTCTGAGCCGCGTCGCCGAGGGCGAGCTGGAACCGGACAACCCGATCGACGACCGCGACCACTACGTCTACGCCATCGACCGGCCTGCTCGAAGGCAACCGATCCCTTGATCGACGCGGAATGCCGTAGACGACGTGGGGCTCGGGAAGTTCACCGGGTGATCGCGCGCGTTCCAGGGGTTAGCGTCGGGAGCATGGATGACGCGGCGCGGAACCTGGTCCGCTACTCGGGGCACGGTGACTTCAGCGACGGAATCATCGAGCGGGCCACCGGCAGCACGGTGGTCACCGAGGACGGGAAGGAGCTGCTCGACTTCACCTCGGGCCAGATGAGCGCGATCCTCGGCCATTCGCACCCGGAGATCGTGGCGACCGTCCGCGAGCAGGTCGGCAGGCTCGACCACCTCTACAGCGGCATGCTCAGTCGTCCGGTCGTCGATCTCGCGCAGCGGATCGTGCGGACCGTGCCGGATCCGCTGGACAAGGCCATGTTCCTGAGCACGGGTGCGGAGGCGAACGAGGCGGCGCTGCGGATGGCCAAGCTGGTCACCGGCGGGCACGAGGTCGTCTCGTTCGCGCGGTCCTGGCACGGCATGACCCAGGCGGCCGCGAACGCCACCTACGTCGCCGGACGCACCGGGTACGGGCCGGGTGCGCCGGGCAACTTCGCCCTGCCGGTGCCGGACCCGTTCCGGCCGGACATCGTCGACGCCGAGGGGAACCTGGACTGGCGCCGCCAGCTCGACCTCGGTTTCGACCTGATCGACGCGCAGTCGGTCGGCGCCCTCGCGGCCTGCCTGGTCGAGCCGATCCTGAGCTCCGGTGGCGTGGTCGACCTCCCGCCGGGGTACCTGGCCGCGCTGCGGGACAAGTGCCACGAGCGGGGCATGCTGCTGATCCTGGACGAGGCCCAGACGGGCTTGTGCCGCACCGGTGACTGGTACGCGTTCGAGCGCGACGGCGTGGTGCCCGACATCCTCACCCTGTCCAAGACCCTCGGTGCGGGGCTTCCGCTGGCCGCGGTGCTGACCAGCGCCGAGATCGAGCAGCGCGCGCACGACCGCGGATTCCTGTTCTTCACCACCCACGTCAACGACCCGCTGCCCGCGGCCGTCGGCAACGTGGTTCTGGACGTGCTCAGCCGCGACCGGCTCGATCAGCGCGCTCGCCAGCTCGGCGACCGGCTGCGCGGCGGGCTGGACGACCTCGCGGGCAGTCATCCGGTGATCGGCGACGTGCGAGGGCGCGGGCTGCTGGTCGGGCTCGAGCTGGTCGCCGCGAGCGATGGCGCCGGCGCGGACGAGCTCGGCGCCGCCGTCACCAGGCGCTGCGCAGAGCTGGGCCTGCACATGAACATCGTGCAGCTGCCCGGCATGGGCGGCACGTTCCGCATCGCTCCGGCACTGACCGCCACCGAAGAGGAGATCGACCGGGGAGTGGCGATCCTGGGCACCGCGCTCGGCGAGGTGGCCGGGTGAGCGCGGTCAATCGTCGGGGGCGATGCGGGCGAGCACTTCCGCGCTGAGCACGACGTCGTGCGGCAACCGCCGGAGCTCGGTCGCGTCGGCGGCGACTCCGCGGTCGCGGGCGATCTGCTCCAGCGAGTCCCAGTGGGCTGCTGCCTCGTGCTCGTAGGAGACGCCGTCCAGCGGTTCGTCCGGCCCGACCACCGCGCGCGCCGTCTCGCGCACGCAGGTCGCCGAGGTGGAGGTCCATCCGCCGGAGCCGGACCAGCCCCGGTCGTTCAGGAGGACCACCCGCGCGCCGCTGGTGAGCTCGAGCTCCAGCCGTGCCGACACGCTGATCGTTTCCCGTCGTTCGCCGTCGACCTCGACGAAGGTCACGAGCCTGGTCACCGCGGACATCCACACCTCGCTCTCCGGACGCGGGAACGGTACGCCGCGCGAAGCGAGCGGAAACGACGAAGGCGGGAATTCGCCGCTCGGTGCCGGACCGGAGCAGAGGCGCGTCGCGGGGCGACCGCGTGCGTCCCGCAGGACGCCCGAGCCGTCCGGAGGCGCGCGGGGTGCGAACGCGAAACGGCCCGCCGGGAGTGCCGGCGGGCCGTTTCGGGCTGGTCATCGACTCACACGTCGAAGTACAGCGAGAACTCGTGCGGGTGCGGGCGCAGGCGGATCGGGTCGATCTCCTCTTCCCGCTTGAACTGGATCCAGGTCTCGATCAGGTCGGGGGTGAACACGCCACCCTCGAGCAGGAAGTCGTGGTCGGCTTCCAGGTTGTCGATGGCCTCGGCCAGCGAGCTCGGCACGGTCGGAACGTTCTTGGCCTCTTCCGGCGGGAGCTCGTAGAGGTCCTTGTCGATCGGCTCGGCCGGCTCGATCTTGTTCTTGATGCCGTCCAGGCCCGCCATCATCATCGCGGCGAAGGCCAGGTACGGGTTGCCGGACGGGTCCGGGCAGCGGAACTCGACGCGCTTGGCCTTCGGGTTCGAGCCGGTGATCGGGATGCGCATGCAGGCGGAGCGGTTCCGCTGCGAGTACACCAGGTTCACCGGGGCCTCGAAGCCGGGCACCAGGCGGTGGTAGGAGTTCACCGTCGGGTTGGTGAAGGCCAGCAGCTTCGGGGCGTGGTGCAGGATGCCGCCGATGTAGTAGCGCGCGGTGTCCGACAGACCGGCGTAACCGGCCTCGTCGTAGAACAGCGGGCTGCCGTCCTTCCACAGCGACATGTGGCTGTGCATACCGGAGCCGTTGTCGCCGAACAGCGGCTTGGGCATGAAGGTCACGGTCTTGCCGTTGGCCCAGCCGGTGTTCTTGATGATGTACTTGAACAGCTGCAAGTCGTCCGCCGCGTGCAGCAGCGTGTTGAACTTGTAGTTGATCTCGGCCTGACCGCCGGTGCCGACCTCGTGGTGGGCGCGCTCGATCTCGAAGCCGGACTCCTGCAGCTGCTGGGTCATCTCGTCGCGCAGATCGCCGAAGTGGTCGTACGGCGCGACGGGGAAGTAACCGCCCTTGAGCCGGGTCTTGTAACCGCGGTTGCCGCCGTCCTCCTCGCGGCCGGTGTTCCACCAGCCCTCGACCGAGTCGACCTCGGCGAAGGTCTTGTTCGGGCCTTCGCCGAACTTGACCTCGTCGAAGATGTAGAACTCGGCCTCGGCGCCGAAGAACGCCGTGTCGGCCACGCCGGACTCGGTCAGGTACTGCTCGGCCTTGCGCGCGATGTTGCGCGGGTCGCGGCTGTAGGGCTCCAACGTGAACGGGTCGTGCACGAAGAAGTTGAGGATCAGGGTCTTCGCGGAGCGGAACGGGTCCAGCCGCGCGGTGTAGGGGTCCGGCAGCAGCAGCATGTCGGATTCGTGGATCGACTGGAAGCCGCGAACCGAGGAGCCGTCGAAGGCCAGGCCGTTGGTGAACGAGGTCTCGTCGAACGCGCTGGCGGGCACCGTGAAGTGCTGCATGACGCCCGGCAGGTCGCAGAACCGGACATCGACGAACTTCACGTCCTCATCAGCGATGAAGCGGAGGACCTCGTCTGGATTCTTGAACAAGCTCGGTGGCTCCTTCACGCAGATTCGTACAGCTCACCGGTGCCACGTCTGGTCGCCGCCGGCTCGTCGTTGACGTTATGCCATCGGTGTTGCCCTGTCGTCACTCCAGTGTTTCGCGCGCGTTAACGGCCACCTGATCGGGCGGTAGGGGTTGCACGCATGGTCACCCCCGCTGCGCCGGGGGAGTGGCCGCGCGGGCGGCACGTACCCTGGATGACGTGCGAAATGTGCTCAGCTCCTGGCTGGACGGCCCGAGGGCCGCATTCAACAACGTGCGTGAGCAGGGACACGACGCCCGTCCCGCGTATCGCGGCGAGGAACAGGGACTGCCGGAATCCGGTCCCGGGTCGGCCGCGCCGCTGCGCCGCAGGCTGCTCGGGTTCGTGGTGGACCTGCTGCTGGCGGCGGTGATCACCGCCGCGTTCACCGCGCCGAACTACCCCGGCGACTGGAGCGTGCTTACCTGGTTCGTCATCACCGTGCTGCCGGTGACCTTCTTCGGCGTGACGCCGGGGATGACGCTGGCGCGGATCTGGGTGGCGCGGACCGACTCGACCAAGCCGGTCGGCCTGCTGCGCGCCGTGCTCCGCGCGCTGCTGACCGCCTTCATCATCCCGGCCGTGATCTGGGACTTCAACGGCCGCTCCTGGCACGACCGGCTCACCCAAACCATCGTCCTCCGCCGCTGACTGAGGAGATTCTTGGTTCCCGGTTTGCTGGCCGGTGCGGGTGGCGGAACCTGACGCGTCGTGTGGCTGCGGGATCCGTTCCTTGAGTAGCGGCCTACGCGGCGTCGCGGCTGTCCTCGCCACACGACGCGTCAGAACCCGCGGCGGTGCCGACTGAGTCCCGCACTTGAGACGGCGGCTGCCGCCGCGTGCAGCGAGGAGCTCTGCCCGTGCGGATACTGCCGCCGAGCAGCGAAAGCGGGCCGGGGGATTGTTCCCGCCGGCCCGCTTTCGCTGTTGTTTCGCGCGCAACAGCCCGATCGCTACTTGGCGCGCCGCGCCGCCCGCTGCATGTTGCGCATCTTGGCACCCTGCGGAGTGGGGCCCTTGGGCATCGCGTTTCCGCTGCGGCTGGCCAGCGCCGCCAGGCGGCTCTCCAGCGCGTCGATCTGCTTCGGGCCGATGTTGCGCGGCAGTTTCATGATCCGCGACTGCAACTTCGGCAGTGGGACCTCGTCTTCCCCGCTGCCGACCATGATCTCGTAGATCGGGGTCTCGCCGACGACGCGTGCCACGCGCTTCTTCTCCTGGGACATCAGGGTCCGCACCCGGTGCGGAGCGCCCTCGCCGACCAGCACGATCCCGGGCCTGCCGATCAGCCGGTGCACCGCGTCCAGCTGGGCGGTACCGGACACGGCCTGGTTGAGCACCCAGCGGCCGCGCAGGTTGTCCAGCGCCCAGCCCGCCGCGCCCGGCTGGCCGTCGGCCTTCTTGTAGACGGTGGACTGCACCCTGCGACCGAAGATGATCACGGCTGCGAGCAGGCCGAACGCCAGGCCGACCGGGAGGAACACCCAGTGCAGACTCCAGATCATGCCCAGCAGGAAGACCACGACTGTCACGCCGAGGAACGCGCCGAGCATCAGCGGGAGGAGGAGCTTGTCCTCCCGGCGCTGCATCTTGAACGCCTCGAAGATCTGCTTGACGCGGCCGGCGCTCGCCTGACGTCGCTGTTTGGCCGCCTCTTTCTTGGCGGCCTTGTCCTGCTTGGCCATGTACTTCAGGATACGGCTCCACCTGGAGACGGTGCATACGTGCCCCGAATGCGTAATGGAGCCGTACTCTCGCGGGCCTGCGCGGGCAGGCCGTACCCGACGACGAAACGGGGTGCCCGGAAGGTCCGGGCACCCCGTTTCGCGCGTTGGATCAGCTGTTCTGGCGGGCCAGCACGCTGCGGGCTTCCTGCGAGGCCTCGCCCGCCTGGGCGAGGTGGGCGAGGTTCTCCGACAGCGGCATGCCGCGGTGCACCGTCGCCTTGGCGTAGAGCCTGCCCGCGCGGTAGCTGGAGCGCACCAGCGGTCCGGCCATCACACCGGGGAAGCCGATCTCCTCGGCCGCCTGGGTGTGCTCGACGAACTCCTCGGGCTTGACCCACCGGTCCACGGGGTGGTGCCGCGCGCTGGGCCGCAGGTACTGGGTGATGGTGATGATGTCGCAGCCGGCATCGCGCAGGTCCTGCAGCGCCGGGCGCACCTCGTCGGGCGTCTCGCCCATGCCCAGGATCAGGTTCGACTTGGTGACCAGCCCGGCCTCGCGGGCCTTGGTGATGACCTCGAGCGAACGCTCGTAGCGGAAGCCCGGGCGGATCCGGCGGAACACCGACGGCACCGTCTCGGTGTTGTGCGCGAGCACCTCGGGCCGCGAGCTGAAGACCTCGGCCAGCTGGTCGGGGTCGGCGTTGAAGTCCGGGATGAGCAGCTCGACGCCGGTTCCCGGGTTGAGCTGGTGGATCTGACGGACGGTCTCGGCGTAGAGCCACGCGCCGCCGTCGTCGAGGTCGTCGCGCGCGACGCCGGTCACCGTGGAGTAGCGCAGGCCCATGGCCTGCACCGACTCGGCGACCTTGCGCGGTTCCTCGGTGTCCAGCGGATCGGGCTTGCCGGTGTCGATCTGGCAGAAGTCGCAGCGCCGGGTGCACTGGTCACCACCGATGAGGAAGGTGGCTTCCCGGTCCTCCCAGCATTCGAAGATGTTCGGGCAACCCGCCTCCTCGCAGACGGTGTTCAGCCCTTCGCGGCGGACCAGACCCTTGAGTTCCTGGTACTCGGGACCCATCTTCGCGCGGGTCTTGATCCAAGACGGCTTCTTCTCGATCGGGGTCTGGCTGTTGCGGGCTTCCAACCGCAGCAGCTTTCGACCCTCAGGCGCCACAGTCACGGCCCCAGGCTACGCCTTCACCTGTCGGATTCGTCCATGGGAGCGGGAGCGGTGACTGCGATCACCGCCGCGCGCGCCGCGGGTGAGCGAGCGGTTCCGCCCGGTTCGGGGCCGGTCGGAACCGCTCGGCCGGTCACCTGCTCGGGATCAGCTTGCGCAGCACGCCGGGGCGGCTGCGCTCCTCGGCCTGCGCGGGGGTCGCGCGCAGCAGGTGCAGGAAGGCCTGCCCGACCCGGGCGATGTCGTGCTCGTCCTCGTGCTGCTCGGCCAGGCCCGCGGCCAGCGCCAGCATCCGGTGCTGCTGCGCGTTGGCCGCCCGCAGCACGGGGTGCTCGGCGTGGTGCTCGAGCACGTCCCGCAGCGCGGGGTTGGTCGCGGCGGTGCGGCGCCACGCCGTGGTGACCGCTTCGACGCGGTCGCCGTGCGGCGAGTGCTCGGTGTCGGCGAGGGCCACTTCGACCCTGCCGTTGAGCTGCTGCATCCACTTGTAGTGCAGTGCGGCCAGCAGTTCCCCCGCACCGGTGAACGGGTTCGGAATCGTGTCGAGGGCCGATCGGGGGTCTCGGCGAGCGTTGTCGAGTACCTCGGCGATCGCGTGCTTGCGCTGGTAGTAGGTGTTCCAGCTCATGGCGCTCTCCAGGAGTTCGGGGATACCCCAGGTGTGTGGCATACCATCGGTATGTCGCATGATCGACGGTATCACGGTGACGTACCGTCGGTATGTCATACGCTTGTGAGCATGCCTACAGTTCGTTCGCGGCGCGTCGAGTACTCGGAAGCAACCAGGCAGGCGCTGGTGGCTTCCGCGGTCGAGTTGTTCACCGAGCGCGGTTACTCGGGGACGTCGCTGGACGAAATAGCCAAGCGGGCGCGGGTCACCAAGGGCGCGTTGTACCACCACTTCGGCGGCAAGCAGGCGTTGTTCGAGGCGGCCTTCGCCGCGGTCGAGGCGGACGTGGTCGATCGGCTCGCCGAGGTGGTGTCCGACTCCGGCGATCCCTGGGAGGCCACCCGATCAGGGCTCAGCGCGTTCCTCGAGGTCTGCCTGGAGCCTTCGTACCAGCGCATCGTGGTCCAGGACGGGCCCGCGGTGATGGGCTGGGAGCGCTGGCGCACCGCCGAGGAGGCGCACACCTTCGGCGTGCTGCGCACCGTGGTGAACACCCTCGTCGAGTCCGGTGAGATCGGTGATCTGCCGGTCGACGCGCTCGCCCGCATCATGTTCGGCGCGCTGTCCGCGGGAGCCACGGCGATCGCGGGCTCGGCCGCACCGATCCGGGAGCGGGCCGACATCGCGGCCTGCGTGGAGCAGGTGCTGACCGGGCTGCGCCTGGCCCGATCGAGTTCGCCGAGTTGATTCGGCGGGACCGCGCGGCTCTCGGCGCCACGGCGCGTGCGCGCCGCTAGCCTGATGATCCGTGACTGAGAACTTCAAGCTCCGGATCTTCACCGAGCCCCAGCAGGGCGGCTCCTACGACGACCTGGTGCGGGTGGCCAAGCACGCCGAAACCACCGGTTACGACGCGTTCTTCCGCTCCGATCACTACCTGAAGATGGGCGAGGTCTCGGGCCTGCCCGGCCCGACCGATGCCTGGGTGACGCTGGGCGGCCTGGCCCGCGAGACCAGCAGGCTGCGGCTGGGCACCCTGATGACCGCGGGCACGTTCCGGTTGCCCGGGCCGCTGGCGATCTCGGTCGCCCAGGTCGACCAGATGTCCGGCGGTCGCATCGAGCTGGGGCTGGGCAGCGGCTGGTACGAGCAGGAGCACACCGCCTACGGCATCCCGTTCCCGTCGTTGAAGGAGCGGTTCGACCGCTACGCCGAGCAGCTGGAGATCATCACCGGCCTGTGGGGCACCGCCGAGGGCGAGACCTACTCGTTCGACGGCGAGCACTACCAGCTCAGCGAGTCGCCCGCGCTGCCCAAGCCGGTGCAGTCGCCGCGTCCGCCGGTGCTCATCGGTGGCGGCGGCAAGAAGCGCACGCCCCGGCTGGCCGCTCGTTTCGCCGACGAGTTCAACCTGCCCTTCGTCGACATCGACACCGCGGCCGCGCAGTTCGATCGGGTCGACGCCGCCTGCGCCGCGATCGGCCGGGACTCCGGTGAGATCGTGCGCTCGGCGGCGATGGTGCTGTGCGTGGGCGAGAACGAGGCCCAGCTGGCCCGCCGCGCCGAGGCGATCGGCCGCGAGGTCGACGAGCTCCGCGCCAACGGGCTGGCGGGCACTCCGGCCGAGGTCGTCGACAAGATCGGCACCTGGCGCGAGCGCACCGGGATCACCCGCGCCTACCTCCAGGTCCTCGATCTGTCCGACCTGGACCACCTCGACCTGGTCGCCGACCAGGTGGCACCGCAGCTGTGAGCCGTCAGCCGCGGAGCTGACCGGCGATGTCGGAGGCCGCGGTGAGCAGGACCAGCGCCGGGATCGTCGCCTGCGGGCGCAGCCGGTAGGAACCGCGCTTGTCCTGCTCGACGAGGTTGGCCGAGGTCAGGGCCTTGAGGTGGTGGTAGAGCTTGCCGGGCGAGCCCAGATCGGTGGTGTGCTGCAACGCCGCCGAGGTCTGCGGTCCGCTCTCGGCCAGCAGGCGGACGATGGCCACCCGGGCCGGGTGACCCAGGGCGGCCAGCACGTCCGCGCGCGGCCCGTCCGGGAGGTCGAGGACCTGCGCCGGATCGGCCCGGATGTGCCATTCCAGCTCCACCGGCCCGGCGAGGTGCCCGTCGTAGCTCACCGCGGACCCGCTGGGCGCGGTCGGTTGCCGGTCGTCGCCGGACCGCTCGGTTTCGAGGGCGGCGATGCGGGATTCCAGGGCTTCGACGCGTTGTTGCAAGTCCACGCCGCGAGCTTGCCTCAGCGGCCCAGGGCCGCGCCCAGCCGGTCCCGCCACCGGGCGTCGCGGATCGCCGGCAGCAGCAGCGCTGCCGGGTTGCTCGTGACGAGCTCGCCCCGTGCGGCCGGGTCGTGCGCCACCAGCCCGCCGGTGCCGATCGTGCCGTCGGAGCGGCGCACCGACGCACCCGCGGTGACCACGCCGGGCAGGCTGCCGCCCTTGAAGCCGATGCCGTCCACGCCGGGCGGGAGCGCCCCGCCCGCCGCTGGAGCCTCGAGGTGCTCGCGCGCCAGCGTCGAGGCCGGGTCGGACTCGCTCGCCAGCGCGCGGTGCACCGCGTCGAGCTCGCGCGGCGAGCCGGCCGCCGTCGACGAGGCCCACGCCACCTGTTCGGGCAGCGGCGGCATCGGCTGGTGCAGCCGCCAGTCTCGAACGCGCTGCCGCAGCGCGGGTTCGTCGCGATAGCGGCGCTCGAGGGCGAACCCCCAGGCCCGCCGGGCCGCGACGGGCAATCTTGGCGGGGGAGCGGTCTCCGGCAGGGCCAGGAACAGGTACTCCGCGCACAGCGATCGCACGTCCGCTCGCCACCAGCCGCGGGTGCGGCCCGCCGTGACCACCGCGTGGGCGCCCAGGCGATCGCGCAGGAAGTCGGGCACGGCGCTGTCGCTGAACAGCAGCATCATCGAGACCATGTCGCGCAGCGCCACCCGCTGCTCGGGATCGGCGGCGTACAACTCGCTCGAATCGGCCGGGATCCCGAGCTGGCTCAGGGCGTTGGCGTGCGCGTGGCCATCGGTGGGCACGTAGTAGCGCTCCCAGTCGCCCACCCGCACTCGTTCGTCCGGGTCGATCCGGCGCGCGATCACGGCTTCGGCGTAGGCGGCCAGGTGCAGCACCTTCACCGCCGAGGCCAGCGGGCGCGGGGTGTCGGCGGCGTGCGCGAGCCGGTGCCCGCGGCCGTCGTCGATCGCGAGCCCGATCGCGTCGCGGTGGGCGGAGACCCAGTTCAGCCAGCCTTCGGGGGTGCTCAGATCCGGCTGAGCCCGGGCCGGAGCGGGTTTCGCGAGCAGCAGGGGAGCCGTGGCACCTGCCGCGATCAGCAGGCTCCGGCGGGATGTCGGCATGACCGCTCCTCCAGTAGTCCGTAATTACGGAATACTAGAGGAGCGGTGTCGAGATGTCAGGTATTGCCGGAGTTCCGGTCGCGGGGCGCTCAGCGCAGGCTCGGGTCCAGGGACAAGGTCACCCCGGCCGCGGTGGGCTGATCCCTGGGGATGTCGCGCTCGGTCACCGCCAGGCGGCCGTCCAGGGCGTCCAGCACCGCCTGCTCGACCATCGGGTAGGCCTCGTCAACGGTGACGTTGCGGCCGAGCTCGGCCGACAGCGAGGTGGTTCCCGCATCGCTGATGCCGCACGGCACGATCCGGTCGAAGCCGCCGAGGTCGGCGTTGCAGTTGAGCTCGAGGCCGTGCATCGTGACCCCGCGCTGCACCCGGATGCCGATCGCGGCGATCTTGCGCTCCGGCCGGGCGCCGTCGGCGGGAAGCCACACACCGCTGCGGCCGTCCACGCGCCCGGCGTCGAGCCCGAACTCGTCGCAGACGTGGATCAGGGCCTGCTCCAGGCGGCGCACGTAATCGACCACGTCGATCGGATCGGCCAGCCCCACGATCGGGTAGCCGACGATCTGGCCCGGGCCGTGCCAGGTGATCTTGCCGCCCCGGTCGACGTCGATGACCGGGGTGCCGTCGGTCGGCCGGTCCTCCGTCGAGGTGCGCTTGCCCGCCGTGTACACCGAAGGATGCTCCAGCAGCAGGAGGGTGTCCGGGTTCTGCTCCTCGAGACGGCCGTTGGCCAGCTCCCGCTGGAGCTCCCACGCGTCGAGGTAGTCGATGACACCCAGGTATTTCACGTCCACCGCTGCCGAGGAGGTGCGGCACGAAGAATCAGCTCGGCTCACGTCCGCCCAGGTTACGCTTCCGCACAGCGGCTCGTTCAGCGGCTCGTTCAGCGGCTCGTTCAGCGGCCGGTCGCGGCCGCGAGCGCTGCGTCGATCGTGGGGTGCTGGAAGGAGAACCCGTTGGCCTCCAGCACCGTCGGCAGCGCGCGCTGCCCGGTCAGCGCGGAGTCGGCGAGCTCGCCCAGCGCGGCGCGCATCGCGAAACCGGGCACGATCCACGGAGCGGGCCGCCCCAGCGCCTCGCCGAGCGCGCGGGTGAACACGGCGTTGGTCACCGGCGCGGGCCCGGTGAGGTTGACCGGGCCGGAGATCGCCGGGTTCTCCAGCACGAACCTGATCGCGGCGATCTCGTCGTCGAGGGAGATCCACGGCATGTACTGCCGTCCCGAGCCGAGCCTGCCGCCCAGCATCAGCTTGAACAACGGCCGCAGCTGCCCGAGCAGGCCGCCCGAAGGGGCGATCACCAGACCGGTGCGCAGCAGCGCCACCCGGGCGCCCGCATCGGCGGCCGCCGTGGTCGCCGCCTCCCAGCGCTGGCACAGGTCGGCGAGGAAGTCCGTGCCCGGTGCCGAGGTCTCGGTGACCGGCTGCGATCCGGTGTCGCCGTAGTAGCCGACCGCCGAGGCGTTGGCCAGCACCGGCACGCCCGCTTTGGCCACCGCCTCGGAGAGCACTTCGGTCGCGCGCACGCGGGCCTGCACGAGGTGGCGCTTGCGCTCGGGGGTCCAGCGCTTGTCGCCGATGCCCGGGCCGGACAGGTTGACCACCGCATCGGCCCCGTCGAGCGCATCGGCGTCCAGCGAACCGGTGTCCGGGTCCCAGCCGCGCTCGTCCGGAGCGGCTGGCACCCGGCGCACCAGGCGCACCACTTCGTGATCGGCCTGGCGAAGCCCGGCGACCAAGGACGTACCGATCAGGCCCGATGATCCGGCGACGACGACGCGCATGCCCGGCATCGTCCCGCATCGACCGACTTGGCGCGAACATTTCGCGCGAAGGACGAACGGCCGCCCACCCCAAGAGGTGAGCGGCCGTCGCCGCGTCCGGTGGTCGCCGCGCTCGCGGTGCGGGGCGGGACGACCGCGGATCAGCCGTTACAGGCCCAGGTCGGCCTCGAAGGCGCCCTCTTCCAGGCGCTGCTTGACCGTGGCCAGGAAGCGGGCCGCGTCGGCGCCGTCGACCAGGCGGTGGTCGTAGGACAGCGCCAGGTAGACCATCGAGCGGATGGCGATGGTGTCGCCGCCGTTCTCGTCGGCCACCACGACCGGGCGCTTGACGACCGAGCCGGTGCCGAGCATGCCCACCTGCGGCGGGTTCAGGATCGGCGTGTCGAACAGCGCGCCCCGGCTACCGGTGTTGGTGATGGTGAAGGTGCCACCGGAGAGCTCGTCGGGCTTGATCTTGTTGTTGCGGGTCCGCGCCGCCAGGTCGGCGATCTTGCGGGCCAGTCCGCCGAGGTTGAGGTTCCCGGCGTCGTGGATGACCGGCGAGACCAGGCCGCGGTCGGTGTCCACGGCGATCGAGAGGTGCTCGGCGCCGTGGTAGGTGACCTGGCTCTGCTCCTCGTTGATCGAGGCGTTGACCTTCGGGTGCAGCTTCAGCGCCTCGGCAGCGGCCTTGCCGAAGAACGGCAGGAACGAGAGCTTGACGCCCTCGGTCGCCTCGAAGTTGCCCTTCGCGCGGTCCCGCAGGCGAGCGATCTTGGTCACGTCGACCTCGATCACCGTGGTCAGCTGCGCCGCGGTCTGCAGCGACTCGACCATCCGGCGGGCCAGCAGCTGCCGCAACCGCGACATCGGCTGGGTGGTGCCGCGCAGCGCCTCGGCCTCCTCCGAGGGAGCCGGCGTCGTGGCCTGGGCGCTCTGCGAAGCCGGGGCGGTGGCCGGAGCGGAGCTCGCCGGGGCCTGCTTCGCGTCGATCGCCGCCTGCACGTCCTGCTTGCGGATGCGACCGCCGACACCGCTGCCCTTGAGGGTGGTCAGGTCGATGCCGTGCTCGTTGGCCAGCTTGCGCACCAGCGGCGTGACGTACGGCGTACCGCCTGCCGGGGCGGAGTCCTGCTCCTGCTCGGCGGGCTGCTCCTGCTCGGCGGGCTGCGCCGGAGCGGCGGGCTGCGCCGGAGCGGCGGGCTGCGCCGGTGCTGCCGGCTGGGCCGGAGCGGCGGGTTCCGCAGCGGCGGCCGGGGCCGGTTCCGGTTCGGGCGTGGACGGAGCCGGGGCGGCGTCGGCGGAACCGACCACCGCGAGCTTGGCGCCGACCTCGACGGTGTCGTCCTCACCGGCGCTGATCTCGAGCAGGGTGCCCGCCACGGGGGACGGGACCTCGGTGTCGACCTTGTCGGTGGAGACCTCCAGCAGCGGCTCGTCGACCTCGATCGTGTCACCGACCTGCTTGAGCCACCGGGTGATCGTTCCCTCGGTCACGCTCTCGCCGAGCGCGGGCATCTCGACGTCGGTGCCCTGCGCGGCTCCACCGCTCGATGCGGCGGGCGCCGATGCGGCGGCCTGCGGCTCCGGCGCGGCGGGTGCTTCCTGGGCGGCCGGGGCTTCCTGGGCCGGAGCGGACTCCGCGGCGGGGGCCGGGGCCTCTTCGCCGGACTCACCGAGCGTCGCGAGCTCGCCGCCGACCTCGACGGTGTCGTCTTCCTTGGCGATGATGCGCTGAAGCACACCGGCTGCCGGCGACGGGATCTCGGTGTCGACCTTGTCGGTGGAGACCTCCAGCAGGGGTTCGTCGACCTCGACGGTCTCGCCCTCCTGCTTGAGCCACCGGGTGATCGTTCCCTCGGTCACGCTCTCGCCGAGTGCCGGCATCTGAACGGAGAAGGCCATCTGTTGCTGACTCCTCGTGGGTGTGGCGGGGTGCGGCTGACTGGGCGCCGTTCAGCCGTGGACGTGCAGCGGCTTGCCGGCCAAGGCGAGGTGAGCCTCGCCCAGAGCTTCGGTCTGGGTGGGGTGAGCGTGCACCAGCGGAGCGACGTCGTCCGGCAGAGCTTCCCAGTTGTAGATCAGCTGCGCTTCGCCGATGAGTTCGCCGACGCGGTCGCCGACCAGGTGCAGGCCCACGACGGGGCCGTCGGTGGCGCGGACCAGCTTGACCGCGCCGCTGGTCTTGAGGATTTGGCTCTTGCCGTTGCCCGCGAGGTCGTAGGTGAAGGTCTCCACCGAGCCGTACTGCTCCTTGGCGGCGGTTTCGGTCAGACCCACCGAGGCGACCTCGGGGTGCGAGTAGGTGACCCGCGGGATGCCGGCCTCGTCGATCGGCTGCGGGTTGAGCCCGGCGATGTCCTCGGCGATGAACACGCCCTGCTGGAAACCGCGGTGGGCCAGCTGCAGGCCCGGCACGATGTCGCCGACGGCGTAGACGCCGGGAACACCGGTGCGCAGGCGTTCGTCGGTGCGCACGAAGCCGCGCTCCATGGTGACGCCGACTTCTTCGAAGCCGAGGCCCGCGGTGTTCGGCCCGCGGCCGACGGCCACCAGCATCAGGTCCGCGTCGTAGGTCTCGCCGTTCTCCAGGCTCACCGAGACGCCGTTGTCGTTCTGCTCGACGCCGGTGAACTTCACGCCGGTCTTGAACTTGATGCCGCGCTTGCGGAAGGCGCGCTCGAGGCGCTTGGACAGGAACTCGTCCTCGTTGGGAACCAGGTTGGGCAGCGCTTCGACCACGGTGACCTCGGCACCGAAGGAGCGCCACACGCTGGCGAACTCGACACCGATCACGCCGCCGCCGAGCACCACGACCTTCTCCGGAACGTAGTCCAGGTTCAGGGCCTGCTCGCTGGCCATGACGCGGCCGCCGAGCTCGAGGCCGGGCAGCGACTTGGAGTACGAACCCGTGGCCAGCACCAGGTTCTTGCCGGTGTAGCGGGTGCCGTTCACCTCGACGGTCTTGGCGTCGACCAGGGTTCCCGCGCCCTCGACCAGGGTCACCCCGTGGTGCTTGGCCAGGCCGTGCAGACCCTTGTACAGGCCACTGACGATGCCGTCCTTGTACTTGTTGACCCCGTCGATGTCGATGCCCTCGAAGGCGGTGCGGACTCCGAACTGGTCGGCCTCCCGCGCGGAGTCTGCGACCTCGCCCGCGTGCAGCAGGGCCTTGGTCGGGATGCATCCTCGGTGCAGGCAGGTCCCACCGAGCTTGTCCTTCTCGATGAGGACGACGGACAGGCCGAGCTCGGCCGCGCGGAAAGCGCAGGCGTAGCCGCCCGAACCGCCGCCGAGGATGACCAGATCGGCGGACGTGTCGGTCACTTCGCACTCCTCGACAGGGCTTCATTGGCTTGCTTGCGGTGACTTGACCAGGTGGTCACGCGCACCACTGGCCATCTTGTCACCACCCGAGCCGCCGATGCGACGCGGGCGGGGTGATCTGTTCGTCACCCTCATCGAGAAGTGGTCGAAGGGTGGCACGATTATCAGCCGATTTTCGGATTCTCCGGGCGATGCGGGTGGCAAAATCGAAGGAGACGTTCGGACCGGTATTCGAATGCGAACCCGGTTCTTCGGCTTGGAGGGAGAGCGCGGTGGGACTTTTCGACCGGTTCCGCGGCCGCCGTCGTCCCGGCCGGGTGCGCGGTGCCTCCTCGGACGATTCCGCGCACCTGCGGGCCTGGGCCGAGCAGCGGCGCGGCGTCGAGGGCTTTCTGGAACCGCGCACGCTGGTCACCGAGACGACCTTGCTGCTGGTCGCGCACGACGGGGAATGGACCCGGCGACGGGTGGCGAGCCCGGAAGCGGCCGGTCGGCTCACCCGCGCGATGGGAATGCCGCTGTACGAGGTGCACAAGGTCGGATATCCGCAGCGGATGCGCGATTACCAGGCCAGGCAGCGAATTCTGCGCAGGCGGGCGCAACGCGCCGCGGACGAGCGGCCGTGAGGCGGAACGCCGCCGAGCGGCATTTCCGCGCGCACGGCCGCCGGTGATGACTGAATCGATCAGCTCGCGTCGCGGTTCAGTTCGCGATCCGCACGGTCGGGGTGAACCTGACCGGGAACGTCACCGATTTGGCGATGTAGCAGAGCTCGTGCGCCCGTTCGTGCAGCGCCTCGGCGACGTCGACGCTGGCGCGATCGCAGACGGTTACTTCCGGGAGCAGTTCCACGGCTTCGAACTGGCCGGAACCGTCCGCGTTCTCCGCGAGGATGCCGCGGGCGCGGTCGTGGTAGCCGGTGACCACCACGCCGGAGTCGGCCGCCAGGTGCAGGAACCACAGCATGTGGCACTGCGACAGCGATGCGACCAGCAGTTCTTCCGGGTTGTAGCGGTCGCCCTCGCCCAGGAAGACCGGGTCCGCGGAGGCGTCGATGGAGTCCTTGCCCGCGGCGCGGACCTCGTGGGTGCGCTCGTAGGAGTGGTAGGAGGTAGTGCCCTGTCCGGTGTTTCCGGTCCACACCACGTCGACCTGATAGCCGTGCCGGGTCTCGGTGACAGTGGCCGGTTCAGATTGGGTCATTAACCCATCGTGACATTTCGGACCCCGTGCACGGTTACCTTTTTGTGGCCTGACCCACATGAGTGATGCCCGATCGGCGGCGCCCACCCGGCGTGAGCGGCTGGACGAGCACCGGGCCGCGCACGCTTCGGGCTGGACCGATCTGCCCCGGGCGACGAGGCGGTTTCCACCGCCCGCGCCGCCCGGCAGGGCAGCTCCGGAGAGCGGCGTCAGCCCCGGTCGGCGATGTCGGCCAGGACCGCGGCGAGGGTGCGGACCGGGACACCGGTGCCTCCCTTGGGCGTGTAGCCCCACGGGGAGTTCGTGTTGTAGGCCGGGCCCGCGACGTCGATGTGCGCCCACTTGACGCCGTCGGCCACGAACTCCTTGAGGAAGTGGCCCGCCGCGAGCATCCCGCCCCAGCGGTGGTTGGTGACGTTGGCCAGGTCGGCGAGCTTGGAGTCCAGGTCGCCGCGCAGCTCCTCGGGCAGCGGCATCGGCCAGGCGCCCTCGCCGACGCCCTGCGAGAGCTTCGCGACCCGGTCGCGGAACTCGTCGTCGCCCATCACGCCGGGCGTGCGGTTGCCCAGCGCCACCACCTGCGCACCGGTCAGCGTCGAGGTCTCGACGAGGTAGTCGGGGCCGTCCTCGCAGGCGCGGGTGATCGCGTCGACGAGCACCAGGCGGCCCTCGGCGTCGGTGTTGAGCACCTCGACCGTCTTGCCGCCGTACATGCTCAGCACGTCGCCCGGGCGGTAGGCGCTGCCCGAGGGCATGTTCTCGGCCATCGGCACCGTCGCCGTGATCTCCAGCGGGTAGTTCAGCTTGGCGGCCAGCACCATGGTGGCCACCACGCCCGCGGCGCCGGACATGTCCGAGGTCATGTTTTCCATGCCCGCACCCGGCTTCAGCGAGATGCCGCCGGTGTCGAACGTGATGCCCTTGCCGATCAGCGCGACC
This sequence comes from Saccharopolyspora halophila, assembly GCF_039531955.1. NCBI lineage: Bacteria > Bacillati > Actinomycetota > Actinomycetes > Pseudonocardiales > Pseudonocardiaceae > Saccharopolyspora > Saccharopolyspora halophila. The sequence goes on from NZ_BAAARA010000004.1 coordinate 24,350, forward strand.
TTCTTGGCGGCCTTCGGCCCCTTGTGCTTGATGCGTACCAGCCGCGGCGGCCGCGTCGAGCCCGCGCCGACGCCGAGGATGCCGCCGAAACCCTGCTTGCGCAGCGCGTTCTCGTCGAGGACCTCGACCTCCAGGCCAACGGCCTTGGCCAGCTCGGTGGCGCGCTCGGCGAACGAGGCCGGGAACAGGTCGTTCGGCGGGGTGTTGATCAGGTCGCGGGCGGTGTTGACCGCCTCGCCGATGGCGGTGGCGCCCTTGAGCGCGTGGGAGTTCGAGTCCGCCTTGGCGTCCTCGACGAGGAAGTCCACCGCGGCCACCGGTCCGTCACCGCCGTCGCTCGACTTGTAGGCCGTGTAGCCGTAGGCGCCCATCACGGTGCCCTGCACGGCGGCCGAGAGCTCACCAGCCGATAGCGTGCTCGCGGCGTGCTCGACGCCGGAGAGCGCACGCGCCGCGGCACCGGAGGCGCGGCGGACTGCCTCCGCGGTCACGCCTGCGTCCCCCGGCTTGCCCAGGCCCACCGCGACCAGCACCCCGGCCTTGAGCTTGCCGCTCGCGGGCAGCTTGACGACCTCGTCGGCCTTGCCGGTCGCGCCCAGCGAGGTCAGCACCTTGACCAGGTCGCCGTCGTGGGCCTCGGCGACCTGAGCGGCCCCGGGGGCGAGTTCCAGGCCATCGGCGCCCTGAACGGTGCCGATGACGAGCGCGTCGGCGCTGAGCTTGCTCACTGCGGTGTCGGTGAGCGCGAGTTTGGGGGTCGTCACGTGGTCATCCTCCGGATCGTGCTGGACAGGGAGATATTTCGGTTTGGGGTTCGCGTGGCGGTGCCGGTAGCGGAACCTCGGACGCCGCCGGGCTCCGGGATCCGCGACTCGAGCGGCCGCCTGCGCGGCGCTGCGGCTCTCCTCACCCGGCGACCTCCGAGAACCCGCCGCGGCGCCGGCTGAGTCTCACACCGCAGCGGCTACCGCCGCATGCTGCGAGGACCCACAAGCGAAGCTGAAGGCACTCTAGAACGCTCCGCCATCCGGAAACCCACAGGTTCGCTGACGGCGCAGCTCGCTCGAAGCCCGTCCGCGCCTCCGTCTTACGCTTGGTAGCGATCCCTCGCCACGGATCAGCCGGAGAGCGGCTGATCCACGGGCAATCCTCTGCAAGGGTGGTCGCGTGACCGAACAGGTTGAAACGGGTGTTCGATCGAGCGCGGTGGGCGGTGCCGTGCCGCTCGCGCTCAGCGGGATGCTCGGGATCGGGGTGCTGCTCGGACCCGCCCCGGCGGTCGCCGCGGCCGGGCCGTGGGCGCTGCTCGGCCTGCCGGTAGCGCTGGTGGCCGCGATCTGCGCGGCCGTCACGACCGCTCACCAGTCCGACTCCTACCGCGGGCGCGGTGCCGTCTACGCGTGCGTGCGGGAGCGGGTGGGGCTGCTCCCTTCCAGGGTGGGCGCCTCGGCCCACCTGGCCGGGCAGGTCGCCGCGATGGCCGCGATCGCCCGAGTGCTGGGTGATTTCTTCCTCCCCTCGGCCGCGCCGCAGGTGGCCGCGGCGGCGATCCTGCTGGTGGTGCTCTCGGCGACCACCGGCCTGCGCATCGAGGGCGGCGCCGCCTGGCTTTGGACCGCGCTGAGCCTGCTGGTGATCGGCCTGGTGGCGCTGACCTGCTTCGCGATCGCCCCGGTCGGCGGGCAGCCCGCGGGGGAGGCCGCCGGCAGCGCCGTGGGTCCGTTCGGTGCCGCGGGCGTGCTCTTCGTCGCCTTCCTCGGCATCGAACGGTTGACCGCACCGGACGGACGGCGTTTCACCGGACGGGCGATCCGGCGCGGCGCGGCGATCTCGCTGGGCGTGGTCACCGCGGCGCTCGTCGTGATGACCCTGGCGCTGGCCTACCAGCTCGGATGGGCTCGGCTCGCGCTCTCGCCGTCGCCGGTTCGCGAGGTGCTCACCGCGGCGGCAGCCACGAACATGCGTCCCCTGATCAGCGTGGGCGCGGCGGTCGCGCTGCTTCCGGTGCTGCTGGGGGCGCTGGAGTCCTTCCGCTCGACCGCGTCGAGCCTGGCCCGCGACAACGAGCTGCCCCGCGCGCTCGGCCGCGTCGGCTCCGGCGGAACGCCCTACCTGCTGGATCTGCTCGGCGGCGTGGCCGCGGTGGTGGTCGCGCTGGTGGTCTCGCCGGTGGCGGCGATGTCGTTCGCCGCGTGCGCGCTGCTGCTGCACTACGCTCTCGCCAGCGCGGGGGCGCGGCTGCTGCTCGCCGACGGGCCCGCGTGGTCGATGCGCGCGGCCTGCCTCGGGATGGGGCTGTCGGTCGTGCTGGCGATGAGCATGCCGGTCGATGCCATGCTGTGCACCGTTGCCGTCGTCGTCATCGGACCGTTGCTGGCGGGAGGTGTGTCCCGCCGCTGGAAGTGAGGCGGGACCATGCCAACCACCAACCTCGAGCCCAGGACCGAACTCGAGCGCAACCGGACGTTCTTTCCCGGCTCGGACGTGCTCTACAGCTTCTGGCGGCTGGACGGATCGCTGGGCACGGTGCACCCGGGCCGCGTCGTCGGCGACGACGGCGACCAGCTGCTGTGCTGGGTGCTGGCCGGCACGCCGATCCGCACCACGACCTCGCCGGACGGACGAGGACCGCGCGACATGCCGCTCGACGAGCGCTTCAGCGGTCCGCGGGTGCCCCGGCGTTCCACCTGGCGCGGGACGTCGACGCTGCGGCTGGTCTACGAGCACCACTGGTCGTCGGTGTGGTGGTTCTTCGACGCCGACGGCACGTTCCAGAACTGGTACGTCAACCTCGAGGTCCCGCTGGGGCGCGACGAGGCCGGCGTGCGGCGGGTCGACGGCGTGCTCGACGTCGAGGTGCTGCCGGACGGCACCTGGTCGTGGAAGGACGAGCACGAGCTGCCCGCGGCCGTGGCGGCGGGGCGTTTCGAGCGTCAGCACGCCGAGGAGCTGCGCGCCGAGGGCGAGCGGATGATCAAGCTGGCCGAGGACGGCCGGTTCCCGTTCGACGGCACCTACTGCGACTCGGCACCGGACCCGCGGTGGGCGTTGCCGGAACTGCCCGAATCCGTGCTGCGGTTCTGAGCCAGCGGGTTCAGGAGATCGACAGGAACAGCAGCAGGGTGATGACCGCGACCAGCACGGCGATGCCGCCCACCTGGCCGCCCCGCAGGTCGGCCGGGAACCAGCGCTGCTGGTTCTTGCCGTACCACCAGTAGGCCCAGCCCGCGACGCCCGCCGCGGCGAGAACGGCGCCGAAGGCTCCGACCCAGACGTAGCCGAGCACCAGCAGCAGGCCGCCGCCCAGCGGCATCAGCGCGGCCAGTGACGCGGCCAGCACGTCCTGGTTGGTGGTGGTCGGGGTGGGTGGGGCGGAAGAGCGGGACGCCTCGTTCATGGACACATCATAGGCCTCCCGCGCGCCCCGGATCACCCGAATCCGGTCCGGACATTTCCAGTTCTCGCCGTCGCCCGGATACTTGGACGACCAATCGAAGTGATCCGGTTTCCACTGCTCCAGCGGGCGCGATAACGTACGTCCATGACTGAAGCGCTGTCTTTCACCCGGAGCCCCAACCCGCAACCGGCTACTGCGGACCGCCGGGCGGAGGTACTGGAGAATCCGGGATTCGGACGGTTCTTCACCGACCACATGGTGACCATCAAGTGGCAGGAGGGGCGTGGCTGGTACGACGCCAAGCTCGAGCCCTACCACTCGTTCGAGCTCGACCCGGCCACTTCGGTGCTGCACTACGCGCAGGCGATCTTCGAGGGACTCAAGGCCTACCACCAGCCCGACGGATCGATCGGCGCCTTCCGGCCGGAGGCGAACGCGCGCCGGTTGCAGGACTCCGCGCGGCGCATCGCGATGGCCGAGCTGCCCGAGGAGCTGTTCATCGAGTCGCTGCGCGAACTCGTCGCCGCGGACCGGGACTGGGTGCCGACCGAGGGCGAGAGCTCCCTGTACCTGCGGCCGTTCATGGTCTCGACCGACATCGGCCTCGGTGTGAACAGCCCGTCCAAGAGCTACCTGTACTCGCTGATCGCCTCGCCCGCCGGTTCCTACTTCTCCGGTGGCATCAAGCCGGTGACCGTGTGGCTCAGCCACGAGTACGTGCGGGCCGCGCCCGGCGGAACCGGTGCGGCCAAGTTCGCGGGCAACTACGCCGCGTCGTTCCTCGCCCAGGCCGAGGCCGTGGAGCAGGGCTGCGACCAGGTGGTGTGGCTGGACGCCTGCGACCGGCACACGGTCGAGGAGATGGGCGGGATGAACCTGTTCTTCGTGTTCGGGTCCGGCGAGAACGCCCGCCTGGTGACCCCGGCGCTGAGCGGCAGCCTGCTGCCCGGCGTCACCCGGTCCTCGCTGCTGGAGCTCGGCAAGGAGCTGGGCATGCAGGTCGAGGAGCGCAAGATCACCGCCGAGGAGTGGGAGAAGGCCGCCGCCACCGGTGAGCTCACCGAGGTCTTCGCCTGCGGTACCGCCGCGGTCATCACCCCGGTCGGCAAGGTCAAGCACCGCGAAGGCGAGTTCACCGTCTCCGACGGTCAGCCGGGCGAGGTCACCATGAAGTTGCGAGACCGTCTCACGGGCATCCAGAAGGGCATCTCGGAGGACACCCACAACTGGATGACCAACCTGGCCTGACGCACGGCGAACCCGAAGGCGGCCCACCCACCAGGTGGGCCGCCTTTTCATGCGCGCGACAGTTTTGCCTAAAACTGTCCGGACATTTCGGGCGCCGCAGCCTGACGGTTTTAGGCAAAACTGTCAGCTGAGCCCGAGGGCCGCCGCGATGAGGACGAGGGTGGTACCGATTTCCGAGGCGGCGCCGAGGACGTCGCCGTTGATGCCGCCGAAGCGGTGCGTCACGTGCCGGGTGAACAGGTTCAGCAGGGCAGCCGCGAGCAGCACGCCGAGGAAGGCCTGCGGGCCGGCCAGCGAGAAGGCCGCCAGCATCAGGACCAGCCACCAGGCGGCCACCAGCCAGCTCGGCTGAGTGCCCGCCACCAGCGCGCCCAGGCCTTCGGGCCGGGCGGCGGGGACTCCGGCGCGGCAGCACAACACGAAACCTGCGCGCCCGACCGCGCAGGCCAGCACCAGCACCCACGGCTGCTGCACCAGCGCACCGATGCTCACCGCCTGCGCACCCACGGCGATGATCAGCGCCACCACCGCGAACGGCCCGGTGCCGCCATCGCGCATCACCTGCAGCGCCCGCTCCGGGCCGCCGTAGCAGCCGAGCCCGTCGACGGTGTCGGCCAGGCCGTCGACGTGCATCCCGCGAGTCAGCAGCGCCAGCAGCGCCACCACCAGCAGGCCCGCCAGCAGCGGGGGAGCGCCGGTGAACGACAGCCCCCACAGCAGCAGCGCGCCCGCCGCCCCCAGCAGCGCGCCGACCAGCGGCGCGAGCGCGATCGCCTGCTTGCTCGAGCGGTCGTTGACCTCGCCCGCGGGAACCGGCAGCACGCTCAGCCAGGACACGGCCAGCCGCAGCCCGTCCATCACGACTTCGGGCCGGTCGCCTCGGCCTCCGAGGGACCGCCGACACCGGCCTCGGCGAAGGTGGCCATCTCCGCGAGCACCTTGATCGCCGAGGTCACCACCGGCAGCGCCGTCAGCGCACCGGAGGCCTCGCCGAGACGAAGCTCGAGGTCCAGCACCGGTTCGAGGTCCAGGTGCCGCAACACCAGCTGACCGCCCGGCTCGGCCGAGCGGTGCGCGGCCAGCCACCACTGCCGCGCTCCGGGCGCGAGCTCCTCGGCCACCAGCGCCGCCGCTCCGATCACCACGCCGTCCAGCAGCACCGGCGTGCGCCGCACCGCGGCCTGGGCGAGGAACCCGGCCAGCGCCGCGATGTCCGCCCCGGTCGAGGTTCGCAGCAGTTCCACCGGGTCGTGCTGCACCTTGCGCGCCCGGCGCAACGCGTCGCGGATCGCGGCGGTCTTGCGCATCCAGGCCTGGTCGTCGATCCCGGTACCCCGCCCGACCACGGCGACCGGCTCGGTACCGGTCAGCAGTGAGATCAGCACCGCCGCCGGAGTGGTGTTGCCGATGCCCATGTCACCCGCGACGAGCAGATCGGCGCCCGAGTCCACCTCCTCGTCGGCGATGGCGCGCCCGGCCCGGATGGCGGCGCGCACCTGCTCGTCGGTCAGCGCGTCCTCGCGGTCGATCGCCCCGGAACCGTTGTTGACCTTGTGGGCGCTGACCACCGGTGCCGTGTCGGCCGACACGGCCATGTCGACCACCCGCACGGTCGCCCCGGACTGGCGGGCCAGCACGTTCACCGCGGCACCGCCCGACAGGAAGTTGCCGACCATCTGCGCGGTGACCTCCGGCGGATACGCCGAGACGCCTTCCTGCGCGACGCCGTGATCACCGGCGAAGACGATCACCCGGGGCCGCGCGAACGGCCGCGGCGGGCACGCGCCCTGCCGCGCGGCGACCCACACGCCGAGCTCCTCCAGCCGCCCGAGCGAGCCCGCGGGCTTGGTCAGCTGCGCCTGCCGCGCCACGGCTTCGCGCCCAGCCTGCTCATCGGGTCCCGGAACGGCCGGGAACTCGAGGTCGTTGTGTTCGGTCGACAAGGGAAAACCTCCGTGTTCGTGCAGCGCAGCCCGGCTCATCGCAGGCGGAGCGGGCAACCGGCCACCAGCAGCAGAACCTCGTCGCACACGTCCGCCAACCGGGCGTTGAGCGAGCCGAGCTCGTCGCGGAACAGCCTTCCAGACCGGGTGGCGGGCACGACGCCGAGGCCGACCTCCGCCGACACCAGCACCAACCGCGCCGCGCACCCGGCGGCGGCCTCGACCAGCTCGGAGCACTCCCGCGCGACGATCTCCATCGCGGCCGGATCGCGCTCCCACGCCCCGGCGTCGTCGAGCACGCCCGTCAACCAGGTTGCCAGGTCGTCGACCAGCAGCTGCGCCCCTTCCGGCGCCTCGGCCAGCACTCGCCGCAGCGCCTCGGCGTCGGGAGCCTCCACGGTCCGCCAGGCGGCGGGACGGCGAGCCACGTGCTGGGCGATCCGCGCGTCCCACTCGGCGTCCCCGTCCACCCGCCGCGCGGTGGCCACGTAGATCACCTCGGCGGAGTCGGGAACCAACCCCTCGGCGTGCGCCGACTTCCCGGACCGAGCCCCACCCAGCACCAGCGTTCGCACAAGACCTCCCGATCGATCCGACCCGTGACCGTACCGGCACGGGTGTCCTGCGCGGGCCTCGTTGTGATCCGAGTCGGTCCCGGGCCGATCGGCCGCCGTGCTCAGCCGTCCACTTCGACGGTGGTGCGGGGCCGGCCGCCGCTGCACTCGACGGAGATGTCCACGTCGGTGTCGGCGGACGTGAAGGTCATCTCGGCCTCGTCGTCCGGACCGTCGTTGATGTCGTCCGCTCGGAAGCCCTGAGCGGGGCTCCAGGACACCAGCATCGTGCGTCCGCTGGCGTCGCATCCGGTCACCGCGGTGCCTCCCGGGGTCCGCTCGACGTGGCGCGCCAGCGGCTCAGCGCCTGGCGAGGCCTCCGGAGCGGTCTCGGTCCGGGCGGGTGCCGGACGGGACAGCTCCGCGGCCACATCGCTCGGCTTGGTGATCGGAGGCCCCGGGTCGAGGATGCCGCGTCCCAGCGCCGACACCGCGACGAGGCCCAGCGCGACCGCGATGCCCGAGGCGGCCAGCCAACCGAGCACTGCCAGGGCGGTGCGCGTGGAACGGGCCATGGCCTCCACTATGTCAACCTTCCCGGCCCGCGCGGGCTACGGTGCGGTGCGTGGCGCACGTGTTGTTGATCGAAGATGATGTGAGCATCCGCGCATCGTTGAGCGAGGCGCTGCAGGAGCTCGGGCACGCCGTCACGCCCGCGGCGACGGGCATGGACGGCCTCAACCGCGTGGTGAGCCTGCGCCCGGACGTGCTGGTGCTCGATATCGGCCTGCCGGACTTGGACGGGCGGGAAGTGCTGCGGATGGTTCGCGCGGTCAGCCGGGTGCCGATCGTGGTCGCCACCGCCCTGGGCGCGGAGAACGAGATCGTCCAGGTGCTCGACGCCGGTGCCGACGACTACGTCGTCAAACCGTTCGGCGCGGGGCAGCTGGACGCGCGCATCCGCGCGGTGCTGCGCCGCGGCGGTGCGCACGCGGCGCCCGAGGCCGTGGTCGTGGGCGGCTTGCGCCTCGAGCCCGCTTCGCGGACGGCGGTGCTCGACGGCGAGGAGCTGGACCTGAACCGGCGCGAGTTCGACGTGCTGCACTACCTGGCCAGCCGTCCTGGGCAGGTGGTGAGCAAGCAGGAGCTGCTCGCCGAGGTGTGGCAACTGCCCTACGGCGGTGCGGACAAGACCGTGGACGTGCACCTCTCGTGGTTGCGCCGCAAGCTCGGCGAAACCGCGAAGGACCCGCGCTACCTGCACACCGTGCGCGGCGTCGGCGTTCGACTGGACGGCCCAGGGGCGCGGGGGAGCGCTTGATGCGCCGTCGAATCGCTCTGCTGGTGGTGGCGACGACCGCGCTCGTGGCCGTCGCCTTCCTCGTCCCGCTGGCCGTGCTCGCGCGCGCGGTGGCGTTCGACCGCGCGGTCAACGAGGCGACCGTGCAGGCGCAGGCCCTCACCTCGGTGGTGGCCACCGCGGACGAGCACGCGCTGGAGCTCAGCGTGCAGCAGGCCAACGCGAGCGGGCGGTTCCCGATCACCGTCTTCCGCTCCGACGGCACGCAGATCGGTGCGGATGCCGAGCGGACGCCGACCGTCAGGCTGGCCGAACGGGGACGCAGTCTCACCGTGGACACCGAGCGCGGTGTGGAGGTCGCGGTCTCGGTGGGCGACGCGGCCGGTGACCAGGCCGTGATCCGCACCTCCGTCAGCGAGCAGGAGCTGATGCGCGGGGTGCACCGCGCGTGGTTGCTGCTGGCGGCACTGGGCGTGGTGCTGATGGGGCTGAGCGCGCTCGTCGCCGACCGGATGGCGCGCGGTCTGGTGCGCTCGACGCGCGAACTCGCCGGGGTGTCCCACCGGCTGGCGGCTGGGGAACTCGACGCCAGGGCACGGGCGGAGGAGCCGCCTGAGATGCGCGATGTCGGCACGGCGCTGAACCGCCTGGCCGGTCGAATCCGCGAGTTGCTGGCCGAGGAGCGGGAGCGCGCCGCCGACCTGTCGCACCGGCTGCGCACACCGCTGATGTCGCTGCGACTGGATGCCGAGGCGTTGTCCGATCCGGCCGAGTCGGAGCGCATCACCGGGCACGTGCACGTCCTGCAGCGCACGGTCACCGGGATCATCGACGAAGCGCAGCGGCGCAGCGGCGCCTCCACCGGCGAGGTGGCCGAGCACTGCGACGCGGCGGCGGTCGTGGCGGAGCGGGTCGAGTTCTGGTCGGTCCTCGCCGAGGACACCGAGCGGGAGGTGCGGATCGACCTGGCCGAGGGCCCGTTGCCGGTCGCGGTCGCGGAGGCCGATCTGGCCGCGTGCGTGGACGCCCTGCTCGGCAACGTCTTCGGCCACACCGAGGACGGGGCCGGGTTCGCCGTGTCGTTGTCCCGCGACGACGAGACGGCGGTCGTGGTCGTCGACGACGAGGGCGCGGGTTTTCCCGCGGAGGACGCGGGCCCGCTGCAACGCGGTGCCAGCGGCAGCGGATCCAGCGGTCTCGGGCTGGACATCGTGCGCCGCGTCGCCGTTGACTCGGGTGGCGCGGTGCGGCTGGAACGATCACCGGCCGGTGGGGCTCGCGTGGTCGTCGAGCTCGGGGTCGCGGATCTGTGAGCTGCGATGACGATTCTTATCGTGCTTTTAGCATTCGACTAGCGCCCGATTAGCCGTGCCGCTGCCAACGTCGGCGACGGCGATGCGACATCGTCGAACCGACGGAAAGGCACGACATGACGGGGAACGAGAAGCCATTCGGTGCGATCGCGGTCGCGGGCGGCCTGCTGATCCTCGGAAGCACGGCGGTCGCCTGCACCGCCGAGGATGGCCAGACCGGAAGCGGCGCCGCGAGCACCCGCCCGGTGTCGGTCGAGCAGTCCGATGCGCCGACGAAGGGCACCGATGATGACCGGCCCCAGACCGGTCCCGGCGACCACTACACCGGCCCCGCACCGGACGAGATCTACACGGGCCCGGAACCGCGCTGGGCTCACGCGGGAAATCCGTGGCCGGAGCACTGCTCGACCGCGGACCCCTCGGTGGACGCCGAACGGGCCAAGCGAATCGCGCTGCAGGAGGTCCCGGGCGCGAGCGTGACCCAGGTCGACCTGGACCGCTGCTACGGCATGGACTGGGAACTCGAACTCCGCGAGGACAGCACCGAGTACGAGATCGAGATCGACGCGGACAACGGCGAGATCGTCTCGGTCGAGGAGGACGTGGACGACTGACGCCGCCGCGCACCGGCCCGCGTCCCCGCGAGCCCGATGTGAAGGCGCCCGTCCGGATGATCCGGGCGGGCGCGTCCTGTTTCCACGGGTCCCGCGATGTTGAGCGCGATCTTCGCCGCCATCCTGAACATGAGCGCGGGACTCGCAACGCTCGACGTGATGAATAGCTCGGTGTCGCAGGGGCTACCGGGCTGTCGGACACGCGGCTGATGCGGTTGGGGACTGGGCAAGTGATCTGTTCTGGGGCGAGGTAGACGATGCGTGAGACCGACCTGCCTCCGAAGCCGGATGCACGGACCGGTGAGCCTCGTCCGCCGCACGCACCGCTGGAACCCGAGTGGCAGAGGCCCGAAGAAAAGCGCAAGAACGGTGCGATCAAGGTCCCGAAGCCACCGGAGGGCGAGGGGCCGATGCTGGAGTGGTTCTGCGCGACGACCGGTCGCGGGGTCTAACTTCGTCGCGATCCTGCTGGCCATCTTCGTCGTTTTTCTCACGGTCCGCGACGGTGGATTCGGTTGGACTGCGCACTGGTTCCTGTGGGTGATCATGGCCCCGTTCCTGCTGTTCGTCTGGCTGTACAACCGCGGCACGAGGCTTTCCGCCGGAGCTGACTGGCCTTGCCTCGGCAAGAAGTCCTTCATCAAGACGTACGAGCTGACCGAGGTCAACGCGACCACGGGAGGTGCGGTTCGATATCTCGAGCTGGAAGACGCGCGCGGGAACAAGCTCTCGGTCCAGCTCGGTGATCTCCAGCTGAACCGCGAGCTGTGGGATCTCGTCTACAACGGAATCCTGCACTCGGTCTACGTCCGTCGTGCGGAGACCAATCAGATGGCGCGGGACTTCCTGCGGCTCAACCTGCAACCGCAGTACTGGCAGAAGCGATAGCCGGGACCACGCGGTCGCTCGGCGTTGTGGCCGCAACGGTGGTGCCTCCGATGGCGGCGGCCGGTCAGGGACGGGGCTAGGGGAACTGGTGCACGGCTTCCCTTCCCACCAACGGTCGTAGAGTTCCACGTCTCGTCCGCGGCAATTTGGAGCCCGATCCGACGAGCAGCACCGGCGATCGCCCTGACAGCGCCGCCAAAGGCCGCCCGTAACGGCCCCGGCAGTGGCCGAAGGCCGTCCATGACTGAGAGCAGCATGTTCCGGATTGGGATTCGTCACTCGTGTTGCTCAGGCTCCGGCAATGGGTCGACGTCTTCGCCCGCTCCGGTCGCGAGTGGAGTGACCTCGACCGGGAACGGGATGGGTGGACCGGAGATCGCGGGCCGGGTGTCCCGCTCGTTCGGCAGCTGATCGCACTCCTCGCACAGGTGCCATCCCGCTGGACTGGTGGTGGGCCAGCCGAGGTTGCCGCATCGGGCCATGACGACGGGTTCGCCGTCGAGTTCGGTGCTGGGCGGGTTGGTGTCGGGCAGGTGGATCACGCGTTCTCGCCAGGAGGCGACGTAGCGGACGGGGAAGGTCGCGCCGTTGGCGAGCTCAACGCGGGGAGGGGGATCGAGCTCGGCGCGGGTGATCGGCGTCGTGTCGCCGGCCATGATCGCGGTCAGGAAGCACGCCGTGCACGGCGTGCCGGTGAACCTTCCGACGATCTCGGCATCGCGCTCGGCCAGCCGGATTCCGCAGGCCGATTCCCAGAGCGGTGAGCCTTCCTCGCCGACGCGGTAGGCGTGGACCTCCGGCGGTCCGTCCGCAGAGGGGCGCCCGGTCGTCGCTCCTGCGCGTCGTGCTCGTGCCAGGATTACCTGCGTGTTCATGCCAATGACCTCCGGGGCTCAGGCGTGGAGGCCGTCGGCCGGGCGCGGGGCGCCCGAAGATCACGCTGCCCGGCCGACGGCATGGCTCGTCCGACTGTTGGAGGGGTGTGCCGGACGAGTCCCCGCACGGTGCCGTTCCGCGCGGGGGAGGATTGGTGCGGTGTTGACGTCGCAAACAGAAGGTCGCATGCGACATGTCGCAAACACAACTTCTCGTAAATGAGATGATCACATCGGGTGATCAACACCCTGTGTGGCGTGTCAGACTCTTGCGAGTTCGTGATCACCGCTGGAAAGGCAGCCCGTGACGAAGCAACCCGGACCGAATGTTCGTCGGCGTCAGCTCGGCGCGACGCTGAGCGAACTCCGCAGGCAATCCGGAAAGACGATCAAGGATGCTGCGGGTTGGCTCGGGATGACCGAATCCAACGTCAGCAAGATCGAGAAGGCGCGCCAGACCGTCAAGCCGCCCACATTGCGGGCGCTGGGGCAGCTGTACGACCTCGACGCTGCGAAGGTCGATTACCTCCTGCGACTTGCCAACGAGGCGAATCAGCGCGGCTGGTGGACGGCGTACCGGGACACGGTTCCCGACTGGTTCCGGCAGTTCGTCGGCCTGGAGGCCGATGCTGAGGTCATTTGGGAGTACCAGGCGGAGCTCGTTCCGGGGTTGTTGCAGACTCCCGCGTACGTCCGAGCGATCGCGCGGGCCGCGCGACCCGCTGCTGCTGACGAGGATCTTGATAAGTCAGTTGCGCTGAGGCGGGAGAGGCAGGAGCGGATCGATGGGGAGCATCCGCCGAAACTGCGCTTCTTTCTGAACGAGGCTGTGATCCGTCGGCCGGTGGGAAGGCCCGAGGAGTGGCGTCACCAGCTGGAGTGTCTGGTGGAGGCTTCCCGGCTCCCGCACGTCGAGTTGCGCGTTCTTCCCTTCGCTGCCGGGCAGCACGCGGCCATGCTGGGGTCGTTCGTGATGATGCGATTCCCGGACGAGGAGAGTCCCGCGTTCGTCTACGTCGAGCACGACCGCGGTGCCATCTACCAGGAGGACCCTGGAGACATCGAGCGCTATACGGTCAACGTGGCCGATCTTGAACAGCGTTCGGCGGGTCCGGAGGGAACGCGCGCGATGCTGCTCGAGGCGGTCCGAGCCTGCTGAAGCGAGAGTGAGGGGACACGCGATGCCGAAGCCGAGTCGTACCTATGGGGAGTGGCGCAAAGCCACGCGGTCCGGGGGCAACAATGGCAACTGCGTCGAGGTCGGGTTCACCGCGGACGGGAGCTTGGCCGGGGTGCGGGACACGAAGGAGGCCGGGCGCGCGGACCGGGGAGTGCTGGAGGTTCGCCGGGAGGCGTGGTCGCGGTTCTTGGGAGCCGTTCGGCGTGGTGAGCTCGGCGGTTGAGCCTCGGGTCGGCGCCCTGCTGAGCGAGAGGTCCCCGCGAGCTGGTCTCGCGGGGACCTCTCGGCGGGAGTCTCAGCCGAGCTTGGCGATGTCCTTGGGGCTGTAGCGCGGGCGCGGGACGCGGAGCTTGCGGATCTGCATGGCTCGGGTGAACGCGTACCAGCCCAGGGCCATCGGGCGGTCCTTGTGGTCGGGGTACTTCGCCCGGACGTGCCGGTTCACGTAGCGCCCCAGGATCAGGCCCTCGACGATCATCAGCACCAGCAGCACCATGCAGAACAGGGTCGCGTACTGCTGGATCACGATGTTCTGCGCCAGGGTGCTGACGAACACGATCAGCACCAGCGGCATGAACAGGCCCATCAGGTTGCGGCGGGTGTCGACCAGGTCGCGCACCAGGGCGCGCACCGGGCCCTTGTCGCGCGGCATCAGGTAGCGGTCGTCGCCCTGCATCATGCGCTCGCGGCGTTCGGCCGTGGCCTTGCGGCGCTCCTCCTTGTTGCCCCGGGAGCGCTTGATGGCCTCGCGCTGGGTCATCGGTGGCGGCGGGACCGGTCCGCGGCGCTTGCCCTCGGCCTCCCGCCGCTTGGGAGTGGGTCGCCCCTTCTTCGGGGTGTGACTCTGCTCCTGCTCCGCCGCGGACTGCGCAGTCTGGTCGTCGGCGTCGTCCGTGGCGTTCTGCTCAGTGTTGCGGCGAAGGAACCTCACCCCTCCAGGCTATTCGACGCCGCTGCGGCAGTTGCAGGAGACCGCCCAGAACGGATATCGCCGGACAGCTCACACCAGTTCCGGGGCTGTCTGTGCCACCATGTACGGAGGAGACATCAATGCGTCCCCGGGTTCGCCCCGTGGGAATAGCCCGCGTCCGGGTGTGGTTGCACCTCACGCCGGATTCGGATGAGCGAGACCGAGGGAGTGTCCATGACCGCCCCGAACACCACGACCGAGACCGAGGCGCCCGCCCACGGTGTCGAGTTGACCGACTCTGCCGCCGAGAAGGCCAAGGCCCTGCTCGAGCAGGAGGGTCGCGATGACATGCACCTGCGCATCGCCGTCCAGCCCGGTGGTTGCGCGGGCCTGCGCTACCAGCTTTTCTTCGACGAGCGCTCCCTCGATGGTGACGCGCGACGCGACTTCGGCGGCCTCGGTGTGGTCGTCGACCGGATGAGCGCCCCGTACGTGCAGGGCGCCGTCATCGACTTCGTCGATTCGATCGAGAAGCAGGGCTTCACCATCGACAACCCCAACGCGGGCGGCTCCTGCGCCTGCGGCGACTCGTTCCACTGACAGTCGCTCTCTGATTCGGCAAGAGGCCGGTGCCCACCTGGGCACCGGCCTCTTCGCCGTTCAGGCGCCCGCGGCGGATTTGCCGGAGGCGAACTCCACGACGAGCTCCACTCCCAGCGCGTGCGCCAACCGCTCCAGCACGGGAATGGTGGGCACGGTGCCACTGGCTTCGAGGCGGGCCACGGCCGGTTGGCTCATTCCGGCTGCTTCGGCGAGTTGCGCCTGCGTCCATTCGCGTTCTTCGCGGAGCTCGCGCGTGGAGCGGCCCAGTTCAAAGGCGATTCGGGCGGCTTCGTAAGCCTCAGAGGCCCCCGGTTCGTTCATCCGACGGCTGCGAAGCGACTCCCAGTCCGACGTCACCACGGCCTGACCCCCTCGTCATCATCGTGTTCATCCACCGTGTGGCCTTCGGCGAGGCATCGTTGGAGGGCACGCCATGCCCGCTCTACTTCTCTGCACTCTCGTGCCCTGGTTTTGCGGGAGGCGGTCAGCAGCACGATCCGCCGTCCGGAGGCGATCCAGTAGGTGATCCGCGCTGCGTCGCCGTCAAGGTGGAACCTGAGCTCCCGCAGCTTGCCCCGAAGTTGCTTCGTGTGCGGCTCACCGAGTAACTGTCGCGAAGTGAGCTACAGCGAGGCCCACCAGCCACTCACGAACTTCCCGGTTCCAGCTCTACGGTGCCCCAGTTCATATCATTGATGGTATGAACTGGGCAGTTTCCACCATGGGGTGATCCCGGCGAAGCGCCGGCCGTTCGCTGTCCGGTGATTACTCCTCGGGCGTCGTGCTCGAATCGCCCTGTCGCGGATCCTGCCGGTCGCGTTGCTCGCGGACCTGGCGCGAGGAGCGCTCCAGGTTGAAGGCGATGCGCGCGGCCTCGCCGACCTCGCCTGCGCCCAGGCCCTTCATCCGCCGGTTGCGGGGTGACTCCGAGTCCGAGGTCATACCGCCGATGCTAGGAACCGGGCCGTTTCCACGGTCGAGTGATCCCGTGTTCTCGGCGCGGTCGTTCAGCTGCTGACCACCCGGACCTCCTCGTCCTCGATGGCGACCTGGTCGCCGTCGGTGAGCTGCTTGCCGCGGCGGGTCTCGACGGCGCCGTTGACCGTCACCAGGCCCTCCTCCAGCACTTCCTTGGCCTCGGTGCCGTCCTCGACCAGTCCGGACAGCTTGAGCAGCTGGCCGAGCCTGATCATCTCGTCGGAGATCTCCACATCGCGCATGCCCCGATTATCTCCGCAAGGCGCGCGCGCCCGTCGGCCCGCCTTCGCTGGCGCACGGCTGAAAGCGGCGCGCGGCGTTAGGCTCACCTCGAGGAATCACGGCTGGTAATGATCTGGAGGCGTTCCGTGTCCGTCGCAGTAACCGGCAGCATCGCCACCGACCACCTGATGCACTTCCCGGGGCGCTTCGCCGACCAGCTGGTCGCGGACGACCTGAAGCGGGTCTCGCTGAGCTTCCTCGTCGACGACCTGGTCGTGCGGCGCGGCGGTGCGGCCGCCAACATCGCCTTCGCGCTCGGGATGCTCGGCCGCGACCCGGTGCTGGTGGGCGCGGCGGGCGAGGACTTCGCCGATTACCGGTCCTGGCTGGAGCGCAACGGCGTGGACTGCGGCGGCGTGCACCTCTCCGAGTACGCGCACACCGCGCGGTTCGTGTGCACCACCGACCAGGACTTCAACCAGATCGCCTCGTTCTACGCGGGCGCGATGTCCGAGGCGCGCAACATCGAGCTGGCGCCGATCGTCGCGGCCCGCTCGGCGGAGCTGGTGCTGATCAGCCCGAACGACCCGAAGGCGATGCTGCGGCACGCCGACGAGTGCCGTCAGCTCGGCTTCCAGTGGGCCAGCGATCCCTCGCAGCAGCTCGCCCGGCTCGACGGCGAGCAGGTGCGCCGGGTGGTCGAGGGGGCCGACTACCTGTTCACCAACCACTACGAGTGGGGTCTGCTGCTGCAGAAGACCGGCTGGACCGAGGACGACGTCATGCGGCGGGTGGGCACCCGCGTGACGACCCTCGGCGCCGATGGTGCGGAGGTCGTGGGGCGCGACGGCGAGCGGGTGCGCGTCGCCGCGGTTCCCGAGCTCGGCAAGGCCGACCCGACCGGGGTGGGGGACGGGTTCCGCGCCGGGTTCCTGGCCGGGGTGGAGAGCGGGTTGTCGCTGGAGCGCTCGGCGCAGCTGGGCTCGCTGATCGCGGTGCACGTCCTGGAGGTCACCGGCACTCAGGAGTGGACGCTCAACCTGCAGCGGTGCCACAAGCGGCTGACCAATGCCTACGGCGTCGCCGCGGCCGACGAACTCGTCGCCGTGCTTCCGGATTGATTTTGCAAATTTTTGCGAACCGTTTTTGCTGGTAAATCCCTGCTTCTAAAGTCGTATTGACTTAACTCGCGCAAGAAAATGTGATCGTAGGCGTTCGCTTCGACCTCAGAGGAGAGCGCTATGCGATTATCCGTGCTCGCGCTGGCAGCCGCCGTGGTCGGCACCGCGGTGGTTCCCGCCGCCTTCGGGCAGCAGCGCGCGGCCGAGCCGCCCGCGCCCGCACCGGCGTCCGCACCGGTGGATGGGCCGATCGTCCAGATGTTCCAGTGGCCCTGGGACTCCGTCGCTCGGGAGTGCACCGACTTCCTCGGCCCGAAGGGCTACGGGGCGGTGCAGGTCTCGCCGCCGCAGGAGCACGTGGTGCTGCCCGACACCGGGTACTCCTGGTATCAGGACTACCAGCCGGTCAGCTACCAGCTGCAGAGCCGCCGCGGTGATCGCGAGCAGTTCGCCGCCATGGTCCGGACCTGCAACGACGCCGGTGTGCAGATCTACGTCGACGCCGTGGTCAACCACATGTCGGCGGGCAGCGGAACCGGCAGCGGCGGAACCGAGCACCAGAAGTACGACTATCCCGGCACCTACGCCGACCAGGACTTCCACGACTGCAGGCGGGACATCTCCAACTACGAGGACAAGTGGGAGGTCCGCAACTGCGAGCTGGTGGGGCTCTCCGATCTCAAGACCGAGAGCGATTACGTCCGCAGCACCCAGATCGACTACCTCAACGAGCTGGTCGGCCTGGGCGTGTCCGGTTTCCGGGTGGACGGCTCGAAGCACATGCCGCCGGAGGACATCGGTGCGATCTTCGGCGCGCTGAACACCGTTCCCGGCACCGGCGAGAAGCCGTACGTGTTCCAGGAGGTCATCGCCGACTCCACCACGACGGCGGGGGAGTACACCGGCAACGGCGACGTCACCGAGTTCGCCTACCACGGGCGGGTTTCCGAGGCGTTCGCGAACGGCTCGCCGGCCGATCTGCGCAGCCTGCCGGATTCGATGTCGTTGCCCGGTGACCAGGCCGTGGTGTTCATCGACAACCACGACACCCAGCGCAGCGAGCCGACGCTGACCTACGAGGACGGTGCCGTCTACGACCTGGGCGTGGCCTTCGAGCTCGCCTACCCCTACGGGACGCCGAAGCTGATCTCCAGCTTCGCCTTCGACGACTCCGATGCCGGGCCGCCAACCGAGGCCGACGGCACCACCAAGCCCGCGAGCTGCCCGGACGCGGCCTGGGTGTGCGAGCACCGGCGTCCGGTCATCGCAGGCATGGTCGGCTTCCACAACGCAGTCGCGGGTACCGGACTCACCGACTGGTGGGACGACGGCGGCGGCCGGATCGCGTTCGGCCGCGAGGACAGGGGCTACGTGGTGATCAACCGCGAGGGCACCGAGATGGATCGCAGCTACCAGACCTCGCTTCCCGCGGGAACCTACTGCGATGTGATGACCGGGGAGGTCTCCGGCGGCGGCTGCACCGGTCGGACCGTGGAGGTCGGCGGCAACGGCTGGTTCAGCGCCACCGTGCCCGCCAACTCCGGCATCGCGCTGCACGCAGCAGCGAAGATCGGCTGAACGAACGCCCGGTCGTCGGCTTTTCGGGTGCAATACCGGATGGCCGGTCGGCCGGGCACATCCGAAACGATCTCGGGTTCGTTGGTGGAGTTGTTCCACTTGCGGAGGAAGGGCAATTTCGGATGCGAACAGGTTTAACACGAGCGTGCGCGATGTCCGCCGCGGCGCTGGTCGCGCTGGCGGTGCTGCCCGGCTCCGCCGCGGCCGAGCAGCACCGCGACGTGATGTTCGTCGGGAACAACTGGGACGGCACCGTCGATCTGGTCGACGCCGAGAACTTCGACAAGTACCAGCGGATCGATGTGGTGCCCGATCTCGAGCAGCGCAAGCGCGAGATGACTCCCGACGAGCGCGCCGCGATGCTGGTCATCCGCGAAACCGCTGGTGAGGGGAACGACCAGCTCGTCGACGACGTCTGGGTCTCGCCGGACGGGCGCACGCTGTACGTCTCGCGGCCCAGTCTCGGTGACGTCGCGGCCTTCGACCTGGACTCCGGCGAGCAGCTGTGGCGCACCGAGGTCGCCGGATTCCGCTCGGACCACATGGCGTTGTCCCCGGACGGCTCCGAGCTGGCCGTCTCGGCCACGACCGCGAACGTGGTCCAGCTGCTCGACACCGAGGACGGTTCGGTGACCGGCGAGTTCCCGACCGGCGACTTCCCGCACGAGAACCGCTACTCCGAGGACGGCAAGACCCTCTACAACGCCACGATCGGCCGGGTGATCGCCCCGGACGCCCCGGCGCTGGACCCGCTCAAGGGCAAGCGCCAGCTGACCATCGTGGACACCGAGACCGACGAGGTGCGCGACGTCATCGACTTCGACGCGGGCATCCGGCCGTTCCTGGTGACCCCGGACGGGAGCACGATGTACGCGCAGCTGTCCTTCCACCACGGCTTCATCGAGTACGACCTGGCCGAGAAGCGCATCACCCGCACCGTGCACCTGCCGCTGTCCGAGGACGCCGAGCAGCTGCGCCGCGACGAGTACCCGCTGGACTCGGCGCACCACGGCCTGGACGCCAACGCCGACCACACCAAGCTCTGCGACGCGGGCACGGTCTCGGACTACGCGGCGATCGTCTCGGTGCCGTCGCTGACCACCGACGCGATCATCCCCACCGGCGACAAGCCCTACTGGGCCGCGGCCACGCCGGACGGCCAGTACTGCATGCTGTCCAACAGCGGCAGCGACGACGTCTCGATCATCGACTTCGACGGGAAGAAGGAGGCCGCCCGGATCCCGGTCGGCGACCACCCGCAGCGCATCCGCGGCTTCGCGGTTCCGGAGTCGGTGCTGCGCCCGCAGAGCTGACCGCCCACCGGCCACCTCGCGCGCGAAGTTCGCGAGCTCTCGCCCGGCGAAGACCCGCGGACTTCCCCGGGTGGATCACGGGCGAGTGGTGGTGACGATCATCCGTCGGGTGCGCGGCGGCCAGCGGCTCGGCGTCCTCGCCGCTGAACCCGGGGGCGGCGAACTCCCGCGCGGAGCAGCCGGGCGTGGCAGCTCCGGAGCGGTGTGCAGCCGCACCGCGAAGGGGATCTGCCGGGTGCGGCCGTCGCGCGATGTCGAGAAAGTGCGCCCAGGCGTCGGACCGGTCACTCGGCACCCGCGGGCGGTCAGCGGTTCGGACAGCCGCCCGTGGGCCGAGGGCGAGGTGGAGCGGCTTGTCGGCTCAGGTCGGCTTCGGCCGCAGCTCGCGCGTCGATCCCGGCGCGGTAGGAGTGCAGGTAATCGGTGTCGAAGGGCGATTCGGCATCGAGGTCCACCGGCTCAGTCCGCCGCGCGGTGTCCGGCCGTTCGCGCGCGTCGAGTCCGCGTGGTGGCGGCCGGGCTGACCGCTAGGTCGTGGTCAACGCGTGGGCGAGGGCGGTGATCTCCTCCGGCGGCACCCGGCAGCAGCCGCCGATGATCTTGGCCCCGGCGGTGCGCCACTCGCGGGCCTGGTCGGCGGAGAGATGGGTGGCTCCGATCCAGGTGCGGTGGTCGGCGTCCCAGGACTCGCCGCTGTTGGGGTAGGCGATCAGCGGTTTCGCCGTGGTCGCGCGGGCGGTCTCCAGCGCGGGCAGGACCTCGTCGGGCGCGGAGCAGTTGATCCCGACCGAGATGATCGCGTCCGATTCGGCCAGCGCGAAGGCACTGGTCAGCGATTGGCCGGCCCGCGTCCTGCCGCCGTCGACGGTGTAGGACAACCAGGCCGGGACGCCGACCTCGGCGGCGGCCTCGACGAGGACCTCGGCCTCGGTCACGTCCGGGATGGTCTCCAGCGCGAGGATGTCCGGCCCGGACTCGGCGAGCACCTCCATGCGCGGCAGGTGGAAGTCGCGCAGCTGCCGCTTGCTCAGCCCGTAGTTGCCGCGGTACTCGGATCCGTCGGCGAGCGTGGCGCCGTAGGGACCGATGGAGGCCGCCACGATGCGCGTCTCGCCCGCCTCCACCTCACCGGCCAGCCGGGCCAGCTCGACGCTGCGGTGCAGCAGGCGCTCGGCCTCGGTGCGGCTGATGCCCCGGTCGGCGAAACCGGCGAACGAGGCCTGGTAGCTGGCGGTGGTGGCGATGTCCGCCCCCGCGCGGTAGAAGGCCGCGTGCGCGGCGACGATCTCCTCCGGGGCGTCGGCCAGCAAGCGCGCCGACCACAGCGGGTCGGCGAGGTCGTGGCCCATCGCCTCCAGCTCGGTGGCCAGCCCGCCGTCGAGGACCAATGGCCGATTCACTCGGAAAACCGTCACGGCACCAGCGTAATCCCGCGAAGCCGCTCGCAACGGGACGTCACGCCGGGCAGCGCGAACACGCACGCGATGCTCCCGGTCGGTGAGACGGTTCGCGGGAGGTCCGGAGCCGGCGTCCGGACCTCCCGCGAACCGGTCAGCCCTTCACGCTGCCCGCGGACAGGCCGCTGACCAGGAAGCGCTGGACCGCGTAGAACACCGCCACCGCCGGGATGGCCACCAGCACCGAGGCCGCGGCGAGGTGGCCCCACTCGGCCCGGTTCTGCTGCACGAACACCTGCAGCCCCACGGCCAGCGTCTTGGACTCGTCCGAAGCGGACAGGAATGCCGAGGCGAAGGCGACCTCGCTCCAGGCCACGATGAACGAGTAGAACGCCGTGACCGCCAGCCCCGGCCGGGCCAGCGGCAGCACCAATCGCCAGAACACGCCGAACGGGCTGAGCCCGTCGACCCGGCCCGCTTCGTCGATATCGGCAGGGATCCCGTCGAAGTAGCCCTTGAGCATGTAGGTGCAGAACGGGATCGCGGTGCTGCAGTAGACCAGCACCAGCCCGAGCGCGCTGCCCTGCAGGCCCAGCTTGAGCAGGATGTTGTACAGCGGCACGATCAGCACCGCGAACGGGAACATCTGCACCACCAGAAACGACAGCAGCAGCCAGTGCCTGCCGGGGAACCGGAAGCGGCTCAGCGCGTACGCCGTGGACGCCGCCAGCAGCACGGCGAGCACCGTGGTCAGCCCCGCGATGAGCACCGAGTTGCCGAACCAGGTCAGGAAGGCGCCCTTGGCGCCGGCGAGCACGTCCCGGTAGTTGTCCAAACTCGACTCGTCGACCAGCGACGGGGTCGCCGCGATCGCCTTCTCGTTCGGTTTGAACGACACCACCACGACCCAGAACACCGGGAACACCGCGATCAGCGAGGCCAGTGCGAGCGCGCCGTGCAGTCCGGCGCTGGCCAGCCGGGAGCGCGATCGCCGCGGCCTCGCCGCCGGGGCGGCCGGACGGGTCGTCTCGGGGCGCGGTGTCGCCACGTCGAGGCTCACCTACAGCACCTCCCCTTGCCGCACCATCGCGCGGCGGTAGATCGCGGCGAACACCAGCAGTACCGACAGGATCAGCACGCCGTAGGTCGACGCGATGGCGTAATCCCTGGTGGCACCGGAGAAGAACCGCTCGAAGGCGTAGGTCACCAGGATCCGGGTGTGCGGGTTGTTCCCGGTGATCAGGTAGATGACCGGGAACATGTTGAACGTCCAGATCACGCCGAGCAGCACCACGGTGGACGAGACCGGCCGCAGGCCGGGCAGCGTGACGTTGGTGAAGCGCTGCCACGCCGTGGCGCCGTCCATGTCGGCGGCCTCGTACAGGTCCGAGGGGATCGCCTGCAGCCCGCCCAGCAGCGCGACCATCATGAAGGGCACGCCGAGCCACACGTTGACCACGATCACCGAGAGCAGCGCCAGGTTCGACTGCCCGAGCCACACCTGCCCGGGCAACCCGACCGCCTCCAGGGCCCAGTTGACCAGCCCGTACTCGGAGTTGAGCAGGTAGCGCCAGGCGAAGGCGCTGATGAACACCGGCACCGCCCAAGGCAGGATCAGCAGCACCCGGTAGACGCCGCGCCCGCGCACCCGCCGGTTGAGCAGCAGCGCCAGTCCCATGCCGATGCCGTAGTGGCAGCCCACGCAGGCGAAGGTCCAGATCAGCGTGCGCAGCAGCGTCGCCCAGAACGAGCCGTAGGCCGCCGAGCCGGACAGCACGTTGACGTAGTTCTGCCAGCCGAGGAACTCGTAGGTCGCCTCCCGGTCCAGGATCGGGTTGGCGATGTTGGTGTCGTTGATGTCGGTGAAGGTGAAGTACAGCCCCTGCAGCAGCGGCAGCACCACGAGCAGCGCCAGCACCGCGATCACTGGCAGCACCATCGCGAAGGCGAACCAGTGGCGGCCGAGGAAGTTCCGCATCGTCGATCAGCGCTTCGCGTAGTCGGGCAGGACCGTGCTCTTGTACTTGTCCGCCAGCCCGTCGAGCGCCTGCTGCGGGTCCTGGCGGCCTGCCAGGATGTCGGCGTAGGCGGTCTGCAGCGGTTCGAGGAGCTCGTTGTTCTCCGGGATCCACGCGCGGCTGTGCGTGGCGGCCGCGAGCGGCTTGAACGCCTGCACGATCGGGTTGTCGGCCACGTCCGGGTCCTCGTAGGCGGAGCTGCGGGTCGGCAGCAGCCCCAGCTCGGCGGCGATCCTGGCCTGGCTCCGCGTGCTGCTCATGCACCGGATGAACTGCTGCGATGCCTCGGTGGCGTCGCTGCCCTGCCGGATCACGTAGTCGTGCCCGCCGACCGGCGAGGGGGTAGCCGAACCCGGGATCGGGGCGATGCCCAGGTTCTTCGGGTCGGAGAAAGCGGCCGATCCGGTGTACTCCGGGACCGCCCACGGGCCGTCGATGACCATCGCGACCTCGCCGCTGGTGAAGGCCGTCTTCATGCTGCTGTAGGAGTTGGGCTGGTCCAGCGCGGTGCGCGCCGCGCCCGCGTCGAGCAGCTCCTTGGCGATCCGGATGCCGCGCACCGACTCCGGCGAGTTGACCGTGATCGCCTTGGCTTCGGTGTCCACCAGGTCGCCGCCGTGGGTGTAGAGGAACGGCAGCGCGTAGTACTCGTCGTTGTTGATGAACAACGCGTTCTCGCCGCCGAGCTTCGGTGCGATCCGCTTGACGTCCTCCCAGCTCTCGGGCGGCTCGACGCCGGCCTCGGCGAGCTTGCGCTTGTTGTAGAACAGCGCCATCGAATCGGTGACCTGCGGGACCGCGTAGGTCTTGCCCTGGTACTTGGTCGATTCCAGGGGTTTCGGCAGGTAGTCGGCGGTATCGGTGGCCAGCGGGGTGCCGGAGAGGTCCTGGATGAGCCCGGCCTCGGCCAGCTGGGAGATCCACCCGACGTCGGCGCGCAGCACGTCCGGTCCCTGGCCGCCTTGCGCGGCGGTCTTGTAGTTGTTCAGCGCTTGGTCGAACGAGACCGTTTCGACCCGCACGTCGTAGTCGCCGGACTTCTCGCACTCGGCGGCGACCTGTCGGAACACCTCGCTCTCCGCGGAGCCGCTGGTGTCCCAGTACACGACCTCGTTCGCGTTGCTCTCCGCGCCACCGCACCCGGCGAGGGTGAGCGAGCCGACCAGGCCCAGGGCGGCGATGACCGTGGCCTCGGGTCTCATATCCCGACCTCCTGTTTGCAAATTTTTGCGAACATCTGGCAGTCGATTGCATACCCAATATGTGACTGAAGTCAAGGTTTTTGGAGAGGCGGAAGGAAATATTCAGGTCCGTTGGGATGTCGATGGTTTGCAAATTATTGCGATCGCGTGCAGGATGTTCGCGACGGCATCGAGAACGAGCGGAGCGACAGGTGGCGGATCTGGCCGAAATCGCCCGGCAAGCGGGCGTGAGCGTGTCCACGGTGAGCCGAGTGCTCAACCGCAAGGGCGGGATCGCCGACGGGACCCGCCAGCGGGTGCTCGAGGTGCTCAACCAGATGCCGCACACCGCTCGCGGCGTAGGGGCATTGCGCCGCACCGGTGTGCTCGGCCTGCTGGTCCCGGAGCTGTCCAACCCGGTCTTCCCGGCCTTCGCCGAGGCCGTGGAAAGCCGCGCCTCGCAAGCCGGTTACGCCTCGATGCTGTGCAACACCCGGGCGGCGATGACCGAGAAGGAATACGTCCGGATGCTGCTCGCGCGCGGCGTGGAGGGGATGATCTTCGTTTCCCCGGAGATCGCCAACCCGGACAACGACGAGCGCCGCAGCCGCAGCTACTACGAGGAACTCGGCCGCGACGGCGTGCGGATGGTGTTCATCAACGGCGGTGCGCCGAGCCTGGACGTCCCGGACATCACCGTCGACGAGCACTTGGCGGGCCACACCGCCGTCCGTCACCTGCTGGACCTGGGGCATCGCCGGATCGGCTTCGTCAGCGGCCCGGCCCGGGCGCTGCCCTCCCGGCTCAAGCGCGCGGGCTGGGCCGCGGGTTTGGAGGAGGCCGGTGTGGAACCGGAGGCCGAGCTGGTCGCCCACGGCGCGTTCTCGGCCGACGGAGGAGCCCAGGCGATGGCGCGGCTGCTCGACGGCCCGAAACCGACCGCGGTGCTGTGCTCCTCGGACGTGATGGCGCTGGGCGCGATGGGGGAGGCCAAGCGCCGCGGGCTGAGCACCCCGGAGGACATCTCGGTGGTCGGCTTCGACGACATCCCGATGGCCGCCTACTGCCAGCCCGCGCTGACCACCCTCGCGCAGCCGATCCGGGACATGGCTGCGGCGGCGGTCGACGAGCTGCTGCGCCAGCTCGATCCGGACACCGCCGAGGGCGCCTCCACCAGCTTCAGCCGCATGTTCCGGCCCAATCTGATCGTCCGCGAATCGACCCGAGAGATTTGAGGGGTGCTCAGGAGATTTTTCAGTTTGAGGTTTGCGTGGCGGCGCGAGGAGCGGAACCTCAGCCGCCGTCGGGCTCCGGGATCCGCGACTCGAGTGGCCACCTACGCGGCGCTGCGGCTGTCCTCACCCGACGACGTCTGAGAACCCGCAGCGGCGCGAGCCGAGTCCCACACCGCATGCGGCTCCGCCGCATTCTGAAAGGAGCCCGAGAGCATGTCCTGGTGGCGTGATGCCGTCGTCTATCAGATCTACGTGCGCAGCTTCGCCGATGGCGACGGAGACGGCGTCGGCGATCTGGCCGGCGCGCGCGAGCGGTTGCCGCATCTGGCCGAGCTCGGGGTGGACGCGATCTGGCTGACCCCGTTCTACCCGTCCCCGATGGCCGACGGCGGCTACGACGTGGCCGACTACTGCGACGTGGACCCGCTGTTCGGCAGCCTCGCGGACTTCGACGCGCTGCTCCAGCAGGCGCACGCCGCCGGGATGCGGGTGCTGGTCGACATCGTGCCCAACCACACCTCGGACCGGCACGCCTGGTTCGCCGAGGCGCTGGCCGCCGAGCCGGGGGAGGAGGCCCGCGATCGCTACCTGATCCGCGACGGCCGCGGGCAGGACGGCGAGCTGCCGCCCAACGACTGGGAATCCATCTTCGGCGGTCCCGCCTGGACCAGGCTCCCGGACGGGCAGTGGTACCTGCACCTGTTCGCACCCGAGCAGCCCGACCTGAACTGGCGGAACCCGCAGGTCCGCGCGGATTTCCGCAAGGTGCTGAAGTTCTGGCTGGATCGCGGGGTGGACGGATTCCGCATCGACGTCGCGCACGGCATGATCAAGCACCCGGACCTGCCCGACACAGGTCTGGACGAGCAGATCGCGTTGCTGGGCAAGGGCGAGCTGCCGTACTTCGACCAGGACGAGGTGCACGAGATCTACCGCGACTGGCGGCAGCTGTTCGACTCCTACTCGGGCGGGCGGATCGGCGTCGCCGAGGCGTGGGCCTCCACCAGCGAACGGCTGGCGCGCTACGTGCGCGAGGACGAGCTGCACCAGGCCTTCAACTTCGCCCTGCTGGAAGCACCCTGGTCCGCGGCGGAGTTCGGTTCGGTGGTCACCGAGTCGCTGGCCACCACCGCGCGGGTCGGGGCCACCACGACCTGGGTCCTCGGCAACCACGACGTTCGCCGTCCGGTCACCCGCTACGGCGATGGCGCGCGGGGCCGCGCACGCGCCCGCGCGGCGGCCCTGTTCAGCTTCGCCCTGCCCGGCTCGGTCTACGTCTACCAGGGCGAGGAACTGGGCCTGCCCGAGGTCCTCGACCTCCCGGACGAGGCCCGCCAAGACCCGATCTGGCACCGCTCCGGCGGCACCGATCCGGGGCGGGACGGCTGCCGGGTCCCGATGCCCTGGTCGGGAGACGAGCCGCCGTTCGGCTTCAGCGCGGCGGCGAGCTGGTTACCGATCCCGGCGAGCTGGGCCGGATCCGCGGTCCAGGCTCAAGCGGGCAGCCCGGATTCCACCCTGTCGACCTACCGCGCGGCGCTTGCGATCCGCCGGGAGCACCCGGCGCTGGGTGACGGGGAGCTGTCCTGGCTGGACGCGCCGGACGGCGTTCTCGCCTTCAGCCGGGATCCCGGCTTCGCCTGCGCGACCAACTTCGGCGACTCGCCGGTCGTCCTGGACCTGCCGGGTGAACTGCTCGTTCGCAGCGACGGTTCCGGAACCTGGACCGGAGAGCTGCCCGCGAACACCGCTGTCTGGCTGGCCATCGGCGCCTGATCCGCGGGATCACGCCTGTCGCGGGACCTGGGGGCCTTCCGTCGCCGCGTGCTCGAGCTCGAGGAGCTCGTGGACGGCCTGGTCGCGTTCGCGGGCGACGCGACCCGCGTCGCGCGGATCCGCCGCTTGATCGGCGGTCGGCTGGTCGCGGAGGGCTTCCGGGTTCGAGGGCACCGCGTCTCCATTCGTGGCGGGAAACATCGCGAGGCATGATCCAACGCGCCGGTCCGGCTCACCAGCAGGAGCCGGTCGATTTCCCCCGTTCGAGCAAGAACGGCCTGCTCCCAGCGGGGAACAGGCCGTTCTTGCTCTCGGTCGAGCTTCAGAGGCGGACCGGGTAGTGCGGCTCCGGGACCTCCGGCTGCATGCGGCCCTCGATGAAGATCGCGTGCCAGATCATGAACGCCAGCAGCGCCCACAGCCGGCGGCTGTGGTCCAGCACGCCGGAGCGGTGCTCCTCCAGCAGCTGCAGGATCGCCGAGCGGTCCAGCAGGTGATCGGTCTGCGACTGCTGGATGATGTTGCGCGCCCAGTCGTGCATCTCGTCCTTGAGCCAGTGCCGGATCGGCACCGGGAAGCCGAGCTTGCGGCGGTTGAGCACGTGCGAGGGAACCACCTGGGACAGCGCCTGGCGCAGCGCGTACTTGGTGGTCTCGTCGGTGACCTTCTGCTCCAGCGGGATCGTGCTGGCCACCCGGAAGACCTCGTTGTCCAGGAACGGCACCCGCAACTCGAGCGAGTTGGCCATGGTCATCTTGTCGGCCTTGACCAGGATGTCGCCGCGCAGCCAGGTGAACAGGTCGGTGTGCTGCATCCGCGTCACCGGGTCCCAGCCCTGCGACTGCCGGTACGGGCCCGCGGTCACGTCCTTGTGCGACACGCCGGGATCGAAGCTGCGCATCACGCCGCGCAGCTGGTCGTCCCGGAAGATGCGCGCGTTGCCGTAGTAGCGCTCCTCCAGGTCCAGCGCGCCCCGGCGCAGCAGGTCCTTGCCCCGCACGCCCTCCGGGATGTGCGTGGAGACCTTGCCCATCGCCTTGCGCAGCGCGCCCGGGACCTTCTCGAACGGCGCCAGCGACAGCGGCTCGCGGTAGATCGAGTAGCCGCCGAACAGCTCGTCCGCGCCCTCACCGGACAGCACCACCTTGACGTGCTGGCGGGCTTCCCGCGCGATGAACCACAGCGGCACCAGCGCGGGGTCGGCCACCGGGTCGTCGAGGTACCAGATGATCAGCGGCAGCGCCTCCATCATCTCCTCGGCGGAGACGGTGCGCACCACGTGCTTGACCCCGATCGCCGCTGCCGACTCGGCGGCCACGTCCACCTCCGAGTAGCCCTGCCGCTCGAAACCGGTGGTGAAGGTGACCAGGTTCGGGTTGTGCTCCTTGGCCAGCGCCGCGATGGCCGTGGAGTCGATGCCGCCGGAGAGGAACGCGCCGACCGTGACGTCGGCGCGCATGTGCTTGGCGACCGAGTCGCGCATCACGTCGACGATCTGGTTGTGCAGCCGCTTGGCGTCGGCGTCGGTGTTGGCGGGCCGGGCGCGGAAGTTCGGCTGGAAGTACCGCTCGGTGACCAGCTGCCCGCCCGGGGCCACGGTGAACGAGGTCCCCGACTCGATCCGGCGGATCTGCCGGTGCAGCGTCTCGGGCTCGGGAACGTACTGCAGCACCAGGTAGTGCTGCATCGCCTTGTGGTCGAGCTCCTCGGGGATGCGCAGCGTGTTGGTCAGGTTCAGCAGGCTCTTCTTCTCGCTGGCGAAGGCGATGCCGCCGGGGCCGCTGGCGTAGAACAGCGGCTTGATCCCGAACGGGTCGCGGGCGCCGAAGACGACCTTGCGCTCGTTGTCCCAGATCAGGAACGCGAACATGCCGCGCAGCCTGCCGACCATCGAAGTGCCCAGGTAGTGGTACGCCGCGACGATCACCTCGGTGTCGCCGTCGGTGCCGAACCGGGCGCCGAACTGCTCGATGAGCTCGGCGCGCAGCTCCAGGTAGTTGTAGATCTCGCCGTTGAAGGTGATCGTGTAGCGCCGCGGGTTCTCCGGCGGCCCCCAGGTCAGCGGCTGGTGGGAGTGCTCGAGGTCGATGATCGACAGGCGGTTGAAGCCGAACACGGCCTCGCCGCCCTGCCAGGTGTCGCTCTCATCCGGTCCCCGGTGCCGCTGGCACGGCAGCGCGTTGGCCACGGCGTTGACCGCGTTACCGGCGTTCTCTTCGGTGGGACAAACAAGTCCAAGCAGGCCGCACACGCGTCTGGTGCACCTCTCCGAGTCGAGGGGAAAAGGCTGGGTTCCAGTATGCAGACACCGCGACTGCGCGCTGCACGCGCGGGGTGTGCGTCACGATCTCCGCCCCCGGAGCAGTATTGCGGCTACACCTGGGCTAGGCTGCTGCGCAGGATTCCGGCGGCGGGTCCGCGGTCGGCCTGACCGCGGGACTCTCGAGCCGCTTCGGTGAAGTTTGTACGAGGAGGCGTCGCGCAGTGGGCCTGAAGGAGGGGACCCGAGTGCCACGGCTGGTCAAGGTCGCTGGTCTGATCGGCCTGGTTGGTGTCGCGGCTACTGGCTGCTCGACTGACGAGGTCCTGCGGTTCGGTTGGCCGAAGGGAATCACCCCTCAGGCCGACGCGATGCGCAACCTGTGGACCTGGTCGGTCATCGCTGCACTCGCGGTCGGTGTGATCGTGTGGGCGCTGATCTTCTGGTCGGTCGCGTTCCACCGCAAGAAGAAGAACGACGACGAGCTGCCGCGTCAGTTCCAGTACAACTTGCCGCTGGAGCTGCTGTACACGGCGATTCCGTTCGTTCTGGTCGTGGTGCTGTTCTTCTTCACCGCGACGACGCAGAACAAGGTGCTGGCCACGCCGGAGAACCCGGACGAGCAGGTCAACGTCGTGGCGTTCCAGTGGAACTGGGAGTTCAACTACCCCGATTACCAGACGCCGGACGGCCAGCCGGTCCGCACGGTCGGCAGCAGCAGCGAGATCCCGCTGCTGGTCGTTCCGGTGGGCTCGCGGGTGGAGTACCACATCCGCTCGACGGACGTGATCCACTCGTTCTTCGTCCCGGCCTGGCACTTCAAGCGGGACACCTTCCCGCACCCGGAGAAGAACGACCAGAACAACGTCTTCCAGAACACCGTGGACAGGGAAGGCTCCTTCGTTGGCCGGTGCGCGGAGCTCTGCGGCACCTACCACTCGATGATGAACTTCGAGGTCCGGGCGCTGTCGAAGGACAAGTTCGACCAGTACATGCAGCTGCGCACGCGGGTCAATCCGGAGTCCGGCAGGCCGTTCACCGCGGCCGAGGCGCTCGAGGAGATGAACTGCGGCGAGCTGTGCACGCCGCACGCGGTGACCGGTGTTCCGTTCAACACCGATCGCACCGGTGGCCAGCCCTCCGGTCTGGGCGTGAACAACAGCTAGGGGTGCCCTCGACGGGGCGTACGGCGTGAGAGCGAGGACTCCATGAAGGTCGAATCCAAGATCTTCAACATCATCACCGTTTTCTTCTTCCTGTCTGCGGTCGTGTACGGCTGGTGGGCCAAGGAGCCGGTCGGCACCGTGGCCCTGATCCTGGTCGGCGGCCTCTCGCTGATCATCGGCAGCTACTTCTCCTTCGTGGCGCGCCGGATCGAGGACCGCCCGGAGGACAACCCGGACGCGGAGATCAGCGACGGCGCGGGCGAGCTCGGCTTCTTCAGCCCGGGCAGCTACTGGCCGGTCGGTCTGGCCGCGGCAGCGGCCTTCGCCGGCATCGCGCTCGCGTTCTTCCACGTCTGGATGATCGTCTTCTCGGTCGCCTTCGTGCTGATCATGGCGGCGGGCCTCGTCTTCGAGTACCACACCGGCCGCTCGGAGCACTGACGCGAGAACCGAAAGCGGCCCCTCGGGACCTCCGAGGGGCCGCTCTTTCAGCTCCCCACCCGCGAGCTGACAGTTTTGCCCAAGAGGACATTTCGGTTTGGGGTTTGCGTGGCGGTGCCGGGAGCGGAACCTCAGACGCCGCCGGGCTGCGGGATCCGCTCCTTGAGTAGCGGCCTACGCGGCGTCGCGGCTGTCCTCGCCCGGCGGCGTCTGAGAACCCGCAGCGGCGCCGGCTGAGGCCCGCACCGCATGCGGCTCCGCCGCATTCTGCAAGGGCTCCTAAAGCTTTCCGGACATTTCGGGCGCCGAAGCCGCGCAGTTTTAGGCAAAACTGTCACCGTGGCGCGCGGTCCTGTGGTGGGTGGGGTGGCGGTCTAGGATCTTGGTGTCGGATTTGCTGCAGCAGGAGGTTCTTGTCGTGATCACCGCGATCGTGTTGATCCAGACCGCCGCCGACCGCCTCGCCGAGGCGGCCCAGGAGATCGCCGATCTCGACGGGGTGAACGAGGTGTACTCCTGCGCGGGCGATGTCGACCTGATCGCGATGCTGCGGGTTCCCAAGCACGAGGACCTGGCCGACATCGTTCCCGGCCGGATCAACAAGGTGGAGGGCGTCCTGGACACCGACACCCACATCGCCTTCCGCTCCTACTCCCGCAAGGACACCGAGGCGGCCTTCTCCATCGGCCTGGAGGAGTAGGGCCCGGCGCTCAGCGCAGGCCGGTGGACGTGGCGGCCCAGCGGTTCAGGAGGTCGGCCGCCGCGCCTGAGTCGATGGCTGCGGCGACGCGCTCGAGTCCCGCGCTGAACTGACCGGCCAGGTCCGTTCCGGGGCCGTCGTAGGCCACGTAGGCGCCCGCGGCGTTGACCAGCACCGCGTCCCGGATCGGACCCTTGGCGCCGGCCAGGAGCTCGTGCACGGCCTTGGCGTTGTGCTTCGCGTCCCCGCCCGCGAGGTCCTCGGCTCGCGCGCGGGCGATCCCGAAGTCCTGCGGATCCAGCTGCTCCTGCCAGACCGCGCCGTCGTTGACGGCCCACACCGTGCTCGGTGCCGTGGTGGTGATCTCGTCCATCCCGTCGTCCCCGCGCACGATCAGCGCGGTGTTGCCGCGGGCGGCGAACACCTCGGCGATCACCGGCGCCATCCGGCGGTCCGCGCAGCCGATCAGGCCCGCTTCCGGGCGCGCCGGGTTGGTCAGCGGGCCGAGCACGTTGAACGCGGTCGGGATGCCGATCTCCCGGCGCGGCCCGCCCGCGTGCCGGAAGGCCGGGTGGAACACCGGCGCGAAGCAGAAGCCGATGCCGACCGCCTCGACGCACGCGCGCACGCCCTCGGGCGGGAGGTCGATGGCCACGCCCATCTCCTCGAGCACGTCGGCGGTCCCGCACTTGGACGATGCCGCGCGGTTGCCGTGCTTGACGACGGTGACGCCGGAGGCCGCGAGCACGATCGAGGCCATGGTGGAGATGTTCACGCTGCCGCTGCGGTCGCCGCCGGTGCCCACGATGTCCACCGCGCGCTGGGTGATGTCCAGGACCTCGGCGTGCGCGAGCATCGCGTCGGCCATGCCGCGCACCTCGGCGGGCGTCTCGCCCTTGGCGCGCAGCGCCACCGCGAAGCC
This sequence comes from Saccharopolyspora halophila, assembly GCF_039531955.1. Lineage (NCBI taxonomy): Bacteria > Bacillati > Actinomycetota > Actinomycetes > Pseudonocardiales > Pseudonocardiaceae > Saccharopolyspora > Saccharopolyspora halophila. The sequence continues at coordinate 57,483 of NZ_BAAARA010000004.1, forward strand.
GGCGACCTGCGCCGGAGTCGCCTCGCCCCGCATGATCAGGTCCATGGCCCACGAGGTGTCCTCGGCGGAGAGGTCCGAACCCGCGACCAGGCTGCCCAGCAGCTCTGCCCAACTTCCCGACATGGTTCCCACGATCTTCTCCGTCGGTTGTGGGTCTGCAAAACATCGCGGTGCGCCCGCGGTGGGCGCACCGTCGGCGGCTCGTCCGTCCCGACCCGGTTGTAGCGGACGAGGGTGGTCGGGCTCGGGTGCGCGCGCACCGGATGCCGCAGCCCGGCGGTGCGTCCGGGCAGCTGTCACCCGCGACGAGTCCGGCCACCAGCCTCTCAGGCCGGTACGCGGGTGCGCAGCACCTCGGCGACCGTCTCGGCCGCGGCCAGCGGGTCGAGCGGGTGCACCAGCACCGCGTCGGCCTGCGACCAGGTGGCCAGCCATCGGTCGTCCTTGCGCCGCACGGCGACGACGATCGGCGGGCAGTCGTCGATCTCGTTCTTGAGCTGCCGGGAGACGCCCATGCCGCCGGTCGGCTGCGCCTCGCCGTCCAGGATGACCAGGTCCGCCTTGCCCGCGTCGACCTCGCTGAGCACGTCGGCGACGTTGCTCGCCTCGACGTAGCTGAGCCGTTGGAGGTCGGGCGCGGGACGCCGGCCGACGGCGTTGATGATCGCCTCCCGGACCTCGGCGCGGTGGCTGAACACGAGAACGTTCGTGGTCGAAGTGCTCATCAACTGGCTCCTCGGCAGCTCGCGGGACCCGCACCCGGTGCGCAGCACGGGGCGATAACAGACCCGAATGCTAGCTGTCCGACCGGCCCGGACAGTAGTCGCCCGACCCGAACCGATCAGCTGAAGCCGGGTTGCAGCGCGTCCCAGCCGAGCGCGCGGCCGCCGTGGCGTTGCGCCAGCGAGGCCATCCGCGAGCTCTCCTGTGAGCAATGCAACGCATCGAGCTGCTGCACCCGAACTGCGACGAACGCGCCCGAATCGCCCGGAGCGGTGGCCGATCCGGGTTCGGCCGAGCGCAGCTCCCAGTCGTCCTGGGCCAGCAGCGGCCGCACGGTGTCGATCACGTCACATGGCAGGGCCAAGTGGTGGCGCAGCACCGCCGGTTCGTCGGGTCGCCAGCCGCTGGACCGGTCCAGTGCTGCCGATGCCGCCTCGGTCTCGTCGTAGGAGGTCACGACCACCTCGAGGGTCGGGTCATCAGCGCTGATCAGGGACTTGCCGGGCCGTTGGCCACCGAGTCCGAGCGACGCCAGCATCGCGCGAACAGCTTTCACGTTCTGTCACCTCCGGGTCGCGATCCGATCACCCTCGGGTGCCGTTGGGTACCCGAGGGCGCGAGGGGAAAAGCCGCAAGACATAATGCGTCGCGTGACAACGGCAGCGCCCTCAATCAGTCAACGCGTGCACTCGCTGAACCGCCCCAACATGGTCAGCGTGGGCACCATCGTTTGGTTGGCCAGCGAGCTGATGTTCTTCGCTGGGCTCTTCGCCATGTTCTTCACGGTGAAGGCGCAGAACGAGGGCGAGTGGCCTCCACCGCCCACTCACCTGAACCTCCCCTACGCCCTCCCGTTCACGATCATCCTGGTGGCGTCTTCGTTCACCTGCCAGTGGGGCGTGTTCGCGGCGGAACGGGGTGACGTTTTCGGCCTGCGCCGCTGGTACGTAATCACCCTGATCATGGGCACGATCTTCGTGATCGGACAGGCCGGTGAGTACTACCAGTTGATCACCGAGCACGCGACCACGATCGCGTCGTCGGCCTACGGAACGGTCTTCTACATGACGACCGGCTTCCACGGGCTGCACGTGGTCGGCGGACTGGTCGCGTTCGTCTTCCTGATCATGCGGACTAAGCTCAGCAAGTTCACGCCAGCGCAGGCCATCGCCGCGATCGTCGTGTCGTACTACTGGCACTTCGTGGACATCGTGTGGATCGGCCTGTTCGCAGTGATCTACCTGATCCCGTGACGTCAGGGGGCTTTGAGTCCCAGCAGAATGGCTGCTCGGTCAGCCGAGACCGAACACCCGAACCGGACAGCAAGGGTTGCCGCACTCATGACCACCACTAAGAAACGGAACCGCGCGGGCTCGAAGCTCAAGCGACGGATCTCCGGTGTACTGGCGCTGGGCATTGCGCTGGTGGGTGCCGGTGGGCTGTACACCGTCTTGACTCCCGAGCCGCAGACCGCGCACGCCGCGGCGGACCCGGCTCTGGTGAGGCAGGGTGAGCAGCTCTACAACAACGCATGCATCACCTGCCACGGCTCCAACCTGCAAGGCGTCGAGGACCGCGGTCCCAGCCTGACCGGAGTCGGCGAGGCGGCGGTGCACTTCCAGGTCTCCACCGGCCGGATGCCGATGGTGCGCCAGGAAGCGCAGGCCGAGCGCAAGCCACCGAAGTTCGACCCGGAGCAGATCGACGCTCTGGCCGCCTACGTGGAGACGCACGGCGGCGGGCCGGACTCCCCGGAGGAGAAGGGGGAGGCCCTGCGCGGCGGGGACCCCGCCCGGGGCGGCGAGCTCTACCGGCTGAACTGCGCCTCCTGCCACAATTTCACCGGCAGGGGTATCGCGATGTCCTCCGGCAAGTACGCGCCGAACCTGCACGAGGCCAGTGAGCAGGACATCTACGAGGCGATGCTCACCGGCCCGCAGAACATGCCGAAGTTCTCGGACCGGCAGCTCACCCCGGAGGAGAAGAAGGACATCATCGCCTACGTCAAGTCCGTGAGCAACGGGAACAACAACCCGGGCGGAAATGACCTCGGCGGCTACGGGCCGGGGCCCGAGACGGTGGTGGTCTGGGTCGTCGGACTCGGCTCGCTGATCGGCCTCACCCTGTGGATCGGAGCCAGGGCATGAGTGAGCAGGAAGTGAACAAGGACTACACCGAGGCCGAGCTGGCCGAGATGAGCCGCGACGAGAAGATGCGGCTCGGGCTGGCGCTCGACGACGTCGAACTCGACTCGTACCAGGACAACTGGCCGGTCAAGGGCACCCGCGCGGAGCGGCGGGCCGAGCGGTCGGTGGCCGCCTGGTTCGTCATCGCGGGCCTGTCCGCGCTGGCGTTCATCGCGGTCTTCGTGTTCTGGCCGTGGAGCTACCAGCCGCCGTCGGAGCCGACCGCGCACTTCATCTACTCGATGTACAACCCGCTGATCGGCTTCTTCCTGGGGCTGTCGATCCTGGCCGTCGGCATCGGCGTGGTGCAGTACCAGAAGAAGTTCATCCCGCACGAGGTCGCGATCCAGCAGCGGCACGACGGGCACCCCTCCAGCGAGGTGGACCGCCAGACCACCGCCGCGATCCTGGCCGACGCCGGTGAGCGCAGCGGCATCGCGCGCCGCTCGATGATCAAGCGCACCGCGGGCTTCGGCGTCGGCGCCTTCGGCGTCGGCGCGGGCGTGTTCGCCCTCGGCGGCCTGGTCCGCAGCCCGTGGTCGGAGGAGGGGCAGTCCTCCCTGCTGCACACCGGCTGGATGAAGGAGGACGGCGAGAAGACGTACCTGCGTCGCGACACCGGTAACCCGCACGACGTCTCGCTGGTTCGTCCGGAGGACATCGACGCGGGCGGTTTCGAGACCGTCTTCCCGTTCCGCGAGTCCATGCGGCACGACGAGCACGAGCTCATCAAGTCGATGCGCAACGGCGACGCGCCGGTCATGCTGATCCGCCTGCGCCCCGGCTCCTCGCCGGTCAAGCGCAAGGGTCAGGAGGACTACAACTTCGGCGACTACTACGCCTACTCGAAGATCTGCACCCACCTCGGCTGCCCGACTTCGCTGTTCGAGCAGCAGACCGGTCGCCTGCTGTGCCCGTGCCACCAGTCGCAGTTCGACGTGGTCAACACCTATGCCAAGCCGGTCTTCGGCCCGGCCACGCGAGCGCTGCCCCAGCTGCCGATTACGGTTGACGAGGACGGCTACTTCGTGGCGAAGCACGACTTCATCGAGCCCGTCGGACCGGCCTACTGGGAGCGCAAGTCATGAGTTCGATCACCACGCCCACGAAGGGGGAGAGCAAGCTGTACAGCAAGGCGGCGGAGGCGGCCGACGAGCTGGACAGCCGCTACCGCATGGCCCCCGGAATGCGGCGGCAGCTGAACAAGGTCTTCCCGACGCACTGGTCGTTCCTGCTCGGTGAGATCGCGCTCTACACGTTCATCCTGCTGCTGATCACGGGCACCTACCTGGCGTTCTTCTTCGACCCCTCGATGCAGGAGGTCGAGTACCAGGGCGCGTTCACCAACCTGCGCGGCGTGGAGATGTCGCGAGCGTTCGAGACGGCGCTGAACATCTCCTTCGAGGTCCGCGGCGGTCTGTTCGCCCGTCAGCTGCACCACTGGGCGGCCCTGCTGTTCATGGCGGCGATCGTCGCGCACATGCTGCGCGTGTTCTTCACCGGTGCGTTCCGCCGCCCGCGCGAGACGAACTGGATGATCGGCGTCACGCTGTTCATCCTGGGCATGTTCGAGGGCTTCACCGGCTACTCGCTGCCGGACGACCTGCTGTCCGGTACCGGTGTCCGGATCGCCTCCGGCATCGCGATGTCGATCCCGGTGGTCGGTACCTGGATCCACTGGATCCTGTTCGGCGCCGAGTTCCCCGGCACCGACCTGATCCCGCGGTTCTACCTGTTCCACGTGTTCCTGCTGCCGGGGCTGATCCTGGGTCTGGTCGCGGTGCACCTGGCGCTGGTCTGGTACCAGAAGCACACCCAGTTCCCCGGTGTGAAGCGCACCGAGAACAACGTGGTCGGCGTGCGGATCATGCCGGTGTTCGCGGTCAAGGCCAGCGGCTTCTTCGCGATCGTCGTGGGCGTGTGCGCGATCATGGCCGGTGTCTTCCAGATCAACCCGATCTGGAACCTGGGCCCCTACATCGCCTCGCAGATCTCGGCGGCCTCGCAGCCCGACTGGTACATGATCTGGACGGACGGCTCGTCGCGCCTGTGGCCGGCCTGGGAGGTCTACCTCGGCCCGTTCACGATTCCGGCGGTGTTCTTCCCGACGGTGCTGTTCATGGGCATGATCTTCACGGTCGCGATCTTCTACCCGGCGATCGAGCGCAAGCTCAGCGGTGACGACGCGCACCACAACCTGCTGCAGCGGCCGCGGGACAACCCGGTTCGCACCTCGCTGGGCGCGATGGCGCTGACCTTCTTCATGATCCTGATGATCTCGGGTGTCAACGACATCCTCGCGTTCCAGTTCGACATCTCGCTGAACGCGATGACCTGGGCAGGCCGGATCGGTCTGCTGGTGGCACCGCCGATCGCCTACTACTTCACCTACCGGCTCTGCATCGGCCTGCAGCGCAGTGACCACGAGGTGCTGGAGCACGGCGTGGAGACCGGCATCATCAAGCGCCTGCCGCACGGCGAGTTCATCGAGGTCCACCAGCCGCTCGGCCCGGTGGACGACCACGGCCACCCGGAGCCGCTGCCCTACCAGGGCGCTCCGGTGCCGAAGAAGATGAACCAGCTCGGCGCGGCCGGCAAGCCGGTCGAGGGCAGCTTGCTGCGGCCCGACCCGCCGGAGGAGACCGAGGCGCTCGAGCGGGCCCGCCACGAGGCGGAGTCGCAGGAGCTGACCTCCGGTAGCTCCAAGGAGTAGCGAGGTATTTCAGCGTGCGGCGACTACCGCCGCACGCTGAAAGGACCCCGTGGCATCAGCCCGATGCGGCCCGGTACCCGAAAGGGTGCCGGGCCGCATCGCGTTCGGCGTGCGTTCGCCGGCGCGCTCGGTAGCGTCGGGCGCATGGCTTCAATCTCCGATACCCGGGTCCAGGAGTTCCTGTCCCACGGCACCCGCACCGGCATGCTGGGTTTCACCGCTCCCGACGGTCGCCCGCTGGTGGCGCCGGTGTGGTTCGTCGTCGAGGGCGACGAGCTGGTGTTCAACACCGGTAAGGACACGGCCAAGGGGCGGTCGATCCTCCGCGACCCCAGGATCGCGCTGTGCGTGGACCTGCCGGAACCACCCTTCGCGTTCGTGCAGGTCCAGGCGCGAGCGGAGGTGTCGGAGGATCCCGACGAGCTGATCCGCACGGCGACCGCGATCGCGGCTCGCTACATGGGGCCGGAGCGCGCCGAGGAGTTCGGTCGCCGCAACGGCGTCCCGGGCGAGCTGGTGGTCCGCCTCGCGCCCACCAAGGTCAACGCCGCGTTCGACATGACCGCCTGAGCGCTGCGGTCCGCGCGTCAATCCGTGGCCGGGTACGGCGTCTTGCCGTTGGTCGCCTTGTCCAGCCAGCTGCGCCAGGTGGCCGCGGCGTTGGCCGGCTCGTCCCAGGGCGCGGTGGTGCGGACGAGTCGGGTGCCTCCGGTGGTCAGCCAGCGGTAGATCACGCGGGCCTCGTCGGCGGGCGCACCGCGCAGCGGTCCGGCTCCGGGCACGACGGTTTCGGCGGAGGCCTGCAGCACGTCGACGACCGGCATCGGGCGGACGCCGCGGCGGGCCTTGCCCGCGGAGGCCAGGCGGCCGTGCCGGATGACGGCCAGGTGCCAGCCACCCCCGCCGTCCGGGCGGGCGGCGACCAGTTCCGGGACGGCGGCCAGCGCGGCCAGCCGCTGCCCCCGGTCCAGCGAACGCACCAGGCCGGCCAGCCGATCGCGGTGCGCTGCGGCGTCCTCGAACCGCTGCGCCTCGGACAGGCGCTGCAGTTCGGCTTCCAGGCGGGTCAGCAGGTCTGCCCGATGGCCGCGGATCACGTCGCGGATGGCGATGACCTCGGGCTCGTAGTCCGCCGTGCTCTGCAGTCCGGCGCACGGAGCACCGCAGTGCCCGAGCTCGTGCAGCGCGCAGGGGCGTCCGCTCGGGCGCTTGGCCGAGATGCGCTCGGTGCAGCGGCGCACCTGGCTGGCCGACTGCATCGCCTCCATCGCGGTGACCGCCGCGTGCCGCGACCCGAACGGGCCCAGCGCGTCGGCTCGGGGCGTGCGCACGACCGACAGCCGCGGGAACGCCTCGTCGGTGAGCACCACCCACCAGGCGCGCTGCGGGAACTTCGAGCGCCGGTTGTAGCGCGGCTGATGCGCCGAGAGCAGCCGCAGCTCCCGGACTTCGGCCTCCAGCGGGTGCGAGCACTCGACGTGATCCACCCGCTCGGCGATGGCAACCATCTCCTTGATCCGCGCCCGGCGTTCCCCGGCGGTGAAGTACTGCCGCACGCGCCGCCGCAGATCGCTGGCGGTGCCCACGTAGAGCACCTCGTCGTTGGGGCCCCGGAACAGGTAGACGCCCGCGACGTTGGGCAGCTGGTCGGCCAGACCGCGCTTGCGCCGCTGCTGCGGGCTGACGTCCGGCAGGTGACCGAGCAGGTCCTCCAGAGTGCGCACCCCGAGCGGGCCGACCCGCTCCAGCAGGGCGTGCAGCACGTCCACGGTGGCGCGGGCGTCGTCCAGCGCCCGGTGCACCGGTTCGGTGCGCGCGCCCAGCACCCGGGCGAGGGTGCCCAGCTTGTGGTTCGGCGTCTCGTCGCGGGTCAGCACCCGACGCGCCAGCCGAACGGTGTCCAGGACCTGCGGTTTCGGCCAGCTGAGCTCCAGGCGCGCGCAGCCGGCGCGCAGGAAGCCGATGTCGAACGGAGCGTTGTGCGCCACCAGCACCGCGCCCCGGCAGAATTCCAGGAACGCGGGAAGCACCGAATCGAGGCGCGGCGCGTCGTGCACCATCGCCTCGGTGATACCGGTGATCGACACGACCGCGGGCGGGATGTCCCGCTCCGGGTCGACGAGGGTGCCGAACTCACCGATCACCTCACCGCCGCGGACCTTCACCGCACCGATCTCGGTGATCGCGTCGCCCTCCCGGTCACCCCCGGTGGTCTCCAGGTCCACCACCACGAAGGTCACCTCGTGCAGCGGGACCTCATCGCTGGTGGCGATCTCGTCGAAGGTCAGTTGGCGGTGCGTGGACATCATCGGCACGTTACGTCCCGCTACCGACAACGTCGCCGGATGCCGGAGCGGCCGACGGCGGCCTTTAACCTGTGGGGGTGGCGCCACCGATGACGGGACCGGACGGTCCCACCCCCGACGAGTCCGCTGTGGATGATCCGCAGCCGGACGACGGCGCCGCGCCGGTCGATTTCGACGAGCTGCCCGCGCCGCTGCGGGGCAGGATCGCAGATCTCGCCGCCGGGGCGCTGGGCGAGATGCGGCTCAGCGACGTTCCGGCGACGTTGCGCCCGGTGGTGCGCTTCGCTCCGGCCAAGCGCGCCAAGCTCGGTCAGACCGCGCTGCTGAGCGCGCTGCGCGACTCCGCGGTGTTCCGCACCGCCGTGGTGGACTGGTGCCGCAAGCACCAACCGGCGGCGCTGTCGCTCGAGGACCAGGACCCGGTGGCCGTGGGTGCTGCCGCCGTGCTGCAGGGCTCTCCGGTCGCCTCGCACTACGCCGAGCTGGTCGCGTTCCGGGCCGAGCAGGGCAAGCTGCGGACCGAGCGGGATTCCGCAATGGCCAAGGCGAACCGGCTCACGTCCGAGGTGGACCGGCTGCGCACCGAGCTGACCGAAGCGCGTGAGTCCGCCGAGCGGGCCGAGAACAACGAGGAAGCCGACCGGTTGCGCAAGCGCCTCCGGGAGCAGGGCACCCGGTTGCGCGAGGCCAAGGACGCCGCGGAGGACGCCCGGCGGGAGCTCGAGCAGGTCCGATCCGCGCGGGACGAGGCGGTCGCGGAGGTCGCGGCCGAGCGCGACAAGGAGCGCGAACGCGCTCGCACCGAGCGCGAGCGCGCCGAGCGGTCCGCTGCCGAGGTGCAGGTCGCCAGGGAGAGCGCGCGCGAGGCGCGGCAGGGCGATGAGGTGCGGCTCGCGCTGCTGTTGGAGACGTTGGAGAGCGCGGTCGGCGGACTGCGCCGCGAGCTCGGCGCGGCGGGGTCCGGTCCGCGCCCGGCCGACGTCGTCCAGCGGGTGCGCGAGCAGGTGGGCACGGCCGGTCAGGTGGCCGACGCGCCCGCGCTGGACCGGCTGCTGGCGCTGCCCGCCGTGCACCTGATCGTGGACGGTTACAACGTCACCAAGACCGGCTACCCGGATCTGCCGCTGGCCGATCAGCGCGACCGGCTCGCGCACCAGCTGGCCGCGTTGGCCGCGCGCACCGGAGCGGAGGTCACGGCCGTCTTCGACGGTGCCGATGTGCTGGCGGTGCCCAGCGCGAGGCCGCGCGGGGTGCGGGTGCTGTTCAGCGAGCCCGGTGTGCAGGCCGACGACGTGATCCGCGATCTGGTCGCCGCCGAACCGAAGGGCAGGCAGCTCGTGGTGGCCACTTCGGACCGCGCGGTGGTCACCTCGGTGCAGCTGCGCGGTGCGTACGCGGTCTCGTCAGCAGTACTGGTCGAGCGCCTGCACCGGGTCTAGAACCCGCGGCGGCGCGAGCTGAGTCCCACACCTGAAACAGCGGCTCCGCCGCATACCGCAAGGACCCCTAAAACTTACGAGCGTTCGGTGCCCGAAATGTCCGGACAGTTTTAGGCAAAACTGTCGCGAGCGTGAGCGGGTGCCGGGTGGACGGTCTTGCAGCGCTTCTCGGGGTTGCTGGCCGCTCGGCGACGGAAGCGACCGCCCGCCGATGGCAGCGATGTGTCCGATTTCATAGGAGATCACCCGCTGTGCCCGATCAGGCGAGCGAAGGTCTCACTGGGGCAGGTGAAACCCGCCCGCCTTCGGTGACAGTGAGCGCATGACTCTCCTCCGTTAGGGGAAACCCGTGCGGCTTTTGCGAAAACATGCCCCGCTCCTGGACGGGCGGGCTCACCTTTCGTAACCTACTCGAGTCCTCGTGGCGATCAGTTGCTCAGACCGAGCGACCCACGGGGCGCCGCTACACCGGTTGTCGGGGAACCGTGCCGCGACCTGGATGCGAAATCCGCCGCGGCAAAAGCGGTTCGAGGAATTGAAGGAGCTGTGCGCGACGTGGCGTCGCACGGAATCAAGCGTTCATTGCGAGGTGCACTGGCCGCGACCGCGGTAGCAGCGGTCGTCGGCGTGGCAGCCGGTCCTGCATCCGCTGATCCGGCCCTGCCCGACACTGCCTCGGAAGCCGCCCAGCAGGTGCGGGATCTGCAGCACAAGGCCGAGCAGCTCACCGAGGAGAAGAAGAAGGCCGAGGACGATCACGACGCCAAGGAAGAGGAGCTCAAGCGGGCTGAAGCGCAGGCGGCGCAGGCCGAACAGGTCGCCGAACAAGCGCGGATCACCGAAGAGCAGTTCCGCGGCAAGGTCGATCGGCTCACGCACGCCAGCTACCAGGGCGCGCGTCTGAACAAGCTCTCCGCGCTGCTGGTCAGCGAATCGCCGTCGGCGTTCCTCGACCGGGCGTCCGCGCTGGACGAGCTGGCCAAGGACAACAACAAGGCGATCCAGGCGCTCGCCGCCGCCACGCACCAGGCCGAGGCCGCCGAGAAGACCGCGCACGAGGCGCGGGACCGCGCTGCCAAGGCCGAAGCCGACGCTGCTCGCATCGAGCAGGAGCTCGAGGCCAAGACCGAGGCGATGCAGGAGCAGATCGACGAGGTCGAGGAGCGCTACAACGAGCTCAGCGGCGCTGAGCAGGACTCGCTGCTGTCCGACGGCTCCACCGATCACGGTCTGCTCGCCGGCTCCGGTGCCGCGATCCAGGCGGTCAACGCCGCGCTGAGCAAGCAGGGCTCCCCGTACGTGTGGGGTGCCAAGGGTCCGAGCAGCTTCGACTGCTCCGGCCTGATGCAGTGGGCCTACGAGCAGGCTGGCGTGTCGATCGGCGCCTCCACCAAGACCCAGGTCAACGACGGCAAGTCGGTCTCGGCGAGCAACCTGAAGCCGGGCGACATGATCTTCTACTACCAGCCGGTCAGCCACGTCTCGATGTACATCGGCAACGGCAAGGCCGTGCACGCGCCGACTTCGGGCGACGTGGTCAAGGTCGATGAGTACGACGACATCGGCAACGTGACGGCGATCCGCCGCGTCGCCGGCTGACGCACTCGTCTCCACGAACTCGGGGCGGGCACCACTTCGGTGCCCGCCCCGAGTTCTTCGTGCGCGGGATTCGTGATCGAAGCGGGCGGGATCACGCGCGATCTCGGGCGAAATCGCCCATCCGGCACTGCCGTCCGAGCGAAAAAGGGCCCGGGGCCGGTGGAATCCGGACCCGGGCCCCCTGCACCCGATCTTCAAAAGGCCGGTGGTGCGCCGGCGGCCCCGGCGACACCGATTTCGCCGTGCTTCAGGAGTAGATCGCCTCGATGTCGGCCGCGTGGTTTTCCGCGACCTTGTTGCGCTTGAGCTTCATGCTCGGCGTCAATTCCCCGGTAGCTTCGGTGAAATCCTCCGGGAGGATGCGGAACTGCTTGATGGCCTCGGCCTTGGAAACGTTCTGGTTGGCTTCCTCGACGGCCTTCTGAACCTCCGCGCGGAGGTCGGCGTCCTCGACCAGCTCACTCATGGGCATGTCGGCCGGGCGGTTGTTGTTCGCCAGCCAGGACGGGACGAACTCCGCGTCCAGGGTGATCAGGACGCCGATGAACGGCTTCTGATCGCCCACCACCATGCACTGGCTGATCAGCGGATGGGAGCGCAGCGAGTCCTCGAGCACGGCGGGGGCGACGTTCTTGCCACCCGCCGTCACGATGATCTCCTTCTTGCGCCCCGTGATGCGCAGGTAGCCGTCCTCGTCCAGGGAGCCCAGGTCGCCGGTGTGGAACCAGCCGTCCTCGAGGGACTCCTTGGTGGCGGTCTCGTTGTTCCAGTACTCCTTGAACACCACGTCGCCCTTGATCAGCACCTCGCCGTCCTCGGCGATGCGGATCGTGGTGCCCGCCAGCGGGCGGCCGACCGTGCCGACCTTGAAGCCGTCCTGCACGTTGACCGCGGCGGCCGCGGTCGTCTCGGTGAGCCCGTAGCCCTCCAGCACCGGTACGCCGACGCCGCGGAAGAAGTGCGCCAGCCGCTCGCCCAGCGGCGCGCCACCGGAGACGGCGGCGATGCAGCGGCCGCCCAGCGCGTTGCGCAGCTTGCCGTAGACCAGCTTGTCGAAGACGAAGTGCTTGGCCTTGAGGGCCAGGCCGGGGCCGCCGCTGTCCTGGGCCCGGCTGTAGGCGACCGCGGTCTCCTCGGCGATGTCGAAGATGCGGCCCTTGCCCTCGGCGTGCGCCTTCTGCTTGGCCGAGTTGTAGACCTTCTCGAACACGCGCGGCACGGCCAGCACGAACGTGGGCCGGAACGAGCCGAGGTCGTTGACCAGGTCCTTGATGTCCGGCGTGTGGCCCAGGGTGACCCGGCCGTAGATGCACATGACGGTGATCGCGCGGGCGAGCACGTGCGCCAGCGGCAGGAACATCAGCAGCGAGTTGCCCGGCTCGGTCAGCTGCGGGAACGCGTTGATGTCCGCTCGCACCTCGGCGAGCATGTTGCGGTGCGTGAGCACGCAGCCCTTCGGCCGGCCGGTGGTGCCCGAGGTGTAGATCAGCGTGGCGGGATCTTCGGCGTTCACGGCCTTGCGGCGCTCGTGGACCTGGCTGTCGGCGACCTCGTTGCCGAGGGCGGTCAGCTCGTCGATCGCGCCTGCCGCGCCGCCGCCGGTCGGGCCGTCGATCTGCCACAGGTGGCCGACCTCGGAGAGCCGGTCGATCACCTTGTCCACCTCGGCGCGGTGCGCCTCGGTCTCCACGATCACGGCCTTCGCACCCGAGTCGGTGAGGATCCACTCGGCCTGGTCGGACGACGAGGTGTCGTAGATCGGCACCGTGACGCAGCCCGCGGACCAGATCGCGAAGTCGAGCAGGGTCCACTCGTAGCGAGTGCGCGACATCAGGCCGACCCGCTCACCGGGCTGCAGCCCGGCGGCGATGATGCCCTTGGCCACGGCCAGCACCTGCGCGGCGAAGTCGGCCGCGGTGACGTCGACCCAGGTGCCGTCGACGCGTCGGCGGAAGCTCACCGTGCTCCCGAAGCGCTCCGCGTTGGCCCACACCATGTCGGTGAGGTTCTCGTCCTCAGCCACTTTGGTAGTGGCGGGTGCGCTGATCTCTCGCACGTCGAAACCTCCGGAAAACACGCAGTCAGTCGGGCACAACCTAACGCCGATAGTTACTCGGCGGTAGTCCCCGTTTTCTCAGCCCACAGCAGCGAACACAGCCTAGCCCGAGCTGATTCGAAAAGATCGGCGGCCGGTCGGTCACGCTATGTTTCGGACTGTTGCAGTCACCATCCAGTGCACAACGCGGGCTGCGATTCGGCATCCGTTGCGGCTAAGTTCATGACACGGAAGTGTCCATCGAGGGGAGTTATTCGTTTTGCGCGTCCACGTCGTGTCCGACGTCCACGGCAACGTCGAGGCGTTCAAACGCGCCGGAGACGGGGCCGACGCGCTGGTCGTGCTCGGTGACCTGATCGACTTCGTCGACTACCACGATCACGGCAACGGAATCCTGGGCCGCATCTTCGGCGCGGAGAAGGTCGCCCGGTTCGCCGAGCTGCGTCGCAGCAGGCGAGGGCCGGAGTTCGGCAACTACGTGCGTTCACTGTGGGACAGCTTGACCGATCCGGCGCAGACGGTGGCCGACGCGGTGCGCGAGCAGTACGCGGAGCTCTTCGCCGTGATGACCGCGCCCACCTACCTCACCCCGGGCAACGTGGACGCTCCGCACCTGTGGCCGGAGTTCGCCCGCGAGGGCATCCAGGTGCTCGACGGGGAGGCGACCGAGATCGGCGGCCTGCGCTTCGGCTTCGTCGGCGGTGTCCGGCTGCCCGAGGGTGCTGTGCTGCGCAGGCACTCGGCGTGGGTGCCGCACCTGCTGGAGTCCGAGGACTACGACCGGCTGGTGGCCGCGCTCCCGGAGGTCGACGTGCTCTGCAGCCATCAGCCGCCAGCCGTGCCCGAGCTGACCTACGACGTGGTCGCCCGCCGCCCGGAGCTGGGTGCGCCGTCGTTGCTGGAGCGCATCCGCACCGATCGGCCGCGCTGGTCGCTGTTCGGCCACGTGCACCAGCCGCTGGCGCCGCGAATGCGAATCGGTCGCACGGAATGCGTCAACGCGGGGCATTTCCAGCGCACCGAGAAACCCTATGTGCTGCGCTGGTGACATCGGGTCGCGGCAGCGCGGCACGAACCGCCCTCCTCGTTGACGCCGGGGGAGCGGGCAACCGGTAACCTGCGGCGCATGGTCGATCAGTCCACCCAGTCCATCGAGATCGAAGCCCCCGCTGCGCGGATCATGGCGGTCATCGCGGATTTCCCGGCCTATCCGGAGTGGGCGGAAGCGGTCAAGGAGACCGAGGTGCTCTCCAGCGACTCCGGTGGCAACGCCGAGAAGGTCCGCTTCGTGCTGGACGCAGGCGTGGTCAAGGACACCTACATCAACGTCTACAGCTGGGCCGCTGACGGCCTGTCGGTGAGCTGGGAGTTGACCGAGGGCCAGGTGCAGAAGGCGCAGCAGGGCAGCTACCGCCTCGAACCGCTCGACGACGGGCGCACCCGCGTCACCTACAGCCTGGCGGTCGACTTGGCGATCCCGATGATCGGCATGTTCCGCCGCAAGGCCGAGAAAATGATCATGGATACGGCGCTCAAGGAGCTGAAGCGCCGCGTGGAGAAGGCCGAATAGAGCCCGTTGCGCATACTCCTCTTCACCGGAAAGGGCGGGGTCGGCAAGACCACCCTCGCCGCGGCAACCGCCGCCCGCGTCGCCGGGCAGGGCGGCAAGGTGTTGACGGTCTCCACCGACCCGGCGCACTCCCTCGCGGACGCTCTGGGCACCGAACTCGGCGCGCAACCCCGCGAGGTCCGCCTGGCCGAGACCGGCACCGCGCTGCACGCCGCCGAGGTCCACACCAGGGAACTCCTCGACGGCAACTGGGGCGAGCTGCGCGAGCACCTGCAGACGCTGCTGCACGGCGCCGGGGTCGGCGAGGTCGACGCCGAGGAGCTGACCGTGCTTCCCGGCGTCGAGGACCTGCTCGCGCTCACCGAGGTGCACCGGCTGGCCAGCAGCGGTCTGTGGGACACCGTGATCGTCGACTGCGGTCCGACCGCGGAGACGCTGCGACTGCTGGCTCTCCCGGAATCGCTGGCCGGCTACCTGGAACGCCTGTTCCCCGCCCATCGCCGCGCGGTGCGCGGACTGCTGGCCGGAGTGGCCGGCAGCGACCGGCTGGATCGCTGGGACGCGGTCGCCGACGGCCTCGGCAGGTTGGCCGAGCGGTTGGCCGCGCTCAAGGACATGCTCACCGCCGAGGGCACCAGCGTCCGGCTGGTGCTCACCCCGGAGTCGGTGGTCGCCGCCGAGACCCGTCGCACCCTGACCGCGCTGGCGCTGCAGCAGATCCGCGTGGACGGCCTGGTCGCCAACCGCCTGGTCCCGCACCCGGGGTCGAGTCGCAGCACCGCGGCGGGCTGGATGCGCACCCGCCGCGCCGAGCAGGAGGAGGTCCTGGACTCGTTGCGGGAGGCCGCCGACGTACCGCTGCGTTGCGCTGCGCACCGGGCGCGCGAACCGATCGGCACCGGCGCGCTGCTGGAGCTCGGCGCCGAGCTCTACGGGGACGCCGACCCGCTGGAGAACACCTCCTCCGCGCCGACGATGCGGGTCGGCGGGGGAGGGCGGTCGCTGGACTCGGAGTACACCCTGCTGGTCGGGTTGCCGCTGCATCCGGCCGCCGAGGTCGATCTCGCTCGCATCGGCGATGAGCTGGCGATCACGGTCGACGGGCGCAGGCGGCTGGTGATGCTTCCCGCCGTGCTGCAGCGTTGCGTGGTGACCTCCGCGGTCGCCGGCGATGACGGGCTGACGGTGCGGTTCCGGCCCGACCCCGAGCTGTGGATGCGGTGATGTGCGAGTGGACGACATGCGCGATGAGGACCGGCACGAGCAGCTGGCCGAGGAACTCCGGCTGCTGCTGGACGCCGCGGCGGGCCGGGCCGAGGAGTACCTGCGCGGCTGCGAGGCGCCCGAGGACGGCCAGGCCTGCTGCCGGTGCCCGTTCTGCGCGGCGATGACGCTGGTGCGCGGGCAGCGCACCGACATCACCGAGCAGCTGCTCGGCGTCGTGCAGCTGCTGCGCCAGGCCCTGGCCGAGCACCGCGACGAGACCCCCGCGCCCCCGGCCGCGGACGAGGAGGACGTCGCAGAACCGAAGGTGCAGCGCATCCAGGTTCAGCGGGTCCGAGGTCCGGTGCTGACGGAGCAGGACGCGTCGTGCTGACGGTCGGAGTCGACGTCGGCGGCACCAGCGTGCGCGCCGCGGTCGTGGATCAGCACGGCGAGATCCTGCAGACCCACCGGGTCCGCACCCCGGGCACCGGTGCGGAGCTCAACGCGGCCATCGCCGAGACCGTTCGCGTGCTCGCCGACCGGTATCCGGTCTCCGGTGTGGGGCTCGCGGTGGCCGGGTTCGTCAGCGAGGACCTGCGCGTGGTTCGTTTCGCCCCGCACCTGGCCTGGCGGCACGTCGCAGTCGCCGATGAGCTCGCCGCCCGCCTGGGACTTCCGGTGGTGCTCGAGCACGACGCCAACGCCGCGGCGGTGGCCGAGCAGCGCTTCGGCACCGCCATCGGGGCGCGCGTGGCGGCGCTGGTCGCCATCGGCACCGGCATCGGCGGTGCGCTGGTCATCGGCGGCGAGGTCTTCCGGGGTGCCCACGGCGTGGCGCCCGAACTCGGCCACCTGCGGCTGGTCCCGGACGGTCGGGAGTGCCCGTGCGGCAAGCGCGGCTGCTGGGAGCGCTACTGCAGCGGCACGGCATTGGCGGCCACCGCGGTGCAGCTGCGCGGCGAGGGGGCGAGCTCGTTGCCCGCCCAGCCCACCGGTGTGGACGTGGCGCGGGCCGCGGAGGCCGGGGACCAGGTGGCGTTGCGCGCCGTCGAGGAGCTCGCCCGCTGGCTCGGCGAGGGCCTGGCGCTGGTCTCCGACGTCTACGACCCGGAGGTCGTGGTCCTCTCCGGCGGTGTTTCGGATTCCGCCCACCTGTTCCTGGACCGCGCCCGCGAGCACTACGCGGCCGCGGTCACCGGCGCGGGCCACCGTCCGCTCGCGCAGGTCCGCGTGGCCCACTTCGGGGACCCGGCGGTCATGATCGGCGCGGCCGCCATCGCGCGCGAGCACGCGCTGTCCGGTCCGGCAGTCCTCTAGCGAGCCGATCCGAGGCGGCGTTCGCGGCTCAGACCTGGGCCCCGTCGTCGTCCGGATCCGTGGGGTCGGTCGGGGGCGTCCGGCGCAGGCGGAAGAGCAACCAGCCGATGCCTCCGCTGATCAGGACGAGGCTGAGCGGCAGCTGCGCCGTCGCGGAGAGTCCGGCCAGGCCGGGGAACAGCAGGACTGCCAGCCCGAGCACCACGATCGCGAAGCCGAGCAGGGTCGCCGGCTTCGGGACGGGCAGCGGTGGTGGTTCCGGCGGGACGAAGTGCCCCTCTTCTTCCTCGCCGGGGGCCCAATCGCGCGGGCCAGTCCCGATTTCGGCCGGTTCCGCCCTCGGCGGCTCGGACTTCGGGGGCTCGGACTTCGGGGGCTCGGACTTCGGCGGTTCGGACCGCGGCGGCTCGGACTTCGGGGAGTCGGGCTTCGGCGGCTCGGCTTCGGCGGGCCGGTCCTTCACGTCGGTGCTCTCGGAACCGGAGTCCGACGTGGACGACGTCCAGCGCGCGAAGGTCTCGTCCTGCTCGAGATCGGCGACGATCTCGGCGAAGGCGGCGTCGATGTCCTCGGGTCCGTCCGAGGAGTCGCGGCGGGCGCTCATACGGTTTCCTCGCTGCGGTCGCGGTGGACCCGCTGCACGAACTTCACGCTGCTGGAGAAGATTTGCGGCGCGTCGTAGTCCAGAGTCGCCACGTGGTGGCTGTCGGCCAGCACGATCTCGTGGGCATCGGTGCTGCGCACTCCGCGCAGCACGGCGGCGGAGCTGGCGGGTTCCACGACGTTGTCGACCGCCGAGCGGATCAGCAGCAGCGGCTGCTCGATCGCGCCGAGGTGGCGGTGCACCACGCGCCAGAGCTGCTGCAGGCTGGCCATCGCCTTCAGCGGCAACCGGTCGTAGGCCAGCTCCTCGGTGCCGGGTTTGGCGATGTCGCCGGCGATCGCGGCGATCGACGGCACCACCTTGCTCAGCACCGGAAGCAGCTTCGCGGATCTCCGCAGGGTCAGCACCGACGGGTTGACCACGACGAGCCCGGCGATGTCCGGATGCCGCTGGGCCAATCGCAGCGCCAGCGTGCCGCCCATCGACAGCCCGCACACGTACACCTCGCGGTAGCGCGACTTCAGGTCCTCGTAGGCGGCTTCGGCCGCGCCGTACCAGTCCTGCCACGTGGTCCGGTTGAGGTCCTGCCAGCGGGTGCCGTGCCCGGGCAGCAGCGGAAGCCGCACCGAGTAGCCCGCCGCCGCCAGGTGCTCGGCCCACGGCCGCATGCTCTGCGGAGTACTGGTCAGGCCGTGACACAGCAGCACGCCGATGTCTTCCGAGCCTTCGTGGTTGAACGGTTCGGCACCGGAGAGCACGGACACCCAGGCCTCCCAACGACTCACATCCCTGGTTCCGCTTCTCATGTTCGCACGCCAAGCCGACGAATGGGACGGGATCTCGGCGCGTGCTCACCCGGGATCGACGCGCCGGGGCGAGCGCTTAGCAGGTCGAGTTCGAACGCCTATGTCACGGCCGCATTGTGCGCGCAGATGGCGCTCCGTACGCTGAACAGGAACGTTTCGCGGATGAGGAGGCGGCGAGCGCCGTGATGTACTGGGTGATGAAGCACCTTCTGCTCGGTCCACTCATGAAGCTGTTCTGCCGCCCGCGGGTCGAGGGAATCGAGCACATCCCGACCGACGGCCGCGCGATCCTGGTCAGCAATCACCTGGCGGTGGCCGACTCGTTCTTCATGCCGCTGATGATGCCGCGCAGGGTGACGTTCCTGGCCAAGCGCGAGTACTTCACCGGCAAGGGCGTCAAGGGCAAGTTGAAGAAGGCGTTCTTCTCCGGGGTCGGGCAGGTGCCCATCGACCGCTCCAGCGGGGCCGCCGCGCAGGCGGCGCTGGATACCGGTGCGCGGCTGCTGTCCGAGGGCAAGCTGCTGGGCGTCTACCCGGAGGGCACCCGCTCCCCCGACGGCAGGCTCTACAAGGGCAAGACCGGTGTGGCGCGGATGGCCCTGGAGTCCGGCGCACCGGTGATCCCGATCGCGATGGTCGGCACCGACAAGGTCAATCCGCTGGGCTCGAAGATGTGGTACCCGCACAAGGTCATCGTGCGGGTCGGCGAGCCGCTCGACTTCTCCCGCTACGAGGGCATGGCCGGTGACCGCTTCGTGGAGCGCTCGATCACCGACGAGATCATGTACGCCCTGATGGAGCTGGGCGGGCAGGAGTACGTCGACGTCTACGCCGCCAAGGTCAAGGACGAGCTGGCCGCGCAGGGCAAGGAGGTCGCGGGCTGGCAGGCGGCCGGCGACGAGCGGCTGCCCGAGTCCAAGGCCGGCTGAGGCCCGGCACCGAGCCGACCCGGCCCCCACCGGCCGAAACGCGGCCGCTTAGGGTGTCGAGGTGCGGTATTTCTACGACTGCGAGTTCATCGAGGACGGGCACACCATCGATCTGGTGTCGATCGGAGTGGTCGACGAGTCCGGCCGGGAGTTCTACGCGGTATCGACCGAGTTCGACGCGAACAAGGCCGGTTCCTGGGTGCGCCAGCACGTCCTTCCGCAGTTGCCGCCGCCGTCCGAGCAGACCTGGAAGTCGCGGTCGAACATCCGCGACGACCTCTACGAGTTCCTGACCTCGCGCAGCGGGGACGTCGAGCTGTGGGCCTGGTACGCGGCCTACGACCACGTGGCGCTGGCCCAGCTGTGGGGACCGATGCCGACGTTGCCGAGGCGGGTCCCGAAGTTCACCCGCGATCTGCGGCAGCGCTGGGAGGACGTGGGCAAGCCGAAGCTCCCGGGCGCGCCGGACAACGCGCACGACGCGCTGGCCGATGCCAAGCACAACCTGGAGCGCTGGAAGGTCATCGAGGAGGTCCGCCGCAAGCGCGGCTTCGCCTCCTAGCGCGCGGTTGCCGACGTTCCGGTTGCTTGCTGCACCGATACAGCCCGTGACAGGGTGTCCACAGGGGGAGACGTGGATCACTTCAGGGCTGAGGAGGGTGGCAAGGATGCCGGCTGGAATGCGTGTCGGAGTGCTCACCGGTGGCGGGGACTGTCCCGGGCTGAACGCGGTGCTCCGCGCGATCACCCGTAAGGGGATCTCGGTTCACGGGCACGAGATCCTCGGTTTTCGCAGCGGATGGCAGGGCCCGATCGAGGGGCTGACCAAACCGCTGAGCCTCGACAAGGTCGAGGAGATCCTCAATCGCGGCGGCACGATCCTGGGGTCGTCGCGCACCAATCCCTACAAGGTGGACAACGGCATCGAGCGGCTCAAGGCCACCCTCGATGCCGAGCGGGTGGACGCGCTGATCGCGATCGGCGGCGAGGACACCCTGGGCGTCGCCGAGCAGCTCACGCACGACGGCGTGCCGGTGGTCGGCGTGCCGAAGACCATCGACAACGACCTCGGAGCCACCGACTACACCTTCGGGTTCGACACCGCGGTGCACATCGCCACCGAGGCCATCGATCGGCTGCGCACCACCGCCGAGTCGCATCACCGAGCGCTGGTTGTGGAGGTCATGGGCCGCCACGCGGGTTGGATCGCACTGCACTCCGGCCTGGCAGGCGGTGCGAACGTGATCCTGGTTCCCGAGCAGGAGTTCGACGTCGACCAGGTCACCGAGTGGGTGCAGCAGCGCTTCGAGGGCCAGTACGCGCCGATCATCGTGGTCGCCGAGGGCGCGGTTCCGCAGGGCGGCGGGGAAGTGCTGGCCGACGGCGAGAAGGACGCGTTCGGGCACGTCCGGCTGGGCGGCGTCGGCACCTGGCTGGCCGACGAGATCGCCCGCCGGACCGGCAAGGAGTCCCGCGCGGTGGTGCTGGGGCACGTGCAGCGCGGGGGCACGCCCACCGCCTACGACCGGGTGCTGGCGACCCGCTTCGGACTGCACGCGATCGACGCGGTCAGCGAGGGCGATCACGGCAAGATGGTCGCGCTGCGAGGCACCGACATCGTCCGGGTGCCGCTGTCGGAGGCCACCGCCGAGCTCAAGACCGTCCCGCTCGAGCGCTACAACGAGGCCGAGGTGCTGTTCGGCTGAGCGGCCGCGCGACGCGGCCGCAGGCGCGCGGCGCGGCCGCAGGCGCGCGGCGCCGGGGTCTCCGAGTTCGGGAGGCCCCGGCTGCGTTGCGGTTCCTCGCAGTACGCGGAACCGTATGCGGGATGGGACTCAGCTCGCGCTGCGGCGAGGACGGCCGCAGCCGCGCAGGTCGCTGCTCAAGTCTCGGAGCCCGGAATCCGGCGGCGTCCGAGGTTTCGCTCCCGGCGCCGCCACGCCAACCGCAACTGACGCATCTCCTCAGCCCGGGCGATCGGTTCCGAGGTGGGACGAGCCGCTCGTCTAGGCTGGTGGGCATGCCGGACACGCAGTACGAAGACCTCCTCAGCCACGTGCTCGACACGGGCACCCGCAAGGACGACCGCACGGGCACGGGCACCCGGTCGATCTTCGGTCACCAGCTGCGCTACCGGCTCTCCGACGGCTTTCCGCTGCTCACCACGAAGAAGGTCCACTTCAAGTCGGTGGCCTACGAGCTGCTGTGGTTCCTGCGCGGGGATTCCAACGTCAAGTGGCTGCAGGAAAACGGCGTGACCATCTGGGACGAGTGGGCCGCGCCGGACGGTGATCTGGGGCCGATCTACGGCGTGCAGTGGCGCTCCTGGCCGACTCCGGACGGCGGGCACATCGACCAGCTCAGCGAGGTGCTGCGCACGCTGCGCGAGAACCCCGATTCCCGGCGGATCATCGTCTCGGCGTGGAACGTCGCCGACATCCCGCAGATGGCGTTGCCGCCGTGCCACGCGTTCTTCCAGTTCTACGTCGCCGACGGGAAGCTGTCCTGCCAGCTGTACCAGCGCAGCGCGGACCTGTTCCTCGGTGTTCCGTTCAACATCGCCAGCTACGCGCTGCTGACGCACATGATCGCCCAGCAGGTCGGTCTCGGCGTCGGTGACTTCGTCTGGACCGGCGGTGACTGCCACATCTACGACAACCACGACGAGCAGGTGCGCAAGCAGCTCTCGCGCGACGCGCGGCCGTTCCCGACGCTGAACCTCAAGCCGGCGGAGAGCCTGTTCGACTACACCTACGAGCACTTCGAGATCGACGGCTACGACCCGCACCCCGGCATCAAGGCACCGGTGGCGGTGTGATCGGGCTGATCTGGGCGCAGGCGTCCAACGGGGTCATCGGCCGCGACGGCATCATGCCCTGGCACCTGCCGGAGGACATGAAGCACTTCCGCGAGACCACCTCGGGCGCGGCAGTGCTGATGGGCAGGCGAACCTGGGAGTCGCTTCCCGCGCGGTTCCGGCCGCTGCCGGGCAGGCGCAATCTCGTGCTCTCGCGCACTCCGCAGGAAGGCGCGGAGACCTTCCCGGACCTGCGGCAGGCACTCGCCGCGGTCTCCGGTGACGTGTGGGTGATGGGCGGTGCCGAGGTGTACCGCGCGGCGCTGCCGGTGGCCGACCGGATCGAGGTGACCGAGATCCGCGAGTCCTTCGAGGGCGATACGCACGCGCCGGAGGTGGGTCGCGAGCCGGACGCGGTCGGGGAGTGGCAGGAGTCCTCCACCGGACTGCACTACCGGTTCCTGACCTGGGGCTGAGCAGGCCGCTCTCGGGCAGGCGCGTTCACCTCGTTTTCGACCAGCGCACCGAGTGCCCGCGCTGCAATTCTCCCAGGAAGTCCCGCCAGTCGGCCGAATACCTGCGCGTGGGCTCGGCGCTGGCGCTGTTCGTCTTCCCGGTGCTGAGCACGGCCCTGGCCAGCGGGGTGTTCTGGGTGATCGCTCTCGCCCCGCTGATGGGCCTGGTCGCCTCGGTCGCACGCGCTGGGAACGGGTCGGCCACGACGCGGACGTGCTGGAAGCCGAGCGGCAGCAGGAGAAGCCGCGGTCTGAGGTCCGGTCCCGGTCCGGTGCGCTAGCGCCCGCGGACTTGCGGTGATCGTTACACTGTCACTGTCACGGTCACATTGGTGCAGTTGAACGGAGCGTTCGATGTCGCGACGCGGTCAGATCACCATGTCCGAGGATGAGATCAGCGATTTCATCGCCGACCAGCGGGTGGTGGTGCTGGCGACCGTGAAGTCCGACGGGCGCCCGC
The DNA here is from genome assembly GCF_039531955.1 of Saccharopolyspora halophila. Classification (NCBI taxonomy): domain Bacteria; kingdom Bacillati; phylum Actinomycetota; class Actinomycetes; order Pseudonocardiales; family Pseudonocardiaceae; genus Saccharopolyspora; species Saccharopolyspora halophila. The sequence goes on from NZ_BAAARA010000004.1 coordinate 80,709, forward strand.
ACCTGGTCCCGATGTGGTTCCTCCCGGACGGCAAGACCATCGAGGTCTGGTCCTACGGCCGCTCGCAGAAGACCGTCAACCTCCGGCGCGATCCCCGCGCCACGCTGCTGGTGGAGACCGGCACGGACTACGGCGAACTCCGGGGCGTCTCGCTGGAATGCGACGTCGAGCTGCTCGAAGAACCCGACGACATCGAACGCCTCGGCCTGGGACTGGCGGTCCGCTACGGCCAGCTCTCCGAGGAGGACGCCCAGGACCCGGGCGTGCGCGAGATGATGCGCGGCCGCGCGAGCAAGCGCGTCGGCCTGCGCTTCACCCCGACCCGAACGATCACCTGGGACCACCGCAAGCTCGACGGCCAGTACTGACCATGTCGGTGCGGCTGTTCGTTCGGGGCTCTGGTGACAGTTCTGCCTAAAACTGTCCGGACAACGGCGCGAAGGCGGCAGCTCCGGCGGCGCGGTGGGTGCCGCGTCGTTCCGCCTGTTGGGACGGGGTCCGCGTCCGGTTCGCGGCAAGTGTGAGACTGCGCTCCCGGCAAAAAAGCGCTGGCGGCGAACGCCTATTCTGGGCTTCGTGAACTGGAGTGTGGATGTCCCCGTAGACGATCTTCCCGAACTGCCCCCGCTGCCGTCCGAGATGCGTGCCCAGCTGGACGACGCGCTGGCCCGTCCCGCGGCGCAGCAGCCTTCCTGGCCCGCCGAAGAGGTCGGGTCCGTGCGCAAGGTGCTGGAGAGCGTTCCGCCGGTGACCGTTCCTTCCGAGGTGGACCAGCTGCGTCGCCACCTCGCGTCGGTCGCCCGGGGCGAGGCGTTTCTGCTCCAGGGCGGTGACTGCGCGGAGACCTTTGCGGACAACACCGAGCCGCACATCCGGGGCAACATCCGCACCCTGCTGCAGATGGCCGTGGTGCTGACCTACGGCGCGAGCATGCCGGTGGTCAAGGTCGGCCGGATCGCCGGTCAGTACGGCAAGCCGCGTTCCAGCGACACCGACGCGCTCGGCCTGCCGACCTACCGCGGCGACATGGTCAACTCGCTGGTGGCCACCGAGGAGGCCCGCAAGCACGACCCGTCGCGGCTGATCCGCGCCTACGCCAACGCCAGCGCCGCGATGAACCTCTCCCGCGCGCTGACCAGCGCCGGAATGGCCGCGCTGACCCAGGTGCACGACTGGAACAAGGACTTCGTGCTCAACTCCCCGGCAGGGGAGCGCTACGAGTCCGTCGCCGCCGAGATCGACCGCGGCCTGCGGTTCATGCAGGCCTGCGGCGTGGACGACTCCAGCCTGCACTCGGTCGAGTTCTTCGCCAGCCACGAGGCGCTGGTGCTGGACTACGAGCGGGCCATGCTGCGCCTGGACACCTCCGGCGACCAGCCCCGGCTGTTCGACCTGTCCGGGCACTTCCTGTGGATCGGGGACCGGACCCGGCAGCTCGACGGCGCGCACATCGCGCTGGCCGAGACGATCTCCAACCCGATCGGCCTCAAGATCGGCCCGTCCACCACGCCCGAGCAGGCCGTGGAGTACGTCGAGCGGCTCGACCCGAACAACGAGCCGGGACGCCTGACGCTGATCAGCCGGATGGGCAACGGCAAGGTTCGCGACCTGCTGCCGCCGATCGTGGAGAAGGTCACCGCCTCCGGTCACCAGGTGATCTGGCAGTGCGACCCGATGCACGGCAACACCCACGAGGCCAGCACCGGCTACAAGACCCGGCACTTCGACCGCGTCGTCGACGAGGTGCAGGGCTTCTTCGAGGTGCACCACAAGCTGGGCACCCACCCGGGCGGCATCCACATCGAGCTCACCGGTGAGGACGTCACCGAGTGCGTCGGCGGTGCTCAGGAGATCTCCGACTCCGACCTGTCCGGCCGCTACGAGACCGCCTGCGACCCGCGCCTGAACACCCAGCAGTCGCTGGAACTGGCCTTCCTGGTCGCCGAGATGCTGCGCGGCTGACGACCCCGCGAGACGCCCCGGGCCACCGACGTGGCCCGGGGCGTTCTAGCGCTCGCGTTGTGCCGGGCGGAGCAGGTCTCGCATCGGGTCGCGGAGTCCGAGCGGGTCGAAGCGCTCCAGCGAGGCCGCGCCGAGCAGCGCCGCGGCTACCACGACCGCCATGAACGGGGTGTTGTACATCGCCTGCTCGCCGTCCGGGTAGTAGGCGAGGATCACCACGATCGAACCGCCGACCACGTAGGACAGGCCGCGCGAGGTCCAGGCGAACGCCGCGCCCATCGCCAGTCCCCAGCTCAGGTACCAGGGCAGCAGCACCGGGGACAGCAGCGCGCCGCAGCACAGCACGATGGCGGCGCGGCGCACCGCCTCGGAGCCGCCGTCGCGCGCCTGCCACCAGTTCCAGATCAGGATCCCGACCAGCAGCAACGATCCCAGCAGTCGGGTGGTGCCGACGAACGGCCAGATGCTGATCGGGCCGAACGCCGAGGCCAGCGCGTGCACGGCCTGGCCGAGCGCGGTCGGGGCGGACAGGTAGTTGACGATGATGCCCGGCGCCGACAGCGCGCTCAGCCAGCCGAGGCCGACCTTGGCCAGCACCGTGCACCCGCCGAACACGAGCGCGAACACGCTCAGCGCGGGAACCAGGGCGTGCAGGAACCGCCGCCACAGCGAGCCCTCGAGGTGCGAGGCCCAGATCCAGACCAGGAACGGCAGCGCGAGCCCGGCGGTCGCCTTGATCGCCATCGCGGCCGAGGCCATCGCGATGCCGCCCGCGTGGCGGCCGTCCAGCACCAGCAGCGTCCCGGCGGCCAGCATGCCGATCATCAGCATGTCGTTGTGCGGGCCGCCGACCAGCTGCACGACGGTCATCGGACTCGCCGCCACCAGCCACAGCGCCACCGGCAGCCGGCCGCCCAGGTGGCGGACCAGCCCGGGCAGCGAGCAGATCAGCAGCACCAGTCCGGAGAGCAGCACCAGGCGCATCGCGATGATGTTGGCGATGATGCTGTGCCCGGACAGCAGGATCACGCCCTTGGCGATCCCGATGAACAGCGGACCGTAGGGCGCGGGCGTGGTCTGCCAGGTCAGGTGCACGTTCTCCGGGATCGTCCCGGTGAGCATCGCGGGGCCGACGTCGTACGGGTCCATCCCGTGCAGGGCGAGCAGGCCCTGGCCGAGGTAGCTGTAGACGTCGCGGGTGAACAGCGGGGGTGCGATGAGCATCGGGGCCAGCCAAGCCCCGGTCGCCCAGAGCACCCCGCGCGCTTCCACCAGGTGCGCCAGCACGCCCCGGCCGAGCCGGATCCAGGCCCACACCAGCAGCGCGAAGCCGAGGTAGAGCACGGTCATCGCGATGTAGCGGCCGTGCCCGTAGCGCAGCGCTGACAGCGGGCCGTCGCCGAGGATCGGGTCGCTGAGCAGGATGCCGCCGGCGCCGAGGGAGCCGAACAGCAGCAGCACCGAGCCGATGGCGCCCAGCGCGATGGTGCGAAGCGGTAGCGGGCGACCGTCCTGGTCTCCGCTGAGGCTGAGCCGGCTGACTCCGCTGGTCCGTTCGGACGAGCTGGGCGCCGATTCGATCGAGGCACTCGGGGGCATGGTGTTCCCAATAGTTCCACAAGCGCCCATCCGTCCGATTCTGACCAGTCGAGATCGCGTCTCGGCCAGCTTCGGTCCGGATCTTCGGCGCACTGTCGCCGCAGGTAGATCGGGCACGACGCGAGCGCTACCGCGACGTGCCGAGATCAGGATCACACCCCCGCCGGTGGTTTCCACCGAAATGCGGCGGCGTGTCCGGATTCGCGGTCGCTTCAGTGCGCGGCGGCAGCCGCGTGCGGTGCGGGGCTCAGCTCGCACCGCCGCGGGTGCTCGGACGTCGTCGGGCGAGGCCGGCGGCGCCGCGCATTGGCCGCGCTCGAGTCACGGATCCCGGAGACCTGCGGTGTCCGGGATCCGCCACCGCACCGCCGAGCCCGCGACCTGGAACAGGTTCTCAGAAGGCGGTCACATGGATCGCCGAGCCGGGCTTAACGCGGCTGCCCGTCGTCGGGTACTGGCCGAAGATGACCATGCCGTCCCGCTGGAACAGCGACTTCACGTCCAGCTTCAGGCCGAGCTGCGCGACCTGCTGCTCGGCTTGGGAGACCGGCACCCCGTTGAGGCTGGGCACCGGCACCGCGTTGGACGTCACCACGCCGACCCGGGGCTTGCCGACCAGCTTGACCTCCTCGCCGATGGCGGGATCGGTGCTGATCACGTGCCCGGCGTCGATCTCGGCGTCGAACTGCTGACCCGCGTCCTGCGGGGCGAAGCCGGCGTTGCGCAGCGTGGCGAAGGCCTCTTCGCGGCTCATCCCGCGCACGTCGGGGATCTGCACCGGCTCCGGACCCTTGCTGACGATCAGCTGGACGTCGGAGCTGATGTTCAGCCGCGCTCCGGCCGCCGGTTCGGTCCGGACCACGCTGCCCTCGGGAACCTGCGGGTGGTACTCGTCGGCGGAACCGTCGTGCACCGGCTTGAGCCGCGCGTTGCGGATCTCGTTCTGCGCCTGGGACAGCGAGGTGCCCGGGTCGATCTCCGGCACGGCCGGCTTGCCCAGCGAGACCACCAGCTCGACCGCGCTGCCGTTGCGGGCCGTCGCGCCCTCCTCCGGGTCCACGCTGAGCACGATGCCCTCGGGCACGTCGTTGTCGTTCTCCCGCGAGATGTTGGCCTCGAGCCCGGCGCCTTCGAGGTTCTGCTGCGCCTGCGCCTCGGACAGGCCCACCACGTTGGGCACCGTGCTGGTGCTGCCCAGCCCGAGCCAGAACGCGGCGCCACCGACCAGAGCTGCCAGCACCAGCACCACCGTCGTCCACAGCGCCACCTTGCGGCGGCCGCGGCGGCGCTCCGGCTCGAATCCGGGTTCCGGGTGCGGCGGCGGAGGGGTCTCGTAGTCCTGCCCGGTGGCGGGGCGCGCCAGCGCGCGGGTGTGCTGGCGCGGCGCGGGCGCGTCGGCTCGGGTCGGCTGCGGCGGTTGCGCGGCCTCGATCCGGGTGGGTTGGGCGCGCACCGGGCCGAACTGCTCGGTCTCGGGCTCGTCGTCGGTGACCGGTGGCAGCGTCGCGGTGCGCGCCTCGGAGCTGGGCACCGGAACCGCGACCGGGGCGATGCCCAGGTCGGTGCGCACCTGCTGGACCTCGGCCAGGAAGGATTCCGCGTCGGCGGGACGCTGCTGCGGATCGCGGCGGGTGGCGCGCAGCACGAGGGCGTCGATCGCCGCCGGGACCTCGACCGCGTGGCTCGGTGGCGGGACGTCGTTGTTGACGTGCTGGTAGGCCACCGACATCGCGGTGTCGCCGGTGTACGGCGGCCTGCCGGTGAGCATCTCGTAGGCGATGATGCCCGCGGCGTAGACATCGGTGCTCGCGTCGGCGGCACCGGTGGTGACCTGCTCGGGGGACAGGTAGGCGACGGTGCCGAGGATGACGCTGCCGCTGGTGGTGCCCGCCTCGGCCGCCGCGCGGACCAGGCCGAAGTCGGCGACCTTGACCGAGCCGTCGTTGCCGATGAGCACGTTCTCCGGCTTGACGTCGCGGTGCACCATGCCTGCCCGGTGCGCCACGGTCAGCGCCGACAGCACGGGTTGCAGCACGCTCAGCACCATGGCCAGCGGCAGCGGCCCGCCCCGGTCCAAGATCAGATCGCGCAGCGTGCAGCCTTCGACCAGCTCCATGACCAGGTAGACGTGGTCGGCGTTCGAGCCGTGGTCCACGCCCTGGTCGAAGACCGCGACGATGTCGTTGTGGTGCAGCTTCGCCGCCGAGCGGGCCTCCCGCTCGAAGCGTTCCACGAAGGAGCGGTCGCCGGAGTAGCGCTCGTCCATCACCTTCAGCGCCACCGGACGTTCCAGCCGGGTGTCCATGCCGCGGTAGACCGTGGACATCCCGCCGCGCGCGATGAGCGAGTCGACCCGGTAGCGCCCCTCGAGCAGGGAGCCGACGAGGCCGTTGCCACGTCCCTGCTGCGTCTCCGATGTCATGCGCTGGCTAACCCCCGGGTCTGGTTCCTGCGTCGATTGTCGCAGGTTCCGCACCGACGGCGGGTCGAGGTGGGGATGGCGACATTGATCATGAACATAACCCGTGCGGTGCACAGCGCCACGCTCAGTCGTGTGGCAGGCTGTCGGTGTGGTTGCTATCCCTGCTGCCCCGGATGTGCTCGCTCCCGATGTGGAGGTTATCCCGCTGCCCGATGTGGCGAAGCTCCTCGGACGGTCGGCGACCCGGGTGCACCAAATGATTCGCGATGGTCAACTGCTCGCCCTCAAGCGCAATGCTGAGCTGGGCGTGCCGAGTGCGTTCTTCGCCGGAGAAGGGATCGTCAAGGGTCTGCCCGGAACGATCACCTTGCTCCGGGACGCCGGATACCAGGAGGACGAGATCCTCCGCTGGCTGTTCACCGAGGACGAAACCCTCCCGGGTTCCCCGATAGAGAACCTCCGCGGTGATCGGGGCCGAGAGGTCAAACGAAGGGCCCAAGCCATGGGCTTCTAGGAACTGCCGAGCAGCGCGGCGGAGCCGCGTTTCAAGTGTGGGACTCGGCTCGCACCACCGCGGGTCCTGAGCGGCCTCGTGGCGAGCACGCCGCGACGCCGTGCATTGGCATGCATCAGGAGTGGCGCGCGGCGTCCGCGGAGCCGCTCAGGACGCGCTGCTCGCACCGCCACGCAAAGCAGTTCCGAACAGGGCATGGGCAGCACGGGCGGGTTCTCCGGAATGGAGGAGAGCCCGCCCGTCCTCCCGAGGGGCTCAACCCGGCTGGTCGTTGTCCTTCAACGCGCCCCAGCCGTGCCAGCGGTCGATCTCGATGAACGCGCTGACCCGAGGGTTGTCGCGGTTGGGGTACTGCTGGCCGATGTAGTGCTTGGCGACCTTGTCGATGTCGGCCAGGCCCTCGTCGTCGCGGAACTCCGTGACGCGGCCGACCACCGTGACGTGGGTGTACCAGTCGGCGGAGTCCATCACGCTGAGCGTCACGCGCGGGTCGTTGCGCATGTGCTTGAGGCGCACCCGCCCGGCATCCAGGTTCACCAGCACGCGGCCGTCGTCCCACATGTACCAGGTGGGGGTGGAAACCGGCGTGCCGTCCTTGCGCAGCGTCGTGATCACCGACGGGTTGGCCTTGCGCAGCATCTCGATGGCATCGGACGGCAGCGGCGGCTTGGACATGGCGAACTCCTCGAACGTGGTCGTGTCGATCCGGCGGGGCGGCGGGTCACCCGGCGAGGAGCATCATCACCACTCGCGACCCGGGGTGCCAGCCGAGCCACGCCACCGGCGACGCTACTCCGCGACGATCTTGCGCGCTCGTCCCGACCCGGTGATCCGCTGCGCGGCGAGCTTGCCCGACACCAGCACCGGCGGCACCCCGACGCCGGGAGTCGTGCCCGAGCCCGCGAGCACCACGTTTTCCAGGCCGCGGACCATGTTGCGCGGCCGGAACGGGCCCGTCTGCGCGAAGGTGTGCGCGGCGGAGAACGGGGTCCCCTCCGCATGGCCTCGCGCTGCCCAGTCCAGGGGAGTGACCAGCCGTTCGGCCGTGACGGACTCCTCGAAACCGGTGAACCCGCGGCGTTGCAGCACCCCGACCAGCTCGTCGCGGTAGGCCGGGCCGATGCGCTGCCAGTCCAGCGGTCCGGTGGCCAGGTTCGGGCACGGCGCCAGCACGTAGTGCAGCTCGCGCCCGGCGGGCGCCAGCGAGGGATCCGTCGCGGTCGGTCGGGTGACCAGCAGCGACGGGTCGGTCATCGGGCGCCCGTCGCGGATGATCTCGGTGAAGGTGTCCTGCCAGGCCGCGCCGAAGGAGATCGTGTGGTGCGCGTCCGACCAGCTGCGGGTGGTGCCCGCGTGCAGCACCACGGCGGACGGGGACCAGCGCAGTTCGCGGCGCGGGCGCAGCCCCAGCAACCGGTGCACCACCGGCAGGTCCGGGGTCAGCACGACCGCGTCGGCGTCGATGCGCTCGTGCTCGGTGCGCACCGCGGTGATCCGGTCGCCGCTGCGTTCCAGCTCGGTGACCTCCGCGCCGTAGCGGAACCGCACTCCCGCCTCAGCGGCGGCGCCGGCGAGCGCGCGGGGCACGGCGTGCATGCCGCCGCGCGGGAACCACACGCCGCCGATGGTGTCCATGTAGGAGATCACCGCGTACAGCGCCAGCGCCCGGCGCGGGTCGAGTCCCGCGTAGAGGGCCTGGAAGGAGAACACCCGGCGCAGCCGCTCGTCGCGCAGGAAACGGCCGATCGCGGGCCCCAGCCTGCCGAATCCGCCCAGCGCGACCAGCCTGGCGAGCTCGGGGGAGACCAGGTCCAGCGGGGAATCGAAGTTGGCGTCGATGAACCGGTGCATCTCGGCCCGGTACATCCTGGTCAGCCAATCCCGGAGGCGCCGGTACCCGGCGGCCTCGGCCGGGCCCGCGAAGTCGCGGACCTCCTGCTCCATCGCAGCACCGTCGGTGTGCACGTCCAGCGCCGACCCGTCGGCGAACCGCGCCCGATAGGCCGGGTGCAGCGCGATCAGATCGAGTCGCTCGCGGATCGACGAACCCACCGCGCCCAGCGCCTCGTCGACCAGTTCCGGCATGGTCAGCACCGTGGGCCCGGTGTCGACGCGGTAGCCGTCGAACTCGTCCAGCCCGGCGCGCCCGCCGGGCACCTCGGCCCGCTCCACGACGGTCACCCGCCGCCCGGACCCGGCCAGGTGCAGCGCGGCGGACAGCCCGGCCAGTCCCGCGCCGACGACCACCACGTGATCGGTGCGCCCGGAAACGGTGCGCATCTCGTCAGTGCGTGCGGTCGGTGACCGCCACGGCCAGTTCCGCCAGCCGCGAGGCGGCCGGTTCGTCCAGGCCCGCCGCGTGCAGCGCCAGCATGGCCGAGCTGGTCAGCTCCGCGATGCGCTTGTCCACCGACGTGGCGGCACCGAGGGACTCCAGCACCTCGCGAGCCCGCGCGACCCGCTCCTCGTCCAGATCGGGGTCGCCGAGCACGTCGTGCAGCAGCTGCAGCGAGGCGTCGTCGCCGCGTTCCCGGGCGGTCGCGACCGCCTCGGCGATCAGCACCGTGCGCTTGCCCTCGCGCAGGTCGTCGCCTGCGGGCTTGCCGGTGACCTCCGGGTCGCCGAACACGCCGAGCAGGTCGTCGCGCAGCTGGAAGGCCACCCCGATGTCGGTTCCGAAGCGGTGCAGCGCGGCCAGCGCCTCCTGGCTCGCGCCCGCGATCTGCGCGCCCAGCTCGAGGGGGCGCTGCACCGAGTAGGACGCGGACTTGAGCCGGCAGATCTGCAGCGCGGCCTCGGGGGTCTCGTCGCCGCGGACCTGCCCCAGGACGTCCAGGTACTGGCCGGACAGCACCTCGGTGCGCATCGCGCGCCACGGGTGCAGCGCGCGGGTCATCGCCTCGGCGCTGATGCCGGAGCTGTGCAGCATGTCGTCGGACCAGGCCAGCGCCAGGTCGCCGAGCAGCACGGCGGCGGCCATGCCGAAGCGGGCGCCGTCGCCGGAGTAGGAGTTCTCCCGGTGCAGACGCTCGAAGCGGCGGTGCACGGTCGGTTTGCCCCGTCGGGTGTCGGACTCGTCGATGAGGTCGTCGTGCACCAGCGCGCAGGCCTGCAACAGCTCGAGCGCGCTGGCCGCGTGCAGCATGTTCGCGGCCTCCGGCCCCTGCGCCGCGCCGCCGCAGGCGCGCCAGCCCCACCAGGCGAAGGTCGGGCGGATGCGCTTGCCGCCGCCGAGCACGAAGTCGCCGAGCTGATCGGCCGTCTCGCCGACCACCGGGTCGAGTTCGGCGGCTTCGCGGCGCCGGGTCTGCAGGTAGTCGCTCAGCGTCTGCTGGACTTTCCCCGGGAGGTCCTTCTCGAAGTCGGCGTCGCCGTCGAGCGTTCGCACGGTCGCCGGATGAATGGGAGCCACGCCTCCATCCTGCGCGATGCGCTCTCACCCGTTCGTGCGGGGCCTTCCAGAGCCCGCTGCGTTCCCGGGGGAACCCGCCGCCGGTACCACGGGCGCCTCGGGAGTTCACTCGTTTCTCCTGTTCATGGTCGTGCGCGTGCCCGACGTGCCGGACGTCGCGAATCGGGACGAGCCTTGCGGGGCGTCGTCCGGCGGGCCGCTGCACCGGTATGCGCACGTCGCGGACCCCGGATCCCGACGGCGTCCGAGGTTCGCAACCGCACCCGAGGCGCACCACGAACCGAAACCTCTCCTTATTCTGTTGGGCATGACTACGGTGCTGGACCGGCTGCGCGCCGGGGAGACGGGATTCTCGGTGGAGTTCTTCCCGCCGCGCGACGACGAGGAGGAGCGCATCCTCTGGCGCGCGGTGCGAGAACTGGAACCGCTGGATCCGGCGTTCGTGTCGGTCACCTACGGCGCGGGCGGTTCCAGCCGGGAACGCACCGTGCGCACCACCGGGCGCATCGCCCGCGAGACCACCCTGACGCCGATGGCGCACCTGACCGCGGTGGATCACTCGGTGGCCGAGCTGCGCAACGTCGTCGGCAGCTACGCGGCGGCCGGCGTGCGCAACGTGCTCGCGGTGCGCGGCGATCCGCCCGGCGACCCCACCGGTCCGTGGCTACCGCACCCGGCCGGCCTCACCTACGCCTCGGAGCTCGTGGACCTGGTGCGCGGGCTCGGCGACTTCTGCGTCGGCGTGGCGGCCTTCCCGCACGGGCACCCGCGCTCGAGCGACCCGGAGACCGACGCCGACCACCTGGTGCGCAAGATCGAGGCCGGAGCCGGTTTCGCGATCGCGCAGCTGTTCCTGGAGCCGGAGTACTTCCTGCGGCTGCGCGACCGGATGGCCGCGCGCGGCTGCGACGCGCCGCTGCTGCCGGGCGTCATGCCGATCACGACCCCGAGGGTGCTGTCGAAGTTCGGGGAGCTCGCCGGGGTGGAGATCCCGCCATCGGTCGCCGACCGGCTGCGGCCGCTGGCCGACGATCCGGCGGCCTTCCGCGCCGCCGGGGTCGAGCTGGTCACCGGCTGGTGCGAGCGGCTCATCGCGGAGGGCGTTCCGGCGCTGCACTTCTACTCGCTCAACCGGTCCAAGGCGACCCGCGAGGTGGTCACCTCGCTAGGCCTTGATCGGCGGCCTGCTGCGCAGGTGGGTGCGTAGCGCCAGCAGCCCCACCAGCAATGCGGTCAGCGCCGTGAGACCACCGACCATCAAGACCCACAGCCACCAGCCGATCCCGCCGGCGCCGGAGAACTGGATGGCGGCGTTGAGCTGGGTGACCTCACCGGGTTCGAGGTCCCAGGTGACCGTGCCCGCGCTCTCGTCGCCGTTGCTGCGGGTGATCTCGCCCGGTGCGCTGATCTTGAGCTGGATGTCCGAGCCCGTCTCGGCGAGCGGTGTCAGGTCCGCCTCGCCGTCGAAGTAGACGATCGAGCCCTGCCGCCACAGCTTCAGGTGGTACCGCGAGTCGCTGGGGCTGAGCGCGCTCGCCAGCTCGCCGACCTCCTCGAACTCGAGATCCTTGAACGACACGTTCGCCCCGACGTTCTTGCCCTCGGCGTAGGGCTCGACCTGCACCCGTTCGGCCAGGTCCGGTGGCGGCCGCAGGTCGAACGGAACCTTGCCGTCGACGGTCTGGGTGGACACGACGATCTCTCCCGAGACGGTGTCCTCACCCGAGATCGTGAGCGCGGCGTTCACGTTGAGGCATCCACCGAGCAGCGCGACCAGCGCTGCGACCAGTACGACCAGCAGCATCCGACGCGATCTGTTCCCCACCACGCGTGGATGCTCGCACTGAATTCCGCCGTTCGCTGTCCGCGCCGATGCGGGCTCGGCGTCGTGATTCTCCCGCGCCCGCGCGGCCGCGCTAGCGTTGAACCCATGGGAGTTGACCACAACGAGGTTCACGCGATCAGCGATCGTTTCGTCGACGAGCTGGCCGCTCTCGACCCGATCTCCGCCACCTACCTGGGCGTGCCCGGTGGGGAGGAGGAACTGACCGACTACTCGCCGGGCGGGCACCGGGCGCGCGCCGAGCTCGCGCGCAGCAGCTACGAAGCCGTGCGGGCCGCCGAACCCTCCGACGAGTCCGAACGCGTTGCGAAAGCCGTGTTCACCGAGCGGGTCGGTCTCGATCTCGAGCTGCACGACATCGGCGCGGACATGTCCGCGCTGAACGTGATCGCCAGCCCGGTGCAGGAGCTGCGCCAGGTCTTCGACCTGATGCCGACCGAGACCGCCGAGGACTGGCGCACCATCGCCCGCAGGCTGGCGAAGATGCCGGCGGCCGTGCTGGGTCTGCGGGCCGGGCTGACGGCCGCGGCCGCCGAGGGCGACGTCTCCGCGCAGCGGCAGGTCCGCAAGGTCGCCGAGCAGTGCGACACCTGGTCCGGCCGCGGCGGGGACCGTTCGTTCTTCGCCTCGATGGTCGAGCGCGCCGGGGACGTCGACGACAGCCTGCGCCGCGAGCTGGACACCGCCGCGGAGAGCGCGGCCGAGGCCTACGCGGGACTGGCCGACTACCTGCGCGAGGAGCTGCTGCCCAGGGCGCCCGAGAAGGACGCCGTGGGCGAGGAGCGGTACCGGTTGTGGTCGCGGTTCTTCACCGGCGCGGACCTGGACCTGCAGGAGGCCTACGAGTGGGGCTGGCAGGAGTTCGCCGAGATCGAGGCGGAGATGAAGCGGGTCGCCGAGCGGATCAAGCCGGGTGCGACCCTCGCCGAGGCCGCCGAGCTGCTGGACAACGATCCGCGCTACGTGGTGCGCGGGCAGGCGGAGTTCGCCGAGTGGATGCAGCGGTTGTCCGACGGGGCGCTGGCCGATCTGCGCGGCACGCACTTCGACATCCCGGACGCGCTGATGAACCTGGAGTGCAAGATCGCCCCGCCCGGTGGCGGTGTCGGCGCCTACTACACCGGACCGACGGACGACTTCTCCCGGCCGGGCCGGATGTGGTGGTCGGTGCCCGCCGACCGGCGGGACTTCCCCACTTGGCGCGAAGTGTCCACCGTGTACCACGAGGGCGTGCCCGGTCATCACCTCCAGGTGGCCACGGCGGTGCACGAGTCCGAGCGGCTCAACAAGTTCCAGCGACTGGCCTGCTTCGTGTCCGGCCACGGCGAGGGCTGGGCGCTCTACGCCGAGCGGTTGATGCGCGAGCTTGGCTACCTGTCCGACGACGGCGACCTGCTCGGAATGCTCAACGACCAGCTGCTGCGCGCCGCCCGCGTGGTGGTCGACATCGGGATGCACCTCGAGCTGGAGATCCCGTCCGGTTTCGGGTTCCACGAGGGCGAGCGCTGGACGCCGGAACTGGGTCTGGAGTTCATGCTCGACCGCACGATCACCGACCCGGCCTGGGTGCGCGACGAGATCGACCGCTACCTCGGCTGGCCGGGCCAGGCCCCGTCCTACAAGCTCGGCGAGCGGTTGTGGCGGCAGGCCCGCGACGAGGTCCGCGCGCGGCAGGGTTCGGCGTTCGACCCGAAGGTCTTCCACACCAACGCCCTTCGGATGGGCTCGATGGGCCTGGACACCCTCCGCGAGCAGCTCGCCGTCGGGTGATTCGCGGATCTGCCGGGGCGCTCCGAGCGATCAGGGGCGGCCCCGGCAGGTCCCGCGCCTCACAGCGGCAGCGGGCGGCCCAGCACCGCGAACGGCCGCGGATCGCCGGTGAAGCGGTAGTTGCGCAGCACGTCGCCGAAACCGAGCCTGCGGTAGAGGTTCCAGGCGCGGGTCGGGCCCTCGGGCGTGGACAGCAGCACCTTGGCGCCCTGGGCGCCGTCGAGCAGGCGCCGCAGGATCCCCTCGCCGAGCCCGGCGCCCTGGCTGTCCGGGCGCACGTGCAGCTCGGTGAGCTCGAAGTAGTTGGTCAGCCAGCGGTCCGGGTCGCCGCCGGTGCTCAACAGCCCGCGGCGGACCTGCTCGTGCCACCACTGGCCGGGTACGCCGAGGTAGCCGTAACCGAGGCCGTCGAGCTCGCCGTCGTCGTTGAACGCTCCGATGCAGCGCCAGCCCGGCCGCAGCATGTGCGCCGACCACATCGGCGCCCGCTGCTGTGCCGTCGACGGCGGGTATCCCATCGCGGTCACGTAGATCCGCAGGGCCTCCGGAAGTCTTTCCCGCAGCTGCTCTGCGGTTAGTTCGACGATCCGGTCGCAACTGGGGGAGGGCGCAGCGGTCACGGTTCGAACGGTAACCCGTGCGGAGTGCGTGCGGATGCATCGCCCGTTCGTGTTGATCAACCGTGCAGCTCACGACTCGAACAGGTGAGCTACGACGCATCGCTTGAGTCGATCACCGCGCGGGGCTAATCTGAACTCGTTCGAACTCGAGTTCGATGAACGTCAGTTCGAACGGTGTCCCGGCGGTGGGGTAGGGGAAGTGCCCCGCCGCCGGGCACGGCCGACGAAGGAGGGGAGCGTGCGATGACCAGTCCCACCGAGCTGATCCCGTGGCCGCGGCATTCCGCCGACGACGAGCGCGCGGGCGATGGCCGCGAACGACCCACCCCCGAAGCCGATACCCCGGCAGGCGCCGTCTCGCTGCTGCTCGACGCGCGCAGCCGCCTGCACGAGGCCGCGGAAGCCGATCTCGCGGGAGAGCGGTTCATCGCCGCGCACATCGCCGCGCTGCGCGCCGCCTCCGCCGTCGTGGTGGCGCGCGCCGGGCAGCGCGAGGGCAAGCCGGCCAGCGTGTGGACGCTGCTCACCGATGCCGCGCCCGAGCTGCGGGAGTGGGCGGCCTACTTCGCCGCGCGCTCCGACCGCCGGGCGGTGGCCGAGGCGGGCGTGCCGATCACCACCGCTTCCGAGGCCGACGAACTGCTGGCGCGCAGCGAGCGGTTCCTCGGCATCGTGGGCAACAGCCTGCTGGGCGCGGCCCGATGAACGGCACGGAGCTGCGCCTCGGCCACGAGCGGATGCTGGAGCTGATCGGCAGCGAGGCGCAGCTGCTGACCGCGGCCACCCATGACGCGCACGCCGGCACGCCGGTGCGCGCCGCGTCCGGCCGCACGCTCGGGCAGACCGTCCGCTACCTGGGCGACCTGTGCGAGGACGTGCTGTGCTGGCTGGGATCTCCGGAGGCCGAACGTCGCTGGGGCCTGCCCGCGCACCCGGAACTCCCGGATCTGGTCGGGCGGTTCTCGGTGCGCCTGGCGGACCTGCTCGCCGAGTTCGCCTCCCGCCCGCCGGATTCCCGGTGCCCCACCTGGTGGCCGGAGGATCACACGGTGCGCTTCTGGGTGCGGCGGCTGCTGCACGCGATCACGGTGCATCGGATCGACGTGCAGGTGGCCGCCCATGTGCCGACGACGGCGATCGATCCCGAGGTCGCCACCGACGGAGTGGACGAGGTGCTGCGCGCCTGGTTCGGCTACCGGCTGCACGCCCTGGGCATCACGGCGACTCGATCCTGCTCGGTCGGCGTGCACGTGCCCGGCCGGAACTGGCTGGTCACCGCCGATTCCGAGGGCACCGCCGTGCTCGGGTCCGGGGACGTGGCGGCCACCACCCCGGACGCGGTGCTCGGCGGCGATCCGAGCGCGGTCTACCTCTGGATGTGGGGCCGCCTGCCAAATCGAGCGCTCGAGACCAGCGGCGACCCGGACGCCATCGCGCAGCTCTGGGGCCTGCTGCAGCTCGCGACGCGCTGATCTCGTCCCCGCTTCGCTCCGGGGCGGGGCGGCGGAAATTCGGTTGCCGCCCCGCCCCGGTCGATGGACGGTGGAGCAATGCTGATCCGGCGCGAAAGAGCCGCTGACGTCTCCTCGGTTCGCGCGGTGCACGCGGCCGCGTTCGCCGATCCCGAGCGGCCGGAGCGGGTTCCGGCCGAGGTGGGGCTGGTCGACGAGCTGCGCGCGGGCGATGCGTGGATTCCCGAGCTGTCCGTGGTCGCGCTGCGCGATGACGAGATCATCGGCCACGTGGTGTGCACGCGCGCCCACGTCGGCGATGTTCCCGCCCTCGCGCTCGGGCCGATCGGCGTTCTGCCGGGTCGGCAGGGACGTGGCACCGGGTCCGCGCTCATGCACGCCGTCCTCGGTGCCGCCGATGCTCTCGCCGAACCGCTGGTCGGCCTGCTCGGGCATCTCGACTACTACCCGCGCTTCGGCTTCGCGCCCGCGGCGCAGCACGGCATCACCCCGCCGGTGCCCGAGTGGGCGCCGCACTTCCAGGTTCGCCCGCTGACCAGCTACGACGCGTCGATCCGCGGCGAATTCGCCTACGCCGAGCCGTTCCTGGAGGTGTGAGCCCTCGACCTCACGCGCGCAGCCGCAGCCCCTTGGGCGCGGTGCGGAAACCCGCGTCGGTGAGAACGGTCGCGAGCCGCGAGTTCCAGGCGCTCTCACCGTTGGCCCGCTCGACCGAGAGCTGGTCGATCCAGCCGTCGCGCACCACGCGGGACAACCCGGCCGCGGCCGTGCGCAGCGCCTGCTCGTCGTCGCTGAACGAGAGCAGGGACTTGCCGCCGCGTTCGACGTAGAACACGATCGCGCCGTCGACCAGCACGACCAGCGCGCCTGCCTTGCGCCCGGGCCGGTGCCGGGTGTCGCCCATCGGGGCGGGCCATTCGAGCGCCCCGCCGTAGGGCTGCGCCGGATCGGCGGCGGCCAGCACGACGGCCTCGCCGGTCTCCCGGTCGTCGTTGGACAGCGCGCGCAGCCGGTCGATCGCCCCGGGAACCGCGAACTGCGCGGCACCGAGACCTTCGATCACGTAGCCGCGGCGGCACCGGCCGGACTCCTCCATGGCCCGCAACACCTTGTACACCGCGGAAAATCCACCGCTGAGCCGCTCGACGTCCAGCGCGCCCCTGGTGAGCACCCCGTGCCGCTCCAGGAACGCCTCGGCCCGCGCGTGCGCCCGCTTGGTCACCCCGGCCTCCGGCCGAGGCGCCAGCGACCAGCGACCGGACACCGTCGGCGGCCCGGTGCGGCCGGGCATCGACGGCCTGCCCGCGCGCAACCGCGCGTAGCGCCCGCGCGGGGCGCTGCGCCGCGGCTTGTGCGCGGCCCCGCGACCGGACACCAGCGCGCGCAGCGGCGCGAGGGTGTCGTTGGTGATCGCACCGGCCCACACCAGATCCCACAGCGCGGTGGTCAGCGCGTCATCGGCGGGGACTTCCCCGCCCTCGGCGACCAGGGCCTCGCCGACCCGGTCGGCCAGCTGCCGGAAGAACAGCGCGCCACCGTCCAATGCGGACAGAACCGCCCGGTGCAGCGGTGAGTCCGGCGATTCCTCGGGCGGGTCAGGCAGCAGCAGATCGGCCACGTCCGTCGGCGCCAGCGCGATCCAGCCGTCGCCGCCGGCCAACGAGCCCGCACCCACCCAGGTCACCTCGCCGGTCGAGGTCAGCTCGTCGAGCAGGGCGGGGGAGTAGCCGGGCAGCCGCGCGGGCAGCACCAGCGACTCCAGCGAACTGGCCGGCACCGGTGCTCCGGCCAGCTGCTCGACGACCGCGTGCACGTCGTCGATCGTCGGCGCTGTCCGCAACCGCGCGCCGATCCCGTGCCAAGCGGGCAGGAACCGTCCCAGCGCGGCGGGCTCCACCGGCTCCACCTCGGCGCGCAACCGCGCCAGCGAGGCCCGCCGCAGCCTGCGCAGGACCTCGGCGTCGCAGTACTCCAGCGTCGCGCCGCCACCGGCGGCCAGCGGCCGGAGTTCGCCGCGCATCAGCCTGCCGGTGCCGGTCAGCCGGTCCAGCACCCCGTGCACCACGGCGACCCCGAGCCCGAAGCGGTGCGCGGCCTGCTCGGCGGGGAACGGGCCGCGCGTGCGCGCGTAGCGGATCAGCAGGTCGCCGAGCGGGTCGGGAACCGGTTCGGTGAACGCCTCCGGCACCCCGACCGGTAGCGCCACGCCCAGCGCGTCGCGCACCTTGCCCGCGTCCTCGATCGGGATCCACCGCTTCTCGCCCGCGATGCGCACCTCGAGCACGCGCCGCTGCTCGGCGAGCTCGGTCAGCCATTCCGGCCGCACCCCGCGCCGCTCGGCCTCCGATGTGGACAGGTCGCCGAGCCAGTGCAGCAGATCCACCGCGCCCTCGGCGTCGCGCGCGTGCCGGTCGGGCGCGAGCCGTTGCAGCTGCTGCTCGATCTCGGCCAGCGCCTCCGGATCGAGCAGCTCGCGCAGCGCCTCGGAGCCCAGCAGCTCCGCGAGCAGGGTCGAGTCCAGGCTCAGCGCCGCGGAACGACGCTCGGCGAGCGGGGCGTCGGCCTCGTAGAGGAACATGCCGATGTAGCCGAACAGCAGGCTGCGCGCGAACGGCGACGGCGCGGGCGTCTCGACCTCCACGACCCGCACCTCGCGCGCGGCGATCTGGCCCATCAGCTCGGTCAGCCCCGGCACGTCGTAGACGTCCTGAAGGCACTCGCGCATCGCTTCCAGCACGATCGGGAACTGCTCGTACTGGGCGGCGACCGCGAGCAGCTGCGCGGCGCGCTGGCGCTGCTGCCACAACGGCGTGCGCTTGCGCGGATCGCGGCGCGGCAGCAGCAGCGCCCGCGCGGCGCACTCCCGGAACCGGGCCGCGAACAACGCCGACCCGCCGACCTCGTCGGTGACCACCTGCTGCACCTCGGCGGGCGGCAGCAGCACGTCCTCGGCGGTGGGCAGCACCTCGGCGCCGGACTCGTCGAGGGCGTCGGCCAGCCGGAGCACGATGCCGTCGTCGGAGGAGGCCAGCTGCGGCTCGACGCCGCGCCGTTCCCGGATCCGCGCGCCGATGGCCAGCGCCCACGGCCCGTTGACCTGCGCGCCGAACGGCGAATGCACGACCAGGCGCCAGTCGCCCAGCTCGTCGCGGAACCGCTCCACCACGATCGTCCGGTCGTCGGGCACGTGCCGGGTGGCCTGCTTCTGCTCGTCCAAGTACGCCAGCAGGTTGTCCTGAGCCCACTCGTCCAGACCCGCGGAACCGATGCGCTCCCGCGCGCCCTCGCCGCCGGCCGCGGTCAGCTCGCGCACGAACGCGCCCAGCGCGCGGCCGAGCTCCAGCGGCCTGCCCGGCTGGTCACCCCGCCAGAACGGCATCCGGCCCGGTGTGCCGGGAGCGGGCGTGACCACCACCCGGTCGTGGGTGATGTCCTCCACTCGCCACGAGCTGGTGCCCAGCAGGAACGTGTCGCCCACCCGGGACTCGTAGACCATCTCCTCGTCGAGCTCGCCGACGCGCGCACCGCCCCGGCCTGCCTCGTCATCGCCCGGAGTGGTCACGGTGAACAGCCCGCGGTCGGGGATGGTCCCGCCGGAGGTGACCGCCAGCCGCTGCGCTCCGGGACGCCCCCGCAGCACGTCGTTGACCCGGTCCCACACGATCCGCGCGCGCAGCTCGCCGAACTCCTCGCTCGGATACCGCCCGGCCAGCATGTCCAGGACCGCGTGCAGCGCCGAGTCGGGCAGACCCGCGTACGGCGCCGCCCGGCGCGCCATCGCGGCCAGCCGGGAGACCGGCAGGTCGTCCATGGCGACCATCGACACGACCTGCTGCGCCAGCACGTCCAGTGGATTGCGCGGGAAAGCGATGGACTCGATCAGGCCGTCGGCCATCCGCTCGGAGACCACCGCGCAGCCCACGAGGTCACCGCGGAACTTCGGGAACACCACCCCGCGCGAGACCGCGCCGACCTGGTGCCCGCCGCGGCCGATGCGCTGCAACCCGGAGGCGACCGTCGGCGGCGACTCCACCTGCACCACCAGGTCGACGGCTCCCATGTCGATGCCCAGCTCCAGCGACGAGGTGGCCACCACGCACGGCAGCTCGCCCGACTTGAGCTCCTCCTCGACCTCGTTGCGCTGCTCCTTCGACATCGAGCCGTGGTGCGCCCTGGCCACCACCGGGGGAGCGCCCGCGCCGATGCCCGAACCCCCGACGGCCTCCGCCGGGAACCGCGTCATCTCCTCGGGCCGCTCGGCGGCCAGCTCGTTGATGCCCGCGGTCAGCCGCTCGGCCAGCCTGCGCGAGTTGGCGAACACGATGGTCGACCGGTGCTGCCGGATCAGCTCCAGGATCCGCTCCTGCACCGATGGCCAGATCGAGGTGGTCTGCTCCTGGTCCGCGCCGTCGCCCGCGCCGAGCTGGGTCAGATCCGGGACCGGCACCTCCACCCGCACCTGGACCTCCTTGGGGTGGGCGGGCTGGATGACGTGGGCCGGACGTCCACCGGCCAGGTAGGTGCCGACCTCCTCGACCGGCCGGACCGTGGCCGACAACCCGATGCGCTGCGCGGGCTGCGGCAACAGCTCGTCCAGGCGTTCCAGGGACAGCGCGAGGTGCGCGCCGCGCTTGGTGCCCGCGACCGCGTGGACCTCGTCGACGATCACCGTCTCGATCCCGCGCAGCGACTCCCGCGCGGCCGAGGTGAGCAGCAGGAACAGCGATTCCGGCGTGGTGACCAGCACGTCCGGCGGCTTGCGGGCGAAGGAGCGGCGCTGGTCGGCGGGGGTGTCGCCGGTGCGGATCCCGACCTCGATGTCCGGCTCCGGCGCGCCGAGCCGATGCGCGGCCTGCCGGATCCCGGCCAGCGGTGCGCGCAGGTTGCGCTCGACGTCGACGGCCAGGGCCTTCATCGGTGACACGTAGAGCACCCGGCAGCGCCGCTTCGGGTCCGCGGGCTTGCCCTCGGCGGCCAGCCGGTCCAGCGCGGACAGGAACGCGGCCAGGGTCTTGCCGGAACCGGTCGGCGCCACCACCAGGGCGTGCTCGCCCGCGTTGATGGCCTCCCAGGCCCCGCGCTGCGCCTCGGTGGGCGCCTCGAAGGCGCCGCGGAACCAGTCGCGGGTGGCAGCCGAGAATCCGTCCAGCACGTCGTTCACATCTCCCATGCTGGACCAGCACCCCGACGTCTCGCGTTGCCGCGGCCGCGGGGTGGGCGGCTACTTCCCGCGGTTCTGCCAGAGGAAGCGCACCGCGAGCGCGATCACCGCGATCAGCGTCGCCGCGATCGCGATCTTGCCGAGCGGAGTGGACAGCCCGGTCGGGTCGGCCTGCATCAACAACAGCACGTCACCAGCCTAGGCGCTCCCGCCCGCCCGCCAAACCGCGGTGGGCGGGCGCTCGCCCGCAACGCGGCCCGCGCCACCACGTAGGCTGGTCGGCGATGCGTCACACCGACTTCCGCTCGCGGATGGCCGAGGAGTTCGGCCGCACGCGGGCAGAGATGCTCGCCCAGGACCACGTCTTCTCCGAGCTGGGCGGGTGCACCGTGGACGAGGCCCTGGAAGCCGGCGTGTCCACCAAGCAGGTCTGGAAAGCCGTCTGCGAAGCCTTCGAGGTCCCCCACACCCGCCGCTAACGCGACACCTTTCCCCGGGGAGAGGCTTCAGCCTGCGGTTTGCGCGGAGGTGGTGACAGTTTTGCCTAAAACTGTCCGGATAAGACGGGCATGATCATGCGACAGTTCTAGGCAAAACTGTCATGCTCGCGCCGCACGTTTCGGTGACGGCGTCGGTCCGATCGGGAGCGCGGCGGAGCCGCTGTTCCGCGAACCGAATGCCTCCTTGGCGCGGGTCAGGAGCCCAGGTCTTCCTTCTTGGTTTCGAAGTCCGCCCAGGGGTTCTGCGAGCTGATCCGCTGCTGCGGGGTCTTGCCCGCCGACTCGTAGGCCTCGTAGGCGCGGCGGCGCTCCTCCTGCATCCGCCGCCTGCGGTCGGTGCTCACCCGGCGCTGCTGCTCGGGGCTCGCATGTCCCTCGGCCACCGCGACCTCGTCGGCGCACATCGGTTCGATCTCCTCGATGCGCCGTTCGTCCGCGCGCAACCGGTCGGCGTCCTCCTGCACCGGGGGCTCGTGATGGCGGTACCGCACGTAGGGGTTGTCCTCGGGAAGTCCGCCGCTGAGCCGCCCGTAGAAGCCGATGAACATCAGCACGAAGCTCGCCGCGAAGCTGAACACCACGTTGCGGAGGTCGAAGGCGAGGATGTTCCAGGCCGTGTTCATCAGCCCGATGTTGACCAGCCCGGACAGGAAGAACAGCACGCCGATCACCGCGGTGGTGGTGGAGGCGAGCGGCCCGCCCCACGCGGCCGCGCCGATCAGGATCGCGCCGACCACGACCGAGATCAAGGCCAGCAGCCCGTTGCTGGACAGGCCCATGACGTCGATCCCCTGGGTGGAGAACAGCGGGACCCGGTCGGTCAGCCCCAGCACGCCGAAGATCAGCAGGCAGGCGCCGAACACGGCCGCCGCGGCCCGGTAGAAGCGGTTCAACGGGTGCTCCGGCGGCAGATAGCGGTCCATGCGCATGATCCGCGCACCTCCTCTTGGCGAGGCGAGGAGCCTGTGATTCCGAGTGTCCCCCTCTGGGCGTCAGATCGCACCACCACACGACCGAGCGAACCGGTCGGCGTGTCGGGCAGATGATCGAACATCCGTTCGTCTAGT
Organism: Saccharopolyspora halophila; assembly: GCF_039531955.1. Classification (NCBI taxonomy): domain Bacteria; kingdom Bacillati; phylum Actinomycetota; class Actinomycetes; order Pseudonocardiales; family Pseudonocardiaceae; genus Saccharopolyspora; species Saccharopolyspora halophila. Next base: position 103,051 of record NZ_BAAARA010000004.1, read on the forward strand.
ATGGGCGGCGCGGGACCGGAGCAGCCGCAAGCCCCGAGAGCCGGATTGTCGGTCCCTAGCCGTAGCGTCTGCACAGACGCGAAAGACCCCAGATCTTCGACCGAGGTGGATCCCGATGGCAGCAGCGACACCGGACAAGGGCAAGGCGCTGGACCTGGCGCTCGCCCAGATCGACAAGCAGTTCGGCAAGGGATCGGTCATGCGGCTCGGTGATGACACCCGGCCACCGGTCGAGGTGATCCCGACCGGATCGATCGGGCTGGACGTCGCGCTGGGCATCGGCGGCCTGCCGCGTGGCCGCATCGTCGAGATCTTCGGCCCGGAGAGCAGCGGTAAGACCTCCGTGGCGCTGCACGCCGTGGCCAGTTCGCAGCAGCAGGGCGGCACCGCGGCGTTCATCGACGCCGAGCACGCGCTGGACCCGGAGTACGCCAAGGCGATCGGGGTGGACACCGACGCGCTGCTGGTCTCCCAGCCGGACACCGGTGAGCAGGCGCTGGAGATCGCGGACATGCTGATCCGCTCCGGTGCGCTGGACTGCATCGTCATCGACTCGGTGGCCGCGCTGGTGCCGCGCGCCGAGATCGAGGGCGAGATGGGCGACAGCCACGTGGGTCTGCAGGCCCGCCTGATGAGCCAGGCGCTGCGCAAGCTCACCTCCGCGCTGTACAGCGCCAAGACCACCGCGATCTTCATTAACCAGCTCCGCGAGAAGGTCGGCGTCATGTTCGGCTCCCCGGAGACCACCACCGGTGGTAAGGCGCTGAAGTTCTACTCCTCGGTGCGGTTGGACGTGCGCCGGATCGAGACGCTCAAGGACGGCTCCGACGCGGTCGGCAACCGCACCCGCGTCAAGATCGTCAAGAACAAGGTCGCGCCACCGTTCAAGCAGGCCGAGTTCGACATCCTCTACGGCGTCGGCATCAGCCGCGAGGGCTCGCTGATCGACATGGGCGTGGAGCAGAGCATCATCCGCAAGTCGGGTGCCTGGTACACCTACGAGGGCGATCAGCTCGGCCAGGGCAAGGAGAACGCCCGCAAGTTCCTGCGGGACAACCCGGACGTGGCCAACGAGGTCGAGAAGCGGATCAAGGAGAAGCTCGGCATCGGGGCCACCTTGGACGCCGAGAGCTCCGAGAAGACCGGGAAGTCCGAGAAGACCGACAAGTCGGACAAGGCCGGTAAGGCTGACGGCGCTGAGCCCGCCCCTGTCGACTTCTGACCCGCCGAGTCCTGATCTGAGCGCGAATGAACGACGAAGGCACGAGCCGGGGGAGCGGGACCCGCTTCCCCGGGCCGGCCGGGGCCGATAGCACCGGCGAGGCCGGGGAGAGCAAGTCCAAGCGCAAGCCGGCCGACGATCCGGCGGCACAGGCCCGCGACGTCGTCTACCGGCTGCTGGCGGTTCGCGCCCGCAGCCACTCCGAACTGCGGCAGGCCCTGCTGCGCAAGGAGATCGACGAGGAAGTGGTCGACTCCGTGCTGCAGAAGTTCGTCGACGCGGGCTTGGTCGACGACGCCTCCTTCGCCGAGGAGTGGGTCAACTCCCGCCAGCGCTACCAGGGTCTGGGCCGCAAGGCCCTCGGCTTCGAACTGCGCCGCAAGGGCGTGGACGAGCAGCACGTGGAAGCCGCCCTGGCCAACGTCGACGCGGAGTCGGAGGAGGAACGAGCCCGAGAGCTCGTCCAGCGCAAGCTGTCCTCCATGCGCTCAGCGGACCACCAGGCGAAAATGCGCCGCTTGGTCGGAATGCTCGCCCGCAAGGGCTATTCCGAAGGCCTCGCCTACCGAGTGGTCAAGGACGAGATCGAATCGGCGGACGAGGCGGACCCCGGCGCCGACCTCCTCTGACGCCGGGAAGCTCCGCACGGGACCGTGGGTCGCAGCTGCGGACCGAAATCGCACCGCACGAGTAACACCCCAGGTGTCGGCCGGCCGACAGCAGGGGTGTGGTCGGTCGCACCGGGGGGCAACGGAGTCGTGCCAGAACTATGGATCTCTGAATTGGGGCGAAAGTCCCTTGAGATTCATGTCCATCAGCAGTCCGCCGGAAGATCTTCAGATAGTTCTACCGATCATTGCTATTGGCCGAGTACCGTGCCCAATCCGGACATTACGCCCTATTGGGCGGAATCGGTGAGGGGCAAATCATGGTGGAAGGGGAGCCATCGCGCGCGACGAGTAATGGGATGGGGACTGCGGCCTTAATCCTGGGGATCATCGGGGTGCTTCTGGCGTTCATTCCGATCATCGGGTTCTTTGGGTTCATCCTGGGAGTTTTGGCGATCGTGCTGGGTGCTATCGGCATCGTTCGAGCGCACAGAGGTACAGCCAGCAACAAGGTGATCGCCTACGTCGGGACGGCGCTCGGTGCGGTGGCGTTCATCGGCAGCCTGGTGGTTTTCGGCGGCCTGATGAGCTCCATCGATGAGAGCGTGCGCGATTCGCAGGTCGGAGCTCCGCGGGGTCCGGCATCCGGGGGTGAACCACAGCCCCCGGCGGCCGGTGGTAGCGGCGATTCCGCGCAGGGCGAGGTGATCAGCCTGGCCTTCGGGCAATCCCACACCTGGCCCGGTGGCGAGACCGTGACGCTCGCCGAGCCGCGGGCGCACACCCCTGACAATCCGTACTCGGGGCCGGCGGGGGACGAGCGTCAGGTCGCGGTGGACGTGACCGTTCGAAACGACGGCGACGACGAGTACGACGTCATGCAGACCAGACTCACCGCCCAGCACAACGGTCGAGTCGCTCAGCAGGCCTACACGGCGGGAGACCCGCTCCCGAACGTTCAGTTGCCGCCGGGTGGTGAGACCACCTTCACCACCGTGTACAGCGTGGGTCCTGATCCGGGCGAACTGCAGATCTCGGTGCAACCGAACTACTTCGCGGAACAAACCGTCTATTACAGAGGTCAGTTCTGAGAGGCCGCTCCGATCGCGGTTCGCGCAGCGCTTTCGGGGCCGTCGAAGTAGGGCTTGCGGCCCGCGCTCGAAAGGTGGGGCGGGTCTCTCGGACTGGGACGGCGGTACCGGTCAGTCGGGGGCGTTTCGTAGAGTGACCGGCTATGGCGACGACTCCACGGCACATCGTGTGGGACTGGAACGGCACTCTCCTGGACGACAACCACGCGGTGGTCTCGGCGGTGAACGAGGTGTGCACCGCGTTCGGACGCGACCACGTCGACATCCACGAGTGGCGGGAGCTGTACAAGCGGCCGCTGTCGAAGTGCTACGAGCAGCTGCTGCGCCGCGAGCTCAGCGAGCAGGACTGGGCTCGGGTCGACTTGCTCTACCACGACGTCTACCGCGGACTGCTGGACACCTGCGGCATGGCCGAAGGCGTCCCGCACGCCCTCGACGACTGGGCGGACGCGGGCGGCTCGCAGTCGCTGCTGTCGATGTGGTTCCACGAGGAGCTGGTCGACCTCGTCACCGCGCGCGGGCTGCACGAGTGCTTCGCCCGGGTGGACGGGCTGCGCAGCTCGATCGGTGGCGGTTCGAAGGCGGCGCACCTGCGCGAACACCTGCGGTTCCAGCAGCTGGACCCCGCCGACGTGGTGCTCGTCGGCGACGTCCTCGACGACGCGCACGCCGCCGACGAAGCCGGCGCCGACTGCATCCTGGTCACCACCGGCGTGATGCACCGGAACAAGCTGGAAGCGGCCGGGTTCCCGGTCGTCGACTCCATCCCCGAAGCGATGAAGCTGCTGGCCTGAGGCCCGTAGCGCGCGACAGGACGCGCAGCAGAACATCCCCGGAGACTCGGTCTCCGGGGATGTTCGACCATCGGCTCAGCGCAGCGCAGCCGCCTCGGCGGCCAGCTGCTCGATCTTGTCCCAGTCGCCGGCGGCCAGCAGGTCCTTCGGGGTCAGCCAGGAACCGCCGACGCAGCCGACGTTGGGCAGCGCCAGGTAGTCCGGCGCGTTGCCGATGCTGATCCCGCCGGTGGGGCAGAACCGCAGCTTCGGCAGCGGTCCGGCGATGCCCTTCAGGAAGGGCACACCGCCCGCGGCCTCGGCGGGGAAGAACTTCATCGCGCTCACCCCGCGCTCGGCCAGCCGCATCGCCTCGGACACCGAGCCCGCCCCGGCCAGGTACGGCACGCCGGAGGCCTCCACGTCGTCCAGCAACCGGTCGGTCACGCCGGGCGTGACCAGGTACTGCGCGCCGGCGTCGGCGGCCTGCTTGGCCTGCCCGACCTCGGTGACGGTGCCCGCTCCGGCCACCATGCCGGGGACCTCGGCGGCGATGCGCTCGATCGCCGGAAGCCCGGCCGAGGTGCGCAGGGTGACCTCGATGGTCCGGATCCCGCCGCGCAGCAGGGCCTCGGCCAGCGGGACCGCGTGCCCGGCGTCCTCCAGCGCGACGACCGGCACGACCGGTGCCAGGTCGAATACATCGGCTGCGGTGTTCATCTTCGTTTCTTCCTCGTCCTCCTGGCGGTGCTTCCCGCCGCCGGTCATGCTCGCACCTCGGAGTTCTCCGGCTGGAGCTGAGTGAACACGCTCGCGCCCTGATCGGCGCGGCCGACCGTGCTGCGGAACGCGGCGAACAGCTCCCGCCCGGTCCCGTACGGTTCCGGGTTCGCCCCGTCGGCCGGTTCCCGGCTGGACAGCTCGTCGTCGGGCACCAGGACCTCCAGGGTCCCGCGCTCGGCGTCGAACCGGACCACGTCGTCGTCGCGCACCTTCGCCAGCGGGCCGCCCGCGGTGGCCTCCGGGGTGAGCTGGATGGCCGAGGGGACCTTGCCCGACGCGCCGGACATGCGTCCGTCGGTGACCAGCGCGACCTGGTGACCCCGATCCATCAGCACGCCCAGCGCCGGGGTGAGCCCGTGCAGCTCGGGCATGCCGTTGGCCTGCGGGCCCTGGTTGCGGATGACCACCACGACGTCGTGGTCGATCTCGCCGGACTTGAACGCCGCGGAGAACTCGTGCTGGTCGTCGAACACCCGTGCCGGGGCGGTGACCGTGCGGTTCGCTGGCTCGACGGCCGACACCTTGGTCACCGCGCGGCCGAGGTTGCCCTCCAGCACGCGCATCCCACCCTCGGGCGCGAACGGCTCGGCGACGTCGCGCAGCACCTCCGGGTCCAGGCTCTCGGCCGGTCCATCGCGCCACACCAGCTCGCCGTCGTCGAGGAAGGGCTGCTGCCGGTAGCGGTCGAGACCGGGCCCGGCGACGGTCTGCACGTCCGGGTGCAGCAGGCCGGCGTCGAGCAGCTGCCCGATCAGCGTCTGCACACCACCGGCGGCGGCGAAGTGATTGATGTCGGCCGAACCGTTCGGGTAGACCTTGCCCAGCGACGGCACCGCCGCCGACAGATCCGCGAAGTCGTCCCAGGTCAGCTGGATACCCGCGGCCGCGGCGATGGCGGGGAGGTGCAGCGTGTGGTTGGTCGACCCGCCGGTGGCCAGCAGTCCGACCACGCCGTTGACGATCGCCTTCTCGTCCAGCAGCTCACCGATCGACGCGCCGCCGTTCTGCGCCAGCCGCACGACCTGGTTTCCCGCCTCGTCGGTCAGCGCCCGGCGCAGCGGCGTGCCCGGGGCGACGAAGCTCGACCCCGGCAGGTGCAGGCCCATCACCTCGACGACCAGCTGGTTGGAGTTGGCCGTGCCGTAGAAGGTGCAGGTGCCGGGGGAGTGGTACGAGGCCGACTCGGCCTCCAGCAGATCCTCCTGCGTCGCCTTGCCCTCGGCGAACAGCTGCCGGATCCGGCTCTTCTCCTTGTTCGGCAGGCCCGAGGGCATCGGCCCGGCGGGCACCAGGACCGTCGGCAGGTGGCCGAAGGACAGCGCGCCGATCAGCAGGCCCGGCACGATCTTGTCGCAGACGCCGAGCAGCAGCGCCCCGTCGAACATCTCGTGGGACAGCGCGACACCGGTGGCCATCGCGATCACGTCCCGGGAGAACAGCGACAGCTCCATGCCGGTGCGGCCCTGCGTGATCCCGTCGCACATCGCGGGCACGCCGCCCGCGACCTGGGCGACCCCGCCGGCCTCGCGCACCGCGTCCTTGAGCCACGCCGGGAAGTCGACGTAGGGCTGGTGCGCGGAAAGCATGTCGTTGTAGGCCGACACGATCGCGACACCGGGCTTCTCGGCGCCCTTCACGGCGAGCCGATCCTGGCCGCTGCAAGCGGCGAAACCGTGCGCGAGGTTGCTGCAGGGCAGCTCGGTGCGGGCGGGACGGTCCTCGTCCGCGGCCGCGCGGATGCGCTCGAGGTAGGCGGTGCGGGTCCGGGAGGAGCGCTCCGCGATCCGCTGGGTGACCTGTTCGATCACAGGATGCAGGGGCGTCGTCATCTCGCCTCCGGAAGGTTGAGCTGGGGAACCGGGCGACGACGTTGGCGCCTCATGGCGGCAGTCACATTAACCGCTTTGTCGCGTGTTTCACAATCGATCCAGCCAGGTGAGATTTCGATCGGTCACGCCGACGTCAAGCGCGCGAAACCGAGAACTGGTAGTGGAGGACGCAGGCTCGAGCACTCGTGCCACTCGCCTGAACTGGGGTTTTTGTCCGAGAACGCGTCCGCCCGAAACCGGCGTGATCGCGGCCTCGCGCTCGCCATCGCGGTGCGGCAGCTGCGGGTCCGGGGAACAGATGAAAGGGGGCGCCTCCGGTTGGAAGCGCCCCCTTCTTCGTGCCGTTCCGCGTCAGGTGGCAGTGCCGCCCGTGCGGCCCGCGTCTTCGGCGTGCACGGCCTTCCCGGTCGACTTGCGCCCACCGCTGAGGCGGTGTTCGACGTAGGTCGCCAGCCTGCTCAGCAGGTAGTTGATCAGGATGAACAGCGCAGCCACCACCACGTAGGTCTGGATCGGGTTGTCCAGCCTCTGAATGATGTACTGCGCGGTCCGGACCGTGTCCTCGTAGGAGACGATGAAGCCCAGGGACGTGTCCTTGAGGATCACCACGAGCTGGCTGATCAGCGCGGGCAGCATGGCCCGGAACGCCTGCGGCAGCAGAACGTTGGTCAGCACCTGCCCCCGGCGCATGCCGATCGCGTAGGCGGCCTCGCTCTGCCCCTGCGGCAGCGACAGGATGCCGGCGCGCACGATCTCGGCGATGATCACCGAGTTGTACGCGGTCAGACCGATGACCAGGTACCACAGCGGTTCCAGGTCGATCCCGAACGAGGGCAGCACCCGGAAGGCGAAGAAGATCGTGATGACCACCGGGATGCCGCGCAGCAGCTCCACGACGCCGACCACGGCCCAGCGGTACCAGGGCGCGCTGACCAGTCGGGTGACTCCGATCAGGGTTCCGATGACCAGCGAGAACACCATCGCCAGTCCGGCTGCGGTCAGAGTGCTGACCAGACCCTCGCCGAGCATGCCCCACAGCGAAGCGAACGTCGCGTTGGTCGGGTCCAGCAGCGGACCCCACTTCTCGGCGGTCATCTGACCCTGCTCGGCCAGCGTGAGCACCACCCAGCCGACCACGGCGAGCAGCAGCGCGCCGACGATCACGCTGTAGATCATCGATCGGCGCTTGGCCTTGGGCCCCGGCGTTTCGTACAGCACCGCGTTGTTGCTCATCGCGCGATCGCCACCTTCCGCTCCAGGTAGCCCAGCAGCAGGCCGGCCGGGATGGTCAGCACGAGGTACCCGAGCGTCACCCCGATCAGCACCGGCAGGGCGGCGAGGCCGCGCGCCGAGGTCAGCGTCTCGCCGACGTAGAACAGGTCACCGCCGACGCCGAAGGCGCCGACCAGCGCCGAGTTCTTGATCATCGCGATGAGCACGTTGCCCAGCGGCGGGATGACGGTGCGAACCGCCTGCGGGAGCACGACCTGACCCAGCGTTTGACCGAAGGTCAGTCCGACCGCGCGCGCCGCCTCGGCCTGTCCGGGCGGAACCGCGTTGATCCCGCTCCGGAGCGCCTCGCAGACGAACGCCGAGGTGTAGAGCGCCAGGCCGATCGTGCCGAACCAGAAGTACGAGCCGTTGAAGCCCAGTTCCGGCAGGCCGAAGGCCATGAAGAACAGCACCACGGTCAGCGGGCAGTTGCGCAGCACGTTGACCCAGGAGGTGCCCGCCGCCCGCAGCGGAGGCAGCGGCGAGACCCGGAATCCGGCGACGATGGTGCCGATGACCAGCGCCAGAACTCCCGCGAGCAGGCAGATGTGCAGCGTGCGGAGAATGCCGCTGGCGTACAGCGGCAGGTTGTCGATGATGACTTGCAAGTTTCACTCCGGGCATGCGATGGGGGTGCCGACCGCGCCGGACGGCACCCCCATTCCGCGATCAGGTCAGCTGCAGGGTTGGGGCTGCGGGAGCTTCGGAGTCTCGTTGGCGACCTTGCCCGCGGTGGCCTCCCAGGCCTTGGCGTAGCTGCCGTCCTCGCTCGCCTGCTGCAAGCTCTGGTTGATGAACTCGCAGAACTTCACGTCGCCCTTCTTGATGCCGATGCCGTAGGGCTCCTCGGTGAAGGCGTTGTCGACCAGCTTGAACTCGCCGTCGCTGTCGTTGACCAGACCCATCAGGATGACGTTGTCGGTGGTCACGGCCTGCACCTGCCCGGTGCGCAGCGCGTCGCCGCACTTGGAGTAGACGTCGAAGAGCACCAGGTTGGCCGGGTCGACGTACTTCTTGATCTCCTCGGCGGGCGTGGAGCCGGTCACCGAGCACACCTTGGCGCCGGTCTCGCGCAGCGACTCCGGCCCGGTGATCTCGTTGTTGTCCGACTTGACCATCAGGTCCTGGCCCGCCTGGTAGTACGGCCCGGCGAAGCTGACCCGCTCCTTGCGCTCGTCGTTGATCGTGTAGGTGGCCACCACCATGTCGACCCGGTCGGAGCGGATGATCTCCTCGCGGGTCTTGCTCGGCGCCTCGACCCACTCGATCTTCTCCGGCGCGATGCCCATCTTCGCCGAGATGATCTTGGCGATCTCGACGTCGAAGCCCTGCGGGGTGTCGCCGACCTTGAGACCGAACAGCGGCTGGTCGAACTTGGTGCCGATCCGGATCTTGTCGGCCTGCTGCAGCCGTTCCATGGTCGTGCCGGGCTCGAACTGGACGTTCTCCTCGACCTTGACCTCGGGAGCGTCGCTACCGCCGCCGAGCTGGTCCTGGCCGCCGCCACCGCCGCACGCGGTCAACGCCAGCGCCAGTGTGGCGGTCACGCCGGTGAGAAGCCGAAACCTCTTGCCTCGCATCTCGCACTGCCCTTCCTGTTTGGTGGTGACTAGTGAGTGAGAATCTTCCCGAGGAAGTCCTTGGCCCGGTCGCTCTTCGGATCGTCGAAGAACTTCTCGGGCTTGGCGTCCTCGACCACCTCGCCGTCGGCCATGAACAGCACGCGGTGCGCGGCACGGCGGGCGAAGCCCATCTCGTGCGTGACGACCAGCATGGTCATGCCTTCGTCCGCGAGACCGGCCATGACGTCGAGGACCTCGTTGACCATTTCCGGGTCGAGCGCCGAGGTCGGCTCGTCGAAGAGCATCACCTTCGGCTTCATCGCCAGCGCCCGGGCGATCGCCGCCCGCTGCTGCTGACCACCGGAGAGCTGCGCCGGGTACTTGTCGGACTGGTCGGCGATGCCGACCCGCTCGAGCAACCGCATCGCTTCGGTGCGGGCTTCCTCGGCGCTCTGCTTGCGGACCTTGATCGGCCCGAGCGTGACGTTCTCCAGGATCGTCTTGTGCGCGAAGAGGTTGAACTGCTGGAACACCATGCCGACATCGGCGCGCAGCTCGGCGAGCGAGCGCCCCTCGGCGGGCAGCGGGGTCCCGTCGATCTCGATCGCGCCGGAGTCGATCGGCTCCAGCCGGTTGATCGCGCGGCACAGCGTCGACTTGCCCGAGCCCGATGGGCCGAGCACGACGACCACCTGGCCCTGGGGCACGTCGAGGTCGATCGTCCGCAGCACGTGCAACGAGCCGAAGTGCTTCTCGACCGCGGACATCCGGATCATCGGCACGTCCGTGGGGGCTGCGGTCATTCAATCTCCCAAAAAGCGACGAATGGTTTTCGTTGGCCGAAACTTAAGCCGCCAGGTGGGGGATAGTCCATAGGAAACAAGCGATGCGATGTTTCAAAATGATTACGCAGCGGAGTCGCGAAGCGTGTGTATCCCCCGTTTGCGCATCTGGTAGTTGCGCGCGGTAACCAAGTTGCGCGAACGGCCGATCCTGCGCTCAGCTTTCCGGGCGAGCGCCGGGCGTTGCGGTGGCCGGTTCGGATCGAGATGCCCGTTCGGCTCCTCGAAGGTGTCCCCGCAGTGCTCCGGGCGGGTGAATCTGCGATCTGACCAGGCGCTACCGTGGAACGGTGAGCACGAAGACGTACGAGATCCGAACCTTCGGCTGCAAACATGAACCGGCCGTGGTCTTCGGAGGGCGGGCGTGATGCCGAACAAGGATGGCGTTCCCCAAAGCTACGAGATCCGAACCTTCGGCTGCCAGATGAACGTGCACGATTCGGAGCGTCTCGCGGGCATGCTGGAAGACGCCGGGTACGTGCGCAGCGATGCCGGCGCGGACGACGCGGCCGACGTGGTCGTCTTCAACACCTGCGCGGTTCGGGAGAACGCCGACAACCGGCTCTACGGCACCCTCGGGCACATGCGGCCGCAGAAGGACCGCAACCCGGACATGCAGATCGCCGTCGGCGGCTGCCTCGCGCAGAAGGACCGCGACACCATCGTGCGCAAGGCGCCCTGGGTCGACGTCGTCTTCGGCACGCACAACCTCGGCTCGCTGCCGACGCTGCTCGAACGCGCGCGGCACAACCAGGAGGCCGAGGTCGAGATCCTCGAATCCCTCGACGTCTTCCCGTCCACGCTGCCCGCCAAGCGCGACTCCGCCTACTCCGGCTGGGTCTCGGTCTCGGTGGGCTGCAACAACACCTGCACCTTCTGCATCGTCCCGTCGCTGCGCGGCAAGGAGAAGGACCGCCGCCCCGGCGAGGTCCTCAACGAGGTCCAGGCGCTGGTCTCCGAGGGCGTTCTCGAGGTGACGCTGCTGGGGCAGAACGTCAACGCCTACGGCGTGGAGTTCGGCGACCGCTACGCCTTCGGCAAGCTGCTGCGCTCCTGCGGGGAGATCGAGGGCCTGGAGCGGGTCCGCTTCACCTCGCCGCACCCGCGCGACTTCACCGACGACGTCATCGAGGCGATGGCAGAGACGCCGAACGTGTGCCCGCAGCTGCACATGCCGCTGCAGTCCGGCTCGGACCGGATCCTCAAGGCGATGCGCCGCTCCTACCGCAGCACCCGCTACCTCGACATCGTGCGCAAGGTCCGCGAGGCGATGCCGGAGGCGGCCATCACCACCGACATCATCGTCGGCTTCCCCGGCGAGACCGAGGAGGACTTCGAGGAGACCCTGGAGGTCGTGCGGCAGGCGCGCTTCTCCAGCGCGTTCACCTTCCAGTACTCCAAGCGCGAGGGGACCCCGGCCGCCGACCTGCCGGACCAGCTGCCCAAGGAGGTCGTGCAGCAGCGCTACGAGCGCCTGGTGGCGCTGCAGAACGAGATCTCCTGGGAGGAGAACGGCAAGCTCGTCGGCCGCGAGGTCGAGCTGCTGGTCTCCGAGGGCGAGGGGCGCAAGAACGCCGAGACGCAGCGGATGTCCGGCCGTGCCCGCGACGGGCGGCTGGTGCACTTCACCCCGGTCGGCGCGATCGACCGCGAGATCCGGCCCGGTGATCTGGTGCGCACCACGATCACCAAGGCGGCCCCGCACCACCTGGTCGCCGATACCGACATCAGCGGCCACCGCCGCACCCGCGCGGGCGACCACTGGGAGGAGGGCGTCAAGCCGAAGACCTCCGGGGTCAGCCTCGGACTGCCCAGCATCGGTGCGCCGGCTCCGGACCCGCAGCCTACCCAGCAGGGATGTGCATGTTGAGCGAGCAGGACAACGCGGATCGGCCCGCCGGGACCAAGCCGAAGATCCTGATCACCTCGCGGATCGATCCCGGACCCAAGGCGTTCGTGATCGCGATCGTGCTGCTGGTGCTGGTCGTGAGCTCGCTGCTGCCGTGGACCGCAGAGAGCGCGGGCTGGCAGGTGCTCACCGGCCAGACCGACCCCTCCGAGGACGTCGGTCTGCTGCCGCACCTGTTCGCGATCAACTGCACGATCGTCGGCCTGGTCTTCGGCGCGCTGGCCCTGATGACCCGCTTCTGGATGCTCGCCTTCGTCGCGGGGCTGGCCGGTGTCGTGGTCGCGTTCGAGGGCATGGTCGCCATCTGGTCGCGCAACACCGGCGGGCACACCGGACCGGGCATCGGGCTCGTCCTGGCGGTCATCTGCATGGTCGTCCTCGCCGTCCAGTGGATCCGCATCCTCTGGACCCGCGACGAGTGACCCGGCCCCCTAGCCGTTGAACGAACGGCGCCCACACCCCTCGGGGACGACTTCACGGGGCGTGGGCGCCGTCGCTTCCGACCGTCAGCGGTTCTCGATGGCCTGCTCGGCGGCCGCCAGCCACTCGCGCCACTGCGCGGCCTGGTCGTCGGCCTGCTTGGCCCGGCGCTCATCTCCCGCCGCGCGCGCCTTCTCCGCCTGCGCCTCGAACTGCTCCACCCGCTCGCGGAACTGATCCACGCGGGCCTGGGCCTCCGGGTCGGTGCGCCGCCACTGGGCGTCTGCCGCCTGGCGGACCCGGTCGCTGACCGCGCGCAGCTTGCCCTCCAGCTCGCGCATCCGCTCGCGCGGCACCTTGCCGATGGCGTCCCAGCGCTCCTGCACCTTCTGCAGCTGCGCCTGCGCGGTCTTGAGGTCCTCGGAGGGATCGATCTGCTCGGCCTCGACCAGCAGCTCCTCCTTGAGCTTGGCGTTCTCGGCGAACTCGGCGTCGCGCTCGGAGAACGCCTCGGACCTGCGGCTGAAGAAGCGGTCCTGCGCCGCGCGGAACCGCTGCCACAGCGCCTCGTCGCTGTCCTTGGGCGCGCGGCCGGTGGCCTTCCACTCCGACATCAGCTGCTTGTAGCGGGTGGCGGTCTCGCCCCAGTCGGTGGACTCGGTCAGCGACTCGGCCTCGTCGACCAGCTCCTGCTTGCGCGCCTTGGACTCGGCGCGCTGCCGGTCCAGCTCGGCGAAGTGCGAACCGCGTCGTCGGCTGAAGGCGTCGCGGGCCTTGGAGAACCGGCGCCACAGCTGTTCGTCGGTCTTGCGGTCGACCCCCTTGATCTTCTTCCACTCCTCGAGGATCTGCCGCAGCCGGTCGCCAGCCGACTTCCAGTGCGTGGCCTCGGCTGCGATCTCCTCGGCCTCGGTGACCAGGGATTCCTTGCGCGCGACCGCGTCCGCGCGAGCGCGCTCCCGCTCGTGCTTGGCGCCCTCCACGGCCTGCTCGGCGCGCGCGATCAGGTGGTCGATGCGGGCGGTGAGCGCGCCCAGGTCGCCCACCACCGCGGCGTCGGTCAGCGACTCCCGAAGGTGCTTGGCGTTGGACAGGGTGTGCTTGGGCTCCCCGGCGTTGTTTTTCAGCCGGGTCTCGAGGAGTTCGACCTCGGTGAGCATGTCGTCGAACTTGCGCGCGTAGAAGGCGAGGCCCTCGGACGGCTCCCCGGCTTGCCAGGACCCGACCATCCGCTCACCGTCGGCGGTGCTGACGTAGACCGAGCCGTCGTCGTCGACCCGGCCCCACTTGGCGGGGTCGTGGGAAGCCGTCGGTACCGCGGGCGCGGCCGCTGGTGACCCGGTGGCGCTGGCGGTCGAGTCCTCGGCCGCCTTCTTGGCGACCGCATCGGGGGTCGTGTCCTGGTGCGTCATGGCCGGCTTCCTCCTTGCGTGCCCGCTCCGATGCCCGTGTCCGGCACGGGCGCCCCACCTCGGCGGGGCCCAGCAGCGTCGACCCGAACCTCTCGGTGATCCGGCCGTCGCTGGCGAATTCAAACAGGTCAGGCGCCGATCCGGTACTCCGTGCCCGAATCGGTGCCCGGCTGAAACCGCCGGGATCACCCAACGGGTCTCATGACCTGCACGGCTTCATTGTCATCGTTCACCCGTTCGGCTGCAGCGGGCAGGGGGTGCTCGCCCCCGTTCCGCTGCGCGGATGATCGCGCCGAGCCCTGTTCGGACGCCATATCCAGTCTGGCGGATTTTCCCGCCGAACGGGTGGTCGTTGACACAGATCGATTTCACTCGGCGGTGCAAGCGGCCGGTGCCGAAACCGCCGATCGGCGCTCATAGGGTTTCGGTGTGTCTGCTCTAGCCCACCCGATCGCCGTCGTCGGCCCCACCGCCACCGGCAAGTCCGAGCTCGCCCTCGAGCTCGCCGAGAGCTTCGACGGCGAGGTGATCAACGCCGACGCGATGCAGCTCTACCGCGGGATGGACATCGGCACCGCGAAGCTCCCCGTCGACGAGCGGCGCGGCATCCCGCACCACCAGCTCGACGTGCTGGCGGTCACCGAGACCGCCTCGGTGGCCGCCTACCAGCGGCACGCGCGCGCCGCGGTGGCCGATGTGCTCGCCCGCGGCCGCACGCCGGTGCTGGTCGGCGGCTCCGGGCTGTACGTGCAGTCCGTGGTCGACGAGCTGTCCTTCCCCGGCACCGACGAGCGGGTGCGTCAGCGCTACGAGGAGGAGCTCGCCAGGGTCGGCCCCGCCGAGTTGCACCGTCGGCTGGCCGAGCTCGATCCGAAGGCCGCCGAGTCGATCCTGGTGAGCAACGGCCGCCGCATCGTGCGCGCGCTCGAGGTCATCGAGATCACCGGCGAGCCGTTCTCGGCGAACATGCCCACCCCTGGTGCCCCCCGCTACGGAACGGTCCTGGTCGGCCTGGACCGCCCGGTCGAGGCGCTGGACGATCGCGTCGACCAGCGCGTCACCCGGATGTTCGACGCCGGGCTGGTCGACGAGGTGCGCGCCCTCGAGGAACAGGGTCTGCGGCACGGCAAGACCGCCTCGCGCGCTCTGGGGTACCAGCAGGTGCTGGCCGAGTTCGACGGAGCGGGGGACATGGCCGCCGCCGCGGCCGAGACCGCGCGCTCGACCCGCCGCTTCGTGCGCAAGCAGCGCTCCTGGTTCCGGCGCGACGATCGCATCCACTGGTTCGACGCCGCCGAGGACGCGCTGGTGGAGCGCGTGCGCGAACTGCTGGCTCCGTAGACTGGTCTCGTGCGCAATCGAGGACCCGCGTTCGTCAAGGGGCACGGCACCCAGAACGACTTCGTCATCCTGCCCGACACCGGCGGCGAGCTGGAGCTCACCGCCGAGCGGGTGCGGGCGCTGTGCGACCGCCGCCGCGGGCTCGGCGCCGACGGCGTGCTGCGCGTGATCCGGACCGGCGCGCTGCCCGACGCTCCCGCCGACGTCCCGGCCGACGTGTGGTTCATGGACTACCGCAACGCCGATGGGTCGATCGCCGAGATGTGCGGCAACGGCGTGCGCGTGTTCGCCCGCTACCTGGTCGAGTCCGGCCTGGCCGAGCCCGGTGAGCTGCTGATCGGCACCCGTGCCGGAGTGCGCCCGGTGCGCACCCGCCCGGACGGGCGGGTCACCGTGCAGATGGGGCAGATCAAGTTCTTCGGCGAATCGGCCACCAGCGTCTCCGGGGTGGACTTCGCCGGGGTCGCGGTCGACGTCGGCAACCCGCACCTGGCCTGCGTCGGCGATGTCGACCTGGACGCGCTGGACCTCACCGGCACGCCCCCGCGCGACACCGGGCTGTTCCCGGACGGGGTGAACATCGAGTTCGTCCAGCCGCTCGGCGGGGACGAGGTGCGGATGCGCGTGCACGAGCGCGGCGTAGGCGAGACCCGCTCCTGCGGTACCGGCACGGTCGCGGCCACCGCCGCCGCCCTGCGCGCAGCAGGCGAGGACACCGGCTCTCGCGTGGTGCACGTCCCCGGCGGCACCGTCGAGGTGGAGATCACCTCGGCCGGCTCCACGCTCACCGGCCCGGCGGTGCTGGTCGGCGGCGGACAGCTCGGCGCCGAGTGGTGGCAGAACCCGTGAGCCCCAGCGCAATGCGGGTCACCCGGTTTCGTGCGTGAAATTCGGTCGCGGGTCGTGGGACACTGTCCCTGATATGAAGAAATCCTTGACCGCACCCGCCGAGTTCGACGCGACCGAGTTGGAAGCCGCCGAGCTCGAGTCCGCCGAGCTCCAGGGCAGCACGCCCGAGCCGGACGAGTACGAACCCATCCTGTCCGGCCACGAGCCGTCCGCGGGCGAGATGCAGCGCGAGGATCGCGCCTCGTTGCGCCGGATCACGGGCCTGTCCACCGAGCTCGACGACATCACCGAGGTCGAGTACCGGCGCCTGCGCCTGGAACGCGTGGTGCTGGTCGGGGTCTGGACGGAAGGGGACGCGAGCCAGGCGGACGCGTCCCTGGCCGAGCTGGCCCGGCTGGCCGAGACCGCGGGCTCCCAGGTCCTCGAAGGCGTTGTCCAGCGTCGCGACCGCCCCGACCCGGGCACCTATGTGGGTTCGGGCAAGGTTCGCGAGCTGCGCGACCTGGTGGCTTCCAACGGAGCCGACACCGTCATCTGCGATGGCGAGCTCTCGCCCGGCCAGCTGCGCCAGCTGGAGGAGAAGATCAAGGTCAAGGTCATCGACCGGACCGCGCTGATCCTGGACATCTTCGCCCAGCACGCCACCTCCAAGGAGGGCAAGGCGCAGGTCGAGCTGGCTCAGCTGCAGTACTACCTGCCCCGCCTGCGCGGTTGGGGTGAGGCGATGTCCCGGCAGGCCGGTGGCCGGGCGGGCGCCAACGGTGGTGTCGGCACCCGCGGTCCCGGTGAGACCAAGCTGGAGACCGACCGCCGTGCGGTGCACAAGCGGATGAGCAAGCTGCGCAAGGAGCTGGCCGCGATGCGCACCGTGCGCGGCACCAAGCGCGGTCGGCGCAACGCCAACCAGGTTCCGGGCGTGGCCATCGCCGGCTACACCAACGCGGGCAAGTCCAGCCTGCTCAACGCGTTGACCGACGCTGGCGTCCTGGTCGAGGACGAGCTGTTCGCGACCCTGGACCCGACGACCCGGCGCGCGGTCGCCCCGGACGGGCGGCCGTACACCCTCACCGACACCGTCGGGTTCGTCCGGCACCTGCCGCACCAGCTGGTCGAGGCGTTCCGCTCCACCCTGGAGGAGGTGGGCGAGGCGGATCTGCTCGTGCACGTGGTGGACGGCTCCGAGGAGTCGCCGCACCAGCAGGTCGCCGCGGTGCGCGAGGTGCTGAGCGAGATCGCCGGGCAGCAGGAGGCGGAGATGCCGCCCGAGCTGCTGGTCGTGAACAAGGTCGACTCGGTCGATGCGACCAGGATGGCCGAGCTGCGCAGGTTGCTGCCCGAGGCGGTGTTCGTCTCGGCGCACAGCGGCAAGGGAATCGAGGGGTTGCGCGAGATCATCGCCGACCGCCTGCCGCGCCCGGAGGTGTTCGTCGACGTGCTGGTGCCCTACACGCGCGGCGAACTGGTCGCGCGGATGCACTCGGAGGGCGACATCGTCGACGAGGACCACACTCCGGAGGGCACGCGCCTGCGCGCCAAGGTTCGCCCGGATCTGGCCGCTTCCCTCGAGGCCTTCTCGGCGACTGGTGCGGCCTGATCGCATCGGCGGCGCGCTAGCGGCCGCTGTCCTGCTCACCGCGACCGGTCCGGCGAACGCGGCCCAAGCGGTCCAGGTCAACCGGATCCCCCCGGTCGAGTTGTGCGCGCCGGAGGACTCCCGGCTCTCCGAGCTGTCCGGTCTGGTCTCCGATGGGGCGCGCTGGTACGCCGTCGGCGACGGCGGTTCGTCGGTGCGGGTCTTCGAGCTGGATCCCGCCACCTGCGAGGTCCGGTCGGTACGCACCGCGCCGCAGAACCCGTACGACGTCGAGGACCTGGCGCTCCGCGACGGCACCCTGTGGCTGGCCGACACCGGTGACAACCGGGCCAAGCGCGAGGACGTCGCGCTGCACGTGCTGCCTCCGGGCGGGGGCGCCGCGTTGTACCGGATGTCCTACCCGGACGGCCCGCACGACGCCGAGGCGTTGCTGCTGGACGGCTCCGGCGTGCCGCACGTCGTGACCAAGGAGCCGTTGGGCACGGCTGGCGTGTACCGGCCAGCGGAGCCGTTGGACGCTCAGCGCACGGTCCCGATGGAGCGGGTGGGGAGCGTCTCGCTGCGCTCCACGCGCACGCCCGGCGGGCCGGTGAGCACCGCAGTCGGCTCGGTGATGATCACCGGCGGCTCGGTCAGCGCGGACGGGAACCTGGTGGCGCTGCGCACCTACACCGAGGCCTACGTCTACCGCGCTCAGGACGGCGACGTGCTGAGCGCGCTCGAGAGCGAACCGGTCCGCATCCCGCTGCCCGATGAGGAGCAGGGCGAGGCCATCGCCTGGGAGCCGGGTGGCGGATTGCTGTCCGGCTCCGAGGGCTACGAACCGATTCGCCGCATCCCCGGCGCCGACGGCGGCCCGGTCACCGCCGAGGAAGTCGGTGGGACATCACCCGGTGGCGAGGCCTCGGGCGAAAGCGCGGAGGACGGTCTGTCCACCGGTAGTGCGATGCTGCTGGCGGGTGTTGCCGCCGCGCTGCTGATGTACCTCATCGGCTGGCGCCGCAGGCGTGCCTGATTCGCATCGCTGATGCGGCGCCTGCGTCGTTGGTGCCGGCGTCGTTGGTGCCGGCGGTACAGGCGCGGGGCGAAGCCCGCATCGGCACCGCCCGCGCCGGGGTTCGTCGAAGCGGCGCTCAGAGACGGCGGAGCACCGCGACGACCTTGCCCAGGATCTTCGCGTCGTCGCCCAGGATGGGTTCGTAGGCCGAGTTGTGCGGCATCAGCCACACGTGTTCGTCGGTGCGCTTGAAGGTCTTGACCGTGGCCTCGCCGTCGATCATCGCCGCTACCACGTCGCCATTGTCCGCGTCGGGCTGCTGCCGGACGGTAACCCAGTCGCCGTCGGTGATGGCCAGGTCGACCATCGAATCGCCGACCACCTTGAGCAGGAAGAGCGTGCCGTCGCCGACGATCTCCTTCGGCAGCGGGAAGACGTCCTCGATCGCCTCCTCGGCCAGGATCGGCCCACCGGCCGCGATCCGGCCCACCACCGGAACGTAGGCCGCGGGCTTCGACTCGGCGTCCGAGTCCTCCTCGGTGCCGACCAGCACGCCGACCGTGCGCGGCCGGTGCGGGTCGCGGCGCAGGTAGCCCTTCCGCTCGAGCACGCGCAGCTGGTAGGCCACCGACGACGTCGAGGTCAGCCCGACCGCGTCGCCGATCTCCCGCACGCTCGGCGGGTAGCCGTGCTCGTGCATCCACTCGCGGATGGCCTGCAGCACGCGCAGCTGGCGGTCGCTGAGCTCGTCGGCTCCGCTGGGCTGCTCCGGCAGCTCGTCCACCTCGGCCGGGGCGTCCTTGATGTCGTGTACGCGGCCCGTGATCGAGCCGGTCGCATTGTTCGCCACCGCTGCCTCCTGTTGTCCGTGTGAACCGCGGTGCTGGACTCTCTGGGGTCCTGGTCGTGTCGGCCGACGCGTCCGGGACCCCTGGAAATCGTCCCCGGAGACCTGGTCCGCCGCCCGCTTTCCACAGTAGACGCGACAAACGTCGAGATCAAACACCTGTTCGAGCTAATTTCGGGGCTGGGTCTCGCGCCGGGGTGCACTCGTGGTCCACAATCGCACGAAGGTTCGATCGAACACGCATTCGATCATCGTTCGTGCGGGAGGCGCTATGACCACGTCCATCGACACAGTACGGCGAGTTCGTCCGGTCGAACGGGGCGTCCGCCCGGCGCGAGCTCAAGTGGAACCGATCGAGTGGCCGGAAGCCGGCCTCCGCGAGCGCGGCGGGCCGGTCGGCGGTCGCGCCGCGGGGCGAAGCGGCCGGTGGGGCCGGTTCGTGGCGAGATCGTGCGCGCGACCGCGCGCGGCCGGGCGTCCGGGGGAGTGGGTCTTGCTGGCCTCGGTGGCGATCTTCACCTGCGGCTTTGTCATCATGGTGGGCCTGTTCGGGATGGGCGACGCGCCCGAGGTGGGTGAGACCACCGTGGTGCAGGTTCGCGCGGGCGAGACTCTGTGGGGGATCGCGAACCGGATGGCGTCCGGCTCCGACCCGCACGCGGTGGTCCAGCGGATCGTCGAATCCAACGGCCTCGGCGCTCCGTCGGTGGAGACCGGCCAGAGCCTGGTTGTGCCGACCAACGGCTGAGACGGCCACAACATGTTGTGGTGTGGCTGCCGCATCGCGGATTTCCGCAGCGTAGTGCGCGGATGCGAAACCCGCCCCGCCGGCAGGGGTGTGTCGGTTTGCTTGGCGATCTGGCGTGGGGTTAGAGTCGACCACAACATCTAGTAGTTACTTCCATGTGTTTAGCCCACACGTTGGGCTGGCCGGGTGCGTGGGTACCCCATGGACGTAACCGGTCGTCGGCTGGTGGGAGTCGGTCGTCGGCGAGCCGAGGGGGAGGGGGTGAATGGCCGGTGCGATGCCCGTACTGCCGCGGCGACGACTCCAGGGTCGTCGATTCTCGAGAGGTCGAGGAAGGTCAGGCGATCCGGCGCCGACGGTCCTGTTCGGGATGCGGTCGCCGGTTCACGACCATCGAGGAACTGGTGTTGTCGGTCGTGAAGCGATCGGGGGTCACCGAGCCCTTCAGCCGGGAGAAGGTCGTTCGCGGGGTGCGCCGAGCCTGTCAGGGGCGTCCGGTAGAAGAGGACGCGCTGCAGCAACTGGCGCACCAGGTCGAGGAGGCCATTCGGTCCTCCGGGATGGCCGAGCTGCCCAGTCACGAGGTCGGGCTGGCCATACTCGGACCGCTGCGGGAGCTGGACGAGGTCGCCTACTTGCGCTTCGCCAGCGTCTACCGCGCCTACTCCTCGGTGGAGGATTTCGAACAGGAGATCGCCGATCTGCGCGCGGCGCGGGAGGCCGCGCCGGTCGGTGGTGGGAAGGACACGGGGAGCAGCGGTGAGTAAGCCGCGTCGGCGCACGTCCCGCAGCGGGGGCGGCAGCGCGCAACGGCGGTCGGCGTCCCGAGGCGGGACGCCGCGCAACACCCGAAACACAGAGTCACGACCGAACCGGACGGGGAGCCCGGACGGGGCCGAAGCAACGCGAGAAGCGACTGACCAGCGAGCGATGAAGAAGGAAAAGGGGCAGGTCATGACAGAGACCGTCGGTAGCCCGGCCGGTGCAGCGGGGGAGCCGGACACAGGTGCCCGCGAGGGCATCCGGGTCGAGCGCGTCTACACCACCGAGGGAGTGCACCCCTACGACGAGGTCAAGTGGGAGCACCGCGATGTGGTGATGACCAACTGGCGGGACGGTTCGGTCAACTTCGAGCAGCGCGGGGTGGAGTTCCCCGACTTCTGGTCGTTGAACTCGGTGAACATCGTCACCAGCAAGTACTTCCGCGGTGCGGTCGGCAGCGAGGAGCGCGAGAGCAGCCTCAAGGACCTGATCGACCGCGTGGTGAAGACCTACGTCGCGGCCGGTGTCGCGAACAATTACTTCGCCACCGACACCGACGCCGAGATCTTCGAGCACGAGCTGACCTGGATGCTGCTGCACCAGGTGTTCAGCTTCAACTCGCCGGTGTGGTTCAACGTCGGCACCAGCTCGAAGCAGCAGGTGTCGGCCTGCTTCATCCTGTCGGTCGACGACACGATGGAGTCGATCCTCGACTGGTACAAGGAAGAGGGCCTGATCTTCAAGGGCGGTTCCGGCGCGGGCCTGAACCTGTCCCGCATCCGCTCCTCCAAGGAGCTGCTGTCCTCCGGCGGTACCGCCTCGGGGCCGGTCTCGTTCATGCGCGGCGCCGACGCCTCGGCGGGCACCATCAAGTCCGGCGGTGCCACCCGCCGCGCCGCCAAGATGGTCGTGCTCGACGTCGATCACCCCGACGTCGAGGAGTTCATCGAGACGAAGTCGCGCGAGGAGCACAAGATCCGCGCGCTGCGCGACGCGGGTTTCGACATGGACCTCGGCGGCGCCGACTCCAACTCGGTGCAGTACCAGAACGCGAACAACTCGATCCGCGTGTCCGACGAGTTCATGCGCGCGGTCGAGAGCGACGGCGACTTCGGGCTGCGCGCGCGCACCGACGGCTCGGTCGTCGAGTCGGTGCGGTCCCGCGGCATCTTCCGCAAGATGGCCAAGGCCGCGTGGGAGTGCGCCGACCCGGGCATCCAGTACGACGACACGATCAACGACTGGCACACCTCGCCGGAGACCGGTCGGATCGCCGCGTCCAACCCGTGCTCGGAGTACATGCACCTGGACAACTCCAGCTGCAACCTCGCGTCGTTGAACCTGATGAAGTTCCTCAACGATGACCTGACCTTCGACGCCGAGACCTTCTCCAAGGCCGTCGAGTTCGTCATCACCGCGATGGACATCTCCATCTGCTTCGCGGACTTCCCGACCGAGGCCATCGGCGACACCACCCGCAAGTTCCGCCAGCTGGGCATCGGCTACGCCAACCTGGGCGCGCTGCTGATGGCCACCGGTCACGCCTACGACTCGGACGGCGGTCGCGCGCTGGCCGGTGCGATCACCTCGCTGATGACCGGTACCGCCTACAAGCGGTCGGCCGAGATGGCCGGCGTGGTCGGGCCCTACGAGGGCTACGCCCGCAACGCCGAGGGGCACCAGCGGGTCATGCGCAAGCACGCCGCGGCCAACGACCTGGTCCGGACCTACCACACCAACGACAACGCGGTGCACAAGCTCGCGACGCAGGTGTGGCAGGAAGGCCTGGAGATCGGTTCGCAGAACGGCTGGCGCAACGCCCAGGCGTCGGTGCTGGCCCCCACCGGCACGATCGGCCTGATGATGGACTGCGACACCACCGGTATCGAGCCCGACCTGGCGCTGGTGAAGTTCAAGAAGCTGGTCGGCGGCGGCTCGATGCAGATCGTCAACCAGACGGTGCCGCGTGCCCTGCAGGCCCTGGGCTACCAGGAGGAGCAGGTCGAGGCGATCGTCGAGTACATCGCCGAGCACGGGCACGTGATCGACGCGCCGGGTCTGCGCCCGGAGCACTACGAGGTCTTCGACTGCGCGATGGGCCAGCGCTCGATCGCTCCGATGGGCCACGTGCGGATGATGGCCGCGGTGCAGCCGTTCATCTCCGGTGCGATCTCCAAGACGGTCAACATGCCCGAAGAGGCGACCGTCGAGGACGTCGAGGAGCTCTACTTCGAGGGCTGGCGCCTGGGCCTGAAGGCCCTGGCCATCTACCGCGACAACTGCAAGGTCGGTCAGCCGCTGTCGGTGGGCAAGGGCGAGTCCGGTGAGCAGGAGAAGGCGGTCGAGAAGCAGATCGAGTACCGCCCGGTCCGCAAGCGCCTGCCGAAGAAGCGCCCGAGCCAGACGGTCTCGTTCACCGTCGGCGGTGCTGAGGGCTACCTGCACGCGGGCTCCTACCCGGACGACGGGCTCGGCGAGATCTTCGTCAAGCTCGGCAAGCAGGGCTCGACCCTGGCCGGTGTGATGGACGCCTTCTCGATGTCGATCTCGGTGGGCCTGCAGTACGGCATCCCGCTGGAGTTCTACGTCTCGAAGTTCCAGAACCTGCGCTTCGAGCCCGCCGGCATGACCGACGACCCGGACATCCGGATGGCCAGCAGCGTGCTGGACTACCTGTTCCGCCGCCTGGCGCTGGACTACCTGCCCTACGAGAAGCGTGCCCAGCTGGGCATCTTCACCACCGAGGAGCGGGACGCCCAGGTCAACGGTGGGCCGGCACCGGCGCAGGGCGGCGGTGACGTCGATCTGGACACCCTGCGGTCCACGGTCGACTACCAGAAGTCCGAGCCCAAGGACGAGGACAAGCGCAACGTGGGCAGCTCCACCGAGCTCCTCGAGCTGCAGCTCGGCAAGGCGGCCGACGCGCCGCTGTGCATGACCTGCGGCACGAAGATGCGCCCGTCCGGGTCCTGCTACCTGTGCGAGGGCTGCGGCGCCACCTCCGGCTGCAGCTGACGCGCTGAAGCTCAACTGAACAGCCAGGTCGGATGAAGGGCCTGGGCGCGGTGTTCCACCGGCCCAGGCCCTTCATCGCGTCGGCGACCGCGGAGACTGACCGACGGCGTGCCGAGATCTGGGGTGCCTGCTGTGCCGAGCGCAGGGCTCCCAGCGGATCAACGCATTCCGCACCGCCTTCGCCTTCCGACGGGCGGCGAGCTGTGCCGAGACCACGGGAGGCTTCGCGGTCTAAGACGAGGCTTTCGCGCATGCCCGCGCGGACGACCAGCTGGACATCGACGGCGCGGTGGACTGCGAGGCATTGCCCGACATCGCCGAGCGAGCGCTGCCGCACCTGCCGCACCGCTCGATCACCGTCCTCGACGAGAAACCGCAGCTGAGGTCGCGGACCCGTCGCGTCGAGCCGGGTGCACCCGCTCGACGCAGCTGATCACGGTGCGCACCGGCCGGGTCTCGAGCGGTGGCGCGCTGAGGTGGCGGATCTCGCGGCGTTGTCCGCTCCGCTCGACCTGCGCCTGCGGAGCCCGCTCCCGGAGGCCGAGCACGGGGTCGTCCGCCAGCTCGTCGACCGCCGCGCGGCTCGTCGGCGCGCGGCCGAGGTCGTGAACTTCCTGGGCGCGCACGCACGAGGGGGAGATCGCCTCCTGGACCGATCTCCACCTGGACCGGCCGCCACGGCCCAGGTGGAAGACCTGATGACCTCGGAACTCCACCGCCGGCGAGGCCTTGCCGCTGCGGTCCTGGACACCGCGTTGCGGCTGACCGCCAACGCGGGCTGCGGCATCCGATTCCTGATCGCCGATGCCGAGGACTGGCCGCACTGCTGGTACCCGCGCCGCGGTTTCGCCGTCGCAGGCCGTTCGCGGACGTTCGAACGTCCCTGAGCGCGGCTGCGGGCGAACCGCGCCTCGGCCGCGACCGGGTCCGGACGGCGAAAAGCGGGTGGCCCGACGCGAAGTCGAGCCACCCGCTGGTATCGAATTCAGCCCTGCTGGTCGGCCAGCAGCTTCTCGGTGGCCGCCAGCCGCACGCAGGTCGCCAGCGCCTGCGTGGCGGCTTCGACGTCCGGCAGCTCCGGGTACGTGGGAGCGATCCGGATCACCGAGTCCGTCGGGTCCTCGCCGTAGGGGTGGGTCGCCCCGGCCGGGGTCATCGCGATCCCGGCCTCCTTGGCCTTGGCCACCACGGCCTTGGCGCAGCCCTCGGGAACCTCCAAGTTGATGAAGTACCCGCCCTCGGGCTTGCTCCAGCTGGCCAGGCCGGTGTCGCCGAGCTCGGAGCCGAGGATCTTGTCCACCGCTTCGAACTTGGGACGGATCAGCGCGGCGTGCTTGCGCATCTGCTCGCGCAGGCCCTCGGCGTCGCGCAGCAGCCGCACGTGCTGCAGCTGGTTGACCTTGTTCGGGCCGATGCTGCGCTTGGACGTCGCGGCCAGCCACCAGTCGATGTTGGCCTGCGAGGAACCGAAGAACGACACGCCCGCGCCCGCGTAGGTGATCTTCGAGGTGGAGCCGAAGACGAACGCGCGGTCCGGGTTGCCGTGCTCCGCGCACAGCGCCAGCAGATCGGCGATCTCGTGCTCGGTCTCGGTGAGGTGGTGCACCGCGTAGGCGTTGTCCCAGAAGACCCGGAAGTCCGGAGCGGCCGAGGGCATGGCGGCCAGCCTGCGCACGGTCTCGTCCGAGTAGATGGTGCCGTCCGGGTTGCTGTACTTCGGCACGCACCAGATGCCCTTGATCCGGGAGTCCTCGGCAACCAGTCGCTCGACGGTGTCCATGTCCGGACCCTCGGGCGTCATCGGCACGTTGATCATCTCGATGCCGAGCTTCTCGCAGACCCCGAAGTGCCGGTCGTAGCCGGGCACCGGGCACAGGAACGCGATCTCCGGCTCGTCGGCCCACCGGCGCTCACCGCCGGGCAGCCCGTGCAGCATCGCGAACGCGATGGCGTCGTGCATCAGCTCGAGGCTGGAGTTGCCCGCCGCGAGCAGTTGCTCGGTGGGCACCTGGAGGCTGCTGCTGAAGATCTCGCGCAGTTCGGGCAGGCCGGCGAGGCCACCGTAGTTGCGCAGGTCGGTGCCGTCCGCGCCGACCGCCGGGCCGCCCATGTCGAGCAGGGCGTCGGACAGGTCGAGCTGCTTGGGCGAGGGCTTGCCCCGGGTGAGGTCCAGTTTGAGGCCGCGCGCGACGAGGTCTGCGTGGTCCTTGCGGGCTTGGTCGCGCTGGGCGGTCAGCTCTTCGATGGATGAAGCTGGATCGGTCACCGGGTCTTCCTTAGCGGTGTCGTGGGCAACGGTTCGGTAAACAGCATATTCCGCCGGTCCAGAACATTGACGACGGCATGTGACCTGCACAACGTGTGAGCATTGGCCCTGCTCATCGGCCATCGGAGCGAGGATGCGGAGCCTCGCCCCGCCGGCGGACCCTGGAGGTGTGACCGTGGGCAAATCGATTCTGATCACCGGCGGTACCGGCACGCTCGGCAGCGCCGTGGCACGCAGGCTGAACGGCGGAGAGCACGACGTGCGGGTGCTGAGCCGGCACGAGGGACCCGGCCGGGTGGTCGGGGATCTGCGCAACCGGGTCACGGTCGGTGCTGCGGACGCGATCGTGCACTGCGCGACCACCAACGGTGCGAAGGACGTGGACGCGATGCGCAACCTGCTGGCCGGTGCCCGCCGTGCCGGCTCGCCGCACCTGATCTACATCTCGATCGCCGGTATCGACCGCCTGCCGATGTTCTACTACCGGGCCAAGCTCGAGGCCGAGCGGCTGCTGGTCGACTCCGGGCTGCCGTGGACGATCCTGCGTGCCACCCAGTTCCACGACCTGATCGCCGAGTTCGCGCGGATTCAGGTCAGATCGCCCGCGCTCGCCGTGCTCTCCGGAGTGCGGTTCCAGCCGGTCGACGTCGGCGAGGTCGCCGACCGGCTCGCGGAACTCGCAGTGGGCGAACCGGCGGGCAGGCTGCCGGACGTGGGCGGTCCGCAGATCCGCAGCCACGAGTCGCTGACCCGCGCCTACCTGCGCGCGACCGGGCGGCGCCGCGCGGTGCTGCCGGTGCGTCCGCCCGGCGCGTTCTTTCGCGCGTTGCGGGACGGCGGGAACCTGCTGCCCGATCGGGCGGTCGGGCAGCGCACGTTCGAGGACTTCCTCGCGGGCTGAGGAGATGTTCCAGCTTTGGGTTCGCGTAGCGGGCCCTCGGACGTCGTCGGGCTCCGCGCCTTGAGCAGCCACCTGCGCGGCGCTGCGGCTGTTCTCGCCCGATGACGTCTGAGACCCCGCGGCGGCGCCGGTTGAGTCCCGCACTCGAGACGGCGGCTGCTGCCGCGTGCTGCGACAGCCCCTGAAGATCAGCGCGGACGCGCGAGCAGGGTCGCGACCACGGCGGTCGCGCCGGTCACCGCGAACACCGACGGCCAGGCGCCGAGCTTCTTCGCGAGCGGGTGCGAGCTGTAGAGCGCGCCCGCGTAGGTGGTGCCGAGCGCGAGCGCGGGGGCCACGCCCGCGCGGCGGCGGCACGTCTCCACGGCGCCCAGTCCGGCGCCTGCCGCGACCATTCCTCCCCAGTGCCGGTGCTTGCTGGCCTGCGCGACCGCGAAACCGCCGATCAAACCGGCGGAGGTCAGCACGCTGGACGGAATTGACATGAGCGCTCCTCGCTGGACGGTGGTCTGCTGCCGGGTCGAGCCTACGCGGGCCCACGACGCCGGGTCCGAAAGTGGACACGGACTTGCCGGTGGGCTCGCGCGTTGCAAGGGTTGCGTCCGATTTCGGACGGATTCGGGTTCTCGTCCTGCTCATGGGAGTTTGCGAATGCGGCGATGTGCGACGGGTCTGCTAGCGGCGTTGGTCGTCCTGCCCCTGATCGGTTCGACCGCGAGCGCGGACCCTCCGCAGCGCCCGGTTTTCCGGGACGGAGCCGCGCAGCCGGTCTTCGACCCGCAGGAGGCCGTGCGCGAGGACCTGTTCGTCACCGCTCCGGTGGACAGCGACCGGGATCGCCGACCCGATCGGGTGCACGTGCAGGTGGTGCGACCGGCCGAGACCGAGCGCGGCCTCCGGGTTCCGGTCGTCTACCGGGCCAGCCCGTACTTCTCCGGTGGCAACGAGGTGCGCAACCACGACGTCGACACCGAGCTCCACGTGCCCGGCGAGTCCGGCGAGCGGTCGGCGCGCTCCACCGGAAACGACCAGCGGGCGACCGCCGCGCGGATCGACTGGGCCTACGAGCAGTACTTCCTGGCCAGGGGCTACGCCGTGGTCTACGCCGAATCGCTGGGCACCGGCGAGTCCACCGGATGTCCGACCACCGGCGCCGCGAACGAGACCATCGGTGCGAAGTCGGTGGTGGACTGGCTCGACCACCGCGCTCCCGCCCGCGACGCGAACGGCGCGCCGCACCGCGCGAACTGGTCGAGCGGGCAGGTCGGCATGATGGGCGTGTCCTACAACGGGACGCTGCCGAACGCCGTGGCGAGCACCGGAGTCGAGGGACTCGACGCGATCGTGCCGATCGGGGCGATCTCGAACTGGTACGACTACTACCGCAGCGACGGCGCCGTGGTGGCTCCGGGCGGCTTCCAGGGCGAGGACGCCGACGTGCTGGCGAAGTACGTGCACACCCGCGAGGACCGCGAGGTCTGCCGTCCGGTGATCGACGAGCTCACCCGCGAGCAGGACCGGGTCACCGGTGATTACAACGCCTTCTGGGACGCGCGCAACTACCTCGACGACGTCGGCGACGTGCGCGCGGCGGTGCTGCAGGTGCACGGCCTGAACGACTGGAACGTCAAGACCCGCCAGGCCGCCCAGTGGTACGAGGCGCTGCGCGAACACGGCGTGCCGCACAAGATCTGGTGGCACCGGTCGGGCCACACGGACCCGATCGAGCTGCGCGAGCAGGAATGGCTGCGCACCCTCAACCGCTGGTTCACCCGCTACCTCCACGACGTGCCCAACGGGGTCGAGGGCGAGCCACGGGCCACCGTGCAGCGCGCCGACGGCAGCTGGGCCGAGGAGGCGGAGTGGCCTGCGCCGCAGGCCGAACTCGTCGAGCTGCGGCCGACGCCGGGCGGTGCGGAGCGCGGCGGGCTGGACGCCCGGGGCGTGCGCTCGCCGGTGACCGAGGGGCTGACCGATGACGCGAGCAAACCGGCTCGCGACCTGGCGGCGGCGCCGCGATCGCCGAACCGGCTGGCCTACTTCACCTCGCCGCTGGCGGAGTCCTCCCGGCTCAGCGGTGAGGTGCGCGCCGATCTGGCGCTGACCTTCGACCGGCCCGCCGCGAACGTGACGGCGCTGCTGGTGGACCAGGCGCCCGACGGTCGCGTCTCGGTGATCACCCGCGGCTGGGCCGACCCGCAGAACCGCGAGGCCATCGATCGCACGACCCCGGTCGAGCCCGGGCGCAACTACGAGATCAGCGTGCGGATGCAGCCCGACGATCACGTCTTCGAACCGGGGCATCGGCTCGGGCTGGTCGTGCTCTCCAGCGATCACGACTTCACGTTGCGACCCGAGCCGGGTGCCGGGCTGCGGCTGGACCTCTCCCGCACCAGCATCGAACTGCCGATGGCCGGTTCGGTCGGGTAGCGCGCGGCTGTTGTGACGATCATTCGGGTACGGCGACCTAGCGTCAGAGCCGATCCGGTGACGGTGAATACCCGGATGATCGTCACACTTCAGCGTGATTTCAGGTGTTTCAACCAATGGTTGTCCACACCGGACTCAGTGGTCCACAGATTTGGCCGGATCGCTTCCGCCGCAGCGGGTTTCGTCGCCAACCTGTGCGGCATGACAACGCGACTCAACACCGACATCTCGATCAGCGAACCCGGCGACGTGCTCGCCGCCGTGCCGCACCTGCTCGGATTCCACCCGGACGACTCGTTCGTGCTGGTGAGCCTGCACGACCTGGCGGGCACGCCGAGGTTCGGTGCGACCATGCGCGTCGACCTGCCTTGCCCGATGCAGGCGTGCGGGTTCGGCGAGTTCCTGCTGCAGGGGCCGCTGAGCACGCAGGGAGCCGAGGCCGAGCGGATCCGCCTGCTCGAGGAGGCGGGCCCGCCCATGCTCTCGGTCGTCGAGGTGGTCAAGGAAACTCTCCGGCGCAGCGGAATCGTCACCGCGCACGCCGTGTGGGCACCGCAGATCCGGGAAGGGGCGCCCTGGCGCTGCTACGACGACGTCGACTGCGAGGGGACCATTCCCGACCCGAAGGAATCACCGATCGGCGCGGTGATGGCCGCCAACGGCGCGGTGACCTTCGGCAGCAAGGACGAGCTCCGGGAGCTGGTGGCCCCCGAATCGCCGGAGGTGATCGCGCGCTGGTCGGCCAGGCTCGACGCGCTCACCGAGGACGCCCTCGACGAGACCGACCCGGACCGGGTGGGGCGGGACGTGCGCAAGGTCCACGCGGCCATCCGGCGCATCGCCGCGGGTACGGCTCTGACCGAGGACGACCTGCAAGGCGTGCTGCTCGCGGTCTCCGACACCCGGGTGCGCGACATCCTGCTCGGCACCGCGCTGAGCGAGCACGCCCACCCGGCCGAAGAGCTCTGGCTGTCCCTGGTTCGCAAGGCCCCCGACGCCGAACTTCCCGAGGTCGCGGCGTTGCTGGCGTTTTCGGCCTACCTGCGGGGCGAGGGCGGGCTCGCCTCGGTGGCTCTCGAACGCATCGAGAAGGTCCAGCCCGATCACCGGCTCGGTGCCCTGCTGCGCCAGACGATGGAGGCCGGGATCCCACCCGCCGAACTCGACGCTATCGCCCGAATCTCGGCCGAGGACGCCCAGCTCCTCCTCGAGAGCGAAGAGGCGTGCTGATGCGCGACGAGTCAGGACCGGGCGCGGCCGATCCCAGCCGCACCGCTCGGCGCGCCGGCGGCGAGCATTCAGGCCTGGTGACGAGCCCGGGTGAATTCCCACGCGTCGCGGACGATCACTCCGAGGTCGGCGCGCTGCGGCTGCCAGCCCAGCTCCTCGCGGGCGGCCTGGCTGGAGGCGACCAGGGTGGCCGGGTCGCCCGCGCGGCGCGGGGCGACCTTCGCCGGGATCGGGTGCCCGGTGACCTCGCGGCAGGTGTCGATGACCTGCTTGACCGAGAACCCCGTCCCGTTGCCCAGGTTGTAGATCCGGTGCTGCCCGGGCTGCGTGCCCTTCAGAGCCAGCAGGTGCGCATCGGCCAGGTCGGTGACGTGGATGTAGTCGCGGACGCAGGTGCCGTCGGCGGTGGGCCAGTCCTCCCCGAAGATCTGCACCTGGTCCCGCTGGCCCAGGGCGACCTGCAGCACGATCGGGATCAGGTGGGTCTCCACGGTGTGCCGCTCACCGATCGCGCCGTGCGCGCCGGCGACGTTGAAGTAGCGCAGGCTGGCCGCGCCGATGCCGTGCGCCGCGGCGTAGGAGGTGATCGCGTGGTCGATCGCCAGCTTCGTCGCGCCGTAGGTGTTGGTCGGGTCGGTCGGAGAGTCCTCGGTGATCAGCTCGATCTCCGGTTCGCCGTAGGTGGCGGCGGTCGAGGAGAACACCAGGCGCGGCGTGCCGTGCTCGCGCATCGCGTCCAGCAGCCGCAGCGAGGTGACCACGTTGCCGTGCCAGTACTTCTGCGGGTTCTCCATCGACTCGCCGACCAGCGACTTGGCCGCGAAGTGCAGCACTCCGTCGAAGGGCTCCGCCAGCAGGTCGCCTGCCGCCTCCGCGATGTCGGCCTCCACGAACTTGCAGCCGTCCGGAATCGCGTCGGCGTGCCCGGTGGACAGGTCGTCGACCACGACGACGTCGTGCCCTGCTTCCACCAGCCGCGCGGCGCACACGCTTCCGACGTAGCCGGCGCCGCCTGTGACGAGGAGCTTCAAGTGCTTACTGCCTTCCGTGGGAGAACTGGTCGAGCAACCGCGGCGGGTCCGCGCTCAGCGGTCCCGGCCCGCACCCGCGGAGGGTATCGCGGTGAAAATCCGCGGCTCGGCGAGGTTCTGCTCGGCGAAGGCGCGCAGAACCGCTCGTTCGACCGCCGCCCGCTCGGAGCTGTTGATCAGCGCGATCGCCGAGCCGCCGAAGCCGCCACCGATCATGCGCGCGCCCAGGGCACCTGCGGACTTGGCGGCGTCGGCCGCGAGGTCGAGCTCGGTGCAGGAGACCCGGTAGTCGTCGCGCAGGCTGGCGTGCGAGGCGTCCAGCAGCGGACCGACTTCCGCGTACTTGTCGGCGCGCAGCAGCTCGACGGTGCGCAGCACCCGGTCGTTCTCGGTGACCACGTGCCGGACGAGCGGCCGCAGCTCCTCGGGCAGCTTGTCCAGCGCTGCGGGAAGTTCCTCAATCGATACGTCGCGCAGCGCCTCGACCGACAGCAGTTCCGCGGCCCGTTCGCAGCCGTTGCGCCGGTCACCGTATCCGGATTCGCTGTGCGAGTGCTTCGCGCGGGTGTCGATGGCCACCAGTTCCAGACCGCTGCCGCGCGGGTCGAAGGGGACCTGCTCGGATGCGCCGCTGCGCACGTCGTGGAACAGCACGTGGGCTTCGACGCAGCACAGCGAGGCCGTCTGGTCCAACAGCCCGGTGGGCGCGCCGACGAAGTCGTTCTCCGAGATCTGCACCAGTCGTGCGACCTGGGCCAGGTTGGGCGAGCCCGCCTCGCCCGGCGCGTAGCCGGCCTGGTCCAGCAGGGCCAGCGCGACCGCGCACTGCAGCGCGTGCGAGGAGGACAGGCCCGCGCCGGTGGGAACCTCACCGACGATCAGGAGATCGGCGCCCCCGATCGAGTAACCGGCCTGGTGCAGCGCCCAGGCCACACCGGCGTGGAACGCGGCCCACCCCTTGTGGCTGCCGGGTGCGATCTCCTCGACGGGCGCTTCGCGCGCCGCGTGCAGCTGTCCGTCGTCGCCGAGGGTGGTGGCCGCCAGGACTCCGTCGTCACGGCCGTCGATGGCGACCGCGACCCGGTGCGGCAGTGCGAAGGGGAGCACGAAGCCGTCGTTGTAGTCGGTGTGCTCGCCGATCAGGTTGACCCGGCCAGGAGCGGAGAAGACGGCGTGCGGGGCGCGGCCGTAGGTCTCGGCGAACAGCTCCGCTGCGTTGGGGGACTTGCTCACTTGGCGAGCACCACCATGACGGCGTGCGCGATGCCGGAGGTCAGCTCGGCGTTGCCCTGCGGGCCCTGCACCACGATCGGCTTGTTCGGCCCGGCGACCGGTTTGATCTCGACCTCGTTGCCGGGCAGCACGCCCACCTGCTTGAGATCGGTCATCAGATCGGGGTCGAGCTGCACGTGCTCGGCGATCCGGCGGATGACCGCGCGGCCGCCGCCACTGCGGGCGATCTCGTCGACGCGCTGCAGATCGCCGTCGGGTGCGGCGTCGATGTGGTCGACGCCGAGCTCGTCCAGGCCTGGGATGGGGTTGCCGTACGGGGAGGTGTTCGGGCCACCGAGCAGCTTGACCAGCTTGCGCTCGACGGCCTCGCTCATCACGTGCTCCCAACGACAGGCCTCGTTGTGCACGTGCTCCCACTCGAGCCCGATCACGTCGACGAGCAGTCGTTCGGCGAGCCGGTGCTTGCGCATCACGCTGATCGCGCGGGCGCGCCCGGCCTTGGTCAGCTCGAGGTGTCGATCCTCGGCGACGGCGAGCAGGCCGTCCCGCTCCATGCGGGCGACGGTTTGGCTCACGGTCGGGCCGCTCTGCTCGAGTCGTTCGGCGATGCGGGCCCGCAGCGGCACCACGCCCTCCTCTTCGAGGTCGTAGATGGTGCGGAGGTACATCTCAGTGGTATCGATGAGATCGTTCACGTCGGCTCCCCATTCAAGTCCCAACCACGATGCTAGCCGCTACCAGCGACAACAGTTAGTGGCCGGGGAGTTGACAGGCAAGGATTGTCGACAGACCTTGTCGGCGGGCTCGGAAAGGCCGTCATGCATCCTCTGATCAGTACCGATGATCTCATGTCCGCGCTTCGCGCGGAGCCGCACCCGACTCTGCTGGACGTGCGGTGGTCGCTGCAGGGCCCGCCGGGCAGGCAGGCCTACGAACGGGGGCACCTGCCGGGGGCGGTGTTCGTGGACCTGGATACCGAACTGGCGGCCGAACCGGGGCCGGGCGGGCGGCATCCGTTGCCCGAACCGCAGGCGTTCCAGTCGGTGCTGCGCCGTGCCGGGGTGGACGCCGACCGTCCCGTGGTCGTCTACGACGCGGACAACGGTTCGGCGGCGGCTCGGGCCTGGTGGTTGCTGCGCTGGGCCGGGCACCGCAACGTCGCGGTGCTCGACGGCGGGTACGCGGCCTGGGTCGCCGAGGGCAAACCGACCGACACCGAGAACCCGGAACCCGGCGACGGCGGGTTCCGGGTGCGGCCGGGTTCGATGCCGGTGATCGATGCCGACGAGGCGGCCAGGACGGCCCGGGTGGGCGTGCTGCTGGACGCTCGCGCCCCGGAGCGCTACCGCGGCGAGGTGGAACCGATGGATCCCCGCGCCGGTCACGTCCCGGGCGCCCGCAACGCCCCGTTCAGCGCGCACACCGCGGGGTCGGGGCGGTGGCGATCGCCCGCTGAGCTGGCCGAGCACTTCGCCGGGCTCGGCGTGCGGGCCGGTCAGCCGATCGGTACCTACTGCGGCTCCGGAGTGACGGCCTGCTCGGTCCTGCTGGCGCTGGAACACGCCGGGATCACCGACTCCCGCAACCCGGCAGCGCTCTACGCGGGCTCGTGGTCGAACTGGTCGGCCGACCCGGATCGCCCGGCGATCACGGGGGAGCAGCCGGGCTGAGCGCGGCCGGGGACCGCGCGGAACCGCTTCGAGCGGCCCGCACAGCAGGAGTGCTTGCCGAAGGCCGGGCGGGCGTCTCGGGCCGGCGGGCCGCACCGCCGCGCGCGACCCCGGAGCGGGCCCTGGAACAGGCACCCGGAACAGGCACTCGCGGAATAACGACCGCGGGACGAAGCCTGTGGGAGCGGCCACGGCCGGGGTAGCGTCCGGGCATGGGTTCTGAGTTGGCCGTTGTCTGGGACGAAGCGCTGCTGGAATACGACCTCGGTGGGCATCACCCGCTGCATCCGATCCGGCTGGACCTGACGATGCGGCTGGCCCGTTCGCTGGGCCTGCTCGACGGCGTCGATGCGGTCAAGCCGCAGCCGGCCACCGAGGCGGACCTGCTGCGGGTGCACACCGCCGAGTATCTCGCGGCGGTGCGCGCCGCGCCGCTGAGCGGCTACGAGGCCGGGCACGGCCTGGGCACCGAGGACAACCCGATCTTCGACCGGATGCACGAGGCATCGGCGCTCGTCGCAGGCGCCTCGATCGGGGCGGCCGAGCAGATCGTGTCGGGCAGGTCCGACCGCGCGGTCAACATCGGAGGAGGCCTGCACCACGCGATGGCCGACAACGCGGCCGGGTTCTGCGTCTACAACGACTGCTCGGTAGCCATCGCCTGGATGCTCGAGCAGGGCGTTGAGCGCATCGCCTACCTCGACGTCGACGTGCACCACGGCGACGGGGTGCAGGCCGCCTTCTACGACGACCCGCGGGTCATGACCGTCTCGCTGCACCAGCACCCGGTCACGCTGTGGCCGGGTACCGGCTTCGCCACCGAGGTCGGCAAGGACGGCGCGGACGGTACGGCGGTCAACATCCCGCTGCCCCCGGGCACCGGGGACAGCGGCTGGAGGCGCGCCTTCCACGCCGTGGTTCCCTCGCTGCTCGCGGACTTCCGACCGGAGGTGCTGGTCACCCAGTGCGGTGCCGATCCGCACCGCGACGATCCGCTGGCGGACCTGTCGCTGAGCGTCGACGGTCAGCGCGCGATCTACCAGGACCTGCGGGAGCTGGCCGAGAACTGCGCGGGCGGCAAGTGGCTGGCGCTGGGCGGCGGGGGCTATTCGCTGTTCCGCGTCGTTCCGCGTGCTTGGACCCATTTGCTGGCGACACTCCTGGACCGGGACATCGCACCGGAGACCACGATCCCGGAGGATTGGATGGCGTACGCGACTCGGCGTGCGCAGAACATCGCGCTGCCGACGTCGATGAGCGACGGGAGCGACCCTTCCTACGAACCTTGGACCGGGGTGACCACGACCGCAGTGGACACCGCGATCCGCGATGCCCGGCACGCGGTGTTCCCGCTGCACGGGCTCGACCCGGCGGACAGCCGCGACTGAGGAGTCCGAAGTGGACGAAGAGGCAACCGGAGCGGGCCGGCCCTCGCGGGACTACCCGCGTCATTGGGAAGCCGACGTGGTGCTCTCCGACGGCGGCACCGTCCACCTGCGGCCGATAGTCCCGGAGGACGCGGACAAGCTGGTCACCTTCCACAGCAGGCTCAGCGATCGGACCCGCTACTACCGCTACTTCGGGCCCTACCCGCGGATGCCCGAGCGCGACGTGCGGCGCTTCAGCGAGGTCGACTACCACAACCGCGTCGCGTTCGTGGCCCTGCTCGGCGACGACATCGTGGCGGTGGGCCGCTTCGACAGGCTGGGGGAGCAGAAGTCGGCCGAGGCCGCCTTCGTGGTCCGCGACGACCACCAGGGCCGGGGCCTCGGGTCGATCCTGCTCGAGCACCTGGCCGCCGCCGCGCAGGAACGCGGGTTGCGGCGCTTCGTCGCCGAGGTCCTCGCCGAGAACTCCCAGATGGTGCGCGTCTTCCGGGACGCCGGCTATCAGGTCAGCCGCGCGATGGAAGAGGGCGTGGTGCACCTGGAGTTCGACATCGACCCCACCGAGGAGTCGGTCGCGGTGGCGCGCGCCCGGGAACAGGCGGCCGAGGCGCGCAGCGTGCACAACCTGCTGCGGCCGCAGTCGGTCGCGGTGATCGGCGCCTCCACCGATCGCAGCAAGATCGGGCACGCGGTGCTGACGAACCTGCTGACCGCGGACTTCACCGGGCCGGTCTACCCGGTCAACCCCGAGCACCGGTCGGTGCGCGGGGTGCGCTCCTACGGCTCGGTGCTCGACATCCCCGACGAGGTCGATCTCGCGGTGGTGGCGATTCCGGCGGCCGGGGTCGACGAGGTGCTGGACGACTGCCTGGCCAAGGGTGTGAAGACCCTGGTCATCGTCAGCTCCGGGTTCAGCGAGAGCGGCTCGGAGGGGCGCGAGGTGGAACGCGAGATGGTGCGTTCCGCCCGGGTGCACGGCATGCGGGTGGTCGGTCCGAACGCGCTGGGCGTGGTCAACACCGATCCCGATTTCCGGCTCAACGCCAGCCTCGCTCCCCAGCTGCCGGGGCGCGGGCGCACCGGGTTCTTCTGCCAGTCCGGCGCGCTCGGCGTGGCGATCCTGGAAACCGCGACCGAGCGCGGCCTGGGGCTGTCCACCTTCGTCTCGGCGGGCAACCGGGCCGACGTCTCGGGCAACGACCTGCTGCAGTACTGGCAGACCGATCCCTCCACCGACGTGGTGCTGCTGTACCTGGAGTCCTTCGGCAACCCGCGCAAGTTCGGCCGGTTGGCCCGGCGGCTGGCGCGGCGCAAGCCGGTGATCGTGGTCAAGTCCGGGAGGAACGCGGTCCGCCCCGGGCTGGCCGCGACTTCGGTGCAGATCGACGAGAGCAGCGTGCAGGCGTTGTTCGAGCAGTCCGGCGTGATCCGGGTCGAATCCGTGGCCCAGATGTTCGACACGGCGCTGCTGCTGGCCCACCAGCCGCTGCCGCAGGGCGACCGGGTTTCCATCGTGGGCAACTCCGCCGCGCTGGGCATGATCGCGGCCGACGTCGCCCAGGCGCAGGACCTCACCCTCGCCCACGAGCCGGTCGACGTGGGCGCCGCGGCAGGACCCGGCGAGTTCGCCGCCGCGGTTCGCGATGCCGCGCTGCGCGAGGACGTCGATGCCCTGGTCACGGTGTTCGCGCCGCCGGTGGCGGTACCGGGGGCGGCCTACGCTCGCGCGTTGCGCGAGGCGCTCCAGGAGGCCGGGGTGTCCAGCTGCAAACCGGTCGTGACCACCTTCCTGGCCGCCGAGGGCGTGCCCGACGAACTGGTGGTGCCCGGTGCGGACGGCATGGCGGGGCAGGGCTCGGTGCCGTCCTACCCGAGTCCGGAGCGCTCGGTGGCCGCGCTGTCGCGCGTCACCCGCTACGCGCAGTGGCGCGCCGCTCCCAAGGGGCACTTCGTGCGGCCCGACGGCATCGACTCCGACCGCGCGAAGGCACTGGTCGAGGAGTGGCTCGAGGACGGGATCACCCGGCTCGACGACGACCGGGTGGTGCAGCTGCTGCGCTGCTACGGCATCGAGGTGACGGCCTTCCACCGGGTGCGGACGGCCGAGGCCGCCGTGACGGCCGCGGAGGCGCTGGGGTATCCGGTGGCGCTGAAGTCGACGAGCTCCAACCTGCGGCACCGCCAGGACCTGGTCGGCGTCCGGCTCGACCTGGACACCGCGGAGGCGGTGCGCACGGCCTACGCGGCGGTGCGCGAGGTCTCCGGTCTCGACGAGGTCTACGTTCAGCGCATGGCCGAGCGCGGCACCTCGTGCGTGATCGACCTGCTCGACGACCCGTCGTTCGGCACCCTGGTGTCCTTCGGCCTGGCGGGTGTCGCCAGCGAGCTGCTGGGTGACAAGGCCTACCGCTCGTTGCCGGTGACCGATGTCGACGTGGCTTCCCTGGTGCGCGCGCCGCGCGCGGCGCCGTTGCTGGCGGGCTACGGGGGCACCGAACCGGCCGACCTGGAAGCGCTGGAGGGCCTGCTGCTGCGGGTGGCGATCCTGGCCGAGGAGCTCCCGGACGTGCGGGAGCTGGCGCTGCAGCCGGTGCTGGCCGGGCCGGGCGGCGCCGCCGTGACAGGTGCCCGGATCGCCATCGGTGCCTCCGCGCAAGCTCCGGACCAGGGGCCGCGCAGGCTGCGGTGACCGAGGTCATCGCCCCGAGACTGCTCAGTTCCGTTAATGTGTCGGCGTGGACGAGGTCATCGCCGAGAAGCTCGACGCCCCAGCCCCGGTGATCGGTGAGGTCGCCGCGGGCGACTACCGGATCAAGGTGCGCGCTGCACGTCAGGACGCCCCGGACAGCCCGGTGCTGGTCCTGGCGCCCGCGATGGGCGTGCCCGCCGGGTACTACCGGAAGTTCGTGGCCCACCTGCACCGGCAGGGCCTGCAGGTCGTTTCCTACGACGTGCGCGGGCAGGGCGAGACGGAGCCGCGGGTCACCCGCGGCATCGACTTCGGCTACCAGGACTTCGTCGACGACCTCGACGGCGTGCTCGACGTGGTCGACGAGACCTTCCCGGACACCGCACCGCGCTTCGTGCTCGGCCACAGCCTCGGCGGGCAGATCGCGATGCTGCACACCGCCGCCCGCCCCGGCCGCGTGCGGGGCGCGATCCTGATCGCCTCCGGTGCGGTCAACTACCGCGTCTACCCGGGGTTGCGGAAGTACTACTACAACCTGCTCGGCCCCCAGGCCATCGCGGCGGTGTCCGCCGTGCTCGGCTTCTGGCCGGGGGAGCGCTTCGGATTCGGCGGCAGGCAGGCCGGTGGGCTGATGCGCGACTGGGCCCGGCAGGGCCGCACCGCTCGCTGGCGGTTGAGCGGTGCGGCGACCGACTACGACGCGGCTCTGGAGCGGGTGAGTGCCCCGCTGCTGACGGTCACCGTGGACAACGACACCCTGGCGCCCAAATCGGCCATGGACGACCTCGTGGGCAGGACCGGGGGACCGCGCACCGAGCGGCACTACTCCTCGGCCGATGCGGGAGCCGGCCTCGACCACTTCAAGTGGGCCCGCAACGCGGGCGAGCTCTCCGGCTGGATCGGCGACTGGGTTCGCGGCGTGCTCGAACGGTGAATTGTGGGAACGGCTGCGGCTGATCCTCTTGCGCGGGGACGCAACCGCGCGTTGCCGCCGCTACGTCTCTAGGGCATGAGACGCCTAACCACCGCAGTGGGCGCGGGGACGCTGCTCCTGGCGCTGGCAGCCTGTGGTCAACAGCCGGACGACGTGGGGTTCGGCGGCCAGCCGCCCGCCCCGCCCGGACCGGTCGAGCCGAAGCCGGAGGCCGAGCGGACCCCGGTGGCGCAGGGTGCCGTCGACTTCTCCGCGCTGCCCAAGAGCTACCCGAAGAAGGTCTGGACGCAGAACGACGGCAAGGCCGTCGTTGCGATCGGTCAGGAGGGCGGCTGCAGCAAGGTGCACGCCGAACTGGCCGAGCAGACCGCCGAGCACGTCAAGATCGTCCTCGTGGAGGAGACCCCGGAGCCCCCGGGAATCTGCACCATGGACCTCCGCTATCCGCCGGTCGCCCTGCGGTTGAGCGAACCTCTCGACGGTCGCGAGGTCGTTCTCGAGCAACGGGACGTCAAGGTCCCGCGCTGAGGCCCGCGCGCGCCGGGCGCGTGGGCTCACCGGGCACGCCCGAGTGAGCCCACGGCCCGCGCGTCGTGGTGCTACCGGTTGAACGAGATCTGCAGGACGGGCTCGGTCGCGTTGGCGAAGAAGTCGTCCCCCTTGTCGTCCACGACGACGAAGGCCGGGAAGTCCTCGACCTCGATGCGCCACACCGCTTCCATGCCCAGCTCGGCGTACTCCAGCACCTCGACCTTCTTGATGCAGTCCTGCGCCAGGCGCGCCGCGGGGCCGCCGATCGAGCCGAGGTAGAACCCGCCGTGAGCCTTGCAGGAGTCGACGACCTGCTTGGACCGGTTGCCCTTGGCCAGCATCACCATCGAGCCGCCCGCGGCCTGGAACTGCTCGACGTAGGAGTCCATCCGGCCCGCCGTGGTCGGGCCGAACGATCCCGAGGCGAAACCGTCCGGGGTCTTGGCCGGTCCCGCGTAGTAGACCGGGTGGTCGCGCATGTACTGCGGCATCGGCTCACCCGCGTCGAGTCGCTCGGCGATCTTGGAGTGCGCGATGTCGCGCGCCACCACGAGCGGACCCGTCAACGACACCCGGGTCTTGACCGGCAGCTTGGACAGCTCGGCGCGGATCTCGTCCATCGGGCGGTTCAGGTCGATCTCGACGACCTCGTCGGAGAGATCGGAGTCGGTGACCTCCGGCAGGTACTTGGCCGGGTCGCGCTCGAGCTGCTCCAGGAACACGCCCTCCGGAGTGATCTTGGCCTTGGCCTGCCGGTCCGCCGAGCAGGACACCGCCACGCCCACCGGCAGCGAGGCGCCGTGCCGCGGCAGCCGGATGACCCGCACGTCGTGGCAGAAGTACTTGCCGCCGAACTGCGCGCCGATGCCGAACTGCCGGGTCATCTCGAGCACCTGCTGCTCCATCTCCGGGTCGCGCAGCGCGTGCCCGGACGGTGAGCCCTCGGTCGGCAGCCCGTCGAGGTAGCGGGCCGAGGCCAGCTTGGCGACCTTGAGGTTGTACTCGGCCGACATGCCGCCGACGACGATCGCCAGGTGGTACGGCGGGCACGCCGAGGTGCCCAGCGAACGCAGCTTCTCCTCCAGGAACCGGCCCAGCCGCTTCGGGTTCAGCAGCGCCTTGGTCTCCTGGTACAGGAAGGTCTTGTTGGCGCTGCCGCCGCCCTTGGCCATGAACAGCAGCTCGTAGACCGGGTCGGTACCGGCCTTGTTGTAGAGCTCGATCTGAGCGGGCAGGTTGCTGCCGGTGTTGCGCTCCTCCCAGAAGTTCAGCGGCGCCATCTGCGAGTAGCGCAGGTTGAGGTCCTGGTAGGCGTCGAAGATGCCGCGCGAGATCGCCTCTTCGTCCTGTCCACCGGTGAGCACCGACTCGGTGCGCTTGCCGACCACGATCGCGGTGCCGGTGTCCTGGCACATCGGCAGCACTTCGCCCGCCGAGACGCACGCGTTGCGCAGCAGGTCGGTGGCCACGAACCGGTCGTTGCCGCTGGCCTCCGGGTCCTCGACGATCGACTTGAGCTGGGCCAGGTGCGACGGACGCAGCAGGTGCTGGATGTCCTTGATCGCCTCCGAGGCCAGCGAGGTCAGCGTGGCGGGATCGATCTCGAGGAAGCGGCGCCCGGCGGCCTCGACGACGCGGACGCCTTCGTCGGTGACCTTGCGGTACTCGGTCTCATCCGGGCCGAGGGGCAACACGTCGGTGTAATCGAAATTCGTGGTGGACACGGTCGCGGCTCCTTTGCGCGCGTTCGGGTTACGCGTTGGATCCATGTAACCGCGCGGGCGATCACGGAGTCCACCGGGGTGCCTCAGGTGTGACCAAGTACCGAATCCGGGACGCACCGGGCCGGACCTGGAACGAAACACCGTCGAGCTGGGATCCTGGGCGCGTCGGCACGGCGCGGTAGCCGCCGGCGCGTTCCACCGCACTGATGGAGGCCGCATTGTCGAGCACCGATCATCTCGGGGCACTGGTGAACCTGCGTGACCTGGGCGGTCACCCCACCGGTGACGGAGTTCTGACCAGGTCTGGCGTGGTCTACCGCAGCGATGCGCCGCGCTCGGGGGACCGGGACCCGGACGGCGTCCAGCAGTGGCCCCCGCAGATCGTGGTGGACCTGCGCGAGGACGAGGAGACCAAGGGGCGCGCGCACCCGCTGGCCGAGGTCACCGAGGTGCGGCGCGTGCCGGTGCTGGAGGGGTTGCCGCCGTCCGCGCCCGACACTCCGGACGAACTGTCCGCGTTCTACCGGCGGATGGTGCACCGGGCACCGGAGAAGCTGATCGAGGTGTTCCGCATCGCGGTGCAGGCCGAGGGCCCCGTGCTGGTGCACTGCGCCGCGGGCAAGGACCGCACCGGTGTGATCTCGGCGATGCTGCTCAGCGCCGCGGGGGTGCGCTCGGAGGCGATCGTGGCCGATTACGCGCGCACCGACAAGAACATGTACCGGGTGCTGCAGCGGCTCAACCTGGCGCCGAACCTGCCGCCCGGGGTGACCGAGGACATCGTCGCGGACCTGATGGCGGCCCCGGTCGATGCCATCGAGGCGGTGCTCGCCGAGTTCGACGAGCACCCGGACGCGGCCGCGGGCTGGTTGCGCTCGCACGGCGTACCCGCGGGCGAGCTGAACACCTGGCGGGCGAAGTTCCTGACCACCTGAGCGGTGCATTTTTCGCCGGGGCGAAATGTGGAAAGGCCGGACCCGTCTCTGGGACGAGTCCGGCCTTCCCTAGCGGGCGGTGAGAACACCGCCAAGAAATTCGGGGGTGCAGATCGTCGCCCCGCT
This sequence comes from Saccharopolyspora halophila, assembly GCF_039531955.1. Taxonomy (NCBI): domain Bacteria; kingdom Bacillati; phylum Actinomycetota; class Actinomycetes; order Pseudonocardiales; family Pseudonocardiaceae; genus Saccharopolyspora; species Saccharopolyspora halophila. The sequence goes on from NZ_BAAARA010000004.1 coordinate 146,015, forward strand.
TCGGTGCGGAGGTCAACGATCCGATCAGGTGGTAGTTACGGCTCACCCGAACAGCCCAACGGGTGCGGACCGGCTCGGGACGGCGAACAGGGAGCACTCCCGCGGGGCGCTCCCTGCCGCGCGTGCACGTCGTGCTTCGCGTCCGAGGTGCTCAGCTGGCGTAGGCGCGGAGGCGGTCGGCCCGGTCGCCCTGACGCAGCTTGGACATCACCTCGCGCTCGATCTGGCGGACGCGCTCGCGGGAGAGCCCGAAGGCCCGGCCGATCTGGTCCAGGGTGCGCGGCTGGCCGTCGTCGAGGCCGTAGCGCATCCGGATGACCGCCTGCTCGCGCTCCTCCAGGGTGCCCAGCACGCGGCGCAGGTCGTCCTGCAGGAACCCGGAGATCACCGCGTTCTCCGCGTCGGCCGACTCGCCGTCCTCGATGAAGTCGCCCAGCGGAGCGTCCTCCTCGGCACCGACCGGCATGTCCAGGCTCACCGGGTCCTTGGAGTGGTCCATCAGGTCGAGGATCTTCTCCACCGGGATGCCGGCCTCCTCGGACAGCTCGTCGTCGGTGGCCTCCCGGCCCAGCTTCTGGTGCAGGTCGCGCTTGATGCGCGCCAGCTTGTTCACCTGCTCGACGAGGTGGACGGGCAGCCGGATGGTGCGGCTCTGGTCGGCCATGCCGCGGGTGATGGCCTGCCGGATCCACCAGGTGGCGTAGGTGGAGAACTTGAAGCCCTTGGTGTAGTCGAACTTCTCCACCGCCCGGATCAGGCCCAGGTTGCCCTCCTGGATCAGGTCGAGCAGGGGCATGCCGCGCCCGGTGTAGCGCTTGGCGAGGCTGACCACCAGCCGGAGGTTGGCCTCCATCAGGTGGTTCTTGGCGCGCCGGCCATCCCGCACCACGGCATTGAGGTCGCTGCGGCGCTCGCGGGAGAGGTCGTCGTTCTCCTCAAGCAGATGCTTGGCGAAGACTCCGGCCTCGATCCGCTTGGCGAGGTCGACCTCTTCCTGTGCGGAGAGCAGCGCAGTGCGCCCGATGCCGTTGAGGTAGACGCGCACGAGGTCGGCCGATGGGCCCTGGGCGTTGTCCAGTTCCTCGGCGACGGCGTCTGGCTTGGTGGTCTGCGGGACGGTCATGAGCTCCCTCCCTGACGGGCTGGCTTGGCGGGCGCAATTCACGCTGCGCGTCTGTGCACGGCGCGGAAGACGCGTACGCTCGGTATCAAGGGCTTGTACGTCGACGTCTTCTCCGGTCGACGCGGGGGCGTTCTCCTGCTGGAGGCGAACCCTGCGCCGGCAGTGCCGTCGAAGCTTCGTTACCTGGAAAACGACCGACGCCGCGAATTCGTTCCCGGAGTCGGCGATTGATGGACGTCGCGCGAGTCACATCTGTTGCCCGCCAATCCTGAGGATTTCCTGAGAGCCCCCGTTACTTTTAGGGGCCCATTCTGAATGCGGCGCCAGCCGCATGCGGTGCGGGACTCGGCCGGCACCGCGGCGGGTTCTCAGACGCCGCCGGGCGAGGACAGCCGCGACACCGCGCAGGCCCACTACGCGAGGAGCGGATCTCGCAGCCCTGCGGCGTCTGAGGTACCACCCCGCAAACCCCACGCTGAAATGTGTCCTCACACCTCAACCAAAAGTGTGAATGGCCCGTCGTTGATGCTCTCCACCGACATCATCGCTCCGAACGCCCCGCTGGCCACCTTCGCGCCGCGTTCGCGCAACTCGGTCACCACCGACTCGACCAGCGGTTCGGCCTGCTCGGGCCGGGCGGCCTCGCTCCAGGACGGGCGACGTCCCTTCCTGGTGGAACCGTAGAGCGTGAACTGGCTGACCACCAGCAGCGGCGCCCCCGAGGTGGCGCAGGACTCCTCGTTGCGAAGTGCCCGAATCTCGTGGAGTTTCCGTGCCATTTTCACGGCTTGTTCCGCGCTGTCGGAATGCGTCACACCCAAAAGCACGAGAAGTCCGGGTTCATCGATCTTGCCGACGACTTCGCCCTCGACCGTTACCGAGGCGCGAGTGACCCGCGTGACGATTGCCCTCACCGATCTTCTCCCGACCATTCAACGGGGATGACCATTCCGTGCCGGACTAGTTCGCGCACCATCGGAATCGCGGCGGCGGTCAACTCCTCCGGGTCCTCGCCGTATCCCATTGCGAGCAACTCGATCAGTTCGCCGGTGGGCATCGCGCCCTGGAATCCGGCGAGCAACCGCGTGCCGAGCTCGTCGATCTCGTGCTGCCAGCCCGGGCCGTCGGTGCGGTGCAGCCGGTTGACGATGGTCTCCCAGCCCTCCTCGCCGTGGTGCGAGACCTGCTCCAGCACCGTGCTCTCGGCGGTGCGCAACCGGGCGGACAGCAACTCCTCTGTGGAGCCGTGCGAGCGCAGCCAGTCCACCCGCCGCAACCACTCGTCGGATTCCGGGCCGAGCGGGTCGTCGAAGGCCTGCCGCAGGTCCTCGCAGACGACCTCGCCGGGACCGTCGGTGCGGCGCAGCGTGATGAAGCCGAATCCGACGCCGATCACGTCGTTGGCGGCGAACCAGTCCAGCCACTCGTTGGCCTTGGCGATGCCCGCGGGCGAGTTCAGGTCGTATCCCGCGTCGCGCAACCAGGTGCCGACGTAGAGGTCCGGGTCGGCCACGTCGCGCTGCACGAACCACGCGTCCAGCCCGGCACCCGGCGGCAGCCAGCTCGCGACCCGGTCCTGCCAGTCCTCGCCCTCCTTGTGCACCCAGGAGGCGAGCAGCTGGGCCCGGCCGCCCTCGTTGAGGAACGACGGCGCCTGCCGCACCACGAGCGCGCTCGCGTCGTCACCGGCCAGGCCGGAGTCGCGGTAGGTGAAGTCGGTTCGCGGCGGGCCCACCACGAACGGCGGGTTGCACACGATCAGGTCGAACTTGCGGCCGCGCACCGGGTCGAACCACTCGCCGCCGCGCGTCTCCGCCTCGACGCCGTTGAGCCGGAAGGTCGCTCCGGCCAGTGCCAGTGCCCGTTCTGACAGGTCGGTGACGGTCAGCGACCGCGCGTGCGTGGAGGCGTGCAGCGCCTGCACACCGCAGCCGGTGCCCAGGTCGAGCACCGAACCGACCGGGCGTCGGGAGGTCGCCCGCACCAGGCTCAGCGATGCGTGCCCGACGCCGAGCACGTGGTCCGGGTCGAGGGTGCGGCCCCCGCGCAGCTCGGAATCGAGGTCGGAGACGACCCACCAGGAGTCCTCGCCGGTGCCGTAGGGACGGATGTCGAGCCCGGCACGCAGCCGCTCGCCGTCGGCGACGACGATCGTCGCGTCGAGCGCCTCGTCCACGTCGAGCTCGCCGAGCGCGGCCTGCACCTCTTCGCGCGGCTCGGGCATGCCCAGCAGGAACAGCCGGACCAGGGTGCCCAGCGGCCCGGCGTCGGCGGCGACCCGCAGCGCGGGCGCGGGTTCATTGCGGCCCAGCGCGGCGTGCGCGGACGGCCCGAGCAGCTCCAGGACGCCGTCGGCGTCGTAGTTCGCGGCCCGGAAGGCGTCGCGAAGGCGGTCGATGCGTTCGGGGGACAGATCTGGAATCACGCACCGAATCCTCACACGAGTGCGGGGTCATTTCCGTATGCGGCGTAGCCGCGTGCGGTGTGGGACTCAGCTCGCGCCGGCGTCCGGAGTTCCGCTACCGCCACGCCAACGACGAACCGGAGCATCTCCTCGGGCAGACTGCGTCCCAGCAGCAATCGGGAGAGGCAGGCATGGGAACGCTCCGACTCAGGCCGCTGCGCCAGGACGACGAGGAAGCCGCCCGCGCGGCGCACCGGGCGATGCGCGACGAGTTCAGCTTCTTGCTCGGCGACGACCCGGCGCTGGCCTTCGGCGCCCACCTCAAGATGCTGGAGCAGCAGCGCAAGGGCGAGTACCTGCCGCCGGGGATCGTGCCGGCGACCTTCCTGGTCGCCGATGTCGACGGCGAGATCGTCGGGCGCAGTTCGATCCGCCACGAACTCGACGAGCGCCTGGCGAAGATCGGCGGGCACATCGGCTACGCGGTGCTTCCCGAACACCGCAGGAAGGGCTACGCCACCGAGATCCTGCGCCAGAGCCTGATCGTGGCGAGTTCCCTCGGCGTCGACCGCGCGCTGGTCACCTGCGCCGCGGACAACATCGGGTCGGCCAAGGTCATCGAAGCCTGCGGAGGCCGCTACGACTCAACGGTCGAGTTCGAGGAGGGGCCCGCTGAGCACCGGTACTGGATCGAGCCGGGGCGCGTCGTCGGTGGGACGGCCTAGCCTCGCTCGCGAAGCTCGCCCCACCAGGGCAGTTCCGGGCTCGTTGAACGACCGAGGGCTCATCGTCGAGGGTCTGGCACCGCCCTGATGGCCAGGAATCCGGTCGGTTCGCTGGACAGGCGCTCGTAGCTCGCTCGGTTGATGGCGGCCGCTTCGGCCGTCGGCCGCGGTTCGACGAGCCGTTCGATGAGAAAACCGGCGTGGTGCAGTTCTTCGCAGGTCCGCTCCAGCGGGGCCAGCCAGCACCGGACTCGCCAGCCCTGGCTCCACACCTCCTCGATTACTCGCGCGTCGAAGTAGCTGCCGCCGTGCCGCAGCCAGTCACCGGTGGGGTGCGGTCGGGAGAGCACGAGCATCCCGTCCGGCCGCAACACCCGGCGCAACTCCCGCAGCAGCGCCGTTCTGTCGTCGACGTACTCGAGCGCGAGCGCGAACAGCACCTGGTCAACCGAATCGTCCGGCAACTGGTCGAGCGGATCGGCGAGGTCGTGCACGTGGAACTCACCCGACGGAACGCGTTGCCGGCACAGTTCGATCATGCGCGGGCTGTGGTCCAGGCCGATCACGCCGGCGCCTCGCGCCACCAGCGCCTCGGCGTAGAGGCCCGGACCGCACGCCACGTCTAGAACGCGGCGTCCGCTCACTTCGCCGAGCAGTTCCAGGCAGGCAGGCCGGTCGTAGTGCGCGTTGTAGAAGCATTCGCGCGCGTGGTCCAGGAACTCGTCGGCGAAGACGTCGTACTGCGGATGTGATCCCACTCCATCATCGGTCACTGGCCCAGTTTGCCCGGACGGACAAGCGAAACACGGTGTGCGCGCCGCAGCCGATGCGCAGGTCCGGCTCGGATCGCGGGGCCCGCGCTAGGCCGTCGCGCCTTCGCAGATGATCTCCAAGCCGTCGTCGCAGCAAGGCTTCGAGCGTTGCGCGGGCATAACCACGCCTCCGGTGCGCGGGGTCGACGTCGTAGCCGAGTTCCACCGTTCCCGCGTTGGGGGAGCCCGTGGTATCCGGCCCATCCGACGGCCCGTTGTCGCTGTTCGTCCCAGCTGGCACCCGTGACCCAGGCGAGGATGGCCGGGACGTGTTCGACCCGCTGACCGAACATCTGCCACAGCGTTCGATGTTCCGGCGCGCAGCGAGTCGTGAGCGGAACCGGGCTGACCGCATTGGCCGTAACCAGATCGCCGCAGGCAAGGGCCCGTAAGGTGGGCGCGTTCAAATGCACGATGCGTGTGTCCGGCCTGCCGAATTGGCTCATGACGAGAAGGCCCAATCTCACCGGCGAGCCGAAACTTCCTGGTCAGTCGCCAGAGCACCGCCATTGGGTCGAGCCGGGCGCGTCGTCGGTGTGGCGGTCTAGTCTCGGACTCACCAGCTTCGAATTGCCGGGGGGCGCCATGACCACGCCGAACAACCGCCCGAACGCCGCCTTGCTGGTGATCGATGTGCAGCAGGGCGTGGTCGCGCAGGCGCACAACAGGGATGCGGTCGTGCGCAACATCGCAGAGCTGCTCGATCGGGCGCGCGCTGCCGGCGTCGAGGTCGTGTGGGTTCAGCACCACGACGATGGTCTGCCGTCCGACAGCGATGCCTGGCAGTACGTCCCCGAGCTGGTCCGGCGGATTTCGGAACCGCTGGTGCACAAGGTCCACGGCGACGCCTTCGAGGCCACCGACCTTGCGGAGGTGCTGGCCGCGCGGGGCATCGGTCGGCTCGTCGTCACCGGCGCCCAGACCGACGCCTGCATCCGCTCGACCATCCACGGCGCCTTCGTGCGCGGCTACGACGTCACGCTGGTCGGCGACGCGCACACCACCGAGGACCTCTCGCAGTACGGTGCTCCGAAACCGGCCGAGGTCATCGCGCACACCAACCTCTACTGGCAGTTCCAAACGGCACCGGGGCGCACGGCCGCCGTCGTCAACGCCGAGGACCTCGACTTCAGCGAGGTCTGAGCCGGAGCGAACGACGCGGGCTCGATTCACCGCCCGCTGTGCGGCACTGGATTGGCTCGATCAGCTGAAGGCCGCTTCCTACGTGATCGTCGGGGTGGTCGTCCTGGTCGCGCTGGCGGTGACCTGCTTCCGAAGAGCCGCGATCGAGGGATCCGATGACGCCGCCTCGCTCGCTCATCGCGGCTGAACCTCGAGATCCGGGTTCTCGGCTACCTCGGCTTCGGCCGCTTCGTTCTCCTCCTCGGCGACCCGAGCGCGGATGGCGTCGTGCCGTGCGCGGCGGGCCGGCTCACTCTTTCGGTGCGCTCGTGGAGATCGGCACCGCGTGGACACATCGTGCTCCAGCGGGCAGGGCCGCGACGCGCCGGTGGCACGTCGCTTCCGGGCGAGGTCGCCTGCCGTGCGTGCGAAGATGGGGTCATGCCGAGCAAGCTCAATCTCACCGCGGATGCCGAGGCGGACCAGCTGCTGTCCGAGGACTCGTTCGCGCTGCTGACCGGGATGCTGCTGGATCAGCAGGTCGCGATGGAGGTGGCGTTCGCCGGGCCGAAGAAGATCGCCGAGCGGATGGGCGGCTTCGACGTCAACAAGATCGCCGAGTGCGAGCTGGACGAGTTCGTCGAGCTCTGCGTGCAGAAGCCCGCGATTCACCGCTACGGGGGCTCGATGGGCAAGCGCGTGCACGCGCTCGCGCAGTACGTCGTTGAGCAGTACGAGGGCGATACCGAGCGGATCTGGACCGAGGGCAGCCCCGACGGCAAGGAAGTCCTGAAGCGCCTGAAGGCGTTGCCCGGTTTCGGTGACCAGAAGGCGCGGATCTTCCTCGCGCTGCTGGGCAAGCAGCGGGACGTGGAACCGGCTGGTTGGCGGGAAGCCGCTGGGGCCTACGGCGAGGAAGGCGCGCGGCGTTCCATCGCCGACGTGGTGGATCAGGAGACCCTGCAAGAGGTCCGAGCCTTCAAGAAGGCCGAGAAGGCCGCCAAGGCTGGGTCGAAGTAGAGGCGGCCTGACCGGCCGGGCTCGGTAGGGAACCGGAGCCGCTTCCTAGCTCTTCCGGACGAACGTCCCCTTGCCTTGGGTGCGGGCGACCAGGCCATCGGACTCCAACGACTTGACCGCCTTGGTTGCGGTCACGGTGGCGACTTCGTAGATCTCGGCCAGCTCCGTGCCGGACGGCAGGCGGCTGCCCGGGGACAGCTCACCGGATTCGATGTCGGCCCGGATGTCGTCTGCGATCTGCTGCCAGACGGTGTCCGGGCCGTCCCGGTCCAGGCGCTCCGCTCGCGACTCCCACACGTGGCCAACTGTCCACTAATGCGGTGAACTTCGCCGAATAGCATGAGACCGCAGTAGAGTGCAGTAGACTGTACATCATGATCTTTAGTGCCAAGTACCCCGCCGACAACGCTCGCCTCGCGGTCGCGCTTCGCCAAGCCCAATGGGACATGGACGACGTCGCGTTCAACCTTCCCGAGGGGAGGGTCACCCCGGTCGAACGCGAAAAGCTCGCGGACGCGCTCGTGCGGCTGGCCGAACAACTCCGCGGATGGTGACGATGCGGCACAAGCCGATTCGGCGGCACTGCGACTTCGGGTGCACGTTCCGGTGGATTCGGGGCGAGAGCCACATCGTCGTCAAACGCGGTTACGTCTGCGAGGGGAAGTCCGTCGTCGTGGCCAAGACGGCGCGGACGTTCGCGGTCGCAGACCGCCCGGGAGAGGACCCGCACGACGATCGGCGGACCTGGGTGGCGACGATCCCGGTCAACCCGGCGCACTGGTCGGACGGCCGGCGATTCGTCGGCGCGGTGAACGCGTGGGTCGAGCAGAACCGGAACCTGGTCGATCTCGAAGATCGGGCCGGACGAAGGTGACGGCCGTCCGGCCCGGTCGGTCGTGCCTTCGGCGCGTCCCTCGGCGCCTCGGTGATCAGGCCGCTGCTGCGCCCGGCTTCTGGTACTTGTCGACGTACTGCTGGTCGGACAGCTCCGCGATGGCGTACATGATCTCGTCGGTGATCGAGCGCAGCACCGGCAGCGAGGATTCCATGCCCGCGTAGCGGGAGAAGTCCAGCGGGTCGCCGAACCGGACCGTGACCGGTGCGCGCCGGGGGATCTTGGTGCCTTTCGGCTGCAGCTTGTCGGTGCCGGACAGCGCTACCGGAACCACCGGCGCCCCGGTGCTCAGCGTCAGCCGGGCCACGCCGGTCCGGCCGCGGTAGAGGCGGCCGTCGGGGGAGCGGGTGCCCTCCGGGTGGATGCCGAACGCGCCGCCGTTGTTCAGCACTTCCTCGGCGGTGCCGATGGCCTCCATCGCCGCGCGGGCGCGTCCGCGGTCGACCGGGATCGCGCCGAGCGAGCTGAACAGCCAGTTGCTCAGCGCGCCCTTCGCGCCGGTTCCCCGGAAGTACTCGGCCTTGGCCAGGAACGCCACCGGCCGCGGCAGCACCAGCGGAACGATGAAGCTGTCCAGCACCGCCAAGTGGTTGGGCGCCAGGATCACCGGGCCGGTCGTGGGCACCTTGTCCGCGTCGATGACCTTCGGCCGGTAGACCGTCCGCGCGACCGCTCCCAGCGTTCGCTTGCTCACCGCGTACAGCGACATGGACTACTCCTCGCCCAATCCCGGGCCCAGACGATGATTCCCTCGCGAATCTAGCCTGCTCGAGTTTCGTCCGCGTGTCCTGGCGGTCACTCCGATGAGGTGAGCTCGTGCGCGCCCCAGGGGTATGGGGTATCGGGACGCGAGGGCGAGTGGGAGCATGAAAGCGGAGGTAGCGTCGTGAACAGCTCACAGAATGACGACTCCCCGGTTCTGATCACCGAGGCACAGCCGTCGATGGACGATCAGCAGGCGGTACGCCGCCGCAGGTACTCGATCATGATGGCCAGCAGGATTCCCTGCCTGGTGGCCGCTGTGGTGGTGTTCCAGATGTGGCAGCTGTGGTGGTTGTCACTGATCATTCTGGCCGTTTCCATTCCGCTGCCGTGGATGGCGGTGCTCATCGCCAACGACCGTCCCGCGCGCAAGAACGAGGACGTCAACCGCTTCCACCGCTCCCGGCGAAGCATCGAGCCATCGGGCCACCAGGTCATCGAGGGCAGCTGACCCGATCCGATCCGGCGAACCCGAGCGGCTCGCCGGACGGCGGTGCCGCATGCCCGTCACCTGCGACGGCGCGCGGTCGCACCTGGCTGCGGACAGATCCGCGCGGCGTACGGCATTATTGACGCATGAGCACGATGACGCTGCCGGATACCGATACCCGGACCGAACCCACTGAAGAGACCAGTGATGACCGTCCTGAGGTGTTCCACTACGTCCAGAAGGACAAGATCGCCGAGAGCGCGGTCACCGGAACGCACGTAGTGGCGCTGTGCGGGGAGGTCTTCCCGGTCACCAAGTCGCCGAAGCCGGGCTCGCCGGTCTGCCCCGCCTGCAAGGAGATCTTCAACGGGCTTCCCCCGGGCGGCGGAGACGACGACGAGTGAGTCGTCCGCGCGGTGGTGCTGAGGGCTCTTGAGGGATGCTGCGGCGGAGCCGCTGAGTTCCGCCACCCGCACCGCTCCGCACGAGCAATCCCTCAGCGCAGGACCTAACCGCCGCGCGGTTCCGGTTGCCCGGTGTTGTGCCCGAAGAACGCGGGCTTGCCGTTGATGTGCGGTGGGTTCGACGTCGCCTGCCCGTCCGGCCGGTCCGGCTGGACGGGTTCCGCGTCACTGTCGCTGTCGCTGTCGGCCCGCCAGGCGCGGTAGCCCTCTTCGGTGTGCATCCGCTGCGCGAGCCTGCGCATCTCCAGCCTGCGCCAGCGGCGCCGTTCCCGGCGCGTCATCTTCGCGGGCCACATCTCCTGGATGGCGTTGTTGAACTGCGCGCCCATCAGGATCGCGAAGCCGATGAAGAACGCGAAGAGCAGGAACGCGATCGGCGTGGCCAGCGCGCCGTAGGTGTAGCCAGTGCTGGTGATCCAGCTGATGTAGACGCGCAGTCCGTAGCTGGACACCAGGAAGATCACCATCGCCAGCAGCGCGCCCGGAAGGCCCCGGTGCCAGGGCAGCTTGCGGGGCAGCGACAGCTTGTAGAGGGTCGCCAGCGCCAGCACCAGGCCGACACCGGTGGCCGGGTAGTACAAGCCCTGCACCATCCAGGTGACGTCGTCCTGCCAGAACGGCGGGAACACGGTCGGGAGCCAGTCCGGGCCCAGCGCCACCACGGGCAGTCCGATGATCGCCAGCACCAGCGCCACCACGTACAGCAGCAGCGCGAAGATCCGCTGCCAGATGCTGTTGCGCACCAGGTACTGGTCGTAGGCCAGCGTGATCGAGTCCACCAGCGAGGCCAGCGCCGACGAGCCCGCCCACAGCGACAGCAGGAAGCCGACCGAGGCCACCTCGCCCTTGCCCTTGGTCAGGATGTCGTTGACCGTCGGGCCGATGATCTGGTCCACGACGCTGCTGGTGAACACGGTGCTGGAGAACGACAGGATCTTGTCGTGCACCGCGTCGACGATCGCCGGGCCGAACCAGTCGCCCAGGTAGCCGAGACTGCCCAGCAGACCGAGCAGCAGCGGTGGCAGCGACAGCGTCTGCCAGAAGGCGGCGGCCGCCGACTCCGAGAAGATGTTGTCCCACCACGCCTTGTCCAAGGTGCGCACGACCAAGCGCAACGGCCCGCGGCGCACCGGGGTCTTCCCGGCCGGTGCGGCGGCAGCGTTGCGCGTCTCGCTGTCTGACGAACTCGGCGAACCCATGTCGCCCCTAAGGATGCGGCATCGATCGCCACGACAGGCGTCGAGGTGTTGAAACCGGAGTGTCGGATCCATCTCGCGCGGCCGAACCGGTGACGATCGAGACGCGAAGGTAAGCTGCACGGCGGCCCGCCACAAGTTGATCGGTGCTGGTCGATCCACATCTGATCGACTCGCGCTGGGGGAGCGTGGCCGGGCCGCGGGGCTCATGGGTGTGCCCGCGCCATTCCGGTTTGGGGAGACAAGGGAAGGAGCGGCGAGCCGGCGTGTCCGAAGCGCAACTCGACTATTCCGTCCGATCCGTGCTCAGCGACCCCGCGCAGGCGTCCGCTCGTCCACTGCGCAACTGGCAGCGTCGAGCGCTGACCAAGTACCTGGCGAGCAAGCCGCAGGACTTCCTGGCGGTGGCGACGCCCGGTGCCGGTAAGACGACCTTCGGGCTGCGGGTCGCCGCCGAACTGCTGGCCGACCGCACCGTCGAGGCGGTCACCGTGGTGGCGCCGACCGAGCACCTCAAGCACCAGTGGGCCGCGGCCGCGGCGGGCGCGGGCATCCCGCTGAACTCCAACTTCACCAACAGCGAAGGCGTGACCTCCAGCGACTACGTGGGCGTGGCGGTCACCTACGCGCAGGTCGCCGCGCACGAGCAGCTGCACCGGGTGCGCACCGAGCGGCGCAAGACGCTGGTGATCCTGGACGAGGTGCACCACGCAGGCGATGCCAAGTCCTGGGGCGATGCCATCCGCGAGGCCTTCACCCCGGCCGTGCGGCGGTTGTCGCTGACCGGTACGCCGTTCCGCAGCGACGACTCGCCGATCCCGTTCATCGGCTACGAACCCGATGCCGACGGTTCGCTGCGCAGCCGCGCCGACCACTCCTACAGCTACTCGGACGCCTTGCAGGACGGCGTCGTGCGGCCCGTGGTGTTCCTGGCCTACTCCGGCGAGGCCCGCTGGCGCACCAACGCCGGTGACGAGTTCAGCGCCCGCCTCGGCGAACCGCTGACCGCCGAGCAGACCGCGCGGGCCTGGCGCACCGCGCTGGACCCGTCGGGGGAGTGGATCCCGTCGGTGCTGCAGGCCGCCGACACGCGGCTGGCGCAGCTGCGCAAGGGCGGCATGCCCGACGCCGGTGGGCTGGTGATCGCCTCCGACCACAAGACGGCCAAGGCCTACGCGAAGACCCTGCAGCGCATCACCGGTACGGAGCCGGTGGTGGTGCTCTCCGACGACCCGCAGGCCTCCGGCCGGATCGCCGAGTTCGCCGAGTCCGACGACCGGTGGATGATCGCGGTCCGGATGGTCTCCGAGGGCGTCGACGTGCCGCGCCTGGCCGTCGGCGTGTACGCCACGAGCGCCTCGACGCCGCTGTTCTTCGCCCAGGCCATCGGGCGCTTCGTGCGTGCCCGGCGCAAGGGCGAGACCGCCAGCATCTTCCTGCCCAGCGTGCCGGTGCTGCTGGAACTGGCCAGCCAGCTGGAGCAGCAGCGCGACCACGTGCTGGGCAAACCGCACCGGGAGAAGGACGGCTGGGACGACGAGCTGCTGGCCGAGGCCAACGCCCAGCGCGACGAGCCGGGCGAGGAGGAGAAGACCTACACCTCCCTGGGCGCCGAGGCCGAGCTGGACCAGGTCATCTACGACGGCTCGTCGTTCGGCACCGCCGCGTTCAGCACCAGCGAGGAGGAGCAGGACTACCTGGGCCTGCCCGGTCTGCTCGAACCCGACCAGGTGCGCGCGCTGCTCAAGCAGCGCCAGGAGCAGCAGCTGGAGGACGTGGGCAAGCGCGAGGCCGACGCCAAGGCCGCGAAGGCGGCCGAGCAGACCGAGCAGCGCGCCAAGCCGCAGAGCGTGCAGGAACATCTGCAGAAGCTGCGCAAGGAGCTCAACACGCTCGTGTCACTGCACCACCACCGCACTCGCAAGCCGCACGGCAAGATCTACAACGAGCTGCAGAAGACCTGCGGCGGTCCACCGACCGCCATGGCCACCGTCGAACAGCTCGAGGAGCGCATCGCCACGTTGCGCTCCTGGTGATCCGCTGAAAAGGGGTATGACTCGGCGGCGTCCTCGCTAGCCTTCGTCCGGGACGCAACCGATCTTGGGCGGGTGTCGTGAGCAACGCGTGGGACATCGCGATGAACATCATCGCCAGCGTGATCACCGGTTCGGCGGTCTGGCTCGCGGGAAAGGCGCTGGCGCGGCGACGGCTGCGGCGCAAGCAGACCTTCTTCGGGCTCGGCGGTGGTGACGAGTGCCTGGTGGTGGTTCCCCGGCACGCCTCGTCGGACCGGCTGCGCAGCGTGCACCGCAACGACGCGGCGGCGCTGCTGGAACTGTCCCCGGTGCTGGGGGACTGCCGGGCCCGGCCCGAGGTGGTCTTCCACGACGACGTCTACCAGGGGATGGCCGACAAGGCCGAGTTCTGCATCGGCGGGCCGGACGCCAACCGGCGTTCCGAGGCGCACCTACGGGCGTTCCTGCCGAGGGTGCGGGTGGCCGGGTTCGAGGACCAGCCGGATGAGCTGACCATCACCGTCGGCGGCGAGGACTACCCGGCCGAGACCGGACGGGTGGAGTACGTGGTGCTGGCCAAGCTGGTCCGCCGGGAGCAGGAGCGGCCGGTGTTCCTGATCAGCGGCCAGTCCTCGATCTCCAACCGCGCCGCGGTCCGCTACCTGCAGGAGCACCAGCGCGAGCTGACCCGCGCGCACGGGCTGCGCGGCCGCTTCTGCCTGGTGCTGAAGGTCGTCGAGTCGCACGCCTACGGCCCGCGCATCAGCGAACTCGTCCGCGACGCCACCGAGGAGGCCTTCGCGGCCCCCGAACCCGCACCCGAACCCGAACCCGCCGAGTCCTGACCCGACTCCTCACCGGTGACAGTTTTGCCTAAAACTGCGAGGGCTCCGCGCCCGGAATGTCCGGACAGTTCCAGGTAGAACTGTTGAGGTGGCTCTCCCGGTGATCATTTGCCGGGCGTCGGTCTCCTAGGGTGCGCGTATGGGATTCGACGTGGAGAAGGTCCGCGCGCTGTACCCGGCGCTCGCGGACGGCAGGGCTTGGTTGGACGGCGCGGCGGGCACGCAGGTGCCCGAACCGGTGATCGAGGCGATCAGCGATGCCTATCGGGCCGGCCTGTCGAACGTGGGCGGGCCGTTCGAGTCGAGCGAGCGCTCCGCCGGGATCGTGGCCGAGGCGCGTTCGGCGATCGCCGATCTGGTCGGCGCGTCGGATCCGGCCTCGGTGACCTTCGGGCCGACCATGACCGCGCTGACCTACCGCTTCGCGGCGACCCTCTCCGCGGGCTGGAACCCGGGTGACGAGGTGGTCGTGACGCAGCTCGACCACGACGCGAACGTGCGGCCGTGGGTGCAGCACGCGCAGCGGGCGGGCGCGGCCGTGCGCACCGCCGAGCTCGACCCGGAGACCGGCGAGCTCCCGGTCGGCAACGTGCTCGAGCTGATCGGGGAGCGCACCAAGGTGGTCGCGGTGACCGCGGCGTCGAACCTGGTGGGCACCATGCCCGACCTCAAGCCGATCACGGACCGGGCGCGCGAGGTCGGTGCGGTCTCCTTCGTCGACGGCGTGCAGCACTGCCCGCACGACCACGTCCGCCTGGCCGACATCGGCGCGGACTTCTACGCCACCAGCTCCTACAAGTGGGCGGGACCGCACCTGGCGGCGGTCGTCGCGGGCGATCCGTGGACGTTGGAGAACCTGCACCCGGACAAGCTCGTTCCGGCGCCGGAGAGCTCGCCGGAGCGCTTCGAGCGCGGCACCAACCCCTTCGCCCAGCTGGCCGGAGTGGTGGCCGCTGTGGAGCACCTGGCGGGCCTGGACACCGATGCCACGGGGACGCGCGCCGAGCGGCTGGCGGTTTCGCGCAAGGCCGTGCTGGCGCACGAGGAGCAGCTGGCGACGCAGCTGTTCGAAGGGCTGGCGGACCTGGACGGCGTGACCCGCCACGGCGCCCCGCAGGGGGCCTGCACGCCGACCGCGTTCTTCAACGTGCGCGGCAAGGCCCCGAAGGCCGTCGCCGCGGCGCTGGCCGAACGCGGGCTCAACGTCTCCGCGGGCCACTCCTACGCCTGGGAGGCCGTGCACGCCCTCGGCGTCGGCCCGGAGGGCGGGGTGCGCGCGAGCCTGTCGCACTACTCCAGCGCCGAGGACGTGACGCGGCTGCTGGACGCGCTGGCCGAGCTGGCCGACTGATCCCGGACGCAGCAGTGCCCCCGCAGCAACGCGCTGCGGGGGCACTGCCGTTCAGCTGATCTCAGGCTGTCACTGCTCGTCTTGCTGGACGTCGGCCTGCACGTCGCGCAGACCGGCCTCGTAGGCGCGGGCGTGGTGCCCGCAGAACAGCAGCTCGCCGCCGGACTGCAGTACGGCACGAGCCTTAGCAGCGGCCCCGCAGCGGTCGCAGCGGTCGGCGGCGGTCAGCTCGGGGCGGGTGAGCGTTCCCGGCATCGATATCTCCCTCCGTCCCGGCGTCGGATTTCATCCCGACGCCCTCGATCCTGCTACGACCACCGGTGTCCCACTGGCTGCAGGGTCGGTGCTCGTTGGCTCCACTCTTCCAGACGTTTTGGCTGGAGTCAGTGTTCCTGTTCGGCCCGGAGAGCCCGGTCACCATGAAGTACCCGGTTGCAGCAGCGCCCTGCGCGGAGGGTGATCATCTCGGGGAGAAACGCTGTGACAAGCCAAAACGTCGGTTCGGGCCGGCCTGGCCTGGAAGTCGAACCGGCGCCGGAATCACCGTTTTGGTGGCCTGGATCACAATTTCCGGCCCTTTCGACCACGCTGGTTTCCGCTGGAAGCGAACGGCGGATCCCAGTCATCGGACGGCAATTCGGACAAATCGCCGGGTCTCGCGCGGGGGTCGCGGCCGGGGGCGAGGGCCGAACGCCGGCAGCGGAATCGCGAGCACGCCGCGAAAAGGGCCGCCGACCACGGTTGGTCGGCGGCCCCTCCCGGGTGTCATCGCTCAGTCCAGGTAGTCGCGCAGGACCTGGGAGCGGGACGGGTGGCGCAGCTTCGACATGGTCTTGGACTCGATCTGCCGGATGCGTTCGCGGGTGACCCCGTAAACCTGGCCGATCTCGTCCAGCGTGCGCGGCTGGCCGTCGGTGAGGCCGAAGCGCAGCCGGACCACGCCCGCCTCGCGCTCGGACAGCGTCTGCAGGACCGACTGCAGCTGGTCCTGCAGCAGCGTGAAGGACACGGCGTCGACCGCGACGACGGCCTCCGAGTCCTCGATGAAGTCGCCGAGCTGGCTGTCGCCCTCGTCACCGATCGTCTGGTCCAGCGAAATGGGCTCCCGGGCGTACTGCTGGATCTCCAGCACCTTCTCCGGGGTGATGTCCATTTCCTTCGCGAGCTCTTCCGGCGTGGGCTCGCGACCGAGGTCCTGCAACAGCTCGCGCTGGATGCGCCCGAGCTTGTTGATGACCTCAACCATGTGGACCGGGATGCGGATGGTGCGCGCCTGGTCGGCCATCGCACGCGTGATGGCCTGCCGGATCCACCAGGTCGCGTAGGTGGAGAACTTGTAGCCCTTGGTGTAGTCGAACTTCTCGACCGCGCGGATCAGACCGAGGTTGCCCTCCTGGATCAGGTCCAGGAACGCCATGCCGCGGCCGGTGTAGCGCTTGGCGAGGCTGACCACCAGGCGGAGGTTGGCCTCCAGCAGGTGGTTCTTGGCCCGCTCACCGTCCCGCACGACCCAGCGCAGGTCGCGCCGCATCTGCGTGGTGAGCTGCTCGCCGGACTCCTCGACCTGGCGCAGCCGCTCGGTGCCGTAGAGGCCGGCCTCGATGCGCTTGGCGAGTTCGACCTCCTCCTCGGCGTTGAGCAGCGCGACCTTGCCGATCTGCTTGAGGTAGGCGCGCACCGAGTCCGCGGAAGCGGTCAGCTCGGCGTCCTTGCGCGCCTGCCGGAGCGCCTCGGACTCCTCCTCGTCCCAGACGAAGTCGCCCGACTGCTTGTCGGACTCGTCCGGAACCGGCTCTTCTGGGATCTCCACCTCGACGTCGCCGAGATCGCCGACCTCCGGGGAGGTCAGATCGGTCTCGATCGGTTCGTCTATCTCCATGCCCTCGCCGGCCTCGGCGGACTCGGAAGTCGACTGGGCCGACTTCTTCGCCGAGGACTTGGCGGTGCCCTTCTTGGCCGCACCGGACTTGGCTGCGGTCTTTCGGGTCGTCGACTTCGCACCCGTCGAGCTCTTGGCGGTGCTATTGCGCGTAGCGGGCTTCGCCTGATCCTCAGACGAAGCAGCCGCCTCCGAAGCTGGGGTGGCCTGGGACTGGCCCGACTCGGTCTGGGCGCCACCGTCGGTTGCGGCGGAGCTGGAGCGTCGGGTTGCGGTTTCTGCGGCTGCCACGTACGCCCTTTCGCGACGGTCGATCAGGGCTGGCCGGAGGGCGCGAAACCTCGGCCGCCAAAGGTCGGGGAACAACCCACCCGATCCGGGGGCCCGGCGGAACCGGCATCGCCGATCGCATGTTTCGGCGACTTCCCGAGCGAGCGCCGATGTTCGCCGTCGATGTTGCATCTCGGGCGATACACCTGCACTCACCAGCCATAATGACTTCGGATCAAGTGGGGCGTGTTCCATTGTAACCGCGATGCGGGGATGCGGTTCCGCTGCGAGGCGGATTCCGCGCGTCCCGGCGTGTGCTACGCGGTCGCGAGGTCAGTTGTTTCCCCTGGTCTCGGCGGCCATCGCGGCGCCAACGATGCCGGCGTCGTTGCGCAGCGCGGCGGCCACGATCGGACTGCGCGTTTCCAGCAGCGGAATCCACTTGTGACCCTTCTTGCTGACCCCGCCGCCCGCGATGATCAGGTCCGGCCACAGGAAGTTCTCCAGCGCCTGGACGTAGCGGGTCACCCGGGGAGCCCAGTCCTCGTAGCTCAGCTCCAGGTCGTCCTTGACCGATGCAGCGGCCTGGGTCTCGGCGTCGTGGCCGTCGACCTCGATGTGGCCGAACTCGGTGTTGGACACGAGCTTGCCGTCGATGAACATCGCGCTGCCGATCCCGGTGCCGAAGGTGAGCACCACTACCTGGCCGGAATGGCCCACGCCCGCGCCGGAGCGCATCTCGGCGATGCCCGCCGCGTCGGCGTCGTTGAGCACGACGACCTCGTCGCGGGGGCGGCCGAGCCGTTCGGCGAACAGCGACTGGGCGTCCGTGCCGATCCAGCCCTTGTCGATGTTGGCGGCGGTGAGCGATTTGCCGTCCTTGATGACCGACGGCAGTGTGATGCCGACCGGTCCGGTCCACGCGAACTTCTCGACGATCTCGGTCACCGCATCCGCCACGGCGTCCGGTGTCGATGGTTGCGGCGTCGGGATCCGCATGCGCTCCTCGGTCAGCACACCGCCATCGGTGTCGACCACGCTGCCCTTGATACCGGACCCGCCGATATCCACGCCGAAACCGCGGGCTGTCGCCATGGCTGATCCTTCCTATTCGATTCAGACCAAGGTGTGCAGACCTTAACCGGGCTGTGTTGCGATGTCTGCGTGGGATTGGCAAATGAAGTCGACGCAACAGCTTTGTCCGAGGTCGCCGTCCAGATTGCCCGCGAGGCCGCCGATTTGGCGAAGTCCGTGCGTGATGAGGCGGTCACCGACGGTGTTGATACGAAGAGCAGCGAGACCGATGTCGTGACGGCCGGCGACAAGGCGGTCGAGCGCCTGGTGCGCGATCGACTGGCCGAGCTTCGCCCCGGCGAGTCGGTGCTCGGCGAGGAGGAGGGCGGTGAGGCCGCCCTGGACGGCCTGCGCTGGGTGGTCGACCCGATCGACGGCACGGTGAACTACCTCTACGGCTTCCCGTTCTACTCGGTCTCGCTGGCCGCCCAGGTCGACGG
Organism: Saccharopolyspora halophila; assembly: GCF_039531955.1. Classification (NCBI taxonomy): domain Bacteria; kingdom Bacillati; phylum Actinomycetota; class Actinomycetes; order Pseudonocardiales; family Pseudonocardiaceae; genus Saccharopolyspora; species Saccharopolyspora halophila. The sequence goes on from NZ_BAAARA010000004.1 coordinate 164,842, forward strand.
CGAGTCGGTCGCCGGAGCGGTCGTGGAGCCCGTCTCCGGGCGGGTGTGGAGCGCGGCGAAGGGGTGCGGAGCGTTCCTGGACGGCCAACGGCTGCGCGTGTCCGCCACCGAGCGGCTGGAGCTGTCCCTGGTCGGTACCGGGTTCTCCTACTCGGTGCGGCGTCGGACCGCGCAGGCGCGCGTGGTCGGCGACATGCTCGGCAAGGTTCGTGACATTCGTCGCGCCGGCGCCGCTTCGCTGGATCTGTGCGCGGTGGCCGCGGGCTGGCTGGACGCGACCTACGAGGTCGGCCTGCACCGCTGGGACTGGGCCGCGGGTGCGCTCGTCGCCACCGAGGCGGGCGCGAACCTGAGGCTGCCGGTCAAGGACGCGGCCGACGGGCTCGGCGACGAGATGGTCGTGTGCTCCGCGCCGGGCATCACCGAGCGGATGGCGGACGCGTTGCGCGAGGTCGACGCGGGCAGCGTCTGAGCGAGGGTGGCGGCCCGGCTCACCGGACCCGGGCCGCCGCGTCTCAGCAGTGCACGTCGCGAGCCTTCTCGAGCAGTTCCTTGCTGATCTTCGGCGGGGTGACCTCGCCGTTGCCGCCGCCCTCGGCGTCGCGCTGCGGGACCCAGCTCTCCAGCTGCTGCAGGACCTCCTTGGCCTCCTGCGTGGTCTTGATGTCGTCGAACTCCGAACCCAGCGCGAAGTCCACCCCGGCGTCCGGCCGGTCGTCCCGGACCAGCTGCGCGCAGGGCGCGATCAGGCTCAGCGTCCGGGCCGCGCTCACCCCGGCGCCCCCGTAGCGGATCTGGCCGTGGCACTTGAGGTCGTAGTTGACGTAGACGGAGTCGTTGTCCGCGCCCGTGGGCGTGAAGCCGAGGCTCTCGAGCTCATCGCCGACCAGCGTGGCCTGCCGGCTCTCGCCGTTGCCGTTGAGCACGCGGACGTGCACGTCCTCCGGCGGGATCGGGGTGACAGAGTCCAACGCGTCGCGCTTCTTCATCGTGCCCAGCGGGGCCTGCTCGGGCTTGCCGGACTTCTCCGGCGGCGCCGTCGCCGGGCTCGGCGGGTTGCAGGTGGTCGCGGCCTCCAGGCTCGGGACCGAATCGAAGACGTTGGTCCACAACAGGCCGGAGAGGACCACCAGTCCGACGAGAACGGCCAGGGCGGGGACCGGCCGACGCCGGCGGTATCCGGCTCGCCGTCCCCGATTCGCACCTGCGGCTGCCACGTCCCGCCCCTCCCTGGATGTGCCTCGATCGCGTGCGCGTCCGCACACGATCAGCCTAGGTGTTGATCGTTCGGCGCGCGGTGTCGGCCGGTTCAGCCGTGTCGTACGACAAGTCGCGGATTTCGGCTGAATCGATGTGCGACGCGCTGGTGCTCAGGCATGGCATCATGTCGTTTTTCGTCGGGCAACCGCAGCTCGGAGGCACCCGTTCGGGGGTGCGCGCACGCCTCGAGGATTGATCTTCCCGTCCCCCCGAATGCGTGCGATACCACACCTAAGGGTGACCTGATGCATCTTCGCAGTTGTTATGAGCTACCCTCTCGGCGCCTCACGGAGTGCCGGATGAGGCGAGTCGCTCATAACGGGGGAACTAAAGCACGTTGCAGGAGGAGACCGCGATCACTGCTCGATCGGGCACAAATCCGGCTTCTGGAACGTTGACCAGCGGCACACCTATTGCAGTCTCCACTAACGCAGGGGTGAATCACGATGGCGACCGACTACGACGCTCCGCGGCGCGAGTCCGATGACTTGGCGGAGGACTCGTTGGAGGAGCTGAAAGCACGGCGCAACGATGCGCAATCCGGAGTCGTCGACGAGGGCGAGGGTGCGATTCCGGAGAATTTCGAACGGAAGGGCGCTGACCTGTCCGGCGAGGAGATGACCGTCAAAGTGCTCCCGAAGCAGGCTGACGAGTTCACCTGCTCGAGCTGCTTCCTCGTTCATCACCGCAGCCGGCTGGCCGACGAGACGAAGAACGGTCAGTTCATCTGCCGTGACTGCGCTGCCTGACCGAGCAGGCGGAGGAAGTGGCTGGGCACACGCGACGGGCGTGTGCCCAGTTGTTTTCCGGCGGTTATCACGGCGAACGCGTTGCGGGCGGACGCGGGATCCCGGGCCTCGTCGGAGTCCGGGAGCGGGCAGTCGCGTCGCGTCGCGATGGCCGACTCGCCGGCTGCGAGCCCGCGCGGAACGACCGGTCGCGCGCCGGACTCGACCGGCCGGTCGAGTCCGTCCGCACCCGGCCGGAGGGCCGGGTCTCAGCCGCCGAGCAGGGCTCGGCGGAGCTTTTCCGGGTGCCGGGTGCTGACCACCCAGTACGGCGTCGGGTCGTCGGGGTCGTCCAGCCAGACCCGCACCGAGGTGCGCACCCACGAGCGGTGCACCATGAACGCCGCCGGATCCAGGTCCGGGCCCAGCGCGCGGCGGTGCTCGTGCCTGGCGATGACCTCGGCGTCCTCGACGAAGCGCAGCGGTAGATGGGCATCACCGACCCACAGCTCGCCGCCGGTCACCTCGATCTTGGTGCGCCCGAGCAACAACGGCACGGCGATCGCCAGCGGTACCAGCACCGCATAAGGCAGCCACGCCCGCACCCCCGGGTAGCCCATGTGCACCTCGGCGGCCAGCAGCACGGCCGCGATCAGCGGCAGGGGCCACGTCCACCAGGACGCGTACAGCCGCTCGCGGTACTCCGCAGCCCCCTTCGGCATCGCCTGACCGGGGGTGTCCTCGCCGTTGCTGGCCGCTTCCACGCTCTCCGACACGTCTTCAGGGTAGTCTCGCCGCCCGTGTCCAACGTGCAGGTCCTGCTAACCAGACTCGACCCCGAGATCCAGCCTCCCCGGTACGCCAAACCCGGCGACGCGGGCGCGGACCTCGTGACCACCACCGACGTGACCCTCCAGCCCGGTGAGCGCACCCTGGTAGGTACCGGTATCGCCGTGGCCCTGCCCGAGGGGTACGCCGGATTCGTGCACCCGCGGTCCGGCCTGGCCGCCAAGACCGGGTTGAGCATCGTGAACGCCCCGGGGACGGTGGATTCCGGGTACCGGGGTGAGATCAAGGTCTGTCTGATCAATCATGATCGGGTGCAACCGGTGTCGTTGCGGCGCGGTGACCGGATCGCCCAGCTCGTCGTCCAGAAGGTCGAGCACGCGGTGTTCCAGGAGGTCGCCGAGCTGCCGGAGTCGCAGCGCGGGGCCGGTGGGCACGGCTCCACCGGTGGTCATCAGGTGCTGGCGGGCTCGGGTTCCGAGACCGCTCACAGGACGGAGGTCTGAGGGGATGTTCAAACGGCGTCGGGGGAGGTCCAGCAACGATGAGCTCGTTACCGAGGACGCCCTTCCCGACCAGCAGGTGCCGGAGTACGGCCCGTTCGACGAGAGCGAGGCGCCCGACGACGGACTCGAACGACTCGATCTCGGGTCGGTGCGCGTGCCGGTGCCCGAGGGCGGTCAGCTGCAGGTCGAGGTCGACCCGTCCGGGCCGGTGCGCGCGGTGCACCTGGTCACCTCGGTCGGCCGGTTGACGATCAGCGCGTTCGCCGCGCCGCGCAGCAAGGGGCTCTGGGGCGAGGTCAGCTCGGAGCTCGCCGAGCAGCTGCGCCGGGACGGCGCGAGCGTGCGCACCGAGCAGGGCTACTGGGGTCCGGAACTGGTCGGCGACTCGCAGAAGGCCGCGCTGCGGTTCGTCGGCGTCGACGGTCCGCGCTGGCTGCTGCGCGGGGTGGCAGCCGGTCCGCCGGAATCCGCCCAGGAGTGCGCCAAGCTGCTCTACGACGTCGTCTCGGACGCGGTCGTGGTCCGCGGCGAGGAGCCGATGCCGGTGCGCACCCCGCTTCCCATCGAGCTCCCGGAATCCATCCTGCGGCACATTCAGCAGGCCCAGGAGCAGGAGCAGGAGCCGGGGCAGGCGCAGGGGCAGGGGCAGTCCGCAGGCGGGCCGGCCGCGAACGGCCAAGCCGCCAACGGCCAGTTCTGACACCGGAAATCGTAGGTAGCGCCCCCGGTCGAGTGGGTCCGATCGGGGGATTTTGTGCGGTGGTCCAGAGCTGCTCGGGAACGCGGGGCGGAGCTGCTCGGGTTCTGCTGCCCGCACCGCCGGGTGCAGCGGTCCCCGAGCACGGCCCACGCCGGAAATGCGGAGTGTCGCGCAATCCCGTCGGGCCCGGGACTCAAGGCGCGGCGGGCGGTTACGCTGGGAAGTGCACGGGCTGCCGAGGCCAGCCCCGAAGCGCACGGGAGCGCTAGATGAGCAAGACCGGAGGCGGTTACTGGCGTCGCCTCGTGCGAAGCCTGACCAGCGATGTTGCCGAGCTGGATGCCGACGATCTCTCCGAGCGGTCGCAGGCGGGTGGCGCCCAGCGCGCCAGCGAGTGCAGGTGCGGGCAGGAGGCCGTGGTGCTGGGCAGGGTGCGCAGCGTCGGCTTCTGCCCGAAGAACTCGGCGCCGACCCTCGAGGCCGAGCTCTACGACGGCACCGACGGCGTGACGCTGGTGTGGTTCGGACGACGCCGCATCGCGGGGATCGAACCCGGCCGCGTCCTCAAGGCACGTGGCCGAATTGCCGATCGAGATGGGCGCAAGGTGCTCTACAACCCCTACTACGAGCTGCAAAACGTCGCATGAGCGAAAAAGATGCCGCGGCCTCCGGGCTCAATGCCCGCGACGATGCCGCCGACCGGTCTGCCAAGCCGGCGATGTCCGAGCAGACCATGCTGGAACAGATGGGCGGTATCAGCGGCCTGGCCTACTCGGCCGTGCCCATCGTCGTCTTCGTGGTGATCAGTTCCTTCACCTCGTTGATGCCCGCCATCTGGGCGGCGATCGGTGTCGCCGTGGCGATCGCGGTGTTCCGGATGATCCGCAAGGAACCGCTGCAGCCCGCGATCTCCGGCGTGATCGGTGTGGCGGTGTGCTCGTTCATCGCCTACCGGTCCGGTGAGACCAAGGGATTCTTCCTGCTGGGCATCTGGACCAGCCTGATCTACGGCGGCGTGTTCCTGGTCTCGGTGGTGGCCCGCTGGCCGTTGGTCGGCGTGGCGTGGTCGGCGCTGAACGGCCTGGGCATGTCCTGGCGCAAGCAGCGCCGCGCGATGGCCGGTTACGACATCGCGACGCTGGCCTGGACCGCGGTGTTCGCCGCGAAGTACGTCGTCCAGCAGTACTTCTACCTGCACGACGAGACCGGCTGGCTGGCCGCCGCGCGCATCGTCATGGGTTATCCGCTGACCGCGCTGGCGCTGCTGGTCACGGTCTGGGCGATCCGCCGTGCCCGGAAGGTCGCCGAGGCCGCCGAAGCCGAGGCCACCCCGGCCTGACGGTCGACTTCCCCAGCGCAGACCGCCCCGAGACCACCAGGTGATCTCGGGGCGGTTCTCGTCGGGAGCCTCGCCGGTCTCGGCGTCAGGTCTGGCCGTGGACGATGGCGCTGATCTCGTCCTCGACGTTGCTGGTGGCCACGAAGAGCATCTCGTCACCGGCCTCCAGCGGGTCGTCGGCCTGCGGGACGATGACCCGTCCGCCGCGCAGGATGGACACCAGGGCCGCGTCGGCCGGGAGCTTGAGGTCGCGGACGCGGCGACCCGCCAGGGGAGTGCTCGGCGGGAGGGTGACCTCGACCAGGTTGGCCTGGCCCTGCCGCAGGGTCATCAGGCGGACCAGGTCGCCCACGTTGACCGCCTCCTCGACCATGGCGGCCAGCATTCGCGGCGTGGACACCGCCACGTCGACGCCCCACGCCTCGGTGAACAGCCACTCGTTGAGCGGGTCGTTGACCCGGGCGACCACGCGCCGGACGGCGAACTCGGTCTTGGACAGCAGCGAGACCACGAGGTTGACCTTGTCGTCGCCGGTGGCGGCGATGACCACGTCGCAGGACTCCAGTCCAGCTTCCTCCAGCGAGGCCAGCTCGCACGCGTCGGCGAGCATCCACTCCGCGCCGGGGATCGTCTTGGGCTGGTAGTTGTCCACGCTGCGCTCGACGAGGAGCACCTCGTGCTCGCCCTCGAGCAGTTCTCGCGCGATGGATTGCCCGACCGCGCCGGCACCCGCGATCGCGATGCGCATTACTCGGTCTCCTCCGGTTCGCGACGGGCCGCGGCGGTCACGTCCGTGACGGTGCCCGACAGGGCGGCCACGTACACCGTGTCGTCGGCCTGGACGACGGTCTTGTGGGTGGGCAGCACGCCGCTGCCGAACCGCATGATGAACGCCACCCGCGCACCGGTCGCGGATTCGATCTCGGAGACCTTGCGGCCGACCCAGCCCTCGTGCAGCGGCAGCTGCAGCACCGCGACGGTGCCCGAGGGCTCGCGCCAAGCGGTCGCCATGCCCTCCGGCAGGAGCATGCGCAGGAAACGGTCGGTGGTCCACGGCACGGTCGCGACCGTGGGGATCCCGAGCCGCTGGTAGACCTCGGCGCGCTTGGGGTCGTAGATCCGGGCGACCACGTGCTCGACGCCGAAGGTCTCGCGCGCGACCCGCGCGGAGACGATGTTGGAGTTGTCCCCGTTGGACACGGCGGCGAACGCGCTCGCCCGCTCGATGCCGGCCTGAACCAGGATCTCCTGGTCGAAACCATTGCCAGTGACCTGCTGACCGTGGAAGTCCCGGTCCAGGCGGTGGAACGCCTGCGGGTCCTTGTCCACCACGGCCACGGTGTGATCGAGCCGCTGCAGTGCCGTGGCCAGGGATGCCCCGACCCGGCCGCAGCCCATGATCACCACGTGCACGACGTCGTCTCCTCGCTGCGGGGTTTGTGCTCTGCCTCGCGACCTCGCCGGACGCAGGAAACCTTACCTGGACAGGCGATGTTTCGGGTCGCTCGAAGCCCGTGATTCGCGGGCTGGTGAACCGTACCGGGTGACCACCTCTCAGGGGGATGCCGCCGCGCCCGATGTGACCTGAGAGCAATTCGCGAGCCCGTGTTGCCTGCCCGGGTCGGCGGAGCACTTACGCTCTGTGCCGTGTCCAAGCTCGCAACCGCGGCCAAACGACTGATCGTCGGAAAGCCGTTCCGCAGCGATCGTCTCTCGCACACCCTGCTCCCGAAGCGCATCGCGCTGCCGGTGTTCGCCTCCGACCCGATGTCCAGCGTGGCCTACGCGCCGGAGGAGATCCTCCTGGTGCTGTCCGTGGCCGGGGTCTCGGCGTTCGCGATCAGCCCGTGGATCGGGCTGGTGGTGGCGCTGGTGATGATCGCGGTGGTCGCCTCCTACCGGCAGAACGTGCGCGCCTACCCGTCCGGTGGCGGGGACTACGAGGTCGCGACGGTCAACCACGGGCCGCGCTGGGGACTGGTGGTGGCGAGCGCGCTGCTGGTCGACTACATCCTGACGGTTGCGGTGTCGATCTCCTCGGCGGCGGCCAACATCGGTTCGGTGATCCCGTTCGTGGCCACCCACAAGGTGCTCTTCGCGGTCGGGGCCATCCTGCTGCTCACGGCGATGAACCTGCGCGGCATCCGCGAATCCGGGACGACCTTCGCCATCCCCACCTACGCCTTCGTCATCGGCGTGCTGAGCATGATCGGCTGGGGCTTCTTCCGCACCTTCGTGCTCGGGCACGAGCTGCGCGCCGAGAGCGCGGGCTTCGAGCTGACCCAGGAGAACCAGCAGATGGCCGGGGCTGCGTTCGCCTTCCTGGTCTTGCGCGCGTTCTCGTCCGGTAGCGCGGCGCTGACCGGTGTCGAGGCAATCGCCAACGGCGTGCCCGCGTTCCGCAAGCCCAAGTCCCGCAACGCGGCGAACACGCTCGCGATGATGGGTGTCCTGGCGATCACCATGTTCCTGGGCCTGCTGATGCTGGCCCGCATCACCGGGGCGGTGATCGCCGAGGACCCGGCGCACCAGCTGATCGGCGCCCCGGAGGGCTACGAGCAGAAGACGCTGGTCGCGCAGTTGGCCGGAGCGGTGTTCGCCGGATTCCCGCCGGGCGTGTGGTACCTGGTGTTCTTCACCGGCCTGATCCTCGTGCTGGCCGCCAACACCGCCTTCAACGGCTTCCCGGTGCTGGGCTCGATCCTGGCTCAGGACCGGTTCCTGCCGCGCCAGCTGCACACCCGCGGTGACCGGCTGGCCTTCTCCAACGGCATCCTCTTCCTGGCCTTCGGCGCGATCGTGCTGGTCTTCGCGTTCGACGCCGAGGTGACCCGGCTGATCCAGCTCTACATCGTGGGCGTGTTCGTCTCGTTCGTGCTCAGCCAGAGCGGCATGATCCGGCACTGGAACCGGCTGCTGCGCACCGAGGAGGACCCGCAGGCGCGGCGCCGGATGCGCCGGGCGCAGACGATCAACTCCTTCGGCCTGTTCATGACGGCCAGCGTGCTGGTGGTCGTGCTGATCACCAAGTTCACCCACGGCGCGTGGATCGCGATCGCCGCGATGGCCGCGATCTACGTGCTGATGACCGCGATCCGGAAGCACTACGTGCGCGTCGCCGAGGAACTGGCCGAGGGCGAGGAGGACACCGTGCTCCCCTCCCGCAACCACGCGCTGGTGCTCGTCTCGCAGCTGCACCGGCCGACCATGCGAGCCATCGCCTACGCGCGCGCCACCCGGCCGGACGTGCTCGAAGGCGTCACGGTCAACGTCGACGACGCCGCCACCCGCGGGCTGACCGCGGAATGGGATGCTTTGAACCTGCCGATTCGGCTGAAGGTGCTGGAGTCGCCGTACCGGGAGATCACCCGTCCGGTGCTGCAGTACGTCAAGCGGATCCGGCGGGACTCGCCCCGAGATGTGGTCACGGTGTTCATCCCGGAGTACGTGGTGGGGCACTGGTGGGAGCAGCTGCTGCACAACCAGAGCGCGCTGCGGCTCAAGAGCAGGCTGTTGTTCCAGCCGGGTGTGATGGTCACCAGCGTGCCGTGGCAGCTGGCGTCCTCCACGCGGGTCAAGCGCAAGCAGCGAATCGAGTCGGTGCCCGGTGCCACGCGTCGTGGTCTGGGCGAGAGCGGCTCCGACAGCAACGGAGAAGGAGAACGGTGACCGAGAAGCCGGACTGGACCGGAAGACGCTTGGAGGTCGAGGTCGGCCAGGTCGCACACGGCGGCCACTGCGTGGCGCGCTACGAGGGGCGGGTGATCTTCGTCCGGCACACGTTGCCGGGCGAGGTGGTGCTCGCCGAGGTCACCGACGATCCCGGTGGCGGGTTCTGCCGCGCGGACGCGGTGGAGATCCGCACGGCGGCGCCGGGGCGGGTAGAACCGCCGTGCGCGCTGGCCGACATCGCGCTGGGCAAGGACCGCTGCGGCGGCTGCGACTTCCAGCACGCCGACCCGGCGACCCAGCGCGAGCTCAAGGCCGCGGTGCTCACCGAGCAGCTGCGGCACCTCGCGGGCCTGGACTGGCCGGTCACGGTGCGCGAACTGCCGGGCGGGGCGCTGCGCTGGCGCACCCGCGCGCGGCTGGCGGTGGATCAGAAGGGCAACGCCGGGTTCCGCCCGCACCGCAGTCACCGGGTCATCCCGGTCGAGGACTGCCCGATCACCGTCGAGGGCGCGATCTCCGAGGTCGCCGACCGGCGGTGGCGTCCCGGCGCCGAGCTGACCGTGGCCGTGGACGGCGCGCAGGAACTGCACGTCACCGCGCTGGACCGCAAGCCGCAGAAGCGGAACCAGCGGCCGGTCGCTCGCCAGGTTACCGGCAGCGGCGTGGCGCACGAGGAGGTCCGGGGCCGCCGGTTCGACGTGGCCGCGCAGGGCTTCTGGCAGGTGCACCGCTCGGCCCCGGAGGTCTTCACCGAGGTGGTCACCCGCTTCGCGGCCGCCGAGCCCGGCGCGGTCGCCTGGGATCTCTACGGCGGCGTCGGGCTGTTCGCCGCCGAGCTGGCCGAGCAGGTCGGGCCCGGTGGTTCGGTGCTGATGGTGGAGTCCTCCAAGCGCGCCGTCGAGGACGCGCTGGCCAACCTCCGCGACCAGCCGCAGGTGGAGTTCCGCGCGGGCACGGTCGAGGCGGTGCTGGCCGACGACGAACTGGTCGCGCCGGACGTGGTGGTGCTCGATCCGCCGCGCAAGGGCGCCGGCCGCAAGGTCGTCGAGGGCATCGCCGCTCGCGAGCCGTCCCGGGTCGTGCACGTGGCCTGCGATCCGGCGGCGCTGGCGCGCGACGTCTCGCTGTTCGCCGAGCAGGGTTACGAGCTCGCCGAGCTGGAGGCCTTCGACGCCTTCCCGATGACGCATCACGTCGAGGCGATCGCGCTGCTGCGGCGGCGCTGACGCGAACACCCGGTCGTGCGGGACCGGGCATTCCCGGCGCGCGGTGCGCGGTGGAGACCTCGCGCGCGCCGCGTGCACGCCGATCCGCCGGAAGGGTGGGTGGACCGGACTGCGCAGCGGCTAGGGTGTCCGGGGTTTTTCGGGCGGAAGGAGTCGTTGTGTGGCCTGGCGAACTACCCGGGCGCGTGGACTCGCGCGCGGCCGAGACGGTGCGGGGCCGTTGGAACCGCGCGTCGCGATGGGTGCGGCTGATGGTGCTGTGGTGCCACGGCGCCGCTGCGCTGGCCGTGCTGGCAGTGCTGTGGCAGTGGCTCCGGCTGGGCGTGGTGCTGTGGGAGTGGGATCCCTCCCCGCTGTGGCAGTGGGGAGGCAGCGCTGACGACAGCTCCCTGTTCGGCCAGCTGCTCATCCTGGCGGTGGCGATCGTGCCGCTGGTCATCGCCGCGCGCGTGGCCAAGCGCCACGTGGACGGCGTCGACTGGCGCTTGAAGCCGGACGAGTGGCTCTACTACGGGCTGTTCGTCGGCATCTGCGAGGCACCGCCGCTGCTCTACGCGCTCAACTCGTTGACCGGGGACGGCCTTCCCGCGTGGTCCTGGCTGCCGGTGGGCGTGGCCGCCGCGGCGATCCCGCTGGCCGCGGGCTACGCCGCGCGCCGCGCGATGCTCGCGCGTCCGCTGCGCGAGGTGGGCGGCAGCGAGATCGTGCTGCTGCTCGACCTGCGCTCGCGGAACGGCAAGGGCGGCGACTCGGTCAAGCTGACCACCGACCGGCTCCGGTTGTCCGCCGTCAACGCCGCGGGCGGCCGGCCCGGCGGGGCGGCGACCAAGGACATCGACCTGCGTGCCATCACCGGGATCGGCGTTCGCCGGAGCACGCCGGAGGACTCCGCGTGGGCGTGGCTGCCGGACGGCCGGGGTGCTTCGCCGCCGCCCGGTGAGGTCGTGGTCGTCCGCACCCGCGACGACGAGCAGCTGCTTCCCGCGGACGCGGAGTTCGCCGAGGTCCTGCGCGCGCGGGTCGCGCTGCACGGCCGCGAACCCGCCGGAATCGAGTTCGACGACCGTTGAGCACCGAGGGATCCATGCCGACCGGCGAGCACGTTCCGGAAGTCCAGCCCGCTCCACCGGTGACCGGGAACGAGGTGGCCCCGATCGCCGGGCGGCGCGGCGAGGCACCGGACGCGGTTCCGGGCAGGCGTCTCCAGGCCTTCGGGCTGGGAGCTCTCGCGGTGGTGGTCGTCCCGGCGGCCTTCCTGCTCTGGTCGCTGCGCGCGATGCCCGCTGGTGTCGTGATCGCCGGTGGGATCGGGATCGCCGTCGCCGCGGCGGGCTGGCTGGCCGACGCGCGCACCCCGCGTCGCTGGGTCGGCTGGTCGCTGCTCGCGGCGTTCGTCGCGGTCTTCGCCAACTTCGGCCTGGCCCCTGCGGGATTGCTGGCGCTGCTGGCGCCGGTGGTGTGCTGGTGGCTGGCGAGCTCGGCCTACCGGCGTTGCTCGACGCCCGGGTTCGACTTGGCCGAAGCAGATGTCGAGGTCGGCTTCCGGCTCTACGAGCGGCGGCCCGCCGAGCTGCGCATCGGCCGCGATCGCGCGGTGCTGGCGCTGGCGCGCAAGCACGGCGGCGGGCACGTGGATCAGGCGATCGCGCTGGCCGAGGTCTCGCTGGCGCAGCCGGGCGAGATCACCGCCGAGGACGTCTGGCCGCTGCCGGGCGCCGACGGGCTGCGGCTGCCCCCGGGGCCCGCGGTGCGGGTGGTCGCGGGCAGGCAGCAGTGGATCGTGCCGGTCGCCGAGCCCCGGCTGGTGGCGGCGATTCTGCGCAGGCGGCAGACCGCGGCCTGGCCGCAGCGCACCGGTCCGCAGGACCTGAACGCCTGGCACGCGCTGCGCGACTGGGCGGCCGAGCGCAACACCGCTCACCGGTACGGCAGGCGCGCGCAGTCCCGCACCTGGTTCCGCGGCGCGACCGGGTTCGTCCTCGGCGTGCTCGGACTGATGATGCTGACCTCGCTCGCAGCGGGCAGTCCTGGCGCGGGCATGTGGCCCGCCGCGGTCGGCGCGGTGCTCGCCGGTACGGCGCTGGTGGTCAGCTGGTTGCGCCTGCGGCGGAGGTTGGAGTTCGCCGAGCTCAACCAGCTGCCGCCGCGCAGCCCGTCGTGGGGCGACCCGCGCGCCGAGGTCGCGCCGATCCCGTCCTGGAGGCCGTGGGCCTGACCTGCGGCCGGGAACCGCTCGCCGCGGTTCCCGGCCGGGCGTCAGCGCTCCGCTTCGGGGAGGTCGAGCCGGTCCGGGCTGCGCTGCTGCTCGTCGTCGACATCGCCGTAGGAGTCGCTGATCACGCTGTTGGGGCCGCCCTTGATCTCGGCCTCGGTGCCGACGTTGGAGGAGTTGACACCGCTGGTGTAAGGGCTGTCCACGTTCGCGCCCGCGACCGCGCCCTCCTCGGTCTGGAACCGCCAGCCCTGGGTGTTCGACCCGGAGACCCACTCGCCGTCGCCGCTGGAGGTCGGGCCGCGACCGTTGTGCTCCCAGGTCGTGTCCAGCCCCTCGTGCCGGGACTGCATCCCGGAGGTCGCGCCGCCGATCCCCCCGGAGATCGCTCCGGGGGTGACCGCGGTCGGGTCGGAGTAGTCGAAGTCGCCGTGCGCGGTCTTGTTCAGCACGGTGCCGAGCGAGCCGGTCAGCGCGCCCCGCGCGGCGCCGTAGGCCGCCGCTTCGGTGAAGTTCGAGGTCGCGTTGCCCAGCAGGTCCTTGCCGAGAGTCTGCCCGAGCTTCCCGGCGGCTCCGTCGACCACACCGCCCGCCACGCCCGAGGCGACCCCGGAGATGGCCCCGTTGGCCGCGGCGGTCCCGGTCTTGCCCGCGTCCCACTCCTCGCGATCGCCGGCCAATGCCTGCGTGCCCTGGATCGCGAGGTCCACGCCCACGTTGAGGAAGGTGTTGACCAGCACGCCCTCGGCGATCTTGGTCAGCAGCTGCTGGAAGAAGGTCCGCACGGTCAGCTGCGTGGCGGCCTGCGCGATGGGAATCCCGGAGGTGCTGGCGCCGAAGGTCGCCGCGGCGGAGGCGATCATGGCGGCGATCTGCGCGGCCAGGATCACCAGCGCGGCGATGATGCTCAGCTTGGTGTACTCGACCTCGAGAGCGGCCTTGTCGGCGCCCTCGCCGAGCGCTTCGCACAGCTTCTGCAGCGCGGGGAGGTGTCCTTCACCGTCGGTGAAGTCCTTCATGAACTGCTCGAAGGCGTCGTGGGTCTGGCCCTCCATGGTGCCCAGGGCGGCCTGCACGGCGCCCTCGGTCTCGGACAGCACCTCGCCGACGTCGACACCGCACTGGTTCCACGCCTCGGCCACGCGCCGCAGCGCGTCCTCGTCGCCCTCCGGCCAGTTGGCGCCGACCACGATCGGGAACAGCCAGCTGACCTCGCCGGGAATCTCGATGCTCATGCCCGGCCTCCGGCGCTGCTGATCCCGTCCGAGTTGCTCTTGTCGACTTCGTCCCAGGTGCGGGCGGTGGCATCGAGCTCGCCGCGAACCTGGTGCAGCGCCTTCTTCAGGTCCTGCAGGGCCTTGGTGCCCTGCTCGGAGGCGGGCACGTAATCCTTGGCGAAGGCCTGGCCGGCCTCATCGCCGCCCCAGCAATCGCCCTCGGCCTGCAGCACGCCGTTGAGCTTGTCCAGCGCGGTCTGCAGGCTGTCCGAGGCGTTGTCGAACTTCGGCGAGGCGCCGCGCAGCTTCTCGGGGTGTACGTCGAGTCCGCTCACCACTGATCCTTTCGGAACCGGGACCGGGGTTCGAAGTCGTCCCAGTCGTCGTCATCCGAGGCGTTGGACGCCGCGGAGATCCTGTTCGGTTCCGGGATTTCCGGAGCGTCCGGGATCAGGCCCTTCAGCGACGGGGCCTGCGGGAACACGTCCGGCAGGTCCGGCACGTCCTGCTGCACCGGGGCGAGCGCCGCGTCGGCCTTGGTGCGCGCATCGCGCGCGGCGGCCTGGGACGCCTCGGTGAAGCTGCTGGCGAGCTTGTCCGGCGTGGTGTTGCGAAGCGCGGATTGCGAGAGCCGGGTGCCGGTGACGACACCGGCGGCGTTGACCTCGACGGTGACCAGTCCGTCGCTCGAGCTCGCCGTGCCAGTGGCGGCCATCGCCTCGGCCTGCGCCTCCTTGAGCTGGGCGGTCTGCCGTTGCAGCCCTTCCAACATCGAGTTCATCTGCTCGCGCATCCCCGCGTTGCGCGCCTCGAGTTCGTCCTTGCTCGGATCCGGGTCTGTCATCGCTCCTCCTGGCTTCGATCAGAAAAAACGTACAACACCGCTGGTCGAGTGGTCCTGGGAATGGCGATCCGATCGCGGTGGTGATGAGCCCTCACCGCACGCGTTCCGACATCGCCGCAGGTGTCCAGCCGCGCCTGATCGCCGCGTGGCCGCTCCGTAGACTGGAGCGCACTATGCAAACGGTGGCGGAGCCAGGTTGCCGGCCAGGCCCCGGCATTGCGACGAGCCCGACCGGCACGACAAGCGAGGTGGAACGGTGACGCTGCTGGGGTCCGTGCGTAGTCCGGGCGATGTCAAGCGCCTGACGCACGCTGAGCTGACGGGACTTGCCGAGGAGATCAGGCACTTCCTGATCCAGAAGGTCTCGCGCACCGGTGGCCATCTGGGGCCGAACCTCGGTGCGGTGGAACTCACGCTCGCCCTGCACCGGGTGTTCGACTCGCCGAACGACGCGCTGGTGTTCGACACGGGGCACCAGTCCTACGTGCACAAGATCATCACGGGTAGGCAGGACGGCTTCGACCAGCTGCGCAAGCGCGACGGTCTGTCCGGCTACCCGTCGCGCGCCGAGAGCGAGCACGACGTCGTCGAGAACAGCCACGCCTCGACGTCGCTGTCCTACGCCGACGGGCTGGCCCGTTCGTTCCAGCTGAGCGGCGAGCAGCGGCACGCTGTGGCGGTGGTCGGCGACGGTGCGCTGACCGGCGGAATGTGCTGGGAGGCGTTGAACAACATCGCCGCCGACCCGGAGCGTCCGGTCGTCATCGTCGTCAACGACAACGGCCGCTCGTACGCGCCCACCATCGGCGGGCTCGCCGAGCACCTGGCGGCGCTGCGGCTCAACCCGAGCTACGAGAAGGCGCTGGAGAGCGGCAAGCGCACGTTGCGCAACCTGCCGGTCGTCGGCCGCTCGCTCTACACCGGCCTGCACGCGGCCAAGAGCGGCATCAAGGACGCGATCAGCCCGCAGGTGATGTTCTCCGACCTCGGCATCAAGTACCTGGGGCCGGTCGACGGGCACGACATGAAGGCCGTCGAGCAGGCTCTGCAGATGGCCAAGTCCTTCGGCGGCCCGGTGATCGTGCACGCGGTCACCCGCAAGGGCAACGGCTTCGCGCCCGCCGAGAACGACGAGGCCGAGCAGATGCACCAGGTCAAGGTCATCGACCCGGAGACCGGTCTGCCCAAGAAGCCCGCCCCGAAGAGCTGGACCGACGTCTACTCCGACGAGCTGGTCGCCATCGGCGCCGAGCGCCCGGACGTCGTGGGCATCACCGCCGCGATGCTCGGGCCCACCGGCCTGCAGAAGTTCGCCGACGCCTACCCGGAGCGCTGCTTCGACGTGGGCATCGCCGAGCAGCACGGCATGACCTCGGCGGCCGGCCTGGCGATGGGCGGGATGCACCCGGTTTTCGCGGTGTACTCGACCTTCCTCAACCGGGCCTTCGACCAGCTGCTGATGGACGTGGCCCTGCACAAGCAGCCGGTCACGGTGACGCTGGACCGCTCCGGGGTCACCGGTGACGACGGCGCCAGCCACAACGGGATGTGGGACCTGTCGATCCTGGGCCTGATCCCCGGCATCCGGGTGGCCGCCCCGCGGGACGCGGTGAGCCTGCGCGAGGAGCTGCGCGAAGCCGTCGCCGTCGACGACGGCCCGACCGTGCTGCGCTTCTCCAAGGGCTCGGTGATCGAGGAGGTCCCGTCCGTCGAGCGCACCGGCGGTGTCGACGTGCTGCGCGCCGATGATCGCGGGGACGTGCTGCTGCTGGCGGTCGGCGCCTTCGGCAAGCTCGCCGTGGCCGCCGCCGAGCGGCTGGCCGCGCAGGGCGTCGGCGTCACCGTCGTCGACCCGCGCTGGGTCGTGCCGGTGCCGGACCGGGCCGTCGAGCTGGCGGGTGACTACGAGCTCGTGGTGACGCTGGAGGACGGCGGCCGCCACGGCGGTTTCGGATCCTCGCTGGCCGCCCGGCTGCGCGACGCCGACCTCGACGTCCCGCTGCGCGACCTCGCGGTGCCCAACGAGTTCCTCGAGCACTCGGCGCGCGAGGAGGTGCTCGCCGACCTCGGCCTCACCGAGACCGGCATCGCGGAGAAGGTCAACGGCTGGCTGGCGGGCCGCAGGGGCTCCCGCCTCCGGATCGCTCCGGAGGCCGAGGCCGCCAACAGCTGACGCAGGACCGCGCGGGCCGCACGTCCACCGGGCGTGTGGCCCGCGCGTGTTTCGGGCGCCTCGCCGGGTTGATCTCGCCTCGTCTCGCTCGCCGGGTGTGGCAGGCTGGGCGTGTGCGAGTGCTGGTCGTGGAGGACGAGAAGCCGCTGGCCGATGCGGTGGCTCGTGGCCTGCGACGGGACGGGATGGCCGTGGACGTGGCCTACGACGGGGAGAGCGGGCAGGAGAAGACCTCGATCACCCGCTACGACGTCGTCGTGCTCGATCGGGATCTGCCCGCCATGTCCGGCGATGAGCTGTGCCGGGAACTGATGACCTCGGGCGAGCTGACCCGGGTGATCATGCTCACGGCGTCCGATGCGGTCGAGGACCGCGTCGAGGGCCTGTCCCTCGGGGCCGACGACTACCTCGTCAAGCCCTTCGCCTTCCCCGAGCTCATCGCGCGCGTGCGTGCGCTGGGCCGGCGCGCCACTCCCGCGCAGCCACCGCTGCTGACCGCGCAGGACCTCGAGCTGGACCCGGCCAAGAGGATCGTGCGCAGGTCCGGTGGCGAGGTCGAGCTGACCCGCAAGGAGCTCGGTGTCCTGGAGGTGCTGCTCGCGGCCGGGGGAGCGGTGATCAGCTCCGAGGAGCTGCTCGAGCGGGTCTGGGACGAGAACGCCGATCCGTTCACCACGACCGTGCGGGTGACCATGATGTCGCTGCGCAAGAAGCTGGGCGAGCCCGGCATCATCGAGACGGTGGTCGGCGCCGGTTACCGGGTTCCCTCGGCGGCCGCCGAACGCGTCCGGGACTAGGCGCGATGGGCTCGCTCACCCGTCGCGGTCCCGGCTTGCGCATCCGGCTGACCCTGCTGGCGACCCTGCTGGTCGCGCTGGTCGCCGGGATCCTGCTGTGGCTGGGCTGGGTGCTCGTCGGCAACGTCGTCGCGGCCGTCCCGCGATTGCCGGACGGCACCAGCGTCCGGGTCGACGGCGTCGACGTCCCCGCCGAGATGCTGGGCGCGGCGCTGCGCGACTCCGCCCGCAGGCAGGTCCTCGCCATCGGCGGGTTCGCGTTCGTGGCCGTGGTGGCCGCGGGAGCGTTGCTGGCGTGGCTGGTGACCGGACGGATGCTGCGGCCGCTGCACGAGGTCACCGAGACCGCCCGCAGGCTCTCGGCCGAGTCGATGGACGAGCGCATCGAGCTCAATGGCCCGCGCGACGAGGTCGCGCGGCTGGCCGACACCTTCGACGCCATGCTCGACCGGCTGCAGGCCGCCTTCGACTCGCAGCGACGCTTCGTCGCCAACGCCAGTCACGAGCTCCGCACTCCGCTGTCGGTGATCCGCACCGAACTGGACGTCACGCTGTCCGACCCGCACGCCGACGAGGCGGAGCTGCGCCGGATGGCCGACGTGGTGCGCGAAGCCACCGCCCGCGCGGAACGCCTGGTCGAGGCGCTGCTGCTGCTGGCCCGCACCGAGGGCGTCGAGCTGGCGGTGCGCGAACCGGTCGACCTCACCGAGGTGGTCTCGCGCGCCCTGCGCAGCGTCGAGGACGAGGCGCGTCGGCGCGGGATGCGGGTGCAGACCTGCGCCGAGCCGGCCTTCGCCGTCGGCGATCCGGCGCTGCTGGAGCGCGTCGCGGGAAACCTGCTGGAGAACGCGGTGCGGCACAACGTCGACGGCGGCTGGATCGAGGTCACCACCGGTGCGGACCAGGGCTGGACCTGCCTGCGGGTGAGCTCTTCGGGACATCCGATCCACGAGGCCGAAGTCGAGGCCCTGTTCGAGCCGTTCCGCCGCTCCGGCCTGGAGCGCACCGCCCGCAACGGCACCGGCCTGGGCCTGTCCATCGTCCAAGCGGCCACCAAGGCGCACCACGGCCACCTCCGGGCCACCCCGATCCCCACCGGTGGCCTGACGATCGCGGTGCAACTTCCGGCGGCGTAGAACCGCTCCGCAGCGCGTGCGCTGGTGCGTAGAACATATTCGTAGTACATGCGAGGGCATGAGCGAGGTTCCTGTCCGCCTGCTGAACCAGGAAACATCGAAGGTTTTGGACCGGGTCAAGCGGGGCGAAGAAATCGAGATCACCGAACGCGGCGGTGTGGTCGCCCGGATCGTGCCTGCGCAGCCGCACGTTCTGAGCGATCTAATTGCTTCGGGCAAGTTCCGTCCGGCGACGCTGGAAGGGCCGATTCCGCGTCCTCTGGGGCACGTGCGAGAGGGCTCGGACGCTGGTGAGCTGATGCGCGATCTCCGAGACGAGGAACGCCACTAGTGATCTATCTCGACACTGCTGCGCTGATCAAACTCGTTCGCCCGGAAGCCGAAACGGAGGCTCTCGCCGACTGGTTGGAGCAGCGGCCCGATGTTCCCTTGGTCGCGTCCTCGCTGGTAGAGGTCGAGCTACCTCGGCCGCTCCGCCGTTGTGCACCGGAACTGATGGGATCTGTTCCGGCGATCATGAAGCGGGTCGGTGTGTACGACATCGATGAAGTCGTGCGCGCGACAGCTGCCGCGTACCAGGACGCCATGTTGCGCTCGCTGGATGCCATCCATCTGGCCACCGCCCATGCCATCTTCGGCAGTCACCTCGTGGCGTTCGTGACCTACGACAGCCGTCTGCACGAGGCGGCGGAGGAAATCGGTCTGCCGGTGGCGCAGCCGGGCGTGGGGTGATGCGCCACGGCGATCCCGGCGGATACCTGGCCGCGCCGCCTCCGCGCACGAGAAGTCCCCCGCGGGTGAGGCACCCGCGGGGGACTTCTGCTCAAGCGCCGGTCAGGCGGGCAGCGAGGCCACGCCCTTGTCCAGGAAGCGCTTGCCCGTGACCTTCTCGGACACGCCCGCGCGGTCCAGGTACGGGGTGATGCCGCCCAGCCAGAACGGCCAGCCCGCGCCGAGCAGCATGCACAGGTCGATGTCCTGCGCCTCGGCGACCACGCCCTCGTCGAGCATGATCCGGATCTCCTCGGCCAGCGCGTTGAGCGCCCGCTCGCGGACCTCCTCGGTGGTGGAGGGCTCGTCGCCCTGCTTCCACATCTCCGCGACCTCGGGGTCCACGATCTGGTTGCCGGACTCGTCGAAGGTCCACACGGCGGTCTTGCCCGCATCGACGAACTTCTGCAGGTTCTCGCTCAGGCCGAACCGGTCCGGGTAGGCCTCGTGCATGGTGCCGTTGACGTGCTGGGCCACGGCCGGACCGACCAGCTGCAGCAGCACCATCGGGCTCATCGGCAGGCCCAGCGGCTGCAGCGCGTTGTCGGCCACCTCGAACGGGGTGCCCTCGTCGACGCTGGCGATGACCTCGCCCATGAAGCGGGTCAGCAGCCGGTTGACCACGAACGCCGGGGCGTCCTTGACGAGCACGCAGGACTTCTTCAGCTGCTTGCCCACCTGGAAGGCGGTGGCCAGCGCGGCGTCGTCGGTCTTCGCGCCGCGCACGATCTCCAGCAGCGGCAGCACCGCGACCGGGTTGAAGAAGTGGAAGCCGACGACCCGCTCCGGGTTCTTCAGCTCCGAGGCCATCTCGGTGATCGACAGCGACGAGGTGTTGGTCGCCAGGATCGCCTCCGGCGACACGTGCTCCTCGACCTCGGCGAAGATCTGCTGCTTGAGCGACATCTTCTCGAAGACCGCTTCGATGACGAAGTCGGCGTCGGCGAACGCCTTCTTGTCCAGCTCGCCGGTCACCAGGGCCTTGAGCTTGTTGACCCCGTCCGGGGACAGCCTGCCCTTGTCGGCCAGCTTGTCGATCTCGCCGTGGATGTAGCCGACGCCCTTGTCGATGCGCTCCTGGTCGATGTCGGTGATGACCACCGGCACCTCCAGGCGGCGCACGAACAGCAGCGCGAGCTGACCGGCCATCAGACCGGCGCCGATGACGCCGACCTTGGACACCGGGCGGGCCAGCGACTTGTCCGGCGCACCGGCGGGCTTTTTGGCCCGCTTCTGCGTCAGGTCGAACGAGTAGAGGCCCGCGCGCAGCTCATCGGACATCAGCGCGTCGGCCAGCGCCTGGGTCTCGGCCGCGTAGCCCGCGTCGAGATCGTTGTTGCGGGCCATGTCGATGAGCTCGACGGTCTTGGTCACCGCGGGGGAGGCGCCGTGGGTCTTGGACTCCACGATCTCCGCGGCGCGGGCGACCGCGTCGTCCCAGCCCTTGCCCCGGTCGATCTCCGGGCGCTGGACCGCCTGCTCGCCGTTGACCACGCGAACCATCCAGCGCACCGACTCCTCGAGGAAGTCCGCGCCTTCCAGCAGCTCGTCGAAGATGCCCAGCTGCAGGCCCTTCTTCGGGTTGAGCATGCGGTTCTGGGCCAGCGAGTTCTCGATGATCACCGACACCGCGGCGTCCGGGCCGATCAGGTTCGGCAGCAGCTGGGTGCCGCCCCAGCCCGGGAACAGGCCGAGGTAGCACTCCGGGAAGGCGATCGAGCCCGCGTTGCTCGCCACCGTGCGGTAGTGGCAGGACAGCGCCAGCTCCAGGCCACCGCCCAGGGCCGCGCCGTTGACGAACGCGAAGGTCGGGATCGTCGTCTCGGTGAGCCTGCGGAACACGTCGTGGCCGGTCTGCGCGATGGCCTCGGCGTGCTCGCGCTCGCCGACCTGGCCGACGCCGGAGAGGTCGGCGCCGACGGCGAACACGAACGGCTTGCCGGTGACCGCGATCGCGGCGGGCTCGGCCGCGAAGGCCTCGTCCAGCGCGGAGTTCAGGCTGGTCAGGCCCGCCGGGCCGAAGGTGGACGGGCGGGTGTGGTCGTGCCCGTTGTCGATCGTGATGAGCGCCAGCTTGCCGGTCAGACCGGGGACGTCGACGAGGCGGGTGTACGCCTTGGTCACGACCTCGTCGGGGAACAGCGCCGCGAAGTCAGTCACTGCTCGCCTCCTGCGTTGTAGTTCGGGTTCTCCCAGATGACCGTGCCGCCCATGCCGAAGCCGATGCACATGGTCGTGATGCCGTAGCGGACCTCGGGGTGCTCGGCGAAGTGCCGCGAGAGCTGGGACATCAGCCGCACGCCGGAGGAGGCGAGCGGGTGACCGCAGGCGATCGCGCCGCCCCACGGGTTGACGCGCTCGTCGTCCTCGGCGATGCCGAAGTGGTCCAGGAAGGCCAGCACCTGCACGGCGAAGGCCTCGTTGATCTCGAACAGGCCGATGTCGTCGATGCTCAGCCCGGCGCGCTCCAGCGCCTTCTCGGTGGCCGGCACCGGACCGACGCCCATGACCTCCGGGTCCACGCCCGCGAAGGCGTAGCCGACCAGCTTCATGCCGACGGGCAGGCCCAGCTCCTCGGCCGTCTCGGCATCGGCGAGCAGCGCGCCGGTGGCGCCGTCGTTGAGGCCGGCCGCGTTGCCCGGGGTGACCCGGCCGTGCGGGCGGAACGGCGTCTTCAGGCCGGCCAGGTCCTCGGTGGTGGTGCCCGGGCGCGGCGGCTCGTCGGTGGTGGCCAGGCCCCAGCCCTCTTCGGAGCGGGTGGAGACCGGGACCAGGTCCGGGGAGATCTTGCCCGCCTGCACCGCCGCGTCGTAGCGCTGCTGGCTCAGCACCGAGTAGGCGTCGGTGCGCTCCTTGGTGATCTCCGGGAACCGGTCGTGCAGGTTCTCGGCCGTCGAACCCATGACCAGGGCGGACGGGTCGACGAGCTTGTCCGAGACGAACCGCGGGTTCGGGTCGACGCCCTCGCCCATCGGGTGGTTGCCCATGTGCTCGACGCCACCGGCGATGACCACGTCGTAGGCGCCCACGGCGATGCCGCTGGACACGGTGGTCACGGCGGTCATGGCGCCCGCGCACATCCGGTCGATGGCGAAGCCGGGGACCGACTTGGGCAGGCCGGCCAGCAGCGCCGCGCTGCGGCCGATGGTCAGGCCCTGGTCGCCGATCTGCGTGGTCGCGGCCACCGCGACCTCGTCGATGCGCTCCGCGGGCAGGTCCGGGTTGCGTCGCAGCAGCTCGCGGATGACCTTGACGACCATGTCGTCGGCGCGGGTCTGGGCGTACTGGCCCTTGGAACCGGCCTTGCCGAACGGCGTGCGTACGCCGTCGACGAAGACCACGTCCCGAACCGCTTTGCGGCTGCGGCTGTCGGCAGGTGCCGACGCAGGTGCGGCCACGGCGTGCTCCTCACTGGACTTGGTGGATGATGCTCGGCCGGATCCCGCGACTGGCGGCTTGCTTACCGACCGGTAACCGCACTCTAGCGCTTATTACCAGCCGGTAACCACGCACCCGCCCGTGTCACCTGTCTCACATGCTGATCGCGGCTCGGCCGCCTGGGATCTTTCCCGAACTCGTCCGCCGCGGCACCGCGAGCTCCGCGATGGTGCGCGGCCGTGCGAAAGGCGCGCGCCCGCGAAGGCTCAGGCCTCCTCCGGTGTGGCGTGCAACGCCTCGCTGAGGGCCTGCGCGGTGAGGCCGATCTGCCACTCGCGGGCTCCCTTGTCCCGCAGCAGTTCGGCCACGCCCGCGACGCTGCGGTCCTCCGGCGGCAGCCAGCAGGTCCGCCGCACCAGGTCCGGCAGCAGCAGGTTCTCCAGCGGGAGCCCGTTCTCCTCGGCGATGGCGGTCAGCCCCGACCGCGCGGCCTGCAACCGGGCCGCGGCCGCGGGATCGCGGTCCGACCACCGGTTGGTCGGCGGTGGCCCCTCGTTGGTCGAGGACGCCGCCGGGAGCTCGGAGTTGTCCAGGCGTCGTGCCGAGCGCAGCGCCTGCAGCCACATCGACGCGCGGCGGCGCTGGTGGCGTCCGCCGAAGACCGGCATGGCGACCAGGTCCGCCTCGTTGCGCGGGTTGGCCTGCGCGGCGGCGATGATCGAGGAATCGGGCAGCACCCGGCCCGGCGCGAGATCGCGCTCGCGGGCGAATTCGTCCCGGGTCTGCCACAACGCGCGCACGGCGGCCAGCTGCCGGGTGCTGCGCACCTTGTGGATTCCGGAGGTCCGGCGCCACGGTTCGGCGCGCGGGGGAGCGGGCTCGGCGGTGCGGGCGGCCTCGAACTCCTCGTGGGCCCAGTCCAGCTTGCCCTGCTGTTGCAGCTCGTCGTGCATCGCGTCGCGCAGGTGGATCAACAGCTCGACGTCCAGCGCGGCGTAGACCAGCCAGTCCTCCGGCAGCGGGCGGCGCGACCAGTCGGCGGCGCTGTGGCCCTTCTCCAGCTGGTAGCCGAGCATGCGTTCGACCAGCGCGCCCAGCGAGACGCGTTCGAAGCCCGCGAGGCGTCCCGCCAGCTCGGTGTCGAACAGCCGTGCCGGTCGCAGGTCGAGCTCGGCGAGGCAAGGCAGGTCCTGGGACGCGGCGTGCAGCACCCACTCGGTGTCGGCCAACGCCGCCACCAGCGGGCCCAGCTCGCCGTCCAGGGCGATCGGGTCCACCAGCACGGTGCCCGCGCCTTCGCGGCGCAACTGCACCAGGTACGCGCGCTGCGAGTACCGGTAGCCCGAGGCGCGCTCGGTGTCCACGGCGACCGGCCCGGTTCCCGCGGCCAGCGCATCGGCGGCCGCGGCGAGCGCATCCGGTGAGTTCACCACCGGCGGTACGCCGTCTGCGGGTTCGGTCAGCAACACCGGCTCCGGGCGGCCGGATCCGACTGTCTCGGGGCTTGCGGCTTCCACGGCTAACAGACCTTACGTGCTTTGCCCTCGCCGTGGGGCCATCCGCCCGGGCTTCGTCGATCCGGCCGCACCGGTGCAGGTGCTTCAGCGATCGGTCAGCGGATCACGCCGGCCCGCATGGCCAGCGCAACCATCTGCGCGCGATCGCCCGTGCCCAGTTTTCGCCCGATCCGCGACAGGTGAGATTTCACCGTGAGCGCGGACAGGTTCAGGGCTTCGCCGATCTCCTTGTTGGAACGGCCATCGGCCACCAACTGGAGAACTTCGACCTCTCGCCCGGACAGCTCGCGAGGGGTGTTGTCGGTTCCCGGCACGCGGGTACCGGCGGCAAGCACCGGCGCCACACTGGGATCGGCGTACACCCCACCGTCGAGCACGCGGCGCACGCCGTCGGTGACCACCATGGGAGAGGCCGACTTCAGCAGGTACGCCTGAGCGCCTGCCTGGAAGGCGGCCCGAACCGCATAGGGGTCATCGGACGAAGCGAGCACCACGATCCGCGGCCAGCCCTGGCTCCGGAGTTCGGTTACCAGTTCGATCCCGGTTCCATCTGGGAGTCCGAGATCAAGGATCGCGAGGTCGCACGGACCGGTCGCCAGGGCACGAGCCCTGGCTTCGGCCATCGATGCGGCCTCGTGCACCGTGCCGGCGCCCATCTGCAGCAGCCGGGAGGAAATGGCCTCCCGGAGCAGCGGATGGTCATCCACCACGAGCACCGTGAACAGCTCTTCCCGCGGGTGCGGGACCATGTTGGCCGGCAACGCGCCGGCAGGCGTGGTTCGAGCGGCCTGACCTAAGCCGACGGCAGCCACGTCACTACCTCCCTGGAGTCGGTCGTGCCCCCCGACCGGCACCGGGACTCTCGACCAATCAGCCGCGCCACTGATCGACCGAAAGTGGTGTCGTCGGTGGCAGCCTAACCGTCCAAGCGGGCGAGCGGGACGATCATTTGGGTATCTATCCCGATCGAGTTGTGACGAGAGTGGGTTTTCGTCACTCTTTCAGGTGACTCTCCGCAATCATTGTAACGTCGGAGCGTGGCCAGGCGACATACGCTGAATGCGCATCGTGAATAAGTTGCGCGATCAACCAAATTTCCCGCTCGTGCAACGTTCGCGAATGAAAATCGGACATCGGCGTGTCGCACGATTTGGCGCTTCGGCGTGTCGCGCGCGGTGGGGCGCGGCGAGCGATCGAGGACCGCGAAGCGGCGCGTCAGACGCTACCGGCGGTGCTGCGGGGGCGCAGCCGGTGAATGGGCGACCCCGAATCAGTCCTGTCGAGCTGAGCCGTTCGGGCGTTTGCCGAGCAGCGCAACGCCCTCCGGGGGCAGTCCCACCGCGCTGGCCAGCAGCTCGTGGAAGGCCTTGGCGTGCGGCGTCAGATCGGTGTCCGTCGGTGTCAGGGAGCCGCGCAGCTCGAGGTCATGGCTCCGGGGCGGTCCGGAGATGTCGCCGAACCGCGCCGAGGACGTCTGCGTGACCGTGCCGCCGAGCGCCGTGAACGCCGCGTCGTGGCCCTCCAGCGCGTCAGTCAGCCAGGACCAGCCCACCGCGGGCAGCAGCGGGTCGCCGGCCACTTCCGGATCCAGCTCGGCCCGCAGGTACACCACCAGGCGAAGCACGCCACCCCAGGAATCCTGGCCATCCGGGTCATGCAGCAGCACGAGACGCGCGCTGGCTGGCTCCCCGGCCGGTCCGTCCACCTCCGCGGCCAGCGCGTGCGCCCAGGGGGCCAGGCGCTTGGGCGCGCCGACCTCGCTGAGCTCGATCTCGGCTCGCGGTTGAGGCGACGTCAACGTGGCAACCGCCTGCCGGAAAACTTCGGGCGCCGCCGACATCTCCGTCACGGGAGCCGACTCTATTCGTTCACCCCGATGGGGTGGCGGAGGCACGCCGTGCGGACGTCCGGGCGCCGCGAGTGGGGCCGGGGGAGGCGTGCGAAGATTGCCGTTGCCAGCCCGGCCGACCGCCACGGCAAGTCAGCACCGGCCTCGTGCGGGGAATCGCCGGGATCCGACACAGACGTACGGACACCGACCTTCGATGACGAACTCCGCTCCGGTCTCGGCTCGACGGGACCTAGCCGACTCTCCTCTGCTCGTCGCCGCTCGCGGCGGTCGACCCAGGCACACCCCGGTCTGGTTCATGCGGCAGGCCGGGCGGTCGTTGCCCGAGTACCGCTCGCTGCGCGAGGGCATTCCCATGCTCGAGGCCTGCATGACGCCGGACTTGGCCAGCGAGATCACCCTGCAGCCGGTGCGACGTCACGGCGTGGACGCGGCGATCCTGTTCAGCGACATCGTGCTGCCGCTGTACGCCGCTGGGATCGGCCTGGACATCGTGCCCGGCACCGGGCCGGTGGTGACCAACCCGGTCGGCGACGCCGCCGACGTCGCGGCACTGCCCGAGCTGGATGCCGGGCAGGTCACGCCGGTGGCGGACACGATCGGGCTGCTGATCCGCGAGCTGGGCGAGACGCCGCTGATCGGTTTCGCGGGCGCGCCGTTCACCCTGGCCTCCTACCTGGTCGAGGGCGGCCCGAGCCGCAATCACGAGCGCACCAAGGCGCTGATGCACTCCGACCCGAAGACCTGGCACGCGCTGCTGGAGAAGCTGGCCGAGACCACGCTCGAGTTCCTGCGGGTGCAGCTGCGGGCCGGTGTCGACGCGGTCCAGCTGTTCGACTCCTGGGCCGGGGCGCTCTCGCTGCGCGACTACCGCGAGTTCGTGCTGCCGCACAGCCGTCGCATCTTCGAGGGCATCGCTGAGGTCTCCGACGTCCCGAAGATCCACTTCGGCGTCGGGACCGGGGAGCTGCTCGGTGCGATGCGCAACGCCGGTCCCGATGTCGTCGGCGTGGACTGGCGCGTCGGCCTGGACGAGGCGGCGACGCGGTTGCGCGCGGCCGAGCCCGCCGCGGGTGCCCCGGTCGTGCAGGGCAACCTGGATCCCGCCGTGCTGTTCGCGGGCTGGGACGCCGTCGAGCGCGAGGTGCGCCGCATCCTCGACGAGGGCGGCCGGGTCGACGGCGGCCACATCTTCAACCTCGGTCACGGCGTGCTGCCCACCACCGACCCGGAGGTGCTGACCCGGATCGTGGAGCTGGTGCACACCACGACCGCGCAGCGCTGATGCCGCCGCGCGTAGCCGTCGTCGGTGGGGGCATCGCGGGGCTGTCCGCGGCTCACCGGCTGCGCACCGAGCTCGGCCCGGACGCCGAGATCGTGCTCCTGGAGCAGACCACCTGCCTCGGCGGCAAGCTGCGCTCGGTGGAGCTCGCGGGTACGGCCTACGACCTCGGCGCCGAGGCGTTCCTGGCGCGCCGCCCGGAGGTGCTGCGGCTGGCCGAGGAGCTGGGCGCGGAGAGCGAGATCGTGCATCCCGCCGGGGCGCGGGCGACCGTGCGCGCGGGCGGGCGGATCCAGCACCTGCCCGGCGGCACCGTGATGGGCGTGCCCGCCGAGGCCGATTCGGTGGCGGGCGTGCTCTCCGAAGCGGGGGCGGACGCGGTCCGCGCGGAGGCCGGGCTGCCGCCGATCGAGCTCGGCGGTGCCGACGCCTCGGTCGGTGGTCTGCTGCGCGAGCGGGTCGGCGACGAGGTCGTCGACCGCCTGGTGGAGCCGCTGCTCGGCGGCGTCTACGCGGGCGATGCCAACCGCCTCGGGTTGCGCGCGACCATCCCGGCGCTGGCCGCGGCGCTGGACGCGGGAGCGGGTTCGATCGCCGAAGCGGTCCGCTCGGCGCTGCCCGCGCCGCCCGCTCGGAACACCACGCCGAAGCCGGTCTTCGGCGCGTTCCGGGGCGGCTATCGCGAACTTATCGACCGGTTGCTGCTGGCCGCCGACGCGGACGTCCGGCTGGGCCTGCCGGTGCGCGGGCTCGCTCGCACCGGCGCGGGCTGGCGCTTGGAGATCGGTGCGGCTCCCGCACCGGAGCACCTGGAAGCCGACGCCGTGGTGCTGGCGATTCCGGCGCCCGCCGCGCGGCGCCTGCTGGCCGATCCGGTTCCGGCCGCCTCGGAGCGCCTCGGCGCGGTCGAGCTGGCCTCGATGGCCGTGGTCGGCCTCGCCCTGCCACCCGACACGCCGTTGCCCGAGCACGACGGTGCCGCGGCCTCGGGCACGCTGATCGCCCGAGGGGAGCGGCGCGCGGACGGGACTCCGTTCACCGCGAAGGCCTTCACCTACTCCAGCAACAAGTGGCAGCACCTGCGCGGTGCCGATGGCGAGGTGCTGGTGCGCGGGTCGGTCGGCCGCTTCGGCGAGACCGCCGAGCTGCAGCGCGACGACGATGAGCTGCTGCACCGGGTGCGGGCGGATCTGGCCGACCTGACCGGCATCACCGCCGAACCGGTGGAGTCGGTGGTGCTGCGCTGGGGCGGCGGGCTGCCGCAGTACGGCGTGGGGCATCTCGATCTGGTCGCCGACATCGAGCGGGCCGTTGCCGAGGTGCACGGACTGGCGATCGCCGGTGCGGCGCTGCACGGCGTCGGCGTGCCCGCGTGCGTGGCGACCGGGGAGTCGGCGGCGACCGACGTCACCCGGGACCTGCTGCAGACCGGGCGCCTTGAGGTGGGAAGATGAGCTCATGGCGCGGCTGAACTACGACGAGCTCAACAACACCATCCGCTACACCATGTGGTCGGTCTTCCGGTTCGAGCAGGGCACCCTGCCCGAGGACCGGGACAAGGCCGCGCAGGTGACGCAGGAATACCTGGACTCGCTCGCCGACAGCGGCGTGGCCGTTCGCGGTGTCTACGACGTCTCGGCGCTGCGCGCCGACGCGGATTTCATGATCTGGTGGCACGCCGAGGAGATCGAGTCCCTGCAGTCCGCCTACACCGGATTCCGCAGGGAGACCCCGCTGGGCCAGTGCTCGGAGCCGGTGTGGAGCAACACCGCGCTGCACCGCCCGGCCGAGTTCAACAAGTCGCACGTCCCGGCCTTCCTGGCGGGCGAGGAGCCGAAGAAGTACATCTGCGTGTACCCGTTCGTGCGCTCCTACGAGTGGTACCTGCTGCCCGACGAGGAGCGCCGCCAGATGCTCGCCGACCACGGCAAGGCGGCGCGCGACTTCCCGGACGTGCGCGCCAACACCGTCGCGTCCTTCGGACTGGGCGACTACGAGTGGCTGCTGGCCTTCGAGGCCGATGAGCTGCACCGCATCGTCGACCTGATGTGGCGCATGCGCGGCACGGAGGCGCGCCTGCACGTGCGCGAGGAGACCCCCTTCTACACCGGTCACCGGGTCGAGGTCGCCGAGCTGATCACCCGGCTTCCCTGAGGCCTCTCGAGGCGGTATTTCAGTGGTCGGTTTGCGTGGCGGTGCGGGTGGGAGAACCTGACGCGCCGCGTGGCTGCGGGATCCGCTCCTTGAGTAGCGACACGCGGCGTCGCGCCTGTTCTCGCCACCCGACGCGTCAGAACCCGCGGCGGCGCCGGGTGAGTCCCACACCTGGAACAGCGGCTGCCGCCGCATACCGCGAGGACCCCTTGGGCGGAGCCGCCGGTGTGGGACTCAACCAGTGCCACGCACACCTCAAACCGAAACCGGCCCGGCAGACGCTCGTTCTGCCGGGCCGGTTTCGATTTGAGCGGGGAGTCAGCTCTCGATCAGGCGAACCGCGATGGAGTTGATGCAGTAGCGCTGGTCGGTGGGCGTGGCGTAGCCCTCGCCCTCGAAGACGTGACCCAGGTGGCCGTGGCAGGCGGCGCAGAGCACCTCCGTGCGGACCATGCCCATCGAGCGGTCCTTGCGGAGGATCACCGCGTCGCTGTCGGCCGGGTCGTAGAACGACGGCCACCCGCAGTGCGACTCGAACTTCGTCTCGCTGCGGAACAGCTCGGCTCCGCAGCCGCGGCACTCGTAGACCCCCGTGGCCTTGGTATCGACGTACTCGCCGGTCCACGGCCGTTCGGTGGCGGACTGGCGCAGCACCGCGTACTCCTCGTCGGTGAGCTGCTCCTTCCACTCCTGCTCGCTCTTGGTGACCTTCGGCGTGTCAGCGACCGGATCCATGCCTCCACGCTAATCCGAGCGAAGATCGAGTGCGAAGCCTGGAGCCTGCATCGAGTCGCAGGCCACTCGGATGTTTCAGCTGGGGTTCGCGTGGTGGCGCGGGGAGCGGAACTTGGGACGCCACCGGGCTCCGGGATCCGCGACTCGAGCGGCGACCTGCGCGGCGCTGCGGCTGTCCGCCCCCCGGCGACGTCTGGGAACCCGCGGCGGTGCGAGCTGAGCCGCACACCGATACAACGGCTACCGCCGCGCAAGTCGCGAGCTGAACCCCTCGCCTAGGCGAAGAACGTGTCGAGCATGAATGCGACCGCGTTCCAGACGGTGAACAGCACGCCGAACAGGATCAGCAGCACCACGGTGACGGCGAGCAGCCTGCGGTGGCCGCCGGTGCGGTTGGCGCTCTGCGCGAAGTCGTCGACCCCGCGCAGCATGCCCTCGACGGTGGCCTTGGAACCGGTGCGGTCCATCCGGGCCCGGTGCGCGGCGAAGGCCCGCACCTCCGGGTCGTCGTGGTCGAGGTCGTCGAGGTCGCCGAAGCGAGCGGACTCGTCCGGTTCACCGCGCTGCATGGCACCACCGTAGCGCTCCCGCGCGCCGAGGCCGACCCCTTCACTCCGATGTGGTCACGCCATGCCTGAACCAGCAGGTCAGTCTATGATCGGGCGGATTTCGCCAGCGGTCAGTGGAGGGGTCATGACGGAGCCGGACGAGTCCGGGCGCTTCCTGCCGGAGATGATGATCGCGGTGCCCGAGCGTCAGCGCCGCTGGACAGTCCTGCTGCGCGCGCTGCTGCTGATCCCGCATTTCATCGTGGTGTGGGCGCTGGGCATCGCGGCGAACGTGGTGGTCTTCCTCGGCTGGTGGGCCGCGCTGTTCCTGGGGCGGTTGCCGGAATGGATCTCCGGCTACCTGATGCTCTACATCGACTACTCCACCCGGGTGAGTGCCTCGGCCATGCTGCTCATCGACACGTACCCGACGTTCGTGCTCTCCGGCCCCGGGGAAGCCCTGCGCACCGAGTTCCACCCCGGGAGGCTGAACCGGGCGGCCGTGCTGTTCCGGATCATCCTGTTCATCCCGGCGGCGATCATCTCGAGCGTGGTGATGGCCGGCTGGACGGCGCTGGCGTTCTTCCTCTGGCTGATCGTCCTGGTGCTGGGCCGCACCCCGCGCCCGATCTTCGACGCCTCGGCCGCGGCGCTGCGCTACAACTTTCGCGCCAACTCGTACTTCTCCATGCTCACCGGTGCCTATCCGAAGAAGCTCTTCGGCGACGAGCGCGCCGAGCCGAACCCGCCGCAGGTCTCCTACGGCACTCGCCCGCTGGTGCTCTCGTCCGGCGGCAGGGTGCTGCTGATCGTGTTCATCGTGCTCGGTGTCCTGGGCCTGGCGAGCAGCGGAGCGGTATCGGCCACGCAGCAACCGGCTTGCGCCCCGCACTCCGACGGGTACGCCTACGAGTGCACCTACGCCTGATCGCCCGCGCGCGATCACGGACCGGAATCGGCGCGGAGATCCCGATGGGCTGGTCGAGCGACGCGCTTTCGCTCGGCCAGCGGTGTCCGCGCCGGATGATCGGCGAGGACCATCGGGACCGCTGGTATCCACGACGATTGGGAGGCCAGGATGGTCCGCACCGAAGAGCAGGCCCCTCAGGCGAAGGGCGGGTGCAACTGCTGCGGCAGCTGCACCGGTCCTTCCTGTGGCTGCTGCTCCAGCTGCGGCTGAGCGGCGGTGGTCTGCCCGGCGTGCTGCGGGATCACGCCGGGCAGACCATTCCCTCGGTGGGGACCGCGCCGTGCACGAGGTAGCGGGCGACGGCGTCGGTGATGCACGTGGAGCGCCCCAGCGCTCCGTGCCCGGCGCCCTGCCAGCGCAGCTGAACCCCGGTCGGCAGCTGCTGAGCCATGTGATCGGTGCCCAGCGCCAGCGTCTGCGGGTCGTGCTCGGTGGTGATCACCGGGATCGGCGGCAGATCCCCGCGGCGCGGCGTCGGTAGCGGCCGCTGCGGGACCGGCCAGGAACCGCACCACACGATGCGCTGGGCGGCGAGGCCGCCGAACAGCGGGAACCGGTTCACCCAGTCCGCAGCCAGCTGGCTGCTGCGCTGCGGCGGCACCCGCAAGGTGGTGTCGTTGCACTTGGTGATCAGGTGACCGTCCAGCCAGGGCGCAGCCGTGCCCTGCGACTGGAGCAGCGGCGCGCTGATCTCGGCGAGCCGGGTTCCGTCCCCGCGCACGCCCGCGGCCAGCGCGTCGGCGAGCGCGGGCCAGCTGCTCTGATCGCGCAGGCCGAGCTGCAGCGCTCGCACCACCCGCCCGGCGGGTACCACCGAGCCGTTGGCGGGCAGCGGTGTGCTGCGGGTGCGTTCGACGAGGTCGCCGACCGCCCGCCGCGGGTCCTCGCCGAGCGGGCAGCCGCGCGCGACGCACCGCTCGGCGAATTCGTCGAAGGCGTTCTCGGCGGCCCGTGCTTGCGACTCGGCACGACCGATGGCGTCGCGGGTGGGGTCCGGTGCGCCGTCGAGCACCATCCGGCCGACCGACTGCGGATAGCGCTCGGCGTAGGTGGTCAGCAGCCGGGAGGCCTCCCCGCGGCCGAGCAGGTGCAGCTTCGGAACGCCCAGCTCCAGGCGGAGCTCCTCCAGGTCGGAGGCGGTTCGCCAGGAGTCGTAGGCCTGCAGTCGCTCGTCGAGGGTGAGCAGGCATTCCTGGCTGGCCGACACGACCGAGTCCAGCAGCCGGTCGAGCTGGGGGCGTTCGGTGGCGCGCGGGTCGAAGCCGACGATGCTCTCGCGCTCGGCGGGCTGCATGCAGTCGGCGGGGTCCGACTCGCCGGTGCCGCGGCGGTCCACGCCGATGATGTCGAAGGTGTTGTGCACCTCGGGCGGCAGTTGAGCGGCCAGCCTGGCGGCGAAGGTGGTGCCCGGCTCGCCGTTGATGTCACCGACGACCACCAGCGGGACGTGCGTGCCGTCGCCGATGCGGATCAGGGCGTTGCGCTGGGTTCCGCGTTCCGGGGCTTCCGGCGCGTCGAGGATGGACAGCATTTGGGCGCAGGAGAACATCATGCCCGGTGGCGCGGAGCCCAGCTCGGCGGTCGTCTGAGGGGTGCAGTCCTGCCAGTGCAGGGTGTCCGCGGTCGGCCCGCCCAGGCCCGGGACGGGAGCGGGCTCCGGGGGTTGCGGCGCTTGCGCCGCCGACTCGTCGTCGTGATAGGCCACCGCCGGGCGATCGGACGGTCCGGCCGTGCACCCGGTGACCACCAGCAGCAGAAACGGCAGCAGGGCCGCGACCCGTTTCGTGTTGCGCGGCACGGTTTCTCCTCGTCGACAACGCCGGTGGTCACGGCCAGCATCGCATGATCCAGGTGAGACCGCGGTGAGGCCCCTGGGACGGTTCCGTCCGAACCGATAGCGTTGCTAAGGGCTTGGTCGGGAACCCGTCCCGCAGGCGGTGCCGGTTGCGACCTGTTCCCGCGCGGGTAGTTCCAGCGCAGGTGCCGAGGGATGGCGGCCGCGGTTCGGCCGCGACGAGCGTGAAGGGGAAACGTGCAGGTCGCGCAGGTTGGCTCGGGGAGTTCGGGCGGTCGTGGACGAGGTGTTCGACGGCTGTCGGCCGCGCCGCTGGGTGCGGTGCCGCCGCCGCTGATGGTGATGGTCGGCGTGGTCAGCGTGCAGGTCGGCGCTGCCTTCGCCAAGCAGCTGTTCGCCGAGGCCGGTGCGTCCGGTGTGGTGGCGATGCGGCTGTTCTTCGCCGCGGTGATCCTGCTCGTGGTCTACCGCCCCGCGCTGCGCGCCGATTGGCGGACGCTGCGGGTGATCGCCGGCTACGGCGCGGTGCTGGCGGGGATGAACGCCTGCATCTACCAGTCGTTCGAGCGCATCCCGCTCGGTGCCGCGGTGACGATCGAGTTCCTCGGACCGCTGGTGGTGGCGCTGATCGGCTCGCGGCGCAAGCTCGACGTGCTGTGGGCCGTGCTGGCCGGTCTCGGGGTGTTCCTGCTGTCCCGCGTGGAGGGCGGCCTGGACTGGGTCGGGGTGCTCTTCGCCCTCGCGGCGGGTGCCTGCTGGGCCGGCTACATCATCTTCGGCGCCAAGCTCGGCAGCCGTACCACCGGCGGGTCCGGTCTCGCGCTGGCGATGGCCTTCGGCGCCCTGCTGGCCACCCCGATCGGCGTCGCCGAGGCGGGCGCGGCGCTGTTCAGCCCTTGGGTGCTGGTCGCGGGCTTCGTGGTCGCCCTGATGTCCTCGGTCATCCCCTACAGCCTCGAGCTCGAGGCGTTGCGCCGGATGCCGCCGCGCGTGTTCGGCATCCTGATGAGCACCGAGCCCGCCGTGGCGGCGCTGGCGGGCCTGCTCGTGCTGCACGAGCTCCTCACGGGCTGGCAGTGGCTGGCGATCTGCTGCGTGGTCATCGCCTCGGTGGGCTCGGTCGCCAGCACCGAGAAGCCCGAGGAATCCGCAGACCCACCGTCCAACTAGCCGCAGGTGACAGTTTTGCGTTTCAGTTTGGGGCTTGCGTGGCGGTGCGGGTGGCGGAACCTGACGCGTCGTGTGGCTGCGGGATCCGCTCCTTGATTAGGCCACCTGCGCGACGTCGCGGCTGTCCTCGCCACACGACGCGTCAGAACCCGCGGCGGTGCGGGCTGAGTCCCACACCTGAAACAGCGGCTCCGCCGCATACCGCAAGGACCCCTGGAACTGTCCGGACATTTCGGGTTCCGGAGGCACCACAGTTTTAGGCAAAACTGTCACCACACCCGCTCCGGTCGTCAGGGCGTGGGGAGCTGCATCGGTTTGCAGGCTCGCAGGAGGGTTAGCAGCGTGCGGTTGAGCGGCACGTCGATGCCGTGCGTCCGCGCCGCCCGGACGAGGGTGCCGGTGATGTGCTCGTGCTCGGTGGGCAGCCCGGCGATGCGGTCGTAGAGCATCGACGTGCCGTTGGTCGGCGGCATCAGCTCGACGTAGTCGCGCAGCACCTGCTCGGCGTCCTGCTCGCCGAGGTCGGCGCCTTCGGCTCGGGCGACCTCGATGGCCTCGCGGAGGATGCCCGCGCTCAGCTCCTCGACGTCCGGATCGGCCAGGACGTCGAGCCGGCGCAGGGTCAGCGCCGTGATGGGGTTCGGCGCGAGGTTGGTGAGCATCTTGCGCCAGGCCGCGGTTCGGAAGTCCGAGGTCTGCTTGATCCGCACCGCGCTGTCGGCCAGCAGCTCGGTGAACCGCTCGCCGAGCTCGTCGGCGGGCAGTTGCATGGTGACGGGGGAGCGGCGAACCACCTCACCGGGGGAGAGCCGTTCCGCTCCGACGTAGATCAGCGCGGGCAGCACGGGAGTTCGCACGTCGGCGACCGACTCGCGGTGCTCCACGCCGTTCTGCACCACGACCAGGGGCGTGCGCCCGTCGCCGAGCTTGTGCAGCCAACCCGCGGCCCCCGGGACGTCGTGCACCTTGGTGGTCAGCACGGCCCAGTCGACCTCGCCGAGGCCACCGGGTTCGGTCGCCACCTCCACCGGGACTTCCCTGGTTCCCTCCGGGGTCTGCAGGGTCAACCTCTCGAACGGGGTGCGCACGCACATCGTCACCCGATGTCCGGCGTCGTGCGCCGCCTCCGCGAGCGCGCCGCCGATGCCACCCGAACCGATCACCGCAATGCGTTGTCCAGCCACGCCGCGGAGGTTACCCGTCCGAACGATCCCTGCGGTCGGCCGCGCCGGACAGAACGGAGTCGAGGTCGTAGCGCGCCGGTTCGGAGAGCTGTTCGTAGCGGCAGGATTCCGGGTCGCGGTCGGGCCGCCACCGGACGAACTGGGTGGTGTGCCGGAACCGCGCGGGATGCCCGCCCTCGGTGTGGTCGTAGGCGACCTCCACCACCCGCTCCGGCCGCAGCGGCACCCACGGCTGCTCGCCGCTGCTCCACCGGTTGACCGAGCCGGGCAACCGGCGCCCGTCCGGCTCGCCCAGCCAAGGGTGGTCGTCCTCGGTGATCAGCCCGGCGAGCTCGGAGGCCAGTTCGCGCCGCCGCGCCGCGGAGAACGCCCCGACGACGCCGACGTGGTGCAGCACCCCGTGCTCGTCGTGCAGTCCCAGCAGCAGGGAACCCACCGCGGTGCCCGGCTCGGACTTGGCGTGCCAGCGCAGACCGGCCAGCACGCAGTCGACCGTGCGGGAGTGCTTGATCTTGAGCTGGACCCGCTTGCCGGGCGCGTAGGGCTCGTTCGAACGCTTGGCGATGATCCCGTCCAGTCCAGCGCCCTCGAACACCCGGAACCACTTCTCGGCGGTGTCCGGGTCAGCGGTGACCGGCGTGGTGCGCAGGCGGTTGTGGTCCAGGCCGAGGCCGGTCAGCAGTTCGCGGCGCTCGGACAGCGCTGCGCCGGTGAGGTCGCGATCGTCGAGCGCCAGCAGGTCGAACGCGATGAAGGTCGCGGGCGTCCGTTCGGCGAGGGACCGGATGCGGCTGGCCGCCGGGTGGATCCGCTCGCTCAGCAGGTCCCAGTCGAGCCGCTCGCCCGCGGCGTCGCGGCCGATCACCACCAGCTCGCCGTCCAGGACCGCGGGCCGATCCAGGTGCGCGCCCACGCTTTCCACCACCTCGGGGAAGTAGCGCTCCAGGGGGCGCCCGGTCCGCGACTGCAACCGCACGTGGCCGGGTTCGGCGAAAACCAGGCAGCGGAACCCGTCCCACTTCGGCTCGAAGAGCAGGCCCGGTTCCCGGGGGATGCCGGGAACCGGCCCGGCCAGCATGGGTTTGATCGGAGGCTGCACCGGGAGCACGTCAGCGCACCCGTTGCTTGGGGCCGCGGTCGAGCTTCAGCCGGATCGCGGTCGGCAGCGTTTCGATGCCCAGCGCCTCGCGAGCGCGGGCGAGCACCTTGTGGTCGAGCTCCTCCCACACGTGACGAACGTTGGTGCCCTCCTTGAGGGACAGCGTCAGCCGCAGCGAGGGATGGCGGTCGCTGCCCGCCATCCGCACCCGGGCCCGCTGCACCCCGGTCACCTGTTCGGCGTCGGTGCGCACCGCGCTGGTCAGCGCACCGGATCCGACCGTCAGGTCACCGGCGTCGGCGTGCTCCAGCCGCAGGTCCGGCCGTTGCTCCGGACGCAGCGCGTGCACCAGCGCCCACGCGCCCAGGGCCAGCAGCACGACCCCGACGACCAGCCCGATCCACAGCGCGAGGCCCGCGTTGTCGCGCAGCCACTGCACCGCGAGCGGATCGGCCACCGGACGTCGCGCGCGGAAGGCCCCCAGCAGTCCGGATCCCACGAGAAGGCCGCCGGCCCCGAGCACCAGGGCCAGCAGTGCCAGGAACACGACGACGCCGCGCTCGAAGGCCGCGCCGCGCGCGGTAGGGGTGCTGCTCGGCTTCACCTCGGCCATCACCGCTCCTTCGCGTTGCCGACCGATACCAGCACCTTCGGCGTGCGGCGCAGCGGCAGGTCCTGCACCGCGCGCTCGGCGGTCTCGGTCAACCGGCCGCGCAGGTCCCCGGAATCGGCGTAGCGCGGCGTGGCCTTGACCTTGACCCGCTTGCCGCCTGCGGTCACCGCCGCCCCGGCGACCCCGTCCTGGTCCCGGACCTGGTGACTGACCAGCCGCGCCAGCGAGCGCGAATCGGTGGTCACGGTGACCTCCGGGGCCGGGTCGTGCAGCCGCACGTCCTTGTCGCCCGAACGTGCTACGAGCGCCAGCAGCACGAGCCCGAGCAGGACCAGGCCGCCCGCCGTCAGCCGCACCGGCGTGGCCTGCCAGGTGATGTCGTTCAGCGCGGTGACCACCGCGCCCGGCGCGATGATCAGCCCACCGCTCGCCGGGCGGATCATCGCCCAGGCGCACTCGACGGCCAGCCAGGCCCCGCCGACGGCGATGATCAGGCCGAGCAGGGCGGTGAGAAGCCGGATGAGAAGGCGCATGGCTCACTCCACCCGCGGCGGTCCCGCCGCGGGGATCAGGGCGGTCACGGTCACGTCGATGCTGCGCACTTTGCAGCCGAAACCGGCGAGGTCCTGGTTGACCCGGGTCCGGATCGACGACACCGCTTCGCGCACCGAAGCGGGGTAGCGCAGCGCGACGCTCAGCCGCACCCGCAAACCGTCGTCCGGGCCGCTGATCTCGGCGCCCGCGGTGTGCTTCTTGCCCTCGCGAGCGCTGCTCGCGTCGACGTCGGCGGCGTGCTCGGCGATCTTGCGCAGCACGACGCGGTTGATGTGCAGGCGGCCGCGCTCGTCCGGTTCGGCGAGCCCCGCCGCTCGCGCGGGAGCCTCGGCCGTGCTGGTCAACGCCGATCCTTGCCCTGACGGCCGAACAGGTCGCCGATCTCCAGTTCCCCGTCCAGCACTCGACCGATCACCAGTCCGACCACGCCGACCAGCAGGGCGATCAGGAAGCTGGAGAAACCGCCGATCGCTGCGGCGGTGCCGAGGATGAGGCCGGCCAGCAAGCCGGTCTGCGTCGCGTTCATGGTCTGTGGCCTCCAGAACAGGGGGTGCGCCCGGTGGTCACCGGACGCGGGACGGGCGGCGGCGTCGTCGCCACCAGGCGCGGACGCGGATGAGCAGGCCGCGGGCGCCGCCGGGCCGGACGACGATCGGCGCCTCGAAGCGCGGGTCGTGCGCGGCCGGTTCGGCGCGCAGCCGGGCGAGCCCGGCGGCGAAGGCCTCCGGATCGCCACCGACGTCCGGGTGGTTGTCCCGGACGAAGGCGCGGATCTCGGAGCGTTTCGCGCGGTCGTGGTGCACGTTCACCATGATGCGCCTCCCCAGCGGGCCGAACCGCTCATTCGGCGTGATCGGTCTCGGCGAACTCCTCGTCGGTCACGACCTCGGAGACCACGATGTCCACCGGACCGCCGAGCCGCTCGATCAGTTTCTCGCGCAGCTCGTCGGTCGTTTCGCGCAGCGGACGGTCCATCCGCAGCGTGACACCGATCTCGGCCGGTGCGTCCTCGCGCAACCGCACCCCGACGACCTTGTCGCCGGGCAGGTAGGAAGCGATCTCCCCGAACCGGCCGCCGTGCAGCCGTGCCACCGACGGGTGCGCCAGCACCTGCTCGGCGACCTCGTGGGGGCTCGGCTGCTCGGTCATCGGGTGAGAGTCCTCCAAAGGGGTTGGCGCGCCTGGGCGATTCGGAATCACTCCACTCGGGACTGCGCGGAATGCTCTTCCTCTTCCTCGTCCGGGAAGTGGATGTCGTTGACCGCGATGTTGACCTCGGTGACCTCCAGGCCGCACATCCGCTCCACGGCGGTGATCACGTTGCGCCGCACCGAGCGCGACAGGTCCACGATCGATGCGCCGTACTCGACCACGATGTCGAGGTCCACGGCCGCCTGCTTCTCGCCGACCTCGACCTGCACGCCGGAGGTGGAAGAGGTTCCGCTGCCGGGAATCCGGTCCTTGAGGGCGCCGAAGGCGCGCGAGACGCCACCGCCCATGTCGTGCACTCCGTTGACCTCGCGAGCCGCGATGGCGGCGATCTTCTGCACCACGCCCGCGGCGATGGTCGTCTTGCCCTGCGAGGTCTCGTCGGCCAGCCGCGACGGAGCATCACCGGAGCGGGTCTCTGGAATGCGCTGCTCGGTGCTGGTCGACTGGCCGGAGGTTGTGCTGCTGTTGCTGGCCATGGAAATCGAGCTCCTTCCCGGTTCTGCCGAAGCGGTACTCCGGCGTGTACGCCACGGGATCGCGCGCACCTGGTTCGAGGGTGTCTCAGGAGTGCACGCATCACCATCCGAGTTGCGATCAGCGCCGCACGCGTCAGCCCGTGGCCCGACCGTCATGTGATCATTCTTCCGCAACGCGGTGGCCGCATCGAATCGGCGTGCGGTCGTGCCGGCAGCCACCCCGGGCTCGGTCGCCGGGCGCGCGGGCCGAAGCCGATCCGTCCGGCGTCGCCGCTGGTCAGGGCTGGGGAAAGTCGGAATCCGGTCGTCGGCGAGGCCCGCGTGGAGCCGGTCCCGAGCGCGCGCTGCTCCCCGTTTCCGCCGTCGGCGGGACGCGGGCCGCGGCTCGCCCTTCGATACGCGCGGCGGCAAGTTCACCCGTTCGTTGTCCGAGGTCGCGGCGTCCTCGCGTCCCGGGAGCGAGGCGCCGCGCGCCCGCTCGCCCTTCCGAGTCGGTCGAGCCCCTCGATCGGGGGCACGGGGTGAGCAGGAGCACGCCGCGGGTGGTCCGTGCAGCGGGGGTGCCGGCTATAGAGTCGGGCGCATGATTTTCGCCCGTCTGGTCGACCGCCGTCCCGAACTCACCCCGGACGAGCTGGTCCAGGCGATGACCCCGCCACCCCGGTTCGAATCGGCGCGCTTCGAGACCTACATCCCGAACCCCGACGAGCCGAGCCAGGCGCAGGCGGTGCGCGACTGCTCCGCGTTCGCCGAGCGCATCAACGCCGCCGCCGGTGGTGGCGGGTCGTGGTTGCGCGGGCTCTTCGGCGGCAGGAAGAAGCCCGCGGGCGACAAGCGCGGGTTGTACCTCGACGGCGGGTTCGGCGTCGGCAAGACGCACCTGCTGGCCTCGCTGTGGCACGCCACCGAGGGCCCGAAGTCCTACGGCACGTTCGTGGAGATCACCAACCTGGTCGGTGTGCTGGGCTTCGCCGAGACGGTGCGACGCCTGTCCGAGCACCGGCTGCTGGCCATCGACGAGTTCGAACTGGACGACCCGGGTGACACGATGCTGGTCACCCAGTTGATCGCCAAGCTCACCGATGCGGGCGTGCACGTGGCGGCGACCTCCAACACGCTGCCGGGCAAGCTCGGTGAGGGACGCTTCGCCGCCGCGGACTTCCTGCGCGAGATCCACGCGATGTCCGAGCGCTTCGCGGTGGTGCGGGTCGACGGCCCCGACTACCGCCACCGCGGGCTGCCGGACGCCCCGCCTCCGATGAACGAGGACGAGCTCGCCAGCCTCGCCGAGGCCACCGACGGCTCCACCTACGACAGCTTCGACGAGCTCTGCGCCTACTTGGCCGGTCTGCACCCCTCCAAGTACGGCCGCCTGGTCGACGGCATCTCCGCGGTCCACCTCGCCGGGGTGCACGCGGCCCCGGATCAGGACGTGGCCCTGCGTCTGGTCGCGCTGGCCGACCGGCTCTACGACCGGGCGATCCCGGTGCGGGTCAGCGGGGAACCGCTGAGCAGCCTGTTCACCGAGGAGATGCTGCAAGGCGGCTACCGCAAGAAGTACCTCCGGGCGATCAGCCGCCTCACAGCGCTCTCCAGGGACCTCACCAAGTCCTGATCGCGGGCGAGGACCGCGGACCGCTCACCTCGCGAGCACCTCGGCGATGGTGTCGATGCCCTTGTCGAGGTCGTCCCGGCAGATCGTCAGCGGTGGGGCGATCCGCAGGGTGTTCGCCTGCGTCTCCTTGCACAGCACGCCTCGCTCGGCCAGCGCCTCGCTGGCCTGGCGGCCGGCGGGGCCGCCCTCGGCGATCTCCACGCCCGCCCAGAGCCCCCGGCCCCGGACCTCGGTCACCCCGCGCCCGATGAGCTCGCCGAGGCGCGCGTGCAGGTGCGCCCCCAGCTCGCGCGAGCGCTGCTGGTACTCGCCGGTGGACAGCAACCGGATCACGGCCCGCCCGACCGCGCAGGCCAGCGGGTTGCCGCCGAAGGTGGACCCGTGCTGGCCGGGCTGGAGCACGCCGATCACGTCATCGCGCCCGACCACCGCCGAGACCGGCAGGATCCCGCCTCCGAGGGCCTTGCCCAGGGTGTAGAGATCGGCGCGGACGCCGTCGTGCGCGCTGGCCAGGGTCTCGCCGGTGCGCGCCAGGCCGGACTGGATCTCGTCGGCGATCAGCAGGGCGCCGTGCGCGTCGCACAGCCGCCGCAGCCGCGGCAGGTAGTCCGCGGGCGGCACGACCACCCCGGCCTCGCCCTGGATCGGCTCCACCAGCACCGCCGCGGTCCGCTCGCTGATGGCGGCCTCGACCGCATCCGCGTCGCCGTACGGGGTGACGGTGAAACCCGTTGTGTAGGGGCCGAATTCGGCGCGGGCGTCCTCGTCGGTGGAGAACGAGACGATGGTCGTGGTGCGACCGTGGAAGTTCGAGCCCGCCACGATGATCTCGGCCTGGTTCTCGGGCACGCCCTTGATCCGGTAGGCCCACTTGCGGGCGAGTTTGATCGCCGACTCGACCGCCTCGGCGCCGGAGTTCATCGGCAGGACCCGATCGGTGCCGGTCAGCTCGGCGAGTTCGCGGCAGAACGGGCCCAGCTGGTCGTGGTGGAACGCGCGGCTGGTCAACGTCACCCGGCCGAGCTGCTCGGTGGCCGCGGCGACCAGTTCCGGGTTCTGGTGACCGAAGTTCAGCGCCGAGTAGCCCGCCAGGAAGTCCAGGTAACCACGTCCGTCCACATCGGTCACCCAGGCGCCGGAGGCCTCGGCGATCACGACCGGGAGCGGGTGGTAGTTGTGCGCGCCGTAGCGCTCGTCGAGCGCGATGAGCTCGTCGGCGCGGGATGTGGTGTCGAGGTGTGCCGGGACGCTGGTCATGTGGTTCAGGTTATGTCCACCGGAGCGGAGATTTCAGCCGCGAGCCATTGCTTGTTTTGACGGTTCGTTGCGTCGACGAGCGTGATCACGTCGTTTCGTTGTGCTAACGCGCTCGCTCGTCGGTGGGTGGCGTCGCCACGGCACCATGGACGCAGCAGACGAGAGCGAGGTGCTGATGCCGGACAACGGTGCGTATCGGGTGTACCTGGGTGCCTACACGGCCGAGGGCGGTGCTGCGGGGATCGGCCTGGCCGAGGCGAGTCCGGCTGGCTCGTTGCACGTCACCGGGCACGTCGCCGAGGTCGCCGATCCGTCGTTCCTGGCCCTGGCCCCCGACGGCGGCACCCTCTACGCGGTCTCCGAGCGGTCCGAGGGGCGGGTGGTCGCGCTGTCCGTGCGGCCCGACGGCACGCTGCGCGAGGTGAACTCGCAGCCCGCCGAGGGCGCGTCGCCG
Organism: Saccharopolyspora halophila; assembly: GCF_039531955.1. NCBI lineage: Bacteria > Bacillati > Actinomycetota > Actinomycetes > Pseudonocardiales > Pseudonocardiaceae > Saccharopolyspora > Saccharopolyspora halophila. Next base: position 208,072 of record NZ_BAAARA010000004.1, read on the forward strand.
TGCCACCTGAGCGTGCACCCGTCCGGTCGCTACCTGCTGACCGCCAACTACGGCTCCGGCAACGTCGTGGTGCACCCGATCGGCGAGGGCGGGGCGTTGCGCTCGGCGACCCACGTGCTCCAGCACCGCGGCACCGGGCCGAACCCGCACCGCCAGGAGGGGCCGCACCTCCACCAGGTGCTCACCGATCCGGCCGGGCGGGTGCTGGTGGTCGACCTGGGCTCGGACGCGGTGCACGTGCACGACTTCGACACCGACACCGGCCACCTCGTCAACGACCGCACGGTCGGGCTGCGGGCCGGATCGGGACCGCGCCACCTGGCCTTCCACCCGGACGGCGAGCGGGGCTACCTGCTCAACGAGCTGGCCTCGTCGATCACCGAGTTCGACTACGACTCCTCGACCGGCGTGCTGCGGCCGCTGCACGCGCTGTCCACCCTGCCGCCGGACTACGCCCGGGCCAACCTGGCCGCCGAGGTCGTGGTGGACCTGCGCGGCCGCTACGTGTTCGCCTCCAACCGGGGCCACGACAGCATCGCGGTCTTCGACGCCGACAGCGCCGACGGCGAGCTACGCCTGGTCGACATCCGCCCGGCGGGCGTGACCGAGCCCCGGCACATCGCGCTGTCCCCGGACGGCTCGGTGCTGCTGGTCGCCGGCCAGCGCAGCAACGACGTCCAAGCCTTCGCCGTGGACGACCTCACCCCGCTCGGCGAACCGGTCGCGGTGCCGAGCCCGGTGTGCCTGCTACCGGTTCAGAGCAGCCTGGCGTCGTAGCGGCCCTGGGCGTACTGCCCGAGAGCTTCCCGCATCCGCTTGGTCTGCTGCCTGCGGGTGAAGATCCCGCCCGTAGCGCCGATCGGGAAGATCGTGGCGCCACCGTGGTACCTGCCGACCCGGTGCCACAGCTTGGAGTGCGGCACCGTGCCGTCGCTCAGCCACAGCGCCAGCTCGGCGGTCTTGCCCTTGCCAGCGACACCGACTCGGGAGATCTGCGACCACGGGATCTCCCGCGTCATCCGCAACCGGGACACCACGACGCCCTCGGAATTGATCTTGATGCGCAGTTTCGGGGTCAGCGCCTGCCAGAGCGACCAGACCAGGCCGATCACCAGCAGCAGCACCCCGACCCCGGCGGCCAGCCGCAGCCCGGTGTGACCACCGGGAACCATCCCGATCAGGTCGTTGCCGAACCGGCGCTCGAAGAGGAAGGCGCCGAACAGCAGCAGCCCGAACACCAGCGCCCACACCACGGATCCGGCGCGCCCGCCGGTGCGGAACTCCGGACCGGGGCCGTCCCGGCGCACCCTGGGTGCCCCGTGCCGGGTCTGCTGCGGTTGCCGGGGCCTGATCGGCTCGCGCATCGGCCGTTGGGCCTGCGGCTGCGGAGCCGGTGGGGAGGCCGGAGCCGGAGCCGGCGCGGGCGATTCCTGGCGGGTCGGTTGCCGCGGCGGACCGGCGGGTGCCATCGGACCGGCGGGTGCCGGCGGCGGGGGAGCGCCGGGAGCTCGCGCGGTGCGCTGCAGCTCGGTCGCGTGCTGCGTGATCACCGCGGTGATCGAGGCCGGGAGCCACCCGCTGCCCTGCGGCGTGCTCTCGCCGATGCGGTCCAGCAGCTGCTCCGGGGTAGGGCGCGCGTCCGGATCCTTCGCCAGGCACTCGGCCAGCAGGTTGCGCAGCCCGTCGGGGACCTTCGACAGGTCCGGCTCGCCGTGCGCCACCCGGTACAGCAGGGCCGCCGTGCTCTCCTCTCCGAACGGCCCGATCCCGGTCGCGGCAAAGGCCAGCACCGCCCCGAGCGAGAACACGTCGCTGGACGGGCCGATCTCCCCGCCCAGCGTCTGCTCGGGGGAGAAGAACCCGGGCGTGCCCAGGAAGATGCCGGTCGCGGTCAGCGAATGCCCGGTCATCGCCCGTGCGATGCCGAAGTCGATCACGCGCGGCCCGTCCGGTCCGAGCAGCACGTTGGCGGGCTTGAGGTCGCGGTGCACCAGGTCTGCGCGGTGGATGGCCACGAGCGCCTCGGCCAGGCCCGCGCCGAGGCTGCGCACCGCGGCCTCCGGCAGCGGGCCGTGGTCGGAGACGGCCTTGTGCAGCGTCGGGCCGGGGACGTACTCGGTGGCCAGCCAGGGCTGCTCGGCGTCCGGATCGGCGTTGACCACCGCGGCGGTCCAGAAGCCGCCCACCGACCGGGCCGCCTCGGCCTCCCGCCGGAAGCGCTCCCGGAACTCCGGGTCCTCGGCGAGGTCGGCGCGGATGAGCTTGACGGCGACGACCCGGCCGCCCCGCGAGCGGCCGAGGTAGACCCCGCCCATCGCGCCGCTGCCGAGTCGTGCCAGCAGCCGGTAGTCGTCAACTCTGGCTGGGTCGCTGCCCAGCAACGACTGCACGGTGATTCGCCCCCCGGTCCAACGATGTCGCTTTCGCACCGAGCGTACGTTCCGCCGTCCGGGTGTGTCCGGCGCCCGACGCAAGAGCCCGCTCGCCGCGATGTCAGTAATCGGTTACTTGGCTTTGTGGCAAGTCTTTCGTCTCTTCCGATCCCGTGGGTATGATCCAGCGCACCCCGTGGCCGGAAGGCGATCGACGAGGATCGAGGGAGGCGCGTCGTGGCAACCGATGAGCAGGTACCTCCCGCCGTCGCGTTGCGCGGTATCGGCAAGCGGTTCCCCGGCGTGGTGGCCGTCGACGACGTGAACCTGGAGATCCTTCCCGGCGAAGTGCACGTCTTCGCAGGTGAGAACGGTGCTGGGAAATCAACGCTGATGAAGGTGATCGCGCAGGTCGACGAGCCGAGCAGCGGCCACGTCGAGCTGGACGGGCAGCGGGTCGCCTTCCGCGGACCCGGCTCGGCGCGCCGCCTCGGGATCGCCATGGTGCACCAGGAGTTCGCCCTGGCCCCGGACCTGTCGGTGGCCGAGAACCTCTTCATCGGCGATGAGCCCGGACGGGGCGGCTGGATCTCCCGCGCCGCCGAACGCCGCGCGGCGCGGGGGCTGCTGGACCGAGTGGGCCTGGACGTCGATCCGGGCAAGCGGGTGGCGCTGCTGTCCACAGCGGAGCAGCAGCGCGTCGAACTGGCGAAGGCGCTGGCCGTGCAGGCCAAAGTGCTCATTCTGGATGAACCCACCGCGACGCTGACCGAACGCGAGACCGAGGAGCTGTTCGGCATCGTCCGGGAGCTCACCGCGCAGGGCATCGCCGTCGCCTACATCTCGCACCGGCTCGACGAGATCTTCGAGATCGGCGACCGCGTCACGGTCATGCGTGACGGAGCCGTCGTGGACACCAGCCCGGTGGGCGAACTCGACGAGGCGCGGCTGGTGCAGCTCATGGTCGGGCGCGATGTCGCCAACCTCTACCCGCGCAACCACCAACCTCCCGGGGAGGTGCGATTGCGCGTCGAGGGTCTCGGCCGGGGCGACGCCGTCCGAGATGCCTCCTTCGAGGTCCGCGCGGGCGAGATCGTCGGTCTCGCCGGGCTCGTCGGTGCCGGGCGAACCGAGTTGGCGCGCGCGATCTTCGGCGCCGAACCGCCTGATCGCGGCGTGGTCCGGCTGGACGGGCGCGAGCTCCGCATCCGCGGACCGGCGGACGCGATCGCGGCGGGCATCGGCTACCTCACCGAGAGCCGCAAGACCGACGGGCTCGCACTCCAGCTGGGCGTGGACAAGAACATCACCATGGCCAAGCTGCCGATGCTGCGACCCGGATTGATCGACCTCTCCGGCGAACGCCGCATCGCCGAACGCCAGCGCGAGACCCTGCGCATCCGGGTCCCCTCCGTGGGACGCCCGGCGAACACGCTCTCCGGTGGCAACCAGCAGAAGGTGGTGCTGGCCCGCTGGCTGGAGACCGGCGCGGAGGTGCTGCTGTTCGACGAGCCCGGCCGGGGCATGGACGTCGGCGCCAAGTCGGAGATGTTCCAGCAGATGGATCTGCTCGCCGAGCGGGGCAAGGCGGTGGTGCTGATCTCCAGCTATCTGCCGGAGCTGCTGAACATGTGCGACCGGATCCTGGTCATGCGCGGCGGTCGGATCGCGGGTGAGGTGCCGCGCGAGGAGTTCTCCGAAGAACGCGTGGTCGCGCTCGCGACCGGAGCGAGGAGCAACCATGACTGAGCCGAAGGCACCGTCCACGGCGGAGCGCGGACTGCTCGGCGGTCTGCGCGACCGGTTCTCCGGTGCGATCTCCCAGGTGGCCGCGGCGGGTGCGCTGATCGTGGTCTTCGTGATCCTGTCCATCGTCGCGCCGTCGTTCCTGAGCGCCGACAACCTGTTCAACCTCGGGTCGCAGACCTCGGTCAACGCGGTGATGGCGGTCGGCGTCACGCTGGTGATCATCACCGGCGGCATCGACCTGTCGGTCGGCTCGGTGGCCGCGCTGTCCGGGGTCGTCGGCGTGATGCTGATGGCCGACTTCGGCTTCAACCCGTTGCTGGGCATCCTCGGCGGTCTCGCGGTCGGCGCGGCGGCCGGACTGGTCAACGGGCTGCTGGTGTCGGTGATCGGGCTGCCCCCGTTCATCGCCACGCTCGGGATGCTCAGCGTCGCCCGGGGACTGGTGCTCATCGTCACCGGCGCGGTGGCCGTGTTCGGGGCGCCGGACTCCTTCCGCCTGCTCGGGCAGGGAGTGGTCGGCGTCCTGCCGATCCCGGTGTTGCTGATCGTGGTGGTGGCCCTGCTGGGACACCTGGTGCTCACCCGCACCAGGCTCGGCCGCTACGCCTACGTGATGGGTTCCAATCTGGAAGCCGCCCGGTTGTCCGGTGTTCCGGTCAAGCGCTACACCACCTCGGTGTACGTGCTCGCCGGTGCGCTGGCAGGTCTCGGCGGCATGATCGCGGCGTCGCGGATCAACTCGGGCCAGCCGAACTTCGGGGAGGGCCTGGAGCTGGACGTGATCGCCGCGGTGGTCATCGGTGGCGCCAGCCTCTTCGGCGGGCGCGGTACCGTGCTCGGCTCGCTCATCGGAGCCTTCCTGGTCGCGGTCATCCGCAACGGCGCGGTGCAGCTCGACATCGGCACCTTCTACCAGAACGTGCTGATCGGCGTGATCATCTGGCTGGCCGTGTGGTGGGACTACTACCAGCGGCGCAAGCTCGGCAGCGAAGCCGGCGGTTAGGAGGTGTTCCGGTTCGCGGTCGGCGTGGCGGAACCTCGGACGCCGCCGGGCTGCGGAATCCGCGACTTGAGCGGCGACCTGCGGCGCTGCGGCTGTCCTGGTCCGGCGACGTCTGAGAACCAGCGGCGGTGCGAGCTGAGTTCCGCACCGCGTGCGGCCACCGCCGCATCTTGAAAGGACCCCTTGGCGAAACTCGCGAAGAGCAAAGGAGCTCGGCGTTGAAGAAGGTTCTCTCCGCTACGTGCGTGGCGATCTCGCTGGTCGCCACCGGGTGCAGCGTCGGGGTCCACCAGCAGTCCGGTGGTGGCACCCAGGCCGAAGGTCCGATCAAGATCGCGGTGGTCCCCAAGGCCATCGGCTTCGACTTCTGGGAGAACGTGCGCATCGGCGCCCAGTGCGCGGCTTCCCGGCACGACGACGTCGACGTGCACTGGGACGGCGTGAGCGCCGAGACCGATGTCAGCGGGCAGCAGAGCCTGCTGCAGGATCTGCTCGCGCAGGGCGACATCAAGGGCCTGGTCTACGCCGCCACCGATGCCAAGGCCCTCTCGGAGGTCACCGAATCGGCGCGGGCGCAGGGCACCACGGTGGTCAACATGGACTCCGGGACGCAGCCGCAGCCGGAGGACGTGCCGGTCTACGCCACCAACAACGTCGCCGCGGCCGAGCGGGCCACCAACGAGCTTGCCGAGCAGCTCGGCGGGCGGGGCAAGATCGCGCACATCGAGTTCCAGCCGGGCACCAGCACCAACGACACCCGTCGCGAGGGCTTCGAGCGCGGGCTGGCCAACCACCCCGGGCTGAACCTGGTGGCGCGGCAGTCCAGCGATAGCGACTACAACCAAGCGCTGCAGGTCACCCAGGACATCCTGACCGCCAACCCGGACCTCGACGGGATCTACGCGGCCAACGAGCCCAGCGTGCTGGGCGCGGCCGAGGCGGTGCGCCAGGCGGGCAAGGCGGGACAGGTGAAGATCGTCGGGTGGGACACCTCGGAAGGTGAGATCAAGGCGCTGCGCGAGGGCGTCATCACCGGCCTGATCGCGCAGAACCCGTTCAAGATGGGCCACGACGCGGTCGACGCCGCGATCGCCAAGATCCGCGGCAACGAGGAACCGCAGGCGGACACCGACACCGGATCCACGTTGATCACCGAGGACAACGTGGACAGTCCCGAGGTTCAGAACCTGCTGCACCCCAGCTGCGAGAAGGCGCCGAAGTAACCGAGTCCCGGCGAACCGGCCGCGCTCGTCCTCGGTGGACCCGAGCGCGGCCGGTAGCAGCACCAGCACGCCAGCCATCCGCAGCAGCGTGAGCAGCCGGTACGGCGCGTCGCCCGTTCGTGGGCCGAGGCGAACCAGGTGAAGCTCATCCACGCCCACCAGATGGCGAAGAAGACCATCAGGCAGCTCGCGCGCACGGTGCCGGAGTGCCCCTCGGCCAGCCCGTGGTGCAACTGCACGGCCGCCTGCCCCGCAGCGGCGAAGCACGGGCCGAACAGCAGCTCCAGCGGCGTGGCCGAGCGGTGCGGCTCGCCCGCTCATCCTGCGGCGCGGCGTCGGCACGCCGTTGCTCGTGACGGCGAATCATCGCACCGATGCGAGGAATTCCCGGACCGCCGAGGTTCACGTGCGGACCGGCCCGATGCGGTGAGACATTGTCACCCGATCGAGATCATAGTTGATCTTGCGTGTCCGGAGCGCACGCGCTCATGTACGGACGGTGTTGTATCGTGGGGGAGTACCGGGGGTCAGGGTCGGATCGGGGGGTTCGACCGGTGGAGCCGGGTCCTGGGGGTGTGGGGCCCGGCTCCCCGTGCGCGGCGTGTCGTCACACACGTTGATCGGTGCTTACCGGCGGGTTTTGGCATGATCTGGCCAATCAAGGTCGCCAAGCGGCAGCGCAGCCGGAAGCGAAAGGATCGGTGTGGTGAGCAAGATCGAACGCCTGGGAGTCGTCGGCGGCGGCCAGATGGGTGGCGGCATCGCCGAGGTGGGGGCGCGAGCCGGCCTGGACGTGATCGTCTGCGAGGTCAGCGATGAAGCCGCCCGGGCCGCTCGCAGCGGGCTGTGGAAGTCGTTGAACCGCGCCGTGCAGAAGAACAAGATCACCGAGGCCGAGCGCGACGAGACCCAGGCCCGCCTGCACTTCACCACCACCGTCGCGGACCTCGACGACCGGCAGATGGTGATCGAGGCGATCGCCGAGGACGAAGGGCTCAAGCTCAAGCTGTTCGCCGAGCTGGACAAGGTCGTCTCCGACCCGGACGCGATCCTGGCGACGAACACCTCCTCCATCCCGATCGCGAAGGTCGCCAACGCGACCAGCCGCCCGGACAAGGTGCTGGGCGTGCACTTCTTCAACCCGGTCCCGGTGCTCAAGCTCGTCGAGCTGGTTCCCTCGCTGCTGACCAGCGAGGACACCGTCGCCCGCGCGGACGCGCTGGCGAACGAGCAGCTGGGCAAGGAGACCATCCGGGCTCAGGACCGCTCCGGGTTCATCGTCAACGCGCTGCTGGTCCCGTACCTGCTGTCGGCCGTGCGGATGTACGAGGGCGGTTTCGCCTCGGCCGAGGACATCGACAACGGCATGGTGCTGGGCTGCGCCCACCCGATGGGTCCGCTCAAGCTCGCCGACATGGTCGGCCTGGACACTCTCAAGGCCATCGCCGACTCGATGTACGCCGAGTACGCCGAGCCGACCTACGCCGCTCCGCCGCTGCTGCAGCGGATGGTCGATGCGGGCCTGAAGGGCAAGAAGTCGGGCAAGGGCTTCTACGACTACGAGTGACCCTCGGACGAGGCGGCGCCCGCGATCGATCGGTGGTCGCGGGCGCCGCTTTCAATCCGCGATCGTGGTGCGGAGGTCCTGCACCGCGTGGTCGCGGTGCTGGGCGAGCAGCCGGACCAGGGCGTCCGGATCGCCGTCCCGCGCGGCGGCGAGGATCTCGGCGTGTTCGGCGCGCACCCGCGCGCGGTTGGGTTCGGCGTTGTAGTAGACCGCGCGGTACGCGTCGGTGGTGTCCCACAGGGTGCGCACGATGCGCAGCAGCCTGGGCATGCCCGCCGGCTCGAGCAGGGCGAAGTGGAAGCGGCGGTTGGCCGCGATCATCGCGACGAGATCGCCCTGCTCGGCCGCCTTCTCCACGTCCTGCTGGGCGTCGGTGACGCGCGTCAGGTCGGCGTCGGTGAACCGGCCGGCGGCCACCCGCGCCGCCTCCGACTCCAGCAGCTCCCGCATCCGGTAGACCTCGAGCAGGTCGCTCAGCGACAGCTCGGCGACCGAATAGCCGCGATGCGGCTGGTAGATCACCTGACCCTCGGCCTCCAGGGTCTTCAGCGCCTCTCGCAGCGGCACCCGGCTCACGCCCAGGCGCTGGGCGATGCCGTCCTGCCGGATCGGCGCACCCGGTGCCAGCTCGCCCGCGGAGATCGACTTGCGGAGCTCGTCGAGCACGTACTCCTGGGTGGTGGGCGGTCGTCGCATCGTTGCCTTTCCCGCGCTGCCCTGGACTTTCGGTTACTTCTCGTCCTTTCGGCCGGAATTCGCCGACTGACCGGCGAGCGGGTTGACCCCGGCCCGAACACTTGTATATTGGATCCAAATTCGCGCAAGCGCAAGCAGGGAGATGTTTCGGTTCGCGGTGTGCGTGGCGGCGCGACCGTCCGCGCCGGACGATGTCCGAGAACCGCGGTGGTGCGGGCCGAGTCCTGCACCGCGTGCGGCTACCGCCGCATGCCGAAACGGCCCGCAAGTCAGCTGGTAGCGCTCCGGGAGGTCGTGGTGCGGCGTGGCTCGTTCGGCCCCGCGCGCTAGCGGAAAGGTGGACGTCGTGGAAACGCTGCCGCTGGAGGGCGTGGTCGTCGCCGACTTCAGCCGGGTGCTGGCCGGTCCGTACGCGACCATGCTGCTCGCCGATCTCGGCGCGACCGTGATCAAGGTCGAGCGCGCGGGTTCGGGCGACGACACGCGCTCGTGGGGCCCGCCGTGGACCGAGACCGGCTCGGCCTACTTCGAATCGGTCAACCGCAACAAGCGCAGCATCGCCCTCGACCTCACCGACGAGCAGGATCGCAAGGCCGCCCGCGAGCTCGTGGCCCGCGCCGACGTGCTGGTGGAGAACTTCAAGTCCGGCGCGCTGGCCAAGCACGGCCTGGACTACGCGAGCGCCCGGGAGCTCAACCCCGGCCTGATCTACACCTCGATCTCGGGCTTCGGCAGCAAGGAGGGCGCCGACCTCCCCGGGTACGACTTCGTGGTGCAGGCGCTCGGCGGCCTGATGAGCATCACCGGTGAACCGGGCCGCCAGCCGATGAAGGTCGGCGTCGCGGTCGTCGACGTGCTCACCGGCAAGGACGCCGCGATGGGCGTGCTGACCGCGCTGCGGCACCGGGATCGCACCGGCCGCGGCCAGCACATCGAGGTCAACCTGCTGTCCAGCCTGCTCGGGTCGCTGGCGAACCAGACCTCCAGCCTGCTCACCACCGGCATTTCCCCGCAGCGAATGGGCAACCGGCACCCCAGCATCGCGCCGTACGAGACGCTGCGCTGCGAGGACGCCTTCCTCGCGGTGGCGGTGGGCAACGACGCGCAGTTCCGCGCGCTCTGCGAGGCGCTCGGACTGCTCGCGATGGCCGACGACGAGCGGTTCAGCTCCAACGCCCAGCGAGTCGCCAATCGCGAAGAGCTGGTGCGCCAGCTGGAGAACGTGCTCGGCGCGCGCACCGCCGCCGACTGGCAGCAGCGGCTGACCGCCGCGGGCATCGCGTGCGGACAGGTCAACGACCTGTCCGGGGCGGTGCATCTCGCCGAATCCCTCGGCCTGGATCCGATCGTCGACCCGGGCGGGGGATCCGCGGTGCAGGTCCGCAACCCGATCGGTTTCTCCGGGCACGACAGCGCCGAAGTCGTCGCTCCGCCGCAGCTCGGCGAGCACACCAAGGAGGTCCTCGGCTGGCTCGAGGATTCCGAGCAGCCGCTTCCCCCGATCAGCTCAAGGAGGAGCTCGACATGAGTGCCGGTGGAAAACGTCCCGCCTTCGACCCGCACGACCCGCTGGGCATCGACGCCGAGTTCAGCACCGAACAACTGGCCATCCGCGACAGCGTCCGCGCGCTGTGCCGCGATCACGTCCAGCCGCACGTGGCCGAGTGGTACGAGCGCGGGGAGTTCCCGCAGGCGCGCGAGCTCGCTCGCGAACTCGGCAAGCTCGGCGTGCTGGGCATGCACCTGGAGGGCTACGGCTGCGCCGGGATGTCCGCGGTGGACTACGGCATCGCCTGCGAGGAGCTGGAGTCCTGCGACTCCGGCCTGCGCTCGCTGGTTTCGGTGCAGGGCTCGCTGGCCATGTACGCGATCTGGCGCTGGGGCTCGGAGGAGCACAAGCAGCAGTGGCTGCCCCGGATGGCCGCCGGTGAGGCGCTCGGCTGCTTCGGTCTGACCGAGCCCGACCACGGGTCGGACCCGGCCGCGATGCGCACTTCCGCGCGTCGCGACGGCTCGGACTGGGTGCTCAACGGCCGCAAGATGTGGATCACCAACGGCAGCATCGCCTCGGTGGCCGTGGTGTGGGCGCAGACCGACGAGGGCGTGCGCGGTTTCGTGGTGCCGACCGACACCCCGGGCTTCGACGCCCCGGAGATCAAGCACAAGCTCTCGCTGCGCGCCTCGGTGACGGCCGAACTCGTGCTCGACGACGTCCGGCTGCCCGCGGATGCGGTGCTGCCCGAGGTCACCGGCTTGCGCGGTCCGCTGTCCTGCCTCAACGAGGCCCGCTACGGCATCGTGTGGGGCGCGGTCGGGGCCGGTCGCAGCTGCTTGGAGGCCGCGCTGGACTACGCCAACACGCGCGAGCAGTTCGGCAAGCCGATCGGCGGCTTCCAGCTCACCCAGTCCAAGCTCGCCGACATGGCGGTGCGGGTGCAGAACGGCAGGCTGCTCGCACTGCACCTGGGCAAGCGCAAGGACGCGGGCGAGCTGATCCCGCAGCAGGTCAGCTTCGGCAAGCTGGACAACGTCCGGGGCGCCCTGGAGGTCGCCCGCACCGCTCGGACCGTGCTCGGCGCCAACGGGATCTCGCTGGAGTACCCGGTGATCCGGCACATGACCAACCTCGAGTCGGTGCTGACCTACGAGGGCACCAGCGAGATGCACGCGCTGACCATCGGTCAGGCGATGACCGGGATTCCGGCTTTCCGGGGGTAGCGAGCGGCGCGCGTCACGTTAGCGTTGCTAAACACCGTTCGGGGTAAGACGCTGACGAGACCTTGCAGACACCCCAGCGGGAGGAACCATGTCGGCGACGACCGAGGCCGGGACGCAGCGCACCGTCGGGGTGCCCCGGGTGCTGGCCTCGGTCGCCGCGGTGGTGACCTGCGGGGTCTTCCCGGTCTTCCTCATCGGCGGACTGGGTGTGCAGCTGCAGCAGGACCTGGGCTTCGGAGCCGCGCTGCTGGGCGTCGGCGCGGCCGGGTTCTTCGGGGTGGCCTCGGTGTTCTCCCGCAGCATGGGCTGGGTGACCGAGCGCGTCGGCGCCCGGCTGGGGATGCGTCTCGGCGCGCTGGGCAGCGCGCTGTGCCTGTTCGGCCTGGCCGCCGCGCCGAACGTGATCTGGCTGCTGGCGCTGCTCTGGCTGGCCGGACTGCCCAACTCGCTGGCGCAGCCGGCGTCGAACTTGCTGATCGCGCAAGGGATTCCGGCAGCGCGCCGGGGGATGGGCTTCGGCGTCAAGCAGTCCTCGATCCCCACCGCGACGCTGCTGGCCGGGGTGGCGGTGCCCGCGATCGCGCTGACCATCGGCTGGCGCTGGGTGTTCGTCATCGCGGGCGGTGTCGGGCTCGTCGCCGCTCTGGTGGTGCCCAAGCTGCCCGGGGCCGAGCGCTCCGCCTCGCCCGATCGCGTCGAGCGGGGCGGCGGTTCGCCGCGGGGCGCGTTGCTGCTGATCGCCATCTCCGGCGGGCTCGGCTCGGCCGCGGCCAACGCCCTCGGTGCTTTCGTGACCACCACCGCGGTCGGTGTCGGCTTCAGCCCCTCGGCGGCGGGTCTGGTGCTGTCCCTGGGCTCGGCGGCCGGGCTGATCGTCCGGTTGGGCGCGGGCGTGCTGGCCGATCGCGGCGACCCCAACCTGCTTCGCGCGATCACGGTGATGCTGCTGATCGGCGCTGCGGGCTACGGCTTGATGGCGGCGCACTCCCAGCCGGTCTTCCTCGTGGGCGTGGCGATCGGGTTCGGTGCCGGCTGGGCCTGGCCGGGTCTCCTCAACTTCGCGGTGGCCAAGCTCAACCCGGGCCGGGTGGCCAGCGCGACCTCGTTCACGCAGACCGGGATCTACCTGGGTGGCAGCCTCGGGCCGTTGCTCTTCGGGCTCCTCGCGCAGCACATGGGCCTGGCGAGCGCCTGGCTGGCGGCGGGCGTCTGCGCGGTTACTGCGGGCCTGCTGTTGCTTCCGGTCCAGCGCTCCCGGCGAGGCGTCAGCGCTTCCGCGTCATCGCGCCGTAGTTGATCTCGTAGCGCGGGGCCGGTCGCGGCCCCGGTTCCGGGCGCCAGGTGGCGACCAGCCCGGGCCCGGGCGGGATCGGCTCGAAGTCGCCGAGGAACTTCTCGATGGCGCTGGTGCTGCGCGCGTGCAGCGGGTCGGCGCTCTCCGCGTAGAAATCGGCCAGGGTCCGCATCGCCGCCGGGTCGTAGCTGTCGGTGAGGTGGGCGATCAGCAGGTGGCTGCCCGGCACCACCGCGTCCCGGTACGCCTCCACGAGCTCGGCCGGGCGATCGGAGTCCGGTACGAAGTGCAGCACCGCCGACATCAGCAAGCCGACCGGTTCGCTCAGGTCGAGCAGCTGCCGAACTTGCGATGCGCGCAGCACCGAGGCGGGATCGCGGATGTCGGCGTGGATGATCGCCGCGTTGGGTTCGCGGGTGAGCAGCGGGCGGCTGTGCGCCACGGTGAGCGGCTCGTTGTCCACGTAGACGACCCGGAAGTCCCGGGTTCTCCGCCGCGCCACCTCGTGCACCTGCCCGATCGTGGGGATGCCCGAGCCCAGGTCGAGGAACTGCCGGATGTCGTGCGCCAGCATGAACTCCACCGCGCGCCGCAGGAAGGCCCGGTTCTCCTGGTAGCTGTCCGCGATGCCGGGAAGGTCGGTTTCGAGGCGTTCCGCGAGTTCGCGGTCGACGCCGAAGTTGTGGCAACCACCGAGGAACGAGTCGTAGATGCGTGCCGCGGCCGGGCGGCTCAGGTCCATCTCCCGCAGCGCCGCGTCTCGCGTTTCCATCATGCTCGATCCTCCCCGTGCGCCCTCGAAATCGTACAGTAACCGATTGACTACTGCGGGTGTCTGACACCGATCGGGCGGCGTGATCGCCGGGTCCTTGTGATGCCCGCACGTGCATACGACGATGTGCCGACGAGGTGCGCGGTGCGCGACGTCCCACCCGACAACGTAGTCATTTCTCAGGAGGCAGTCTTGTCCGACGTCCAAGCGGTGGTGTCGACCGGAAAGGGTCGACCGGTCGAGGTGGTGACCATCAAGGTCCCCGACCCGGGCCCCGGCGAAGCCGTTGTGCGAATCCAGGCCTGCGGGGTCTGCCATACCGACCTGCACTATCGCGAGGGCGGCATCAGCGACGACTACCCGTTCCTGCTCGGCCACGAGGCCGCCGGGATCGTGGAGCAGGTGGGCGAGGGCGTCTCCGACGTGGCACCGGGCGATTTCGTGGTGCTCAACTGGCGCGCGGTCTGCGGTGTCTGCCGCGCCTGCAAGCGCGGGGAACCGCAGTACTGCTTCGACACCCACAACGCCGCGCAGCCGATGACCCTCGGCGACGGCACCCCGCTCGAGCCGGCGTTGGGCATCGGTGCGTTCGCGGAGAAGACCTTGGTCCACAGCGGGCAGTGCACCAAGGTGGACCCGGAGGCCGAGCCCGCGGTGGCCGGGCTGCTGGGCTGCGGCGTGATGGCGGGCATCGGTTCGGCGGTCAACACCGGCGGTGCGAAACCGGGCGACACGGTCGCGGTGATCGGCTGCGGCGGGGTCGGCGACGGCGCCATCGCAGGGGCGAACATGGCAGGCGCACGTCGGGTCATCGCCGTCGACACCGATCCCAAGAAGCTGGAGTGGGCTCGCGAGTTCGGCGCGACGCACACCGTCAACGCGGCCGAGAGCGACACCATCGAGGCCGTTCGCGACCTCACCGGCGGTTTCGGCGCCGACATCGTCATCGACGCGGTCGGCCGGGTGGAGACCTTCAAGCAGGCCTTCTACGCGCGCGATCTCGCGGGCACCGTGGTGCTGGTCGGCGTGCCGACGCCGGACATGACCCTCGAGCTCCCGCTGCTGGACCTCTTCGGACGCGGTGGCGCGATCAAGTCCTCCTGGTACGGGGACTGCCTGCCCGAGCGCGACTTCCCGATGCTCGTCGAGCTCAGCAGGCAGGGAAGGCTGCCGTTGGAGAAGTTCGTCACCGAGCGGATCGCGCTGGACCAGGTGGAACAGGCCTTCGAGAAGATGCACCACGGCGAGGTGCTGCGTTCGGTGGTGACCTTCGGATGACGTTGCGCATCGACCACACGACCACTTCGGGGACGTTCTCCCTGGACGGCCAGACGTTCGAGGTGGACAACAACGCCTGGGTCGTCGGTGATGACGCCGAGTGCGTGGTCCTCGACGCCCCGCACGACGTGGCGGCCATCCGCGAGCTGATCGGCGACCGCAAGGTGCTGGCGGTGCTGTGCACGCACGGCCACGACGACCACGTCCGCAAGGCGCCCGAGCTGGCCGACGCCGTGGGCGCGCCGATCTACCTGCACCCCGACGACCTGGTGCTGTGGTACCTCACCCACCCGGATCGCGAGCCGGATCGGCTGTTCGTCGACGGCCAGGCGGTGGAGGTCGGCGGCGGCACGCTGGAGGTGCTGCACACCCCGGGGCACGCGCCAGGAGGTGTGTGCTTCTACTCGCCCGAACTGGGCGTGGTCTTCACCGGTGACACGTTGTTCGCCGGTGGTCCCGGAGCCACCGGCAGGTCCTATTCGGACTTCGACGTGATCACCAGGTCGATCCGCGACCGGCTGCTCCCGCTGCCGCCGGAGACCGCGGTCAAGCCCGGGCACGGCGAGTCGACGACCATCGGTGAAGTTGTCCCGCAGTTCGACGATTGGGTGGCTCGCGGCTACTGAACAGGGGGACATTTCGGTTCGGGACTCGCGTGGCGGTGCCGGGCGGAACCTCGGACGCCGCCGGGCCGTGCGATCCGTGACTTGACCAGCGGCCTGCGCGGCGCTGCGGCTGCCTCGCCCGGCGACGTCGGAGAGCCCGGCGCGGTGCCGGCTGAGTCCCGCACCGCATGCGGCTACCGCCGCATTCTGCGAGGTCCCCTGGGGGCGTTGCAGTCACGCGAACCGCAGCACCGAAACATCTGCAAAGCCCCAAGCACCTAGGCGGAGAGTCGTACACTCCGTCTTTCGACGGATGATGGCTCACCGGACGGACGGCAGACTTTCCCCGCCGGACGTGCGGTGAACCGGCGTGCGGGTGCGGTGTGCTGCCGGGCATCGGACACCCCCGGCTCCGATGTCGGCAGCGCACGCGCGATCGGTTTCGCGCGCCGGCCATCCGCGAGTCCCGGCGCGGTCTGAGTTGCGAACGGGCAGGTGCGATGGTCGAGCAAGTCGCGGGCGGCGTGGTGTTCGCGCGGTCGAAGTCGGGGTGGTGGAAGTGGGCCGTCGCGCACCGGGTCGGACTGGGTGATCTGGCGTTCGTCTCGGTCATCTCGGTGCTCTACGTCTTCGACCTGACCATCGCCGAGCATCCGGCTTGGATCCCCTGGTGGGCGCCGATGCTGGTCGGGGTGCCGGCGAGCTTCCTGCTGCCGCTGCGCCGCCGGGCACCGTGGACGGTGCTGAGCGTGCTGGTGGCGGTCGCCATCGGGTTGACCTGCCTGCACCTGAGCATCGGCGGGCTGAACCTGATCATCCAGGTCGCGCTGTACTCGGTGTGCGTGCGCAGCACGCCGCCGGTGATGGCGGCCGCGGCGGGGATGGCGATGTGCTACCCCGTCGCCGATGCCCTGGCCTACCAGATGCCCCCGCTGCTGGGGACGCTGCGCGTCACCGGTGCGGTCGTGAACCTGGTGATCGTGGTGGGTCTGGCCTACGCGGTCAAGATCGGCAGGCTGCGCGCCGAGCAGCTGGAGCGCACCATGGCTCTGCTCGACGATGCCCGGGACCAGCTGGCCGCCGATGCCGCTTCGATCGAACGCGCCCGCATCGCGCGGGAATTCCACGACATCGTCTCGCACAACCTGTCGGTGGTGGCGCTGCGCGCGGGCGTCGCGCGCGCGGTGATCGATCGGGATCCCGATCACGCCCGCGAGACGCTGCAGGAGCTGGAGTCCAGTTCTCGCGGCGCGCTGGGCGAGATGCGCGATGTGCTCAACGCGCTGCGCGTCCGCGACGCCTCGGGCAGCGAGACCATCGACTGGCAACCCGCTCCGACGCTGGACGCCCTGGACGCCCTGGTCGATTCGGTGCGCGGCGGTCATGTCACGTGGAAGCTGGCCCGTCGCGGGCAGGTTCGCGACCTCGGCGCGACCGTGGAGATGACGGCCTACCGGATCGTGCAGGAGGCGATGACCAACGTGCTCAAGCACGCCGGGGGCGGACGCGCGCGAGTGCTGCTGGACTACGGAGCCGACCAGCTGCGCATCGAGGTGACCAACGAGCTCGGTGCGCTCGATGACGTGGTGCAGCCACCCGCACCCCAGCAGTCGGGACACGGGTTGATCGGACTGCGGGAACGCGTTGCGCTGCTGGGCGGAACCTTGACCGCGCATCCGGTCATGAACGGATTTCGCTTTGAAGCCGTGTTACCGTGCCCGGAAAATTCGGACCTGGACTGATCCGGTATGCCGGTGGCCGGGACCTAGGAGGCGTCGGTGGAGACTGCGGAGACGACTGTCCTGGTTGCCGATGACCAAGCGATGATCCGCGCGGGCTTGGTCGCACTGCTGTCCAACGAGCCGGGGCTGCGGGTCCTCGCCGAGTCTGCCGACGGTGACTCGGCGGTGGCCTCGGTGCGGCGGCGCCGTCCGGACGTGGTGCTGCTGGACGTGCGGATGCCGGGCAAGGACGGCATCGCGGCCGCGCAGGAGATCATCGCCGAGACCGAGGGACGCACCTCGGTGATCATGCTGACCGTGCACGACCTGGACGAGTACGTCTACGGCGCGCTGCGCGCGGGAGCCAGCGGCTTCCTGCTCAAGGACGCCAGCCCGGAAGAACTGGTCAAGGCCGTCCACACGGTCGCGGCGGGGGAGGCCCTGCTGGCGCCGAGGGTGACCAAGCGGCTGCTGCACCGCTTCGCAGCCCTGGGCGTGCGCGATGCGCGCAGCGAGCTCGGCGCGCTCACCGAGCGCGAGCTCGACGTGCTGCTGGAGGTCGCCAGGGGCGGTTCCAACGCCGATATCGCCCGGAACCTCGGCCTGGCCGAGCTCACGGTCAAGTCCCACCTCTACCACGTGATGCAGAAGCTGCAGATCTCCTCGCGGACCCAGCTGGTCATCCTCGCCTACGAAACCGGCCTGGTCTCCCCGGGACAGGACAACGCGCTGCCGCACCGACCGGTATCGGCCTGACCGGGGACCGCTCCGGCCGCGACACGACCCGGGCCCGGGTGGGGGTGCTTGCTCCCGGGTTGTCTAATGGGGACATGGGCGACGAGCTTCGTGTCGGAATTGTTGGGTACGGACTGGGTGGATCGGTCTTCCACGCCCCGCTGATCGCGACGCATCGCGGGATGCGGCTGGACGCGGTGGTGACCGCCAACCCGGAGCGCCGTCAGCAGGTGCAAGCCGATCACCCGGATACCGCGACGGTCGATGACCTGGATGCGCTGCTGGCCCGCAAGCCGGACCTGGTCGTGGTGGCCACGCCCAACCGCGCGCACGCCGAGGTGGCCGCGGCCGCGCTCGACGCGGGGTGTCACGTGGTGGTGGACAAGCCCTTCACGCCGACCGCGGAGCAGGGCCGCGCGCTCATCGACCACGCCGCGAACAAGGGCCTGCTGCTGACGGTGTTCCACAACCGCCGCTGGGACAGCGACATGCGCACCGTGCGGGCGGTCCTGGAAACCGGCGACCTGGGCGAGGTGCACCGCTTCGAATCGCGGATGGAGCGCTGGTCGCCGGAGGCGAAGCCGACCTGGCGCGACTCGGGCGGTGCCGAGGACGCCGCCGGTCTGCTCTACGACCTCGGAAGCCACCTGATCGACCAGGCCCTGGTGCTCTTCGGCCCGGTCGCCTCGGTCTACGCGGAGGTCGACGCGCTCCGCGAGGGGGTGCGGGCCGATGACGACACCTTCGTCTCGCTGACCCACACCAGCGGCGTCCGCTCCCACCTCTGGATGAGCAAGCTGGCCGCCCGTCCCGGGCCCCGCTTCCGCGTGCTCGGGAACAAGGCGGTGTTCACCAAGTACGGGATCGACCCCCAGGAGGACGACCTGCGCGCCGGCAAGCGCCCGGTCGACGACACCTGGGGCCGCGAGATCGAACTGGAGTGGGGCGACCTGTCCACGGCCGATGACGTCGAGACGGTTCCCACCGAACCGGGCAACTACCTCGCCTTCTACGACGGCGTCGTCAAGTCCGTGACCAAGGGGGCCGCACCTCCGGTCGACCCGGCCGATGCCGTCAACGGCCTCGAGATCATCGCTGCGGCGCAGCGCTCGGCGGCGAATCAGACCGTCGAGCGGTTGTAGGGCGCATCGACGACGCGGCCCCGGACCCGTCGGGTCCGGGGCTTTCTCGTGCGCGGGCCGGGCGTCGCCCGGCGAACCGCGAACTGCTTCCGGCTCGTGCCGCGTGTTTCGCACTGCTGAAGAAATGTTTCGGTTCGTGGTGCGTTGCGGGAATTGCGGCGCGTTCTTCTTCACCCGGATGGCGGTTTTGGCGAGGGGTGGCGGGAAATGGGCGAGCCTGTCCGGGCGAATTTTCCGAAGTGCTGCTGAACTGCGGGTTCGGTCTCGGGGAGGCGCGTCGAGGTCGCGTGCCCTGGGCGACGAGGCTGCCGTCCGGAATTTTCCGGATTGACAGGGCAAATCGGTCGTCCTACCGTCACTGCTCAACCGCATCACCCTAATGGGCGATGCATTTGAGGGGAGGGTCGGGCGAATGCGCAGAACCGGAGTGTCTCGAAGACAACTGTTCCGCACTTCCGGCGTGGCCGCGTTGGCGATTCCCGCCGCAGGATTCCTGACGGGATGCAGCTTCACCGATCCCGGAACGGGGAAACCGACCGGGGCCACGTTGGACCGGCTGAAGCAGCAGGGCTACGCGCGCATCGCCATCGCCAACGAACCGCCCTACACGCAGATCAAGCCGGACGGCACGGTCACCGGTGCCGAACCCGACGTGGTCGCCGCCGTGCTGGAGCGAATGGGCGTGCCGGAGATCGAAGGCGTCGTCACGCCGTACGAATCGATGATCCCGGGGCTCAACGCCAACCGGTGGGACATCATCGCCGCCGGGCTGTTCATGAAGCAGTCCCGCTGCTCGCAGGTGGCCTATTCGCAGCCGCAGCTGGTCTCGACCGAATCCTTCGCGGTACCGGCGGGCAACCCCAAGAGCCTCACCGACATCGCCTCGGTCAAGAGCGATCCCGCGGTGCGCGTGGCCGTGCTCCCGGGCGGTTTCGAGGACGGTGCGCTCAAGAACGCCGGCGTGCCACCGGCTCAGACGGTCAACGTGCCCGACGGGCGCAGCGGCATCGAGGCGGTCAAGGCCGGACGCGCGGACGCCTTCTTTCTGCCGACCCTGTCGCTGAACTCGCTCGAGGCCGAGGGCATCGACATCACCCCGCCGATCCAGGACGTGCAGCAGACCGGGTCCGGAGCCGGCTTCCGGCAGCAGGACCGGGACCTGGTGACCGCCTACGACGCGGAGCTCGAGGCGCTCAAGGGCACCCCCGAGTTCGACCGGATCCTGGACGAGTGGGGCTTTTCCGGAGACGCCGCGCGCGGTGTGACCCGCGAAGAGCTCTGCAGCGTGGAAGGCTGACGCGGCCGGGGATGTCGCAACTCCTGCCCTTCGCTCCGCTGCTGCTCAAGGGACTGTTGGTCACCGTCCTGCTGACCATCGCGGGAATGGTGCTGGCCATCGCGGTCGCCTTCGCCGCCGGTCTGGCACGGCTGTCCGACCGGCGCTGGCTGCGCTGGCCCGCAGCGGTTTTCGTGGAGACGTTCCGGGGAACGTCGATGCTGGTGCAGCTGTTCTGGCTGTTCTTCGCGCTGCCGTTCTTCGGCGTCAAGCTGGTCCCGTTCGCCGCGGCGATCCTGGCGCTGGGGCTCAACGAGGGAGCCTACGGCGCCGAGATCGTGCGCGGCTCGATCAAGGCGCTGCCGCGCGGCCAGCGGGAAGGCGCGATCGCGCTGAGCTTGAGCCCGTACCAGCGGATGCGCCACGTGATCCTGCCGCAGGCCATCCCGTCGATGATCCCCTCGTTCGGCAACGTGCTGGTCGACCTGCTCAAGAACACCTCGCTGGTGTCGCTGGTGACCGTGGCCGACCTGGCGTTCACCGCGCAGATGGTGCGCAACACCACCGGCGCCACCGCGGCGGTGTTCGGCACCATCCTGGTGCTGTACTTCGTGGTGGCCTACGCGTTCTCGTTCGGCACCAACCGGCTGGAGCGGTGGATGGACCCGGCCCGGCCGTCCAAGCGGGTCTCGCACGGTGATGGGCGGGTGAGCTCGTGATCTGGGATTGGGCCTTCGCGTGGTCGATCGTCCCGTTCCTGCTGCGGGGCCTGTGGGTGACCGTCGAGATCACCATGATCGGCATGGCCATCGCGCTGGTGCTCGGGCTCTTCGTCGCCGTGCTGCGCTATTCGGCGATCCCGGTGCTGAGCAGGGTGTTCGACTTCTACGTGCTGTTCATCCGCGGCACGCCGCTGCTGGTGCAGGCGTACTTCGCCTTCTACGTGCTGCCCGGTTTCGGGATCAAGTTCAGCGCGCTGGTCACCGGCATCGTGGTTATCGGCATCAACTACAGCGCCTACACCGCCGAGGTCTACCGAGCCGGGATCCAGGGCGTGCCGAAGGGGCAGTGGGAGGCCGGCACCGCGCTGAGCCTGTCGACCTGGCATCGCTGGCGGTTCGTGGTGCTGCCGCAGGCCATCCGCGACGTGGTGCCGGTGCTGGGCAACTACTGGGTGCAGATGTTCAAGGATTCCGCGATCCTCTCGGCGATCACGGTCTTCGAACTGCTCAACCACGCGACCACGGTCGGCTCCGAGAGCTATCGCTACCTGGAGCCGCTGACCATCGCGGGCGTCCTCTTCCTGGCCGTGAGCCTGCCCGCCGCGCGGCTGATCAAACGATTGGAGCTTCGCCTTGCCCACCCCAGATGAACCGATGATCTCGTTCGCCGGTGTGGGGAAGTCCTTCGGCGACAACCACGTGCTGCGCGAGCTGGACCTGAGCGTGGACGAGGGGGAGAAGGTCTCCATCATCGGCCCCAGCGGTTCCGGCAAGACCACGATCTTGCGGCTGCTGATGACGCTGGAGAGCCCGGACAGCGGGATGGTGCGGGTCGACGGCTCCCCGTTGTGGGACCGCCGCGCCGACGGCTCCGGGGTCGACGCGAAGAGGCAGAGCGAGGTGCGGCGCAAGATCGGCATGGTCTTCCAGCACTTCAACCTGTTCCCGCACATGACCGTGCTGGACAACGTGACCCTGTCGCCGGTGCGAGTGCTGGGCATGGGCCGCGAGGAGGCCGAGCAGCGCGCGGTGGAGCTGCTGCAGCTGGTGGGCCTGGAAAAGCACCTCCGGCACAAGCCGGGACAGCTCTCCGGAGGGCAGCAGCAGCGCGTCGCCATCGCCCGCGCCCTGGCCATGCGCCCGAAGGTGATGCTCTTCGACGAGGTGACCTCCGCCCTGGACCCGGAGCTCATCGGTGAGGTCCTGTCGGTCATCCGCGACCTCGCGCGCACCACCGCGATGACGATGCTGCTGGTCACCCACGAGATGCGCTTCGCGGAGGAGATCTCCGACCGGGTCCTGATGTTCGACTCGGGCTCCGTCGTCGAGTCCGGGCCACCCGGCCAGATCTTCCAGAACCCCGAGCACGAACGCACCCGGCGCTTCCTCAAGGCGGTGCTGGAACGCAAGTAGCCTTCGGCGTCTCGCGGGAACCGTTCAGGCGGGAACGACTGTCTCGGCCAGCAGGCGGTAGGACTCGAGGCGGTCGGCCGGGTCGTAGGCGTTGGTGGTGACCAGGAGCTCGTCCGCGCCGGTCCGAGCCTCGAGATCCGCGATGGCCGCGGCGACCTCGTCGGGCGTGCCGTGGATGTGCCCGGACATGGCCCGGGTGAAGTGCGTCCGCTCGCGGTCGGTCATCTCCCGGGCCAGGATCTTCTCCGGGGGCTGCAGCGCGGGGAACTCGCCGCGGGTGCGCGACCAGGCGTTGGCCCAAGCCTCCGGCACCAGCAGCCTGCGAGCTCGCTCCGTCGTCTCGGCGACCGCGATCGAACGCGCGATCACCACGTGCGGGTGTTGCGCGCGCGACGACGGGCGGAACCCCGCGCGGTACTCCTCGATGGCGCGCCGCATCCGCTCCTCGCCGAGCGGGGCGGCGATCACCAGCGGGAGTCCGAGCTCGGCTGCGGTGCTCGCGGTGCGGGTGGCCAGCACGAAGACCGGGAGGTCGAGCCCATCGGCCGGGACGGCGGGGACGTCGGCCGTGCCGTCGAGGTAGTCCAGCAGCTCGCTGACCTGCGCCCAGAACCGGTCCGCGTCCTCGGCGCCCAGCGCCCGGCGGACGGCGCCGGTGAAGCCCAGCGAGCGGCCCAGCCCCACGTCGATGCGGTCGCCGAACAGCGCGCCCAGGACTCCGAACTGCTCGGCGACCACAAGCGGTCGGTGGTTGGGCAGCATCACGCCACCCGTGCCCACCCGGATCCGCTCGGTCGCGCTCGCCACGGCCGAGGCCAGCACGGTCGGTGCCGCCCCGGCCACGCCGGGAACGCCGTGGTGCTCGGCCACCCAGAACCGGTGGTAGCCGAGCTCCTCGATCTGCTGGGCGAATCGGACCGTCTCGCGCAGGGACTCGCGGGGGTGGCCGCCCGCCCAGACGTGCGAGCGGTCCAGCACGGAAAGGCGTGGGCTCACATCGGGTGCAACGTCACCTGCTGCGCGGCATTCCGGTCGCGCGGTGTGAGCTCTAACCGGCCTTGGGCAGCAGGATCCACAGCACGATGTAGAGGACCACCTGCGGGCCGGGCAGCAGGCACGAGAGCACGAAGAGCAGGCGCACCAGGAACACCGGCAGACCGAACCGGTGAGCGAGGCCGGCGCAGACGCCGGCGATCATCTTTCCGCTGCGGGGGCGTTGCAGTGTGCTCATGACCCCAGCCTGCCCGCTATTCGTTGATCACGCCACATCGCTGCGCACGGGCGCGCGAACTGGCAGTTTGGTCGGGTGGACCTGGCCGAGATCGCTCGTGAGCTCTACACCGCCGACCCGGCGGGATTCGTCGCCGCTCGCGACCGGGCCGCCCGCGAGGCGGATGACGACCTGGCGCGGCGGATCAAGAAGCTGCGCAAGCCCACGCTGGCGGCCTGGGCGGTCAACCGGCTGGTCGCGAGCGAGCCGGCCCGGTTCGACGAGCTGCTCGACCTCGGCGAACGCCTCCGCGCCGCGCAGCGCGAGCTCCGCGGGGACGAGCTCCGCGATCTCGCGGCCGAACGCGCCCGGCTGCTGCGCGCGGTCACCGACCGGGCAGTCGAGCTCGCCGCCGAGGGCGGTCACGTCCTCGGCGAAGCGGCCCGGAACCAGATCGAGCAGACCTTCACGGCCGCCCTGTCCGATCCGGACGCCGCAGCGGCCGTCCGCGCGGCGACCTTGGCGGCTCCGCTCGAGTACAGCGGCTTCGGCCTGGACGAACTCGCGGCGGCCTCCATCCGCCGACGGTCGGCGGGACCGAAGGAGGGGCGCTCCGCCAGACCGACGAAGGGCAGCGGCGACGAGCCCGGCGGCGAGCTCGTCCGGTTGCGGAATCGGTTGCGGGAGAAGGAAGACCACGTTTCCGAGGCGGAACGGGAAGTCCGCGGGGCTGAGGAGGAGCAGCACGAGGCGGAGCAATGCGCCCAGCGACTGCGCGAGGAGCTCGCCGACGCGCAGGAACGTCTCCGCACCGCCGGTGAAAACCTCCGCGCGGCCCGGCACAAGCACCAGCGAGCCGTGCGCGCCCGCGACACCGCCGCCCGCGAGCTGGACCGCGAGCGTCCTCCGGAGTGAGGCGGTCCCGGGGCCGCACCTCGGCGATGCGCAACGGCGGCGCGCCCGAACGGGTTCCGATCGCGTGTCCGGGCACCTAGCTTCAGGGCCGCAACGCCCGACCCGCTGTCGACGAGCACCCGGGAGCTGATCATGTCGAGCCTGCGCGAGGACGCCTTCGCCGATCGCACCGTGTTCGTCACCGGTGGCACCAGAGGCATCGGTGCGGCGGTGGCCAACGCGTTCCACGAGCACGGCGCTCACGTCGCGGCCTGCGGGCGGAACGCGAGCGACGAGCTGGCGGCGGGAATCGAGGTGCACCGCTGCGATGTGACCGAGCCGGGAGCGCTGGAGTCCGTCGTGGACCGATTCGAGCGGCTGGACGTCCTGGTCAACTGCGCCGGGATCATCAGCCGCGACGAGGAGTTCCGCCCGGAGGAGTTCGAGCGGGTCGTGTCGGTGAACCTCTCCGGCACCATGCGCGCTTGCACCGCCGCGCGCGGGCGGCTCGCCGAATCCGGCGGCTGCATCATCAACACCGCCTCCATGCTGAGCTACTTCGGCGGCCCGAAGGCACCCGGCTACGCGGCCAGCAAGGGCGGGGTGGTGCAGCTGACCAAATCCCTGGCCGTGGCCTACGCCGACGAGGGAATCCGGGTCAACGCCATCGCGCCCGGATGGATCGCCACCTCGATGACCGGCCCGCTGCGAGCGGATCCGCGAGCCGACGCCCGCATTCTCGCGCGCACGCCGCTGGGTCGGTGGGGGAATTCGGGCGAAGTGGCCGGCGGGGCACTTCTTCTCGCCTCTCCCGAGGCCGGATTCATTACCGGAGCGGTGCTTCCGGTTGACGGTGGTTATTCGGCGATGTAAGGCTTCGGCCCCGATTTTCGGGCGGGGTTGAAAAGCGCCATTCGAGCGGATATGGCCGCTGGGAATGCGACGAAATGATTACGTTCTTCGGCGCTTCTCGTTCGGTGACCTACGTTGGCGGAGCCGGTCATCGAGCCGGGCGCCGAGGCCGTTCTGACCTGTGTCGAAGCCTGCTGCGAGCAGTTCGAGAAGGTCGAATTCGGCGGCATCGCCGCCATCGCCGGGCGCTCGGGCGTGATCGGCGGAGCAGTTTTGCACCGCCCGGAAAAACCAGAGCAAGGGTGCCAGATGGTCGACCGCAAAGAAGCGAATCTGTCGAACCCGGCAGCGGCGTTTCCCGACAAGTACATTCCGCTGCCGCAAGTCCGCGACTTGCCGGAAGCCCCCACCCGGCAATGGCGGCTGATAGGGCCGGGCATCGTCGCGGCGGGCGTGGGCCTGGCCAGCGGGGAGTTCATCCTCTTCCCCTACATCACTTCCCAGGTCGGGCTCACCTTCGTGTGGGCCGCGCTGCTGGGGCTGCTCACGCAGTTCTTCCTGAACATGGAGATCGAGCGCTACACCCTGGCCACGGGCGAAACCGCGGTCACCGGCTTCTCCCGGCTGTGGAAGCACTGGGGGCTGGTGTTCGCGATCATGGCCTACTTCGCCAACCTGTGGCCCGCGTGGGCGACGAGTTCGGCGACGCTGTTCACCTACGCCTTCGGCGGGGACAAGGCGCTCGTGTCGGTGGCGATCCTGCTGGTCATCGGCGCGATCCTGACCCTGGCGCCCGCGGTCTACACCGCGCTGGAACGCGCCGAGATGCTCAAGGTCGCGGCGGTGGTCCTGCTGATCGCGATCGGCGCGCTGTTCGTGATCAGCATCGACACCTGGAAGGCGCTGCCGACCGTGGTGACCGAACCGAAGTTCCCGGTCGCCGAGCTCGGCTTCGCGGTGCTGATGGGCGCGCTCGCCTTCGCGGGCGCGGGCGGCGGCCAGAACCTGGTGCAGAGCAACTGGATCCGGGACAAGGGTTTCGGGATGGGCAGCTACGTGCCCAAGATCGTCTCCCCGCTGACCGGTGAGACCCAGTCGCGCGGCCAGGCCGGCTTCATCTTCCCGGCCACCGACGAGAACCTGGACAGGTGGCGCGGCTGGTGGCGCTTCGCCAACAAGGAACAGCTGGTGACCTTCGTGGCCATCACGTTCCTGTCCATCATGTTCATGTCGCTGCTGGCCTACGGCACCGTGTTCGGCCACCCCGGAGCGCAGAACGACGTGTCGTTCCTGCGCATCGAGGGCGAGGTGATGAGCGCCGCGACTGGTGGCTGGTTCGGCTACTTCTTCTGGATCGTCGGCGCGTTCTCCATGTTCGCCGCCGCCCTGGGCATCGTCGACTACACCAGCAGGCTCGCGGCCGACGTCATCAAGACGACGTACCTGCCGGACCGCTCGGAGAGCAAGGTCTACGCGGCCCTGGTCTGGGGCCTGGTGCTCATCGGTGCGCTGGTCATCCTCGTGGGCATGGACGAGCCGCTCGTGCTCGCCACCATCGCGGCCTGCACCGGCGGCACGATGATGTTCATCTACTCCGGCCTGCTGATCGCCATCAACCGCAAGATGCTGCCCGCGCAGATCCGCATCCGCGGCATCCGGCTCGGCGCCCTGGTCTGGTCGATCCTGCTCTTCGGCATCCTGGCGGTGCTGACCGTCCACCAGGAGATCGGCGACCTGCTCGGCGGCTGACGCGTGAAAGCCGGGCGGGGCCGAGCACATCGGCCCCGCCCGGCTGCGTTCGCGGGAGAGCCCCCGGCCGCGCGGGCCGGAGGCCCCGTCGGCCGGGCCTTAGAAGGCCCCACGTGCCAGCGCGGGGCTCCCGGCCTCACCCCGAGAATAGCCGCTCCGACCAGGGCTCAGGGGATTTCCAATTCGGGGTTTGCGTGGCGGTGCAGGTAGCGGAACCTCGGACGCCGCCGGGATCCGCGACTCGAGTAGTCACCTGCGCGGCACTGCGGCTGTCCGCGACCGGCGACGTCTGAGAACCCGCGGCAGTGCCGGCTGAGTCCCACACCACATGCAGTTCCGCCGCGTACTGCAAGGACCCCTTGATCCTGCGTTCGAGGGTCCCGACCGCGAGGCTCGGGTCCACCGGCGTGATCAGCGGGCGGGGCGTTCGTCGACCAGGTCGAGCAGGATGTCGGCGACCTCGGCGTCGGTGATCAGCGTGCTGACGAGCCCGGAGCGCAGCACCGCGTCGATCGCGTGCGCCTTGGGAGTCGTGTAGCCGACGGCGATCACCTCCGGGACCGCGCGCAGCTGCTCGTGCGGGATGGCCAGCACGTGGTGGGCGAGGCCGGTGGACAGCGAGTTGCCGTCGGCGTCGAACAGCCGCGCGGCGATCTCGGCGGTCGCGCCGCGCTCGCGGATCGACTCGCGCTCGGCCGGGGGCAGCGCGTCGTAGACCGTCGACTCGTTCTCCTGCCAGGCTCCGATGCTGACCACCGCCTTGGTCAGCTGCCCGAACTGCTCGAACGTCTCGGCGATGCCCGGCTGGTTGCGCAGGATCTCGGTGGTGCGCCGGTCCGGCAGCACCAGCGGGCCGTAGATCGGATAGGCGTCGCCGCCGCCGACCGCGGCCACCCGCCCGACCGTCTCCACCGAGCGGTCCCGCATGTCCATGCCCGCCTGCACGCCGCACAGCTGCACGATCGGACAGCGGGGCAGGGTGGTGACCGCCTCGGCCATGGCGTTGACCGACCTCGCCCAGGACAACCCGATGACGTCGCCGGGAACGGCGATCTCGCCGAGCAGGTCCGCGGCGAGCGTTCCGACTCGCCGCCGCAGCTCCGGTCGTTCGCCCTCGGATTGCGCTCTGTTGAGCACCAGCACCCGCCGAGTGCCGTAGGCCGCGCGCACCCGTTCGGACAGCTCCACGTCGACCGGGAACGGCATATCGAACTCGATGCGCACCAGGCCGGACTCCTGCGCTGCGCTGATGAGCCGGGCGACCTTGAAGCGCGAGATCCCGAACTCCTCGGCGATCTCCAGCTTGGAGGCGCCCGCGACGAAGAAGCGGTGCGCGATGGCCGCGGTTGTCATGGAATCGATCAGGCCGCTGCCCTTGCCAGGTGTGCTCATATGAGCACTATAACGCGAAATTCAGTTGAAAGGTTGACGCCATCACCAGGAAACCTCTTCAATGCTCACGACGTTCAGGGAAGAGTACAACGCAGTACGCTCAATTGAGCGCTCTGCATAGACGGAGGATTCATGCGCGCCGCGATCATTGACCAGCCCGGCTCGATCCGGGTTGGCGAGGTACCGGATCCGGTACCCGGCGAGCGGCAACTGGTGGTCGAAGTCGGCGCCACCGGTATTTGCGGCACCGATGTGCACATCGCCGACGGGCACTTCCCGCCCACTCCCTATCCGATCGTTCCCGGCCACGAGTTCGCCGGTGAAGTCGTCGCGGTCGGCTCGGACGTGCCGGGCGGTTGGAAGACCGGCGACCGGGTCGCGGTCGACCCCTCGCTGTTCTGCGGCTACTGCACCCCGTGCCGCAACGGGCACGGCAACCTGTGCGCGAACTGGGGAGCCACCGGGGACACCGTCGACGGCGCGTTCGCCGAGTACGTCGCGGTCCCGGCGGCCAACTGCTACCGGATGCCCGAGGGGATGACCTGGGAGCAGGGCGCCCTGGTGGAGCCGGTCTCGTGCGCGGTGCACGGTGTGCGCCAGATCGGTGTCGAGGCGGGGGAGAGGTTCCTGGTCATCGGCGCCGGAACGATGGGCCTGCTGATGCAGCAGCTGCTCCAGCAGGCCGGTGCGCAGGTCACCGTCGCCGACCGCAATCCCGACCGGTTGCCGCGCGCCAGCCGGCTCGGCGCCGTGCACGTGACCGAGGACGCCGGCGGGCTCGAGGAGGGCTTCGACGCGGCGGTGGACTGCACCGGTGCCGCTCCGGCGATCGAGATCGCCTTCGACAAGCTGCGCCGGGGCGGGCGGCTGCTGGTGTTCGGGGTGGCTCCGGCCGAAGCCCGGATCTCGTTGTCGCCCTTCCGGATCTACAACGACGAGATCAAGATCGTCGGCTCGATGGCGGTGCTGCACAGCTTCGGCCCCGCGCTCGACCTGATGGCCTCCGGCGCGATCAACAGCGATGAGCTGCTCACCGACACGCTGCCGCTGGACGAGTTCGGCAAGGCGCTCGAGCTGATGCGCAGCGGCGCGGGGCTCAAGGTCCAGGTGCTGCCGGGAGGTGGTCATGCGTAACCGGATGCGGCTGGCCCTGCTCGGGCTGGTCTGCTTGCTGCTGACCAGCTGCGCCGGGGCGGGCACGATCGGCACCAGCGACCGCACGCTGGTCGTCGCCATCGTGTCCAACCCGCAGATGGAGGACGCGGTAGCGCTGTCCCACGAGTTCGAGAAGCAGAACCCCGGTATCAAGCTGAAGTTCGTGCAGCTGCCGGAGAACCAGGCGCGCGCGAAGATCACCTCGTCGGTGGCCACCGAGGGCGGCGAGTTCGACGTCGTGATGATCAGCAACTACGAGACCGCGCAGTGGGCCAAGAACGGCTGGCTGGAGAACCTGCAGCCCTACATCGACGAGTCGAAGGGCTACGACCAGGCCGACTTCATCCCCAGCATCCGCGACTCGTTGTCCTATCAGGACTCGATGTACGCGGTGCCGTTCTACGGCGAGTCCTCGTTCCTGGCCTACCGCAAGGACCTGTTCGCCCAGGCCGGGTTGAAGATGCCCGAGCACCCGACCTGGCAGCAGATCGCCGACTTCGCCGCCAAGCTCGACGACGAGAAGAGCGGCATGGCGGGGATCTGCCTGCGCGGCAAGCCGGGCTGGGGCGAGAGCCTGGCGCCGTTCAACACCGTGGTCAACACCTTCGGCGGGCGCTGGTTCGACGAGAACTGGAACGCCCAGCTGACCTCTCCGGAGTTCCGCGCCGCGACGAAGTTCTACGTCAACCTGGTGCGCGAGCACGGCCAGGTCGGTGCCTCCAGTTCCGGATTCTCCGAGTGCGGCACCAAGTACGGCCAGGGCCAGGCGGCCATGTGGTACGACGCCACGGTCATGGCCGGGACCAACGAGAACCCGGAGGAGAGCAAGGTAGTCGGCAAGTCCGCCTACACCGCGGCGCCGGTCAACAAGACCGAGCAGAGCGGTTGGCTCTACACCTGGTCGCTGGCGATGCCGAAGGTCACCGAGCACAAGGACGACGCCTGGAAGTTCATGCGCTGGATGACCAACAAGAAGTTCGTGCAGAACGTGGGCGCGAAGTTCGGCTGGAACGCGGTGCCCCCGGGCGTGCGCAAGTCGACCTATGAGATCCCGGAGTACCGAGCTGCTGCCGAGGCCTACGCCGAGCAGACCCAGAAGGCCATCGATTCGGCCAAGCAGGAGAACGTGATGGCCAAACCGGTGCCGTATCCGGGGATCCAGTTCGTCGGCATTCCGGAGTTCCAGGACCTGGGCACCCGGGTCAGCCAGCAGCTCTCGGCGGCCATCGCCGGGCAGATTTCCGTCGACGAGGCGCTGGAGCAGTCCCAGGAGTACGCCGAATCCGTCGGCGAGGCGTACAAGGAGACGCGATGAGCCAATCCGTACTCGACGCCGAAACTCCGGCCGTGGCACCGGCGCCCAAGCAGCAGAGCGCCAGGAGCAAGGCGTGGCTGCGCCGCGCGCCGCTGCTGCCCGCGCTGCTGTTCACGATCCTGGTCACCCAGATCCCGTTCCTGGTGACGGTCATCTACTCGTTCCAGTCCTGGAACCTGGTGCGGCCCGGCTCGCGGCACTTCGTGGGGCTGCGCAACTACGTGGACGTCTTCGCCGACAGCCAGTTCCGCGGCGCGATGCTCAACACCGTGGTGCTGACCGTGGTCTGCGTGCTGGTGTCCATGGTGCTGGGTCTGTTCCTGGCGCTGCTGCTGGACCGCAAGTTCATCGGGCGCGGTGTGGTGCGCACGTTGCTGATCACGCCGTTCCTGATCCTGCCCGCGGCCGGTGCGCTGCTGTGGAAGACCACGATGTTCGACCCGACCTACGGGCTGCTGAACTTCGCGCTCGGCACCAACACCGACTGGCTGGCGCAGTACCCGCTGGGCGCGGTGATGACGCAGATCGTGTGGCAGTGGACGCCGTTCATGATGCTGCTGATCCTCGCCGGGTTGCAGGGCCAGTCCAGGGAGGTGCTGGAGGCCGCGTCGGTCGACGGCGCCGGTCGGTTCCGCACCTTCTGGTCGATCACGCTGCCGCAGCTGACCCGCTACCTGCAGCTCGCGGTGCTGCTGGGGGCGATCTACATCGTCAACAGCTTCGACGCGATCTTCCTGATGACCCAGGGCGGTCCGGGAACCGCGAGCACCAACCTGCCGTACTACATCTACCAGCGCGCGTTCGAAGGATTCGACATCGGACAGTCCTCGGCGATGGGTGTGATCGTGGTGGTCCTGACCCTGCTGGTCGCGACCTTCGCGCTGCGCCTGATGTTCCGGACCTTCGGCCTCAGCGAGGTGAAGTGATGCGTACCGCCAATCCGCTGGGCAGGTGGGCGCTGACCGCGTTCACCTGGCTGATCGCCATCCTGTTCGTGTTCCCGCTGCTGTGGATGGTGCTGACGGCCTTCAAGCAGGAGTCGGACGCCTACACCGACCCGCCGCGATTGCTGTTCACCCCGACGCTGGAGCAGTTCGCGGGAATCCTGGAACGCGGTTTCCTGCCGTACCTCGGCAATTCGGCGTTCGTCACGGTCGTTTCCACGCTGCTGGTGCTGGTTCTCGCCGTGCCCGCGGCTTACGCGCTGTCCATCGCCGCGGTCCCCGCGACGCGCGACGTGCTCGGGTTCTTCCTGTCCACCAAGATGCTGCCGATCGTGGCGGCGATCATTCCGCTGTACGTGATCTCGCAGAACATCGGGCTGCTGGACAACGTCTGGGCGCTGATCGTCCTCTACACCGGGATGAACCTGCCGCTGGCGGTGTGGATGCTGCGCTCGTTCTTCCTCGAGGTGCCGCGCGAGATGATCGAGGCGGGCCGCATCGACGGTGCGCCGCTGCCGACGCTGCTCTACCGGGTGGTGCTGCCGGTGGTGGCCCCCGGGATCGCGGCGACCGCGCTGATCTGCGTGATCTTCTCCTGGACGGAGTTCTTCTACGCGGTGAACCTGACCGCTGCGCAGGCGGGCACCGTGCCGGTGTTCCTCGTCGGCTTCATCACCAGCGAGGGCCTGTACTGGGCGCAGCTGTCCGCGGCGGCGCTGCTGGCCTCGCTGCCGGTGATGATCATCGGCTGGGTCGCGCAGAACCACCTGGTGCGCGGTCTGTCGATGGGCGCGGTGAAGTAGGCGGTTCTCACCAACGACGACCGGTGCCGCCGGAGCCCACGGGTTCCGGCGGCACCGGTCGTCGTGCGGCCGTCCCGGTGGCTGCCCGGCCGGTCGAGCACCCGCCGGGCAGGGGACTCGGTGTCGGCTCGCTGCGCTACCGGATGCGTTGACTGCGTACACCCGCACGAGGCGTAACCGGTTTGTTGGCCACGTCACGCCTGAAATCGGTGGTTGCGGGACATAGGGCCTGGCGGGCGAGCCTGCCCGTTAGGCATGCTGGGTGTAGCGAACCGGTTACCCGGCGCGATGTACAACGGAGTTGATTGCCTGTCAGGTAGGAGACGATCATGGAACAGACCAGGTTCGGCGTGGCCCAGCAACCGGTCGAGGGTGCGCGGGAGTCCACCCGGTCCATGCCCGTTCCCGCGCCCAGCGCGCAGCCGGTGCCGGAACCCCGGGAGCCCGAGGTGCGGGACGTCCACCGGGGCCACCCGCGCCTGGTGCTGATCAGGGGGCCGGAGGTGGGCAACGGCTACGTCCTGGACAAGGACGTCGTCACCATCGGTCGTGCGTCCACCAATGACATCGTGCTGGAGGACGCCACGGTCTCCAGCAGGCACGCCGAGATCCGGCTCCGGGGCGACCGGCACGTCCTGGCCGACGGTGGTTCGCTCAACGGCACCTACCTCAACCGCGTGCCGGTGGACTCCACCGAACTCTCGGAGAACGACGAGATCTGGGTGGGCAAGACCCGCTTCGCCTACCGCACCACCTGAGCGCGGCCGCGGCACGCACGGGCCCCGGAGCCACCCGTCGGCTCCGGGGCCCGTGACAGTTTTGCCTAAAACCGTACGGACATCTCGGGCGTCCGAGGCTCACAGTTTTAGGCAAAACTGTCACGGCCGCGCGCGCACCCGCGTGTTAGAACTTGGTTATGAGCGGCAAGGGCGAGCAGGTCAGGGGGCGGTTGGTCGAGGCCGCGGTGCGGCTGCTCGCCGATGAGGGGCCGTCGGCGCTGCAGGCGCGACGGCTCGCCCGGGAGATCGGGACCTCCACCATGGCCGTGTACCACTACTTCGGCGGGATGCCGCAGCTGCTGCGCGCGGTCTCCGATGACGGGTTCCGGCGGTTGACGCGGCGCGTCGAGGAAGTGGCCGCGACCGAGGACCCGGTCGCCGACCTGATGGTCACGGCGCTGGCCTACCGGGAGTTCGCGCACGACAACCCGAACCTCTACGACCTCATGTTCGGGCTCGCCCAGCCCGGCGGGCACCGGCCGGAGCCGCAGGGCGCCGTGTCCGATGATCCGGAGAGCTGGCAGGCCGCCGCTTACGGCTGCTTGGTCGCCGTCGCCGAGCGGGCGATTCGCACCGGTCGGCTGAATCCGGCCGAGCCGGCGAACGTGGCCGCTCAGCTGTGGAGCATGCTGCACGGCTTCGTGACCCTGGAGCTGGCCGGTCACTTCGGACCCGCGCACTGCGAGGACCCGCTCGCCCGGGTGTTCGTGCCGCTGGGGAACTCGTTGCTCCTGGGGCTCGGGGACACGGCCGAACGGCTCTCCGTCTCGTCGGATTCGGCGTTCGGCCGGGCGGCTCCCGCGCAGTAGATCCGCGTTCGAAATCGGTCGATTCGCACGAAAATTCCCGTCGTTTTGCACGAATTCGAGCTCGTTTCCGCATCGTTGCTGATGAACGCGCTCTCAATGCTTTCACCCGTATGGGTGGTCTGGCATGCTCGCGCGTCGCGCGGCAAGTCGGGGAGCGCGAACGACGTTGCCGGACAACGAGTTTTCGGATGGATTGATGAATCACCCACAGCAACGAGGGATGTACGGGCGGCCACAACGGCCGGTGCGCAAACGCAGGACCGGCCGCAAGTTCCTGGCAGTGCTCGTGGTCCTGGTGCTGGCGCTGGCCGGATTCCTGTTCTACGTGGACTACTCGCTCAAGCGCGAGCAGGCGATGCCCACCGGTGGGGATCGTCCGGCAGACGGCCCCGGATCCAACTGGCTGCTGGTCGGCTCGGACAGCCGGGCCGAGCTCGACTCGGAGCAGCAGTCCGAACTGGGGGCCGGCGATGCCAATGGCCGGCGCACCGACACGGTGATGCTGGTGCACGTCCCCGCCGGTGGCGGTAAGCCGACCATGGTCAGCCTGCCGCGGGATTCCTACGTGACGATTCCCGGGCAGGGCAAGGACAAGCTCAACGCCGCCTTCTCCTACGGCGGACCGCAGCTGCTGCTGCAGACCGTTGAGGGCGCGACCGGCGTCCGGATCGACCACTACGCGGAGATCGGCCTCGGCGGGTTCGCCGACATGACCGATGCGATGGGCGGCGTGGACATGTGCGTCAAGGAGCGGATGCAGGACCCCAAGGCCGGTCTCGACCTGCAGCCGGGCTGCCAGACCCTGGACGGTCCGCAGGCGCTGGGTTACGTGCGCACCCGCGCAACGGCGATGGGTGACCTGGATCGCGTGCAGCGGCAGCGCGAGTTCCTCGGCGCGCTGACCGAGAAGGCGGCATCGCCGGAGGTCTTCCTCAACCCGTTCCGCCTGTTCCCGCTGATCCTCAACACCTCGGGCGCGTTCCTCGTCGACGAGGACGACCACGTCTGGCACCTCGCCGGGCTGGCCTGGGCGATGAAGGGGATCGCGGCAGGTGACGGTCTCACCACGACGGTGCCGTTCTCGGGCTTCGGCGAGACCAGCGGCGGCGCCTCGGTGGTCAAGTGGGACTCGGACAAGGCCGGGACCCTCTTCGAGGCCCTCCAGAACGACACCCCGGTCCCCTCGGAGGTCGTCACCAACGCAGAAACCCTCGGCGGCTGACTCACCCCGCACGAACCCCCGATTTCCAGGGAATTCGGGGTGCGGAATTCCCTGGAATTCGGGGTCGGGTTCTCGAGGGTTTTCCTCGGGTCTGACCGAATGGGTGAGGGGTTTGGGTGTGTCGGGGCCGGTGGGTGCCGTGCGAGGCGGGGGTTCTGGGGCTACGGGAGTGCGAGGGTGCCGTCGGCCCAGGTGATGCCGCTCAGGTTCCGGACGACCGCGCCGGCCTCGGTCGTCCTGGCGTGCTCGCCCACGCCGACGACCTCCGCGCCCGCGGCCAGTCCCGCGCGCACGCCCGCCGAGCTGTCCTCGAACACGACGACCTCGCCCGGATCGAAGCCGAGTCGCCCGGCCGCGAGCAGGTAGCCGTCCGGCGCGGGCTTGCCCTCGGTCACGTCGTCGGCGGTGACCAGCAGATCAGGCAGCGGCAGTCCGGCCGCCTCCAGCCTGGCCGTGGCCAGCGCCTCGTTGCCGGAGGTGACCACCGCCCACCGGCCTGCGGGCAGCGAGGTCAGCAGCTCGCGCGCACCGGGCATGGCGACGGTGGTGTGCGCGGTGACCAGCTCCAAGCGGTCGATCTCGGCCAGCGCCGCCGCGCGCTCGTCGGCCGGGACCAGCCGCGCCACGGTGTCGGCGGCGCGCCGCCCGTGCACGATCGGCAGCACGTCGTCCGGGTCGAGCCCGCGTCCGCGCGCCCACCGCGCCCAGGCGTCCAGCGCCCCGGCGTCGGAATCGACCAGCACGCCGTCGTTGTCGAAGAGCAGTGCGTTACACGGCACGGCGGGCATCAGTTCGCGGCCTCGTCTCGAACGTCGGCGGCGCAGCGGAATCCGAGGTTGCCGCTGGAGCTGTCCGGAGTGTTGGCGCTGCGGGCGGCGACCCGGTAGCGGTTGCAGTAGGAGTCGTGGCACAGGTACGAGCCGCCGCGCATGGCGCGGGCTTCCACGTCCTCGGCGAACCGGTCGGCGCACCACTCCCAGACGTTGCCGGAGACGTTGTAGAGCCCGAAACCGTTGGGCTGGAAGGCGTCCACCGGTGCGGTGCCCGCGTAGCCGTCGGCTTCGGTGTTGCGGACCGGGAACTGGCCCTGCCAGACGTTGCACCGGTGCTCGCCGCCGGGCTCGAGCTCGTCGCCCCAGGGGTAGCGGGCTTGGTCGAGCCCGCCGCGAGCGGCGTACTCCCACTCGGTCTCGGTGGGCAGCCGCTTGCCGGCCCACGTGCAGTAGGCGAGCGCGTCGTTGTACGATATGTGCACAGCCGGGTGCTCCCACCGGCCCTCGATGTCGCTGCCGGGGCCTTCCGGGTAGCGCCAGTAGGCGCCGCTGACACCGCACCACCACGGGGTGGATTCCGGGCGCGGGGATTCCTTGCGCAGGTTGCCGGGCAGGAACTTGGCGAACACGTAGCTCCAGCCGTACTGCTCGGCGTCGGTGCGGTAGCCGGTCGCGTCGACGAACTCCGCGAACCGCGCGTTGGTCACGGCGTACGGGTCGATGGCGAACGGGGCGACCTCGACCTCGCGGATCGGCCCCTCGGCGTCACCCGGGAACCCGTCGGCATCCTCGGTGCCCATCCGGAACTTCCCGCCCGGCAGCACGAGCATGCCGTCCAACTCGCCGGTACCCGGGGGGATTTGCTGGTCGACGGCCTTGGCGGGAGCGCCGGACCGCGACGGGGAGCAGCAACTCGACACTCGTCACGCACCTCGTTATCGCAAGAACACAGCTGGCGCTCCGACCGTACCTGTGGCCGTGGGCGGGACATGTCCGGTGCCGATCGTTGTGACCGCTGTTACCTGCGAGAACCGGCGGATGATCACCCGAGGGAGCCCGCCGGGCGAGCCGGGCCGAGCGGGCCGCTCCGATCAGTGACGTTCGTCATCCGAGCCTCCTTCGGCGCACAGCCGGAACCTCCCGTTCCGATTCCGCCGGGAATGCCATGAGCTGCGAAGACGTTGTCCGGTCGGTGGTCGCGCGCCAGGTTCCGTACGGGCACGTTCCACTTGTCGCGCCGCGACATTTAGTCGCGGTGAGACGTTATAGTGGTACGGCCGAACCGGAAGGTCGCGCATCTGTCGAGGGGGGATCGCCGTGACGAGCACGCACGAGTCGACGCGTGCGCAATCCCCCGACCGGCAGGGCAGGCGCACGATGAGCGAGAAGCGCCGCGCCCTGCAGCGGCTGGAGATCTCCCGAGCGGCGGTGCGGCTGTTCCGGGAGCAGGGCGTCGCCGAGACTAGTGGCGAGCAGATCGCCGCCGCGGTGGGCCTGTCGGTGCGCACTCTGTGGCGCTACTTCCGCAACAAGGAGAGCTGCGTTGAACCGCTGCTGAGCCAGGCGGTCGACCGGTTGGTCGACACGCTGAAGGATTGGCCCGAGGGGCAGTCGCTGGAGGAGTACCTGGTCGCGGGCGAACCGCCGGAACACGTGACCGCCGACGCCGAGGCGGCGCTGGCGGTGGTGCGGATGTCTCGCGACGAGCCCGCACTGCGGGCGATCTGGCTGGTCACGCACGAACGCGCGGAGGGAATCCTGGCCGAGCTCATCGCGCAGCGCCTCGACCGCAGCGTCGAGGACCTCGCGGTCCGGGTGCAGGCGGCCACGCTCAACACCGCCCTGCGGATCACTCTCGAAGATCTCGCGGTCACCGACTGCACCGAGGGCGGCGCGATCGACGACGGCCCGAGCAGGCTCTTCGAGGCGATCCGCGCGGCCACGCACGGCGTTCTCGGCAGTCAAACCATGTGACGGGGCGATCGGCCCCGAAATCCAGAACTTCGCCGTTCGGCGCCGATCAACGGTGCTCGAACGGCGCTCGAGCACCAGAAACCGGCCACCACGGCCACGATGCGAGAGGCACTCATGTCCGATACGGCCGCGATCGCCGAACCCGACCGCGCGACCACACCACCGAAGGCGAACCTGCTGCTCGGTGTCCTGGTCACGTCGGCGTTCGTGATGATCCTCAACGAGACGATCCTGAGCGTGGCGCTGCGCCACCTCTCGGTCGATCTGAACGTCAGCACCACGACGGTGCAGTGGCTGACCAGCGGCTTCCTGCTGACCATGGCCGTGGTCATCCCGATGACCGGCTTCCTGCTCGAGCGCTTCACCCCGCGCCAGGTGTTCCTCACCGCGATGAGCCTGTTCACCATCGGCACCCTGATCAGCGGGTTGGCGCCGGGCTTCGCGATGCTGCTGGTCGGGCGCGTGGTGCAGGCGGGCGGCACGGCGGTGATGATCCCGCTGCTGATGACCTCGGTCATGCGCTTGATCCCGCCGGAGCGCCGCGGGGCGACGATGGGCACCATCACCATCGTCATCGCGGTCGCCCCCGCGCTCGGCCCGACGATCGGCGGGGCGGTGCTCAACTGGCTCAGCTGGCGCTGGATGTTCTTCATCGTGCTGCCGCTGGCGGTCATCGCCTGGGGCATCGGGTTCGCCTACATGAAGCTGGACAGCGAAACCCGTTCGGTCCCGCTGGATCTGCTGTCCGTGCTGCTGTCGGCGATCGGCTTCGGCGGTCTGCTCTACGGCTTGTCGTCCATCGGTGAGTCCGGTGGCGGCGGGCTGGTTCCGCCGTGGGCGCCGATCGTGGTCGGTGCGATCTCGCTGGTCGTGTTCGTGACCAGGCAGCTGCGCCTGCAGCGGGACGACCGGGCGCTGCTGGACCTGCGTCCGTTCACCCACCGGCCGTTCGTGATCGCGCTGGTGCTGGCGGTGCTGCTGTTCATGTGCCTGCTGGGCGCCGCGGCGGTCCTGCTGCCGCTGTACCTGCAGACGGTGATCAAGGTCAGCACCTTCGTCAGCGGCCTGGCGGTGCTTCCGGGTGGTCTGCTGATGGGTCTGATGGGTCGCCCGGTCGGGCGCCTGTTCGACAAGTTCGGCGCGCGGCCGCTGGTGATCCCGGGATCGGCGGCGATGGCCGTTTCGCTGTGGCTGTTCACCACGCTGGGCCCGGACTCCTCGGTCTACACCGTGGTCGGCTTCCACATGCTGCTGATGGTCGGGCTGGGCCTGATGATGACGCCGCTGATGACCGAGTCGCTGAGCATCCTGCCGGATCACCTGTACTCGCACGGCAGCGCCATCCTGGCGACGCTGCAGCAGGTCGCGGGCGCCTTCGGCACGGCGGTGTTCGTCACCGTCGCCGCGCTGTTCAGCAACGGCCCGCCCGGCGTGCCGGACTCGTCGGGTCTGCAGACGTCCTTCATCGTCGCGGGCTTCATCGGTCTGGCCGCCTTCGCGACCTCGCTGTTCGTCCGCAAGTCCAGCGGTGCGACGGCCGAGGCCCCGGCCGTCCACTGATCGCGTGACGAGAACGACGCCCCCGCCGGGCTCGGCGGGGGCGTCGTCGTATCCGCGCCGAGCACCGGCGGGTCATTGCTCGCTCTTGAGGATCTCGTAGCAGTCGCCGCAGCTGGGAAAGTGGATCCAGTCGAGTTCGCTCGGCCGGGCGAGCGCGACCTGCTCGCCGCACACCGCTGAATCGGCCGGCCGCCCGTCCCAGCGGGGTCCGCGGAAGGCGTGCCGCACGCCGCCGCGCTCGTTCTCGTTGGTCACCGGAAGCCAGAAGTGGCGCGCCGCGCGTGCGATCGTCATCTCGAGAGTTCCCTTCCCTGCTGGGCCCGCTGTTGTGATGCAAGGTAGCGAACTGCAATTGCACCTAGCCATTACCCAAATGGGTCACTTGCTTGATCGGGTGACCTCGTCCACGGCATGATCTCGAGCCATGTCCAACACGTGGCCTGCTGTGCGACGAGTCCAGGTCGGCTTGATCCTGCGCGCGTTGCGCGAGCGCTCCGGTGTGAAGCAGAAGGAGATCAACGACCGCCTGGACTGGTACGTCGGCAAGCTCCAGAAGGTCGAGCGCGGCGACCTCACGGTTTCGGCCGCCGAGGTCAACGAGCTGGTGCGGCTCTTCGAGGTCGATGACGCGGCCGAAGCCGAACGGCTCCGCTCGCTCGCCAAGGAGGCCCGCAGGCGCGACCAGCCCGCGCGGGTGCCCGACTGGGCAGCGACCTACGTAGCACTGGAAGGCGCGGCTGCGGAGGTCAAGCATTATGACCCCGAGGTCGTCCCGACGATCTTGCAGACTGAGTATTACGCGCGGGCAATACTGTCCAACCCGCTCGACGACACCCAAGACGTCGAGCCCGCGGTGGGGGAGCGCATGGCGCGTGCCGAGCGCGTGCTCGCCGAAGGCGGCCCCGAGGTGTGGTGCGTGGTCGGCGAGGCGGTGCTCCATCGCCGCGTCGGTGGTGCATCCGTGTTGCGCGATCAGCTGCAGCACTTGCGCAAGGCGGCGGCGCGGCCGAACGTCACCTTGCAGATCCTGCCGTTCGAGGTGGGCGAGCACGTCGCGCTCGGCTCTTCGTTCCGGCTGCTGCGGCTCGCGGAACCCGAAGCGACCTACGTCTACCTGGAAGGTCTGACGAGCGGGGACTACCTGGACAAGCCCGCCCACACCGACCGATACCTCACCGCTTTCGATAGGCTGCGCATGGTCGCAGCATCCGACCGGGTGACCGTGCAGATGCTCGACCGCAGGATCAAGGAGCTGGCCTAGTGGAGTGGTGATCATGGCCCCGACCTCGCCCGTCTCGGGTTGGCGCAAGTCGAGCTTCAGCCAGGGGGCGGAGAACTGCGTGGAGGTCGGCCGGAGCGCCGAAGGCGCGGCCGTGCGCGACACCAAGGACCGTGCCGCCGGGTTCATCGCTGTCGACGGCGAGCAGTGGGGCGCGTTCGTCGGTGCGATCAAGAACGGCCGCTTCGAGCACTGAGCTTCGGCGAACGCAGGAGCCGAGCTATCGGCTCGTCGGCAACCGCCGTTCGTAGCCGAGGAGATCGGCGAGCCGCGCGAGGCCGCCGAACACCGCGTGCTGCAACCAGGTGGGGATTCCCGCGAGATAGCCGTCCTGGCTGCGCCAGAGCAAGCCCAGTACCAGCGGGTTGCGCGGGATTCCGGCGGTCGTGGTGCGGCCCGAGACGTCCAGCGCGTGCCAGAGTTCGAACATTCTGCGGTGATTCAGCGGTGGCCGGATCTCGTGGTCGATGACGACGTCCGGAGTCTCGGAGCCGAACTCGTGGACTTGCCGGGCCCCGGCGAACGCGGATTCGCCGGGGCCCGCGGCGATCTCCCGGCCGTCGATGCGGAAGCGCAGCCGGCCCCGCCGGACCGTCCAGCGTTCGGTGATCACCGGGTGCCAATGCGGACCGGCCTGCCGCGCGGCGACCGGGAGGTGGTGCTCGATGCGCAGGTACGGGCCGCGCTCGTCGGTCCCCTCGGCGAGGAAGCGGACGGTGCGGCCGTCGCGGAACACGAGCGGATCGCTCATGACCTTCGCTCCCTTCGCGCCGGATGCCAAGACCCCACGGTAACCGCGCAGCCCGGTTCGAAGAAGCGGGCGAGTGCCGACCCCCGGCGGGCGGCGCTCGCGTGAAAGACGAGAACGCCTCCACCGGAGTGATTTCCGGTGGAGGCGTTCTCCGCTCCCCCTATTTGCGCGAGCGCAGGAGCTTGGTGAAGGACTTGGCGTCCTTGGCGGGGGAGTGCAGCGCGCCGGCCGCGGCATCGTCCATCAAGGCGTCGACCGTCTCGCTCGCGCAAGTCCGGTTCGCGCCGATACCGCCGGACGCGCCGCGCTTGGCCCAGCCCACCACGTACGTGCCGGGTTCCACGCGACCGCCGGTGTTGGTGATGGTGCCGGTGGTCTCGTCGAAGGGAAGCTGCGGGATCGCTACCCCTCGGCTGCCCACCGACCACATGACCAGTCCTGACTCCACCTCGACGTGATCGTCGCCGTCGGCGATGCGGATCCCGCGGACCTGCGCGTCGCCGGATACCTCGGCCGGGGGCGACGCGAACCGCAGCACCAGGCGGCGTTCCTCGGGCACCGCGTCCCAGGAGATCTCGGAGATCGGCAGGTCGCGCAGCAGCGCGGCGGTCGAGCCGTCCTCGGCGGCGGCGATCGTCGTCGCCGCGTCGCCGTGGGCGTCGACGACCATCCGATCGCCCAGCGTCTGCCGCAGTCCCAGCAGCTCCGAGCGGGTGTAGGCCGCCCGGTCCGGCCCGCGGCGGGCGAGCAGCACGACCTCGCGGACCTTGCTCTCGCGCAGCGCCGCGAGCGCGTGCTCGGAGATCTCGGTACCGGTCAGCTCTTTCGGGTCGGTCAGCAGCAGGCGCGCGGCGTCCAGCGCCACGTTGCCGTTGCCGACGATGACCACGCGCTCGGCGGAGAGGTCGATCGCATCGGCGGGGATGTCCGGGTGGCCGTTGCACCAGCTGACGAACTCCCGGGCCGCCAGCGTGCCGGGCAGATCCTCACCCGGGATCCCCGGCTTGCGGTGACCGGGTGCGCCGACCGCGTAGACCACCGCGTTGAAGTGCTCCTTCAAATCGGCGTGGCTGACCTCGCGCCCCACCTCGACGCCGAGCCGCAGCCGCACCCGCGGGTGCTCGTAGTTGGTGGCGAAGGTGTTGCCGATCCGCTTCGTGCTCGGGTGATCCGGTGCGACGCCGAACTTCACCAGCCCGCCCGGTTCGGTCATCCGGTCGAGCACGGTGATCTCGGCATCGGTGGAGCGCAGCAGCGACTGGATCGCGTACCCCGCCGCCGGGCCGGTGCCGACCACCGCGACCCGCGGCGCCGCGGCCTGAGCCGGCAGCGACCGCGGGAAGCGCGGATGTCCCCAGGAGTGGTCCTGGTCCACCTCGGAGAAGTGCTGCGCGTTCAACTCGATGTGCACGGCCTGCGAGCCGGTGAGGTGATCGATCGGGAAGATCGCTTCCACCGGGCACGCGTCCGCGCACGCCCCGCAGCCGATGCAGGCGCGCGGGTCGATGTAGAGCCGGTCGGTGGTGCCGAAATCCGGTTCATCCGGGGTGGGGTGGATGCAGTTGACCGGACACACCGACACGCATGTGGCGTCCGCGCAACAGGATTGCGTGATCGCGTACGTCATTTCGCCCGCTTCAGATCATGTGCACGCGCCGGTACAGCGCGATGGCGGGACGGGTGAGCAGACCCGCTTCGGACAGGAACTCCATCAGGCCGGCCGATGCGTTGCGCATCATCGACTTGCGGTGCTCGCTGGCGGCCACCGCGGCGACGGCGCACTTCGGGTCCAGGCCGACCGACTTGTAGACCTTCGGGCTGACCAGGCTGGAGACGATGACGTAGGCGACGGCCGCGATCAGGAAGGCACTGGTCTGGCGCTTGATCTTGCCGACCGACTGCATGTGCTCGCGGACTTCCTCGCGCGCGAACTTCATGTGCCGCGACTCCTCGACCACGTGGATCTTGGAGCTGGTGCGCACGATGTCGAGGACGTTCTCCCCGCGCATCCAGTCGCGCTGCATGACGTCGAGGACTTCCTCGGCCACCAGGCCGGCACCGTAGGCGACCTCCCCGGTCGCGGTGCTCTTGAACGCCCGAGCCAGCTCCACGACGGTCCTCGGCGGGAAGTAGGCGGGCACCTCCAGCCGCTGGCAGATGCGCGCGAACATGATCGAGTGCCTGCACTCGTCGGCGATCTCGGTGAGCGCGAACTGGAACTCCGACTGAGCCGGGTCCTTCACGTACTGATCCCGCAGGATCATCTGCTGCAGGATCATCTCGAACCAGATGCCGGTGCTCATGATCGAGCAGACTTCGTGCCTGGTCAACGTGATCCGCTGCTGTTCGGTGAGTTCATCCCACAGCGGCGTGCCGTACAGCGTGCTCCACTCCGGGTTGAGCCCGTAGTGGTCAGCAGGCAACGGCGCGTCCCAGTCGATCTCCTTCATGGGGTCGTAGGACAGCGTCTCGGACGATTCCAGCAGGCGGCG
The DNA here is from genome assembly GCF_039531955.1 of Saccharopolyspora halophila. Taxonomy (NCBI): domain Bacteria; kingdom Bacillati; phylum Actinomycetota; class Actinomycetes; order Pseudonocardiales; family Pseudonocardiaceae; genus Saccharopolyspora; species Saccharopolyspora halophila. Next base: position 252,311 of record NZ_BAAARA010000004.1, read on the forward strand.
GGAGAAATCCGGCCCGAGGTCCTGCTCTGCACTGACGGCAGTCATTGCGCACCTCCGCACTTCGTCGTACTCGGAGTAACGGTAACAGACTGTACCCCATAGTCGAGCGGGTTCGGCAGGGTGTTTTTCGCGGCCGATAGAATCAGTGGGTGACTGCATCGGCGACACCTCAGGTAGATGGCAGGAGCGCGCGTTGGGCGGGGCACCGCGAACGCCGCAGAGGTGAGCTGATCGACGCGGCCGTGCGGGCGATCGCCAAGCACGGGCCCGAGGTCTCGGTCGAGCAGATGGGCGAGGAAGCCGGGGTCGCGCGCACCCGGCTGTACAAGTACTTCAACGACGCCGCGGACCTCGGAGGTGCGATCGCCGACCGCGCGGCGGAGATGATCACTACGGAGATGGCCGCCGTGTTCAGCGTCAAGGCCACTCCGCTCGAGCTGACCCGCAGCGCCATCGGCGCGCACATCAGCTGGCTTACCGAGCACGGCGATCTCTACCGCTACCTGACGATGCACGCGCTCTCCAGCGGGCAGCACGCGATCAGCGACGTGAAGACGGTCATCGCCCGTCAGCTGGTGGAGGTCTTCGAGTTCTACCTGCGCACCTTCGGCGCGGAACCCGTGCCCGTGCTGAACCCGCTCGCCCACGGGATCGTCGGCATGGTCGAGTCCAGCACCAACAACTGGCTCGACGCCCCGGGCGAGGTCACCGCCGAGCAGCTGTCCGAATGGCTCACGGACTGGACCTGGACCCTCCTGGACCAGACCCTCCGCAGTCACGGCCTGGAGATCGACCCGGAAGCCCCGTTACCGGTGGCCGAAGGCTCCTGACCCAGGCCGCGTGACAGTTTTGCCTAAAACTGCCCGGGCGCAACGGACATGATCATGCGACAGTTTTAGGCAAAACTGTTACGCGGACGACCCGAGCGGCCCCGGTGCGCGGGGCCTTCGGGCGTCAGTGCTGCTTCTCGGCTTCCTTGGCCGCCTTGCGCTCCTTGACGCGCTGCTCCTCGCGCAGGGCGTTGACCCGGGTGGCGCGCTCGTGCTGGAGCCACTCCGGGTTCTCGTCCTTGATCGCGTTGATCTGCTCGGTGGTCAGCGGCTCGGTGAGGTCGTTGCGAGCCAGGCCGCTGGTGGAGATCCCGAGCTTCTGAGCGACCACCGGACGCGGGTGCGGGCCGTTGCGCCGCAGCTCGCGCAGCCACTCCGGCGGATCGGTCTGCAACGCGTTGAGCTCGTCGCGCGAGACGACACCCTCCTGGAACTCGGCGGGTGTGGCTTCGAGGTAGACACCCAGCTTCTTGGCCGCAGTGGCGGGCTTCATCGTCTGGATGGACTTTCGCGACGTCATGCGTCCCAGCGTAACGGCCGACTCCGCCCGGTAGTCTGGGCAGGTGACCGAGTCGGAAGCCGCCCGCACCTTCGCTCTCGCCTACGTCCCTGGCGTGACCCCGGACAAATGGGTCCGCAGGTGGAACGAACGCGAGCCGCACGTGCCGCTCGACCTGGTCAACAGCGCCAACGACGAGGCCGAGGGACTGGTCCGCGACGGCACGGCCGACGCTGCGCTGCTGCGACTGCCGATCGACCGGACCGGTGTGCACGCCATCCCGCTCTACACCGAGAAGACCGTCGTCGTGGCGCCCAAGGAGCACCTGATCGCCGCGGCCGACGAGCTCACGCCCGCCGACCTGGACGAGGAGATCGTCCAGCACCCCCTCGACGACCCGCTCGACTGGGGCGCGGTGGACCGGGAGGGCCCGCCTGGGCTGCCCGCCATCGAGCGCCCGGCCACCACCGGGGACGCGATCCAGCTGGTGGCCGCGGGCGTGGGCGTGCTGATCGTGCCGCAGTCGGTGGCCCGGCTGCATCACCGCAAGGACCTCATCCATCGGCCGATCGAGGAGCTGCCCGAGTCGGAGGTGGCGCTGGCCTGGCTCGTCCGGGACGAGACGCCCGAGCTGATGGAGCAGTTCATCGGCGTCGTCCGCGGCCGCACCCCCAACAGCACCCGCGGCAAGCAGCGGGAGCAGCCCGCCAAGAAGCAGCGCAAGCAGGCGAATCCCCAGGGCGGCAGGTCTCAGGGCGGCAAGACCCAGGGTGCGAAGAAGCCGGGCGGCAAGGCACCGGGTGGCGGGCGCGGCGGGCCGCGCCCGGGCGGGCGCCGCAGCCCCCGCCGCCGGTAGTTCGACCCGGTGCGTGGGATCGTGGACCGAAGTTGACCAGGCCTGCGATCGGACACCGGAATTGCCTGCACGTTTCGAGGAACTCGACTGGCGCGAGACCCCGATCGGGGTGATCAGCCTGCGGCGGCGGCTCGATCCGACGCTCGGCGTGCAGGTGCACGAGGTCAAGCTCGACGACGAGTACCTGATGTCGAGCCTGTTCACGGTCGCCGAGATCGAACTCGCCCGCTTGGGTCTCGCGCAGGTGCCCGATGCCGATCTCGACGTCGTGGTCGGCGGTCTCGGCCTGGGTTACACGGCGCAGGCCGTGCTCGCGGAGTCCAGGGTGCGGTCGCTGACCGTGGTCGAGGGCCTCGGCGAGGTCATCGAGTGGCATCGCCGAGGGCTGCTACCGCTCGGCGAGGAGCTCACCGCGGATCCGCGCAACAGCTTCGTGCACGGTGACTTCTTCGCCATGGCGCTGGGGGAGCGCGGCTTCGACGCGGAGAAGCCCGGGCGGCGCGTCGACGCGATCCTGGTCGACATCGACCACTCGCCGAGGCACACGCTCGACTCCGGGCACGCCGAGTTCTACACGCCCGACGGGCTGCGCCGCCTGGCCGCTCACCTCAAGCCCGGTGGTGTGTTCGCCCTGTGGTCCGACGACCCGCCGGACGAGGAGTTCAAGACGGCCCTCGGCGAGGTCTTCGGTGACGTGCGGGACCACTCGGTGTTCTTCGCCAACCCCTACGGCGGTCCGGAGTCGGCGAACACCATCTACACGGCCCGGCTCGTTGCTTGAAGCGTCACGGTTTTTCGCTTCAGTTGAACCAATCCACATTCGCGTTTTGTGTATCGATCCAGTGATCGCCTGACCGGGACTCGGCACAGTGGACGGCGTCGACCAGGGATGACTCCCGATGATGCGGCGGGTCGCTGCGCGCAGTCTTGATCCAGAATGCTGCGAAGAATTGCGCGAATCCTCGCTCGGGTTGGTTCAATTACTCCGAAAAGCGGATGTGCCGCCGGTGGTTGTAATATAGCGGGAAGAGCGAACCAATTCGGGTTTTTCCACTGGTTCGTGACACCGCGTTAGCGAGCGTGTCGACGCTGTGACGTGCAGGTTCACGCCCACGTCGCCGCGTGTTCGACCAGTTACGCCACGTCGTCGACAACGGTGCGTGTCGATCTCTGCTCGTTTAGTGAGAATAGTGTCGCGGGTCTCAATCGCTTTTCTTTTCCCGGCGCCGCCTGGATTGTCGATTGCGAAATTGAGACCGAGTTGTGATCCCCCCGATCTGATCTCGAGATCCCCCGAATTGATCTCGAATTGGAGGTCATCTTTATGCGACGCCTCAAGCCTGCGGTTCTCCCGCTTGGCCTGGCAGCCGCAACTCTGAGCGTTGTCGCGCTGGCGAACGCCGAGTCCCCCGAAGACGGCGCCAGCGCAGCCTCGCCTCAGCCGGTCGCGGCCTCCGCCCCGGCATCGGCCCCGGACCCCGCCCCGGCCGCCCCGAAGGCCCTCGCCCCCGCTCCTGCGCCGGCCCCGGTTCAGCAACAGGCTCCGCAGACCGCCCCGGCCATCGCCCCCGCGCAGGTCGACGAGGTCCCGGTCGTCAAGAAGCCCGAGCCGAAGAAGTTCGAGCCGCAGCAGACGGTCAAGACCCTGCCGGTCGACTTCCAGGAGCAGGTCACCAGCTACTGGTGCGGCCCGGCCGCCGCGCGCATCGCGCTGTCCAGCGTGACCGACGCCCTGCCCGGCCAGGCCGACCTGGCCAGTGCGCTGGGCACCACCACCAACGGCACCGACCACATCCGCCAGATCACCGACTTCATGAACCACGCCCTGGCCGACAAGGGCGCTGAGTACAAGACGGTCGACTGGGGAGGCAAGCCGCTCACCGACGGCATGAAGCAGCAGTTGTGGCAGGACACGGTCAAGGACGTCGACAAGGGCAAGGCCCTGGTCGCCAACATCGTGGCCGCGCCCGGCAACCAGCCGCCGAACTACCCGTCGACCCAGACGATCTACCACTACGTGTCGATCGTGGGTTACGACGCTCAGAACAAGACGGTCCAGGTCGCCGACCCGGCGGGCTTCGGCGGCCAGCAGACCTACTGGCTGAGCCTGGACCAGGCCGCGAGCCTGATCCAGCCGAAGGGCTACTCCCACTGATCGCTGGTTGAAGCCCGCATTCTCTCGCCGCTGCGCGGTGGTGGAGCCGCCCCCGACTTCCACCCCGCGCGGCGGCGAGTTCCACTTCCGGCCGCCGAACCCACCACGCACGAGGGCGCTACCTCGGGTGCGGTGCGTTCGGCGGCCGGTTTTGGTCGATCGACTTCGGCGGTGCCGCTGAGCGCGCCTCACCCGGGCGCGTCCGCCGCCGGTGTTCACCCGGGCGTGCCCGTAGTGTGTTGCCGGACCGGCGGGTTGGTCGCACTCTGGATTGGTCAGAGCACCGGCGGAGCGGGTGGGACCTCATGGGTTATTCCGATGACTCGATCGGGGCTGCCGCTGGTTCCCGGTTGCAGCGGGCGCTGGCGCAGCGCTCGGGCGCCGCGGACGTGGCCGTGTTCACCCTCGACCGCGAGGGGCGGGTGAACAGCTGGAACCCGGACGCGGAGCAGCTCAAGGGCTATTCGGCCGACGAGGTGCTGGGCAGGCACTTCTCGATGTTCTACCCGCCGGACTACGCGCCCGAGTACCCCGATATGGAGCTGGCCAGCGCAGCCGAAGCGGGCGTGCACGTCGAAGAGGGCTGGCGGGTCCACCGCGACGGGAGCCGCTTCTGGGCCTACATCGTCATCGCCGCCCAGCGCGATGAGCGCGGCGAGGTCATCGGCTTCATCAAGGTCGTGCGCGACGACACCGCGGTGCACCTGCGCCAGGAGCGCTCGGCCAAGCGGTTCTCCGATCTGCTCGATCTCGCCCCGGTCGGCGTCGGCCTGATCGACGAGGGCGGCAGGATCCACGAGGTCAACAAGGCCCTCGGCGAGCTGATCGGCACGACCCGCGCCGATCTGCTCGGCACCCCCGTCGTGGACCTGCTGCACCCGGACGACGATCACGGCGACTTCGCCGCTCGCAACAGCGGACGCGCCACCCCGCACACCCTGATGCGTCGCGATGGCAGCGCTGTGCACTGCGAGGTCTCCGAGGTCACCTCGGTGCAGGACGACGGTCGGCGGTTCCGGTTGCTGGTCTTCCAGGACGTCACCTCGCGGGTCCGCGAGACCGAGATGCTGCAGTACCAGGCCACGCACGATCCGCAGAGCGGGCTGCTGAACCTGCGGGGCATCGAGCCGCTGCTGCTGGAGGCGACCGCCGAGACCGCGGTGCTGCTGTGCGACCTGGACGACTTCAAGCGGATCAACGACGCGTTCGGCCGCGGCGGGGGAGACGAGGTGATGGCGCAGGTCGCGCGCAACCTCGCCGAGGCGGACCTGCCTGGGTGCACGGTCGCGCGCCTGCCCGGGGACGAGTTCCTGATCGTGTGCCCGAAGGCAGCCGAAGCTGGTGGACTGGCCAAGCTCGCCGACGAGGCCTCGCGGGTGCTGCACCTGATCGCCACGGTGCGCGGAATACCGGTTCAGATCACCGCCTCGATCGGCGCGGCGATGCCGCCCGCCGAGGGCATCATCGGTGATGATCTGCTGCGCTACGCGGAGGCGGCGATGTACCGGGCCAAGGAGCACGGCCGCCAGCAGGTGGTGCTGGCGACCGACGCCTCCGCGGGGGAGATCAACGCCAGGCTGCGGCTGGAGGGCGACCTCGCCGTGGCGCTGCGCACCGACGGGCTGGAGCTCTACTACCAGCCGATCGTCGACGCTTCGGGTACCACGGTCACGGCCGAGGCCCTGGTTCGCTGGCCGCATCCGGGGCAGGGACTGCTGTCCCCGGCGGTGATCATGCCGCTCGTCGAGCAGCTGGGGCTGGTGGAGGAGCTCGATCGCTGGGTGCTCTACACCGGTCTGCGGCAGGCGGCCCGCTGGCCCGCGACCGCCGCAGGACCGATCCGGGTGTCGATCAACCTCAGTCCTTGGGCGGCGGGCGACCCGGAGTTCCTCAACTCGGTCGCCGAGGTCGTCGCCGAGCTGGAGTTCCCGGCCCCGCGCCTGATACTCGAGGTCACCGAGATCTCTTTGGTCGAGCTGTCCGCCGCGACGCTGCGCGCGATGCGGCACCTGATCGACCTCGGGATCACCATCGCCATCGACGACTTCGGCGCCGGTTACTCGTCGTTGGCGCGCCTGAAGGACCTCCCGGCGGCGACGATCAAACTCGACCGCCAGTTCGTGGCGGGCATCGAGGACCACGAGGTCGACCGCGCGATCATTCGCTCCACGGTCGACATGGCGCACGCCACCAGCCGCCGCTGCGTGGTCGAAGGCGTGGAGACCGAGGTGCAGTTCCGCATGCTCCAGGAGCTCGAGGTGGACGCCTACCAGGGGTTCCTGTTCTCCCGGCCGTTGCCCGACGCCGATCTCCGGGCGTTCATCGAGTCCCCACCCCGGCGAGGATGAGGCGTCGCCCGCGCGGGGATGCCGAGAGCGAGGCCAGCCCGCAGCCGCCGGAGGCACGGGTAAACTCGTTGTGGCGGCTAACGGCAGGGCGCCGAAGCATAAACCGGGGAGGAAGCACCCATGGGAGCACTCAGCGCGTGGCACTGGCTGATCGTCCTCGTGGCGGTCTTGCTGTTGTTCGGCTCGGCCAAGTTGCCGCAGATGGCCCGCTCCCTCGGGCAGTCCGCCCGCGTCCTCAAGGCCGAGGCCCGCGGCCTCAAGGAGGACGAAGCCGCCGCCAACGAGAACCGGAAGACCGAGGGCGGCTGATTCCCGCCCCGATCGGCGGGAATCAGCGAGTCGCGCGGCTCAGCCCCGACACCAGGCCCAGCAGCGACAGCCCCAGTGCGGGCACCGCGACCGCCCAGGGCGCGGACTCGGCGTAGGGCAGCGCGCCGGCGAGCATCGCACCCCACTCCGCGGAGTCGTGCGGTGCGGCCAGGCCGAGGAAGCCCAGCCCGGCCAGCGCGAGCGCGTTGTGCGGTACGCGGACCAGCGCGTGCCGCAGCAGCGGCGGCAGGATCGCGGGCAGCACGTGGCGCAGCAGGATCCGTCCGCGCCCGGCCCCGAGCGCCCGCGCCGCGCGCACGAACCCGGCGGCGCGGACCTCGGCCGCGAGCGTGCGGGCGTGCACGGCCAGCGGGATCCAGGCCACCGCGCACACCGCCGTGGCCGCGCCCAGCAGGCCGGGCCCGGCAACGGCGGCGGCGATGATGCCCGCCAGCACGGGTGGCACCGCGTTGAGCACTTCGGCCGCTCCCGCCAGCCCGCGCGTGCGGGACGCGCCCACGAGCAGTCCCAGCGCGAGGGCGATCGCGCTGATGGCCAGCGACGCCCCGACGCTGAGCAGCGCGCCGTGCCCGAACCTGGCCAGCAGATCGCGGCCCAGCGCGTCGGTGCCGAGCGGGGAGGCGCTCGACGGCGGTTGCAGGCGCTCGCCCAGCGCGATCGCGCTCGGATCCCGCAGCAGGCCCGCCACGACCAGCGCGGTCAGCAGCGCTGCCACGGCCAGCGCCCAGCGCGGGTGATCGCTGCCGCCGGTAGCGCTCGGGGTCAGGGCACCGTCGCGCATCGCCGGTCCCAGCAATCTGCGGTGCGCGAGCATCCCGGCCGCGCCCAGGCCCAGCCCGATCAGCGCGAGCAGGGCCACGCAGGCCTGCACCACCGGTAAGTCCTGGGCCAGCACCGCTTGCAGCGCGGTGCCGCCGAGGCCGGGGATGGCGAACAGCGCCTCCACCACGATGCCGGAGCCGAGCAGCCCCACGAACAACAGCACCAGCTGCGGCAGGGCCACCGCCACCGCGCGCCGCAGCACCGCCGCCGCCGTGGCCGAGCGGCGGAACCCGGCCGCTCGCCAGGTCCGCACCCACGGTTCGGTCAGCGTCGCGTCGATGGCACCGGAGAGCACGCGGCTGAGCACCCCGGCGGCGGGCAGCCCCAAGGCGAGCGCGGGCAGCGGCACGTTCGCCGGACCGGACCAGCCGGACGTCGGCGCGATTCCCAGGTGCACGGCCACGACGGTCAGCAGCGCCGTCGCCACGAGGAACTCGGGCAGCGCCGCCAGCAGCGCACCCGCGGCGAGCGCGCCGCCGCCGACCCCGGCACCGGAATCGGCGGCCCGGCGCAAGCTCGGCGCGAGCAGCAGCAGGGCGCAGATCAGGCACACGGCGGCAGCGGACACCGCCAGGGTCACCGAGATGCCCAGCGGTTGCGCGATCGACTGGGCGACCGGAGACCCGGTGACCCACGATCGCCCGAGGTCACCGTGCGCGGCATCCGCCAGCCACCCGAGCGCACCGCTGACCGGGTCGTCCGGGATGCCCGCGTCGCGCCGGACCGCGGCCAGCACCGCCGGGTCGAGCTCGCGCTCGGCGGAGCGGGCGCGCAGCACGGTCTGCGCGGGATCGTCCCCGCCGAGCCACGGCAGCGACCCGACGAGCAGCGCCAGTCCGGTCACCGAACCGAGCGCGATCACGAGCCCGCGGGTCGCCGCGAGCGCGTTCGGCAGCGGAGCCGTCATGTGCCCGGCGTGGTCGTCGCGGTGATCAGCTCGCGCTCGTAGCTGTCCTCGGCGATACCGGTCACGCCGGGGGCGAGCCCGATGCGCGCGCGCTCGTGTACCAGCGGCACCACCGCGTCGGTTTCCAGCAACCGCCCGGAGATCCGCACCGCGGCCTGCTGGCGCTGCCGCACCTCGGCCCGCCGGGCTCGCTCGACGGCGGCGTCGATGGCCGGATCGCACAGCTGCGAGAGGTTGTAGGAGCCCGCGCAGGTCCAGTCGGCCCGGAGGTAGCTGACCGGGTCGCCGGTGTCCTGCGCGTACGAGCGCGCGCCGACGACCAGGTCGAAAGCGCCGCGCAGCAGCTCGGATTCGAGCGTGGAGTACTCCTGCACCCGCACTTCGCGCACGTCGAACCCGGCGCTGCGCAGGTTCTCGGCGAGCACCGAGGCGATTTCGGGCAGTTCGGGGCGTTCGTCGTAGGTGGCGATGCGCACCGGGCGGCCGTTCGGTGCCGCCGGTGGCGTCTCGTGCCGAGGTGCGCGAGCGGCGTTCGCCCACGGGCTGGCCGGGCCGAACAGTCCGCGGGCCGCGTCGGCGTGTCCGGAGTAGACGCCCGAGGCGAGTTGCGCGGGATCGATCGCCTCCCGCGCTGCCGCGCGCATCGCCGGGTCGGCGAACGTGCCGCTGCTGGTGTTGAGGTGAGCGCTGACCACGCGCGGCAGCGGCAGTTCCACGACCTCCTGCTCGGAGATGGTGGGCAGCTGCGACACCGGGACGGTGTCGATGACGTCCAGTTCACCGGCGCGCAGTGCGTTGGCCCGTGCCGTCCCGTCGGAGATGAAGCGGGCGTCGACGCCCGCGGCCTTCGGTGCTCCGCCCCAGTACCGGTCGTTGGCCCGCAGCGTGGCGCCGGCCGTGCCCTGCACGTCTTCCAGCACGTACGGCCCGGTACCGGTGCGGATCGGGTCCGGGGCCTTCGGGTTCTCCCGGTAAGCGGCGGGGGAGAGGATCGCCATGTTCGGCGAGGTCAGCCGCTGCGCCAGGACGGGATCCGGCACACCGGTGGAGACCTCGAGCGTCCGCTCGCCGGTGGCCACCGCGCGCAGCTGCACGTCGTCCAGGGAGCGCGGCGGGGTCGTGGCCTGCGCGGCGTGCCGCAACGCGTTCGCGGCGTGCTCGGCGGTCAGCGGGGTCCCGTCGTGGAAGGTCATCCCGGGACGCAACGTCATCCGCAGCGTGTCCGGGTGCGGTCGCGTCCAGCTCTCGGCCAGGCCCGGTTCGGCCGTTCCGTCCTGGCCCAGCACGGTCAGCGTCTCGGTGGCCCCGAGCTTGCTCAGCAGCAGTGCGTCGTCGCTGTAGACCGACATCGCGGCGGTGGGCGGGAAGGACAGCGCCACACCGATCCGGTCGGGCGCGCCGGTGCCCGTCGTGCCGGCGAAGCAGCCGGACAGCAGCAGCAAACCGGACAGCACCGCGGATAATCGCGCGATCTTCGAGCGCATGCGGGGCAGACCTCCTGAACGTCGTCGTGGAACTCGGGTCGTTTCCGCTCGTGGCCGAACGGAGTTTCGGTCGGGCTAGCGGGGACGTGCGGGCAACCGGCGGGCGAGGGCCAGCAGGGTGAGTCCGCTCAGCGCGGGCAGCGCGGCCAGCGCCAGCCACGGCAGCGCGGCGAGCGGGCCGGGGTGTGCGGCGAGGTCGAGCAGACCGCCCGCTGCACCGCTTCCGATCAGCACGGCGACACCGCCCGCAGAGGACAGGAACCCGAAGTGCGAGCCCAGATCCTGCCCGTCGGCCAACCGCGGCACCAGGTCCTGGGCGACCGGGACGGCCAGCATCTGCCCGAGGCTGAGCAGCGACACGAACAGCGCAGCGGGCAGCAGCGCGAAGAGTCCCGGTAGCGGTGGCCACGGCGCCCAGCACGCCACCGCGGCGAACGCCAGGCTCAGCAGGCCGAATCCGAGCGGTAGCGCCCGCGCGGCGCCCAGCCGCGAACGCGCCCACGCGGCCAGCGGCAGCTGGCCGAACACCACCAGCACCGAGGCCAGGGCGAACATCCAGCCCAGCGCGTGCGCGGCGTCCACGCGGCCCAGTTCGACCGGTAGCGCCAGGTAGAGCTGGTTGTAGCTGAGCAGGTAGGCGCTGTAGGCGGCGGCGAAGACCAGGAACGTGCGATTGCGCGCGATGCGCGCCCAACCTGCGAGCAGCGGCCGCCGCTCTTCGCGGGTGCCGTGCGGCAGCATCCGGGCGTGGGCCAGCAGGATGAGCACGAACACCGCGGCCGCGACCGAACACGTCAGTCCGAAGTCGACACCCAGCAGCGCGGCCCCGAGCAGCGGCCCCGTCACCGCACCGATTTCCCCGCACACCGCGAAAAGTCCGAACAGCTCGGTGCGCGTGATGATGCCGCGGCGTTCCAGCTCGGTTCCCTGCGCGGCCAGCGCGGACTCGACGGCGGGGGAGAACAGGGCGGCGGCGAATCCGATGAGGACGGTCCCGCCCAGCACGGTCGGGAAGTCCCCGGCCGATGCCAGCACCGCGAAGCCCAGCACGCGCAGCGCGCATCCGGCCAGCACCGTCGGCCGGATTCCGAAGCGGTCGGCGAGCGCGCCACCGAGCGCGAACATGCCCTGCTGGCTGAAGGTGCGCACGCCCAGCACGATCCCGATCGCCCACCCCGCCATCGCGAGGTCCTCGGCCAGGTGCGTGGCCAGGAACGGGACGACCAGGTAGAAACCGATGTTGAAGGCGAGCTGGGTGAGCAGCAGCAACCGGGCGAGCCCCGGTAACCCGCGGAAGCGGATCAGTAGCGACCAGCGGCGCGCGAACGGCTTCGCGCGGGTGCCGTTGGCGGTCACGGCGACTCCTTCGACGGGGCGATCACACGGCGGGCATCGGGATCTCGAAGTGGATGATCCCGTTGCCGCCGGGCTCGCCCCGCTCGTCGTGCACCTCCTTGGCGAGCTCGCGCCAGAACGGTTCGGCGCCCTCGATCGCGGGGTCGGTGTGCAGGTAGATCGAGTCGTAGGCCCGGCTGTCGGCGATGTGCGCGCAGGCGCGCTCCACCAGTGCCCGCGCCAGCCCGCGGCGGCGGTGCGCCGGGTCGACGTAGACGCGGGCCAGCTGCGCCGCGTCGGCGTAGCGCTCGGCCAGCCACGTCGCGCACGGCGGGCTCTTCGGCCCGCCTGCCCGCACGCCTGCCGTGCCCACGACCCGCTGCCCGTCCACGGCCACGAACAGCGCGTGGCCGGGCCGCTGCAGGTAGGTCTCCCGGATGCCGATCACGTCGGCGTGCCACTGCGGTACGTAGCCGTACCCCATGACCAGGTAGAACGTGTCGAACATGAGCTTGCGGGCACCTTCGACGTCCGCGGGCTGCGCGAGCCGCAGTTCGTAGCCCTCCACCTCGCCAAACCGCTCCCCGGACACCGAGCACCTCCACGCCAGCACGACACGACATCAGCCACGATCAGGCTATAGCAAAGAATGTGCAACAGAGCTGACGAATGGATCACGTCGTGCGGACGCGCCGACGATCAGGCGGTGGCCCGGTTGGGCTGCGCTTCTCGGGTGGCCTCCGATGCGGTGCAGGCGGTGAGCAGGCCCTCGGCCAGCTCCAGGATCGCTTCGGCCTCGGCCGGGTCGCCGCTGTCGAGCGCGGTGTTGACCGCGGTCTCCACCAGCAGGTCCTCGACGTTCGTGCGCGGCCTGCGGCGGGCCAGCGGGATCACGCGGTTCTCCGGAATGGCGAATCTCCTCTCGTGCTGCGCGAGCTGCGCGGGAGAGGAGACGCGATCACTTTCCGTGCGGATCCTTGTTCGGCGAGTGATTACCCGAAGGCGTGTAATCCGGTCCCGCCTGTAACGCGGCGCCGACCGGTGCCTCAGCTCGTGCCCGGGTCGCGCTGGTAGGCCGCCGGCGGAGTGCCGACGACCTGGGCGAACACGCGCGTGAGGTGGGCCTGGTCGCTGAAGCCGAGGCGTTCGGCCAGCGCCGCCCAGTCCACCGGTTCGCCGGAGTGCGCGGCGGCCGTGGCGTCGAGGATGCGGGAGCGCTGGACGACCCACTTCGGCCCGATGCCGACGTACTCGGAGAACAGGCGCTGGAGACTGCGCAGGGTCAGCCCGGCACGCCGGGCCAACTGCTCGGCCCGCACGATCTCGGTGCAACGCTGGGTCTCGGCGACCAGTTCCGTGACCTCGCGGCCGGCCGGATCCGGTTCGGGCGAGCATCCGAGCAGGTAATCCTCCACGGCGCGGACCATCTCGGAGGTCGAGTCCGTCGCGGCGACGGTCCCGGCGGCAGGGCGATCGTCCCGGCCGAGCAGATCCAGGCCCGGCCGGACCGTTCCGGAAATCGCCGCGACGCTGCCGCGCAGCACCGCCCGGAAGCCGCCGGGGTGGAAAGCCGCTCCCAGCACGTGTCCGGTGCCGGTCAGCGTGCGGAAGAACGGCTCCCTGGTGACCCCGTGGACGAGCAGCCGCCCGCGCTCCCCGGCGAGGTGGACCCGCGGCTGGGGGACCACCTGCTGCCGGTGCTCGGTGACCCGCCAGCGCACCAGCCAGTAGTAGTCGACGAACTCGGCCAGTGCCGGATCCGGCGCGACGCGGTCGACCTCGAACGCGCCCGCGCCCGCTTTGGGGCGCACGATCGCCTCCGGTCGTCCTCGCCGTGCGGGCATGGGTCCAGATTCCCGCGCTTCTGCCCGCCGCGCCAGGGGCACGCCCACCCGCGATCGCGCGGCCGAGTCGTCGCGTTTGTTCAATACGGGCGCTCGCGAGGGGCTTAGCGTCGAGCGCATGACCTACACGCACAAGGCGACTTGCCGATTCACCGTTTCCTCCTGGTCCGAACACCTGGTCAGCGACATCGACGGGCAGGGGACGACCGCGGGCCAGGCCTACTACCCGGATCGCGGCCTGACCCGCGCCGAAGTCGGCTACACCTACACCGGAGAGATCGAAGGCGCGGGTGCGCTGACGTACCTGATCGCCTACAAGAGCGACGCCGCCCCCGTGCTCGGTCTCGAGCGCTTCGAAGGTTCGATCGGTGGCCAGGAAGGGACCTGCGTGTTCCAGCGCATCGGTCAGCAGGACCAGGGGTCGGTCTCCGAGCGTCTCGAAGTCGTCCCCGGCATGGGTACCGGCGGGCTGGCCGAGCTGCGCGGTGCGGCGGACGTGCTCGTCGCGGGGCACAGCGACAACGGTTACGAGCTGGTGCTGTCCTACGACTTCGGCTGACCGGTTCAGTGGACGAGCTTGAGGCCGACGACGCCACCGACGATCATCGCCAGGAACACCACCTTGAGCACCGAGAGCGCCTCCGCGCCCGTGGTCATCGCGTACACCACGGTGAGGATCGCGCCGATTCCCACCCACACCGCGTAGGCGGTGCCCACGGGCAGGTCGCGCAAGGCGTAGGACAGCCCGGCCATGCTGACGGCCAGCGCGGCGAAGAACACCGCCGACGGCCACAGTCGGCTCAGCCCCTCGGACTTGTCCAGCGCCGTGGCCCACACGGCTTCGAGCGCACCGGACAGCACCAGAACGATCCACGACATCACAGCCTCCACGGGCCGTCTTGTCGCACTCCGGGTACGGCACCCCTCGTCCGGGAGGCTGGGTCGGCAGCCTCGATTCCAAGCTGGCACGGCGCGCGATGCCTGGCAATGTCAACCCGGTCACCACGGCGCCCGGGTTCGTTGTGCCACCCGCGACAGTTTTGCCTAAAACTGTGCGAACATCTCGGGCGCGTAGCCGCGACAGTTTTAGGCAAAACTGTCAGCTCCTAGGTGCGGTGGCTTTCGGGCGGGCCGAGGTAGCTGGGGCGTAGGCCGCCCGTGTCGATGACGATCTTCTGCACGACCACCGTCGGGTCGATCATCCGGATCTTGAGCACGTGGACGCCTGGGCGGTCGAGGGTGTGGGTGGTGGCCGTGCGGTTGACGTTGTCGGAGGTGTTGCGGGCCCAGTTGTCGTTCATCTCGGCGTCGTCGGAGCCGGTGGCGGCGATGATGTCCACGATCTGCGGCTCGCCGTCGTCGATCGACACGGCGTAGCGCAGGCCATCGGCGGCGAGCGCGGGGTTGCGCGGGGAGAGGTAGGCCCAGACCGTGACCTCACCCGCGGTGAAGGTGGTCATCCGGTACTCCAGCAGCGGCCCCCTGCCGGGCCGCGCGCTCGGCGCGGTGACCGGGAACGGCTCCACGCCATCGCTGTCGCGACCCAGGCCGGGGATGCGTTTCCACCGAGCTCCCGCACCGCCGCGCCTGCGGTCGTAGTGCTCGGCGTTCATCGAGATGTACCCGTTGGCCTCGACGAACCCGGACAGGTCACGGCTGCGCACCTTCGGCTTGTCCACGACGGCCAGTACCCGCACCGAGGCCCCGTCCGGTCCCGACACGGTGACCGGCACGGTCGTGCGTCCGTGCGGTGCGCGGTCGAAATCCACCCGCAGCTCGGCGCGGATCTGCTGCTCGACGGTGCCCCCAGCGTTGTCCACCAGCACCCACGGCTCTGCGGGTTCGATTCGGTACCCGAAGGGCGCTGAGCCGCGATTGAACACCTCGATGTACTGCGCGGGCTGGCTCTGGTACGGGCTGAACACCGGGAGGACGGCGTCCCCGTCCGCGGCGGACCACCACTGCTCGGAACCGTCGATGGCCACGCCCATCTCCGCCCCGGCGGGCACTTCGATCCGCCGCACCTCGGGAAAGACCTCGTCCGGCAGGGCGACTCCGTCGATCTCCGGCTGCTGCCAGGAGGCGTCGGGGCCGTAGCGCTCGACATCGCCGTAGCCGATCTTGGCCTGAGATTGGAAGCCCTTCCACTTCCCGCCGCCGAGTTCGTCGTATCGCGCCGACATCGCCTGGTCGGCGGCGAAGAACCCATCGGTGTCATCGGCGAGCGCGTTGGTGGCCGCCCGTCCCTGCGCCGCGTAGTGCAGGTTGCGGAACTCCGCGCGCCGCAGCTGGTAGAGATTGGCCGTGGCCTGCACGCGGTAGCTCACGAGCTGGTAGTAGCCGTCCTGCTGCTCGGCCGGAAGCAGTGCCGCGATCCGATCGGTCTCGGCGGCCAGCGCGGTCCACTCCTCGGTGACGCGATCGATCTCGCGGTAGTCGACCAGCGAGAACGGCGTCATCTCGTCGTCGTTGATGACCTCCCCGGAGGGCGAGAGCGTGATGCGCCGGTTGAGCAGCTCCGGCTTGCGGCGCGATTGGAGGTTGCCGTACTCGTGCAGCACCGCGCCGATCGCGGACGCCTGCTCGGGGGCGAAGTTCTGCCGGGCGAAGTCGCGCTCCCATTCGCCGATGCGCTCGACGGGAAGCCCTTCCGGGTCCCACGCGTAGTCCAGGAAGAACTGCAGCGGCAGCTCGTTTCCCTTCATGTCACCGGCGTTGACCACCCACAGCTCGCGGGCTCCGTAGCTGTAGCACTGGTTGAGCTGGTCCCAGACGTTGGGCGGCAGCGCGGTATCGACCCACTTGTAGTTGCGGCCGGCCCCGACGTAGTCGAAGTGGTAGTAGACGCCGTAGCCACCGCTGCGCTCGGGCAGGTCGAGGTCCGGCAGCTTGCGCATGTTCGCCCAGTTGTCGTCGCAGAGCACGACCGTGACGTCATCCGGGGGCCGCAATCCCTTGTCCCAGTACCGCTGCACCTCCTTGTACAGCGTCTGCACCTGCGGGACCCGCGTGATGTCCCCACCCGCGACCTCGCGCAGGATTCGCCGCTGGGCGTCGAGGATCCGCTGCATGAGCTCGATGCCGTCGCCGTCGGGCAGTCCCACGTCACCGGGGCCGCGCATGCCCAGCGTCACCACGCCTTCGAAACCCTGCTCGACCATGCGCCGGATCCCGTCGGCCCAGTACGCCTCGACCGCCTGGGCGTTGTAGCGATAGCTCCATTCGCCCGTTCCGCCGTAGGGATCGCTGCCCGGAGTGACGATCTCGCCGTCGTCGTCGCGTTCGGCGGGTGTGGCGTGCCGGTTCCACTCCTCGATCCCGCGCATCATCGGCGCTTCGTGCGAGGTACCCATGATCACGCCGTATTCGGTTGCCACGCGGTGGTTCTCCGGATCGTCCTCGGCGAAGGCCCTGCCCCACACCGCTGGCCACAGGTAGTTCGCCTTGAGCCGCAGCATGACCTCGAAGACCTTCGCGTAGAAGGCGCTGTTGAAACCGTTGGGGTGGTCCGGATCCTTGCCGGGGCCGAAGTGCTCGGGCGCCCAGTTGCCGAGTGCCGGGTTCTCGTCGTTGATGAAGAACCCGCGGTAGCGCACCGCGGGTGTGCCCTGGCTGTGCCTGCCGGGCAGCACGTGCAGCTCGTCGCGCCGCTGCGGTGCTGCGTCGGCCCACCAGTACCAGGGCGAGACGCCGATCTCCCGGGAGACGTCGTAGGCGCCGAAGATCGTGCCCCGCTGATCGCTGCCCGCGATCACGAACGCCCGGCGCACGCCGGGCAGCGGTTCGGCGACGACCTGCTCCAGCGAGGTCTCCCACTTTCCCTCGATCCCGGATACGTCGAGCTTGCCGGCATCCACGAGGGCCCGGATCAGCGGGCTGCGGCCGATCGTGCCCACGATGACCGGCGTCGATCCGGCGGGCACCTCGCCGGTGATGACCTCGGGGGCGACGCCGGTGACCCGCTCGATGTCGGCGCCGAGATCTCCGGCGACCCGCTGAACTCCCGGGAAGTCCTGCCCGCTGACCACGACCGGAGCCGCTTCTCCACCGCTGACCAGTTCGAACCGGCCCGGCCCCGGCCGGTCGTCGATGTAGCCGCGGGAACGGCCACCGGAGCCCGGGGCGCCGAAAGCGGGTGCGCCCCAGGTCGAAGCGGCTGCGGCACTCGCGGCCACTGCGGCCGAGGAGGTGAGGAACGAACGTCTGGGCAGGCCTGAGTTCTTCATCGTCGAAGTCTCCGGATCAACGCGTCAGAAAGTTTCGGAAAATTGCCTCCGATTGCCCCGCAAGTTTGTCCGATCGACCTCGAATGTCAATCCCACAGCACCCGATTCGACCAGCGACACCCCGAAAGTTTCGGCCAGCTGCGAGATGACCCGGCGCTCGTTGACGTGTTCAGCCGCTCGGGCGGCCGAGCGCGTCCGCCGGGCGCGCAGTGACAGTTTTGCCTAAAACTGTCCGGACATTTCGGGCGCCGGTAGCTCACAGTTTTAGGCAAAACTGTCACTGCTGCGGAGGTGCGGTGTGGCTGTCCAGTGCTCTCGAGGTGGGGCCGGTGGGATCTACTTCTGGGTGCGGGTTTCCGCGGCTCGCGCGGTGGCGGAGCGGTAGCACCAGGTCTGCCCGGCCAGCGCGATGCCCCACACCAGCATCGCGGGATAGACCAGCGCGAACACCCACGGCGCCGGGATCGGTTCCGCATCCGGCCGAGGAGCGAGCGCAGCGCAGGCACCGTTCGTCGCGAGCCGGAGAACGCGCTGCGTGGCGCCGCGGGCACGGACGGTGCCACTTCGGGACCTTGGACCCAGGCGAGGGTTCGTCGTCGTTCGGATCCTCGGAGGAGGCGAGCGAGTGCGGTTCGCACCCGGTGCGCCCGGCCGTCCCACGCGGGACCGCCGACGACTGGGGCCGGAGACGACCGGATTGGGTGTTGCGAACGTGTCCTTGCCGGACATCCCGACGCAAATGGCGTGGTCACCCGACGACATGGCGGACCTGGTGGAGGCCGTCTCGAGAGCACCCTCGGTGCACAACAGCCGCCCGTGGGAACTGACGCTGCACGGACGTGCCGCCGTGTTGCGGGAGAACCGGGTGGAGCTGCTCCGGCACGACCCGGGAGGGCGGGACCAGCGAATCTCCTGCGGAACGGCCTTGACGAACCTGGAGCTGGCGGTGCGCGGCCTCGGCTGGCGAGCTCAGGTCGACCTGCACGCGGGCAGTGGCGAGGTGAGCGGCTCGGTCACCGCGGGCGCCCGAGCAGAACCCAGCTCGCGGGAACTGCGGTGGGCGCGGGCGATGCCGCAGCGGCACAGCTACCGGCAGCGGTTCGACCCGACGCCGTTGCCGGAGCGACTCCGCCGCGTGGTGCGGGACGCGACGCGAGGAGCGCGGACTGGTGCGCGCTGGATCGGCTCCGACGCGGAGGCGCTGTCCACGGCCCGGATGCTGGGCTACGCCGCGCGGGTCTTCCGCGCCAACGCCGACTACAGCAGGGAACTCGCCGGGTGGCGGAGCCCGGTGGGCGAGGAGCTGCGGCGGGTGTCCGGTGGTCTGCACGGCTTGTCCGCCGTCGGGCTGGCCGCGGCCGACTCCGATTTGCCCGACGACGATGCGGTGGCCGAACGCATCCGCGAGGAAGCGGTGCTGCTGATCGGAACGCGTGGTGATCGTCCGGACGACCACGTGCGCGCGGGCCAGGCCGTCGAGCGCGCCTGGCTGGCGGCCACCAGCGCCGGCCTGGCCGCCTCGGTGACGACCCAGCCGCTGCATCTGGGGGTCGTGCGGGTCGCGCTGGCCAAGCGGCTCGGGACTCCGCTGATCCCGCAGGTGCTGATGCGCTTCGGCTACCCGCCGGGGTCGGTCTGAGCGAGCCGGGTCAGGCCGCGGAGAGCGCATCCTCGCGCTCGGTCATGTCCATCTCCGGCGGGGGAACGCGGAACAGGCGGGTCAGGTAGGCGAGGTAGGCGATCCCGCAGCTGAGCCAGATCACGCCGAGCACCAGGGCCGAGCTGTCGAGGTTGATCAGCAGCCACAGGTCGATCACGGCGCCGATGGCCGGCACGAGCACGTGCGGCAGCGCCGCGGGCGAGCGGCCCGCGGCGCGCTCGCGCGCGTATCGCGCGATGACGCTGATGTTCACCGCGGTGAAGGCGACGAACGCGCCGAAGTTGATGAACGAGGTGGACGCGGAGACGTCCATCGCTAGCGCGAGCAGGCCGACCGCGCCGCAGAGCACGATTCCCGGCACCGGGGTGCCGAAACGCCGGTGCACGAAGCCGAAAATCCGCTTCGGCAGCACCGAGTCGCGTCCCATCGCGAACAGCAGCCGGGAGACGCTGGCTTGCGCGGCGAGCCCGGAGGCGAACTGCGCGACCACGAGCCCGGCCAGGAAGACCGACGCGAAGGCGTCGCCCGCGATGGTCCCGGCCACCGAGAACGCCGCGGAATCCGGATCGGCGAAGGCACCGGGGTGCACCAGCTGCGTCGTGTAGGCGACGGCCACGAAGATCCCGCCGCCGATGAGCGCGATCAGCAGGATGGCGCGCGGCATGGTCTTGCGCGGTTCGACGGTCTCCTCGGTCAAAGTCGTGACCGCGTCGAAGCCGAGGAACGAGTACGCCGCGAGCGCGGCACCGGCCGAAATCCCGCCCCACGTGGTGGATTCGTGCGCGAACGGGTCGAGCGAGAACCAGGAGCCGGTGCCGCCCTGCGCGAACAGGTGCGCCAGCGAGAACGCCACGAACAGCCCCACGACCAGCAGCTGGAAGGCCATCAGCAGGTAGTTGGTCTTGTCCGCGACCTTGATGCCCAGCACGTTGAGCGCCGAGGTCACGACGATGAACCCGACGATCCACACCCACAGCGGCACCGCCGGGAACCGCGCCTGCAGGTAGGTCGCCCCGATCAGCCAGATCACCATCGGCAGGAAGAAGTAGTCCAGCAGCACGACCCAGCCGACGAGGAACCCCGCGCGCGAGTCGATGGTGCGGCGGACGTAGTTGTAGGCCGAGCCCGCGACCGGGTGGGCGCGCGCCATCATGCCGTAGCTGCAGGCGGTGAACAGCATCGCGACCAGCGCGAGCAGATACGCCGAGGGCGTCGTCCCGCTGGTGGTGTCGGAGACGACGCCGAAGGTGCCCAGCACGATCATCGGTGCCATGTAGGCGAGGCCGAACAGCACGACGGAACGCAGCCGCAGGCTGCGCCGCAAACCGTCAGCAGGCATGACGTCTTCCCTTCGGAAATGGGCGATCAGGACGCCGGATTCCAGCGGTGCGGATCGATCCGCCCCTGGTACAGCGGCAGTTGCAGCGGTGCGTCGGTCTCGGAGAAGTGATCCCACACCCGCGCGACCCCGGCGGTGCCCGCGGCGCGCACGCGCGCGACGCTGCCGAGATCGAGCTCGCCGGTGAGCACCGCGGTTTCCGCTCCGGGCGCTTCGGCGAGCAGGTTCCCCTCGGGGTCGACGGCGAGGCTGTGGCCGCGGCCTTCGGGGCCCGCTTCGTTGACGCTGAGCACGAACACCTGGTTGGCGATCGCATTGGCCCGGTTGAGCACGACCTCCTGCGGACGGTCCGGCGTGGTCGTCTGCGTCGGGTTGACGATCACCTCGGCACCCAGCCAGGCGAGGTGGCGCGCGGTCTCCGGGAACCACGCGTCGAAGCAGATGGCGAAGCCGATGCGGCCGAGGCCGGGAGCGTCGAACACGACGAAATCGCCGCCGCGGTCGTACGGTTCGTACGGCCGCCACGGGAAGATCTTGCGGTAGCTCGCGGCGAGCTCGCCGTTCGGCGAGAAGGCGAGCGCGGTGTTGAACAGCTCGCCGCCCGGACCCGCCTCGCAGACCGTGCCGGGCAGCAGCCACACGCCGAGATCGCCCGCGAGTTCCGCGAGCGCGCGGGTGCGCGCCCCGGTCAGCGGTTCCGCGGCGGCGCGCAGGCGCTCGTGCGCGTCCGCTCCGGTCGCCCCGCACAGGTGCAGTTCGGGATAGGCCAGCAGCGCACCGCGCGGCAGTCCCGCTGCGACGCGTTCGACGTCAGCGGCGAACGTGGTGAGCGGCTCGCCGACCGGCACCCGCGGCGCCTGGACCAGCGCGTACGACAGAGGACGCGACATGCGGAGAAAAATAGCTCAATATGAGCTATTAAACAAGAGTGCTCAACATGAGCCGTTCGCTCGGGCAGGTCCAATAGGGTGGGCGGTATGTCCGGTGGTCGGGAGAAGGCGCTGACGGCGCCGCAGCTGTCGGGGATCCGGCGGCTGACGGCGCTGGAGACGGTGCGAGCGCGCATCGCGCTCGCCGTGGAGCTGGGTCTGCTGGCGCCGGGGGAGTGGTTGCCGGCCAGCGACAAGATCGCTGCCGCGCTCGACGTCGGCGAGATCACCGCGCGGCGCGCCCTCGTCTCGCTGTGCGAGGACGGGGTGCTGGAGCGGATTCGCGGCCGGGGTGGCGGGACGCGGGTCGCCGAGGACCCGGTGCGCGCGGCCGTGAGCGCGACCGCGACCTACGAGTCGTCGGCCGACGAGGTCCGCGCGCTCATCGACCACCGGCTCGTGCTGGAGTGCGGACTCGCCCACCTGGCAGCGCAGCGCTCCGACGAATCCACGATGGATGAACTGCGGCGGCTCGTCGACGAGATGGATCGGGCGGAGAGCTGGGCGGAGTTCCACGGCCACGACGAGGCCTTCCACCTCGCGGTGGCGCGCCTCGCCGGAGTCGACGTCGAGCCCTACCGGCGCGCACTGCACGACCTCTACCGCTTCTACCTGCCCTATCCGCTCGACCACCTGCAGGAATCCAACGCCGACCACCGCACCCTGGTCGAAGCCCTAGCCGCCCGAGATCCCCTGCGCGCCACCGAAGCAGCTCACAAGCACGTAGCAACCCTGCACAACACCATGTTCATAGCCCTCAACCGCCAATAGTCACCCGCGAGGCACGCTGACAGTTTTGCCTATAACTGTGCGGACATTTCGGGTGTCAGCAGCTGACAGTTATAGGCAAAACTGTCAGCTCCCGCGATCGGCCGGAATGCCGGAGGGTGCGGAGAAAGCGCAGTGCAAGTCCGCGCCAGTACGCTCCGGCCTCCGGATTGGGGGAACGCAATGACGACACCGGATCTGACGGACCTCGATTTCTGGGCACAACCCCGCGCCGAGCTGGACAAGGCCTTCGCGCAGCTCCGCGCCTCCGGCGAGCCGCTGTTCTGCCCCCGCGAGGACGGCCCCGGCTTCTACGCGCTCACCGGCTACGACGAGATCGCCGAGGTCAGCCGCAACCCGCGGGTGTTCAGCTCGGAACCGGCAGCGGTCGGCCTGGACGACCCGCCGCCCGAGGTGGACGACCTGCTGGGCTCCATGATCAACATGGACGATCCGCGGCACGCGCGGATGCGCCGCATCGTCGCGAGGGGCTTCACGCCCCGCATGATCGACAGGATTGCCGAGGACGTCGCCCGGCTGTCCACCGAGATCGTGGATTCGCTGATCGAGAAGGGGCCGTGCGACTTCGTCACCGAGGTGGCGATGCCGATGCCGCTGGAGATCGTGTGCTCGATGATGGGTGTTCCGGAATCCGCGCGCCCCGGTGTCGTGGAGGCGACCAACGCGCTCATGTCGGCCGTCGGGGACCCGGACTACGTGGCCCCCGACGGCAAGGACCGCACGAGCACGCTCGTCGAGAGCGCCACGCACATGCACCGGCTGCTGGGCGAGCTGGCCGAGCAGCGGCGCAAGCGTCCGGCCGACGACATCGTGACCCAGCTGGTCAACGGCGATGTCGACGGCGAGGCGCTCAGCGACAGCGATCTGGGCAAGTTCTTCGTGCTGCTGGTCGTCGCGGGCAACGAGACCACCCGCAACGCCTTGTCGCACGCGCTGGCCCTGTTCACCGAACATCCTGAGCAGCGCGAGCTGCTGCTATCCGATGTGGACGGAAGGATGCCGACGGCGGTGGAGGAGGTGCTGCGCTACGCCACTCCGGTGAACTGGATGCGGCGCACCGTCGCCCAGGAGGTCGAGCTGCACGGCACCACCTATCGGCCGGGCGACCGCCTCATCATGTACTACGTCTCGGCCAACCGGGACGAGAGCGTGTTCGCCGACCCGTACCGCTTCGACATCACGCGTGATCCGAACCCGCACCTCGGTTTCGGCTCGCGCGGACCGCACTTCTGCCTCGGCGCGCACCTGGCCCGTCGCGAGATCTCGCTCCTGCTGCGGGAACTGTTCACCCGACTGCCCGACATCCACGCCACGGCCGAACCCGTCCGCCAACGCTCCAGCTTCGTGCACGGGGTCGAGCAACTGCCCTGCGCGTTCTGAGGGCTGGTCAGCTCGAATCCTCGCAGCTGCGGCGGCGTTCCAGGAACACCGTGTCGCGCCAGACGCCGTGGTGCCGGGCGATGCGCTCGCGGATGCCGACCGTGCGGAAGCCCGCCGCGGCGTGCAGCGCGATGCTGGCCCGGTTCTCCGGGAAGATCGAGGTCTGCAGCGTCCAGAGGCCGTCGGCGTCCGCGGTGGTGACCTGCTTGTGCAGCAGGGATTTTCCCACGCCTCGGCCGCGGAAGCGCTCGTCGACGTAGACCGAGGTCTCGGCGACGCCGGAGTAGCACTCGCGGTTCGACGTCGGGGTCGCCGCTGCCCAGCCCGCGACGTCGCCGTCGATCTCGGCGACCCAGCGGTGCCCGGTGAGCCACTTGGCCTCCAGGGTCTTGCGGGCGGGCACCTCGGTCTCGAAGGTCGCGTTGCCGGTGGCGATCCCCTCGGCGTAGATGCGGCGCACGGCGCTCCAGTCGGCGTCGCGCAGGTCGCGGACGGTGACGTCGCCGGGCAGGTCGTCCGGGCAGCACGGGCGCGAGATGACGCCCATGACCGCGTCCGCGGCGTGCGGCAGGCCGGTGCAGCAGGCGGTGTTGACCGAGACGCGGGTGATGGTGCCTTCCTTGTGCAGCAGCACGAACCCCGCCTCGGCGAGCTTGCGCACGTGGTGCGAGCAGGTGGACTGGCTGATGCTCAGCTGCTCGGTCAGCTCGCCGACGCTGATCGTCCCGGTGGCGGCCACCGCGTGCAGCAGCCGTACGCGCGTGGGTTCGGCCAGGCACGCGAACCACTCGGCGTAGGTCGCCGCGTCTTCGGCCGGCAAGAGCCCGGGCCGGGAGGCCTGCGTCGTCATGACCCGAGTATCGGGGCGCGGCGATTGCGAAGTCAATCGATTAACGCCGATGAAACGATTGACGCACATCGATGGTTGTATTTATCGACGGACGTCGATAAAGTCCTTTGCATCGACAGACATCGATGCAAAGGGGAAGGCCGTGGACGGGTATCCGGTAGTGGTGGTCGGCGCGGGTCCGGTGGGGCTCGCCGCCGCAGCTCATGCTCTCGAGCGGGGTCTGGACCCGCTGGTGATCGAGGCCGGTTCGGAGGCCGGCGCTTCGGTGCGGGAATGGGGACACGTTCGGCTGTTCTCGCGCTGGGCCGAACTGATCGACCCCGCGGCGGCCCGGTTGCTGGCCGAGCGAGGATGGCGAGAACCGGAACCGGATGCCTATCCCACCGGTGCTGACTGGGCCGAGCAGTACCTGAGCCCGCTGGCCGCGGCACTGGGCGAACGCGTCCGGTTCGGTGCCCGCGTGGTGGGCGTCGCTCGGCGTGGCAGGGACCGGGTCATCGACGCGGGGCGGGAAGCAGAACCGCTGACCGCGCACGTCGAGACCGCCACCGGGCAGGAGCGCATCACCGCGCGGGCCGTCATCGACGCCTCGGGCACCTGGGCGAGTCCGAACCCGCTGGGCGGCGACGGCCTGCCGGCCGACGGCGAGCGCGCCGCGCGCGATCGCATCAGCTACCAGGCTCCGGACCTCTCCGATCCGCGAGCTCGGTCGCGGTACGCGGGCAAGCGCATCGCGGTCGTGGGCAGCGGGCACTCGGCGCTGACGGCGTTGGTGGGCTTCGCCGAGCTCGCCGAGCAGGAGCCCGGCACCGAGGTGGTGTGGGTGCTGCGCCGGGAAGTCGGCGACCACGTCTTCGGAGGCGGCGAGGCCGACCAGCTCCCCGCGCGCGGTGCGCTGGGCCTGCGGGCCGAGCGGGCCGTCGAGGCCGGCCACGTCCGCACCCTGGCCGGGTTCCGCACGGCGACCGCGCAGGCCGATGCCGACGACCGGCTGGTGCTGGAGTCCTTCGAGGGCACCAAGTCCGTTCCGGTCGACGAGGTGGTGGCGCTGACCGGGTTCCGCCCGGAGCTGTCCTGGTTGTCGGAGATCCGGTTGGAGCTCGACCCGGTGCTGCAGGCGCCGGTGCGGCTGGCGCCGCTGATCGACCCGAACGTGCACTCCTGCGGCACGGTCTACCCGCACGGGGCCGCAGAGCTCGCTCACCCGGAGGACGGCGTGTTCCTGGTGGGCATGAAGAGCTACGGGCGGGCGCCGACGTTCCTCGCGATGACCGGTTACGAGCAGGTCCGCAGCGTGACCGCCGCGATCGCGGGTGATGCCGAGGCGGCCGAGCGGGTCGAGCTGCACCTGCCGGAGACCGGGGTGTGCGGTGGCGCGGGGTTGTTCGACGAGCCCGCGGCCGAGCAGGACGGGGGTTGCTGCGGCGCACCGGGAGCGGAGCGCTGAACCGGGCCGCTGCGCGGCCGCTCGCGGCGCAGCGGTCTGCTCGGTCGCCAACCGGTCGGCGATGGCCGCGAGGCGGGTTTCGGCCCGGGCGCCCTCGCTGCGTCGGTAAGAGAGCGTCGGGGAGCGGACGGCGACAGGGGAATTGGTCCTACTGCGGTAGGTGTGCGAGCGGCGTGGGGCATCGCGAAGACCACCAGCAATGCGGCAATCCCGGTCCGGTCGGGCTGAGCCGGCGTCGTGGCGGGTTCAGAAGCCCTCGGGAGCTACCGACTACCCGGCCGGGAGTTCAGGAAGCGGCGGTTGCGACCGACGATCAGGTCCACGACCGGGTCCGGATAGCGCAGTGCGCGGCGCTCGGAATCGGGGAGCTTCCCTGGTTCGCGCACCGCTGCTCCCGGTATGTCGCGCAACTCCGGCACGTACCGTCGCACGCACTCCCCGCGAGGGTCGTGGCGTTGGGCTCGGCGGATCGGGTTGAGGGACGGGTGCCGGTACCGGTTCCGCGTGTTCCACTGCCAGTTCACCTGGTTGTTCGCCAGGTTCCCGCGAGGGGTGGATCCGATAAGAATCGGCGCGTGAGTCCGCTCCGCCGCGCGACGGGGCGGGGTCTCGGCGCTGCGAGCCGCCTCGCTTCGGGGAATCATCCCGGCATGCGATGTGTGGTCTTGGGTGCGACCGGCTACATCGGCGGGCGGTTGGTGCCGGAACTGCTGGACGCTGGACACCAGGTGCGTGTGCTGGCCCGGTCCCCGGAGAAGCTCGACGAGGTGCCGTGGCGTGATCAGATCGACGTGGTCGAGGGGGATGTAACCGATCCGGTGAGCGTCGCGCACGCCCTGTCGGACCAGCAGGTGGTCTACTACCTGATCCATTCGCTGACCAGGTCGGATTTCGTCGTTGTGGACCGTGCTGCGGCGCGCAACGTCGCGGATGCGGTGCGGGCGTCCGATGTTCAGCGGATCGTCTACTTGGGTGGCATCGTCCCCGAGGAGAAGGAGTTGTCGCCGCATCTGGCGTCGCGAACCGAGGTTGGACAGGTGCTCGCGGGCGCGGGTGTGCCTACGATCGTGCTTCGGGCGGCCGCAATCATCGGGTCGGGATCGGCGAGCTTCGAGATGCTGCGTCACTTGTCGGAGCGGTTGCCGGCGATGGTCATGCCCCGCTGGGTGCACAATCGCATTCAACCGATCGCGGTTCGCGACGTGCTGCACTACCTCGTGCGCGCGGCCGAACTGCCGTCCGAGATCAGCGGTGAGTTCGACATCGGTGGTCCGGACGTGCTGACCTACCTGGACATGATGCGCAGGTACGCGGTGGTAGCGGGTCTGCCGCGACGGGTGCTGGTCCCGGTTCCGGTGCTGACCCCCTGGCTGTCGGCGCAGTGGGTCAACCTGGTCACGCCGGTGCCCAAGGCGATTGCCGTTCCGCTGGTCGAGTCGCTGGTCCACGAGGTGGTCTGCCGCGATCACGCGGTGGCCGACCACATTCCCGACCCCGATGGCGGGCGGACCCACTACGAACATGCGGTGGAACAGGCGTTGGGACGTCTGCGCCGCGCCGAGATGCCCACCCGTTGGTCGGACGCCACGGCGCCGGCCGCGCCTTCGGGTCCGCTGCCCAGCGACCCGGAGTGGACCGGTGCCAGCGTGTACCAGGACGTGCGGGAGCAGTCCACGACCGCATCACCGGAGATGTTGTGGGACGTGATCGAGTCCATCGGCGGTGAGCACGGCTGGTACTCGTTCCCACTGGCGTGGTCGGTGCGCGGCTGGGCCGATCAGCTGGTCGGCGGAGCTGGGTTGCGGCGAGGTCGTCGTGATCCGCGTCGCCTGCATGTTGGTGAAGCGTTGGACTGGTGGCGGGTCGAGCACCTCGATCGTCCCCGGTTGTTGCGGTTGCGGGCGGAGATGCAGCTGCCCGGTCGCGCCTGGCTGGAACTCGGTGCCGAACCCGGGCCCGATGGTGGGGCGGTGTACCGGCAGCGGGTGGTGTTCGAGCCCTGCGGATTGACGGGGCAGCTGTACTGGGCGGTCGTTTTCCCGTTTCACCAACTCCTGTTCGGCGGGATGGCTCGCAACATCACCAGTGCGGCCGGGCGGCAGGCCGCCGGTGATCGATCCGGCTCGTGATGCGAACCCGTGTGCTTCGAGGCGAGCGGTACGCGAAGCCGGGCCGACGGTGACGGTCCGCGGAGCAGTCCTCTCCTCAGACGACGGGAAACCTCCCGTGCGAGCACCCACCGATCCAGCGGATGGCGAAATCCGCGAGGGCTGGAGCCTCGCCGCCAGGCGTGGGGAGGAAGTCAAGCTCCGCCTTCGCCGCGGAGCGGTTTGCCGAGAACGTGGCGCAGCGCTGCTTCCAGGTCGGGATGGCGAAAGCGGTGGTCGGATCGCTGGAGACGATCGGGCCGGACGCGTTGGTCGGTGCGCGCCAGTTCACGGGAGCCTCGCTTCCCGAACAGCAGGCGTGGCCCCAGTGCGGGTACCGGAATGGGAGCTGGGCGGTCCAGTGCGCGCGCCAATGCGCGGGTGTACTCGCCGTTGCGCACGGGGTGCGGGGCGGTGGCGTTGATCGGCCCCGACAGGTCGGCGTCGAGGATCGCGCGCAAGTAGACGTCGGTCAGGTCGTCGAGACCGATCCACGGCAGCCAGCGGTCCCCCTCACCGACCGATGCGCCCAATCCGGCGTAGAACAGCGGGAACAGGGGTCTCAAGGTGCCACCCCGCGGGCTCTGGACGATCCCGGAGCGAACGTTCACAGTGCGCAATCCTGCCTCGGCGGCCGGTGTGGTGGCGGTTTCCCGTGCGGCGACCGTCTCGGCGAGAATTCCGCCGCCTCGCGGGCTGGCTTCCGTGAGGATCTCGTCGCCGTTGCCGGCTCCGTAGTAGCCGACCGCCGAGGCCGAAACGAACGCGCTCGGCCCCTTCGCGGTGTTCGCGGCACGTTGCGCGAGCAGGCGGGTCGGACAGGTGCGCACGTCGAGGACGGAGGCTTCCTGCGCGTTGACCGACCGGCCGGGGACCGAATCACCGGCCAGGTGAACCACGGCGTCCACCCCGGCGAGCAGATCCGGGGCCGGGTCTTGCGGATCCCATTCGCGCTCATCGGGTGCTCGGGCGGGACGTCGGACCAGCCGGACCACACGGTGCCCACCGGTGGACAGCAGGGCGGTCAGTGCGTTGCCCACCAGTCCTGAAGAGCCGGTAACCGCCACCGTCACCGGCGAGGATCGCCACGCCAGCGCGCGAGCGTGGGACGCCAGATCGTCGGCCAGCTGGGCGTGCCGGTAGGTGAACATCGCCCGCAGCACGGCACCGGGCAGGTCGGTGTCGACCGTGTCGGTCACCCGCGTGGTCGTGCTGTCGGTGGCTTCGAACTCGTGCGTGTGCCGCCAGGACAGGATCGCCGACAGCGGTAGCGAGGTGAGCTGGTCGACGAAGCGGTGCGGCGGCGAATAACCGTCGGGCTGGTGAGCGGCCACCCAGCGCAGTCCTCCCGGAAGCCCTAGCACTGCTCGCCCATCGCGCAGCGACGTGGCCCCGGCGCGCACGCGGACCGGCTGCCAGGGCGGTGTGAGTCGCTTGATCGCGTCCTTCCGGCCATGCCAGGCGAACACCTCATCGATCGGGTGCTCGACGACGCTGGTGTGCCGCAGGCTCAACAGTCACCTCATTCGCCAGGTGGTCAACGTCCGCGCGGTGTGGACTGCTCGGGTTCGCTCCGGTAGGCGGTCCACGGCCGGCGAGGTGAGCGGCGTGGCGGGCCGGCTCGCGGCGCAGCCCGGCAGCAGTTCACACCAGAGGGTTTCCCGTTGGTGGTGCAACCGGCCGTTGGAACCGGGAGAGGGCACTCGCCGGGCGGCTGCGGGTCTGCTCGGCGACGAGCTCGACCACCGTCTGGGCGAAGGTCGGCGGTGATGTGCCGGACGTCGCGGAGGCGGTATTGGCCAGTGTTGATCGGGATTGGGCCGTTGGCGATGTGAGCGAGGGCGTGGGCCATGTCGGCGATGGTGTGCGGTTGCCGGAGCAGATGTCGTAGGTCGTGAACTTCGGGTTTGGCCTGGTCGATCGCTGCGAGGTTGGTGCGGGCGATGTCGTGGACGTGGATGAAGTCGCGGCGCTGGTCGCCATCTTCGTAGCGCTGGCCCGGCTGGACGCGGCGAATTGGGGAGAAATGCCCTGTTGGGGGGCGTGCGGGCGGCGGAGAGTAGCAGTTGAAGGGTCGGCTCGCCAGGATGAGTTGAATGTGGAACAGTTCTTCTGCCCGGTACGGGCTGGCTGATCCACGGCTGGCGTTTCCGCTGACCGGAGCCGGATTCCGGGCATCCTCCGCCAGGACGGCGTTGGCGTCCTCGTGCTCGGGATCTTCAGTTCGTCCCAGGTTGACCCCCGACTTCCGGATTACGAGGATGAGCGGTCGGACGACGTCCTCTAGTGCCAAGATCGTAGATAGCCGAGGCACGTCATGATCGAACCCGTCGCACGTTGGTTTGCTGGGGCATCGGATTGGCACGCTCTGCCCGCTTACGAGATCGTGCTCGAACGAACCGGTGCGGAATGGCGCGTCACCTTCTTGGTGCACGGTGAGCCGCATGGCTTTGTCGGCTTCGCGAGCGAGTCCGAAGCCCGGTCGGACATCGCACACCTGATGACGCGCTGTCCACCGGAAATGCTGCCGTGGACCGAGGCCGTGCTGCCGGGGCCGGACGCGATCTGAGCCGGGGTGAGCCACGCACGGCCTCCGGTGCCCGAGCGGTGGGTCTTCCTCAGGTGCGGCACGGCTGAGCGGGTAGAGGCGCCGGACGCGCGAAGCCCAACCGGCTGGGATGGCTCGATCATGTCGATTTCGCGGTTCGGGCCGTTCTCTAGGCACCGCTGTGGAGCGATTCGCCGGATGGACGCCACCGCGCGTAGCCCAACAGCACCAGTGCGAGCGCGGAGGCGAGGAGGAAGCTCCCAGCTTCGCCGAGGACCAAGCACAGCACGGCGGATGTCGCGGCGAGCAGGCCGAGCAACCGCCACGCGGTGATCCAACGTCCCAGTCTGGCGACCAGTCGAGGGGTCGTCATCCTGCGCGCGAATTCGGGATCGTCGTTGCTGAGCTGGCGCTGGATCTCCTTGAACCGGCGCCGTTCACGATTGCGGACCATGGGTTCCCCCTTCCGCCGCCTCCGACGAGCCACTACGGCGAATCATGAGCCCCCGGAGACCGGGAAAACAGAGGAAATCGTCCTGGTTCGGGTGTTTCCAGGCGTGCGCTACCGCAGTCGCCGGGCGGCTTTGGCGCCCCGGCAAGGGTGGTGAGTTCGTGTGTCCACGAGAGGACCTTTGCACCTGGGATCTGATCGTGGATTCGCACAGCGTTGATGAAGAAGGTCCCTCGCATGCCCGTGAAGGAGGCGTCATGTCGGACGCACGATCATGGCCCGATTCATCCGTCGCTGCACCGCTGGCCGCAACCGGCCGTTCTCGGGGGTGGTTGCTGGCCTTCGGCGGTATCACGCTGGTGGCAGGTGTCGTGGCGCTGGTGTGGCCCGGCCCCGCCGTCGTCGTGATCGCGGTGGTGTTCGGGATCCAACTGCTGGTGGGCGGCATCTTCTGGTTCCTCAGCGCTCTGGGGGCGGAAGCGAAGGGAACGGCGACTCGTGTGGTGCTGGCGGTGCTGGCCGTCGTGGCCGGTGTGTTGGTACTGCGATCACCTGCTGAAGCCGCGCTGCTGCTCCCCTTGGTGCTGGGCCTGTTCTGGACCGTTAGCGGGATCATCGAGACCTTCCACGCGATCGTCGATCGGGAGATCGACTCCCGGGGGCTGGCTGCGGCGGCCGGGGTGTTGAGCGTGGTGGCCGGTGTCGCCCTGCTGGCCTTGCCCGGTCTCGGGCTGGTCACGATGACCTACTTGCTCGGCGTTTGGCTGCTGATCTACGGATCCATCGCGATCGGTCGAGCGATCCAGATGCGGCCGCACGTCATCGCGGTGCCGGGCGGAGCGGGAACAGCACCGGCTTAGGACAGGGATCTATCGAAAGTCGCGGTGTTCCCCGGATTCGCACCCGAACTTCTCCATTTTTCGCCGCCGCGCGTGGTTGTGGCGGTGCAGGACCGACATGGAGGAGGAGTCATGGCTTCACAGGGACAGATCCGCACCGGATGGTTGGGATGGGTGGCATTCGCCGGTATCGCGATGATCGCGATCGGGATTGCCCACGTGCTCTACGGTATCGCCGCGTTCGCGCGTTCTGGGACCTACCTGACGCAGTTCGGAACGGCGTTCACCGTCGACTTCGCGGGTGTGGGCTGGACCTACTCGGTGCTGGGACTCATCATCGCCGTGGCGGGCGCAGGTGTGATGTCCGGCAGGACCTGGGCGCGGACGATCGGGATCGTTCTCGCCGCGCTGAGCGTGCTGGCCAACGTCGTCTTCTTCAACGCCTATCCGCTGTGGTCGGCGTTGGTGATAGTGCTCGGCCTAGTCGTGATCTACGCTCTGGCCGTCCACGGGCGTGAAGCGCGGCCCATGCCGAGGTAGCCCCGTTCGCGTGCTGGAGCAACTGTCGGGGTACCAATCGAGGGGCGAGCCGTGAACCGGCGGGGTTCTGAAGAACACCGCCGGTGGCGGGATCCACCGGCGGTGCGAGCCATCCGAACGATACCCCTCCAGGTGCGTGCGATTCCCAGCCTGATCGGACGCCCCTCCCGGTCGGCGCTCGTCGAGGAAGCATCATCGGGCAGTCGCTGCTGGTCGGTACGTCGCACGCGGGGGAGAGCGGCCCAGGCCCTGCTCGTCACGACGGGGCCCGGACCGCTTCGCGGTGACGTCGCTCAGGAAGAACGCGGTGCCAGCCCGGCCTGCCCGCCGCCGATGACCACCCCGTCTCGGGGCTCGGCCACCGGATCAGCCCCGCAGCAGCTCGGCGAGCAGTTCCCGCACGCGGCGGTCGATCTCGTCGCGGATCGGCCGGACGGCCTCCGGGCCCTGGCCCGCCGGGTCGTCGAGCTCCCAGTCCAGGTAGCGCTTGCCGGGGAACACCGGGCACGCGTCGCCGCAGCCCATGGTGATGACCACGTCGGAGGCCTCCACGGCGTCGGTGCTGAGCTTCTTCGGCACCTCTCGGGAGACGTCGATGCCCAGTTCGTCCATGACCTGCACGACGGCCGGGTTGACCGCGTCCTTCGGCGCGGAACCGGCCGAGCGCACCGCGACCCGGCCCTGCGCGTGGTGAGCCAGCAGGGCGGCAGCCATCTGCGAGCGCCCGGCGTTGTGCACGCAGACGAACAGCACTTCGGGGACCGACATGGGGAACTCCTCCTGCGGGATCACTTCTGCACCGCGAACCAGCGCCGCGCGGCCAGCGAGACGTAGACCAGGGCCACCAGCACCGGGACCTCGATCAGCGGGCCGACCACACCGGCCAGCGCCTGGCCGCTGGTGACCCCGAAGGTCGCGATGGCCACCGCGATGGCGAGCTCGAAGTTGTTGCCCGCCGCGGTGAACGACAGCGTGGCCGAGCGCTCGTAGGACAGGCCGATGCCCTTGCCGACGGCGAAGGAACCCGCCCACATGATCGCGAAGTAGGCCAGCAGCGGCAGCGCGATCCGCGCCACGTCCAGCGGCTGGCTGGTGATCGCATCGCCCTGCAGCGCGAACAGCACGACGATGGTGAACAGCAGCCCGTACAGCGCCACCGGCCCGATCCTGGGCAGGAAGCGGGACTCGTACCAGTCCCGGCCCTTGGTGCGCTCGCCGATGCGGCGCGAGAGATACCCGGCCACGAGCGGGATGCCGAGGAAGATCAGCACGGATTGCGCGATCTGCCAGGGCGAGATGTCCAGGCCCGCGGTCTGCAGGCCGAGCCAGCCCGGCAGGACCTGCAGGTAGAACCAGCCGAGTCCGGCGAAGGCCAGCACCTGGAAGACCGAGTTCAGCGCCACCAGAACCGCGGCGGCCTCCCGGTCACCGCAGGCGAGGTCGTTCCAGATGATCACCATGGCGATGCAGCGCGCCAGGCCCACGATGATCAGACCCGTCCGGTACTCGGGCAGATCGGGCAGGAACGTCCAGGCCAGCGCGAACATCAGCGCCGGGCCCAGCAGCCAGTTGAGCACCAGCGAGGACACCAGCAGCCGCTTGTCGCTGGTCACGGTGTCCAGCCGGTCGTAGCGGACCTTGGCCAGCACCGGGTACATCATCACCAGCAGGCCGATGAAGATCGGCAGCGAGACCCCGGAGGTCACGTGCAGCGAGTCCAGCGCCGAGTTCAGCCCGGGCACGAACCGCCCGAGCAGCAACCCGAGCACCATGGCCGCGCCGATCCACACGGGCAGGAATCGGTCCAGCATCGACAGCCGCTGGACCACGGCGTTGGTCGGGGGATCCTCGACGGTACTCACACCCGTGCCCTTCAGGTCGGTTCGCAATTGGCAGGCCCGCGGTGCTCAGGCGCGCGCGGTGGCCGGGCCGAGCACCGAGGACAGCTGACGCAGCGCATCGGGAACCACCGAGTGGTAGACCCAGGTCGCGCGTCGTTCGCTGCGAATCAGCCCGGCCTCGCGCAGCACCTTGAGGTGATGCGAGATCGTCGGCCCGGAGAGCTCGAAGGCACCCGAGAGGTCGCACACGCAGGCCTCGCCGCCCTCGTGCGCGGCGATGAGGCTCAGCAGCCGCAGCCGCACCGGATCGCCCAGCGCCTTGAAGGACGCCGCGAGCGCACCGGACTGCTCGGCGGACAGCGGTTCGCCGGTAACCGGTGAGCAGCACCAGCGCTCCCCGTTCCACTCCGGCTGATTCGACATGCTTCTAATTTGACACACGTCTATCAAGCTGAGCAAACCGGGCCGACGGTAGCGTTTGACCTTCCAGCAACCGCAAGGGCGAAGGTGTCGGCATGCTCTCCATCAAGGACTTCAGCGAGATGTGCCACCTGTCGCCGCAGGCCCTGCGCTTCTACCACGCCGAGGGCCTGCTGCTTCCCGCCGAAGTCGACGAGCGCACCGGCTACCGCTCCTACACCTTCGACCAGGTCGAAACCGCCATGCTGGTCAGCGCGCTGCGCGGAGCGGGGGTGAGCGTCAAGGACGTGCGGCGGGCGCTGGACCAGCCCGCCCAGGCC
The DNA here is from genome assembly GCF_039531955.1 of Saccharopolyspora halophila. Classification (NCBI taxonomy): domain Bacteria; kingdom Bacillati; phylum Actinomycetota; class Actinomycetes; order Pseudonocardiales; family Pseudonocardiaceae; genus Saccharopolyspora; species Saccharopolyspora halophila. Next base: position 287,447 of record NZ_BAAARA010000004.1, read on the forward strand.
CCGGAACTGCTGGAACGCCACGTCGAGGAGGTGCGACGGCTGCGCCGCGCTCAGGACGAGGCGATCAGCGACGCGCGGGAGCTGGTCAGCACCGGCATGGAAGTCCGTGTCGAGCAGGTCCCCGCTACGACGGTGGTTTCCAAGATCGTGGCCGGTCCACCGGTCGCCCGCGACGAGTACGACTGGGCCGGGGCCGACGCCGCGTTGGCCGAAGCCACCGAGGAGCTGACCGAGACGGTCGAGTCCTGCGGCGGCGTCGTCGCGGGATTCCCGTGGCGCACCTGGGCCGCCGGCGCACCGGAGCAACAGGTCGACAGTCGCAACCCGGAAGGCCCGCACTGGTTGATCGAGCTCCCCGTCGAGGCGAACGCAGCCCTCGCCGCACGTCTGCCCGCCGATGTGGAGCTGCGGACCTTCGAAGCCCGCGACGAGCTCTCCCTGCTGCTGCCCGGCAGGACCACGATGGTCAAGTTCGCCACCGCCATGTCCCGCTTGCTCGCCCATCCGCTGGAAGCGGCCTACCCGGACGTGGGCGAGCTGCGCCAGATCGTCCGCAGCACCCACGTCGAAACCGCGGTCCGCCTGCGGCGCCTCGACGACGCCTGAGGCGGGGATTCCTCGGACGGCACGCGGGTTGTCCGAGGCCGTACGTTGTCCGTGCGTGCCTGATCATTTCCGGTGGGGCACGTGCGACTGTGCGATGTTCGAGGTGCTGGAGGCGCGGGAATGCTGCACGAGCGGCTGGAGCCGATCTACGAGTCCGTGGTCGATCGGAACCGGGGCGAGACCGAGTTCCACCAGGCGGTGCGGGAGGTGCTGGAAAGCCTCGGGCCCGTGCTGGCCAAGCACCCCGAGTACGCCGACCACAAGATCATCGAGCGGATCTGCGAGCCCGAACGCCAGATCGTGTTCCGCGTGCCGTGGGAGGACGATCGCGGTGAGGTGCAGATCAACCGCGGCTTCCGGATCGAGTTCAACAGCGCGCTCGGCCCGTACAAGGGCGGGTTGCGGTTCCACCCGTCCGTCTACCAGGGCATCGTGAAGTTCCTCGGTTTCGAGCAGGTCTTCAAGAACGCCCTGACCGGGCTGCCCATCGGCGGCGGCAAGGGCGGCGCCGACTTCGATCCCAAGGGGCGTTCGGAGCGCGAGGTCATGCGGTTCTGCCAGAGCTACATGACCGAGCTGCATCGCCACATCGGCGAGTACACCGATGTGCCCGCCGGGGACGCGGGCGTCGGCGGACGCGAGGTCGGTTACCTGTTCGGCCAGTACAAGCGGATCTGCAACCGCTACGAGTCGGGCGTGCTGACCGGCAAGGAACTCGCCTACGGGGGCGCGCGGGTGCGCACCGAGGCCACCGGCTACGGCTGCGCCTTCTTCGTGCACGAGATGCTGGCCGCGCGCGGCGAATCCTTCGAGGGCAAGCGGGTCGTGGTCTCCGGATCCGGCAACGTCGCGATCTACACCATGGAGAAGGTGCACCAGTTCGGCGGAACCGTCGTGGCCTGCTCGGACTCGGACGGCTACCTGTACGACGAGCAGGGCATCGACGTCGAGCTGGTCAAGCAGCTCAAGGAGGTCGAGCGCGAGCGCATCAGCGCCTACGCGCAGCGCTCGGGCGGCAGGTTCCTGCCCGGGCGGCGGGTCTGGGAGGTGCCCTGCGAGGTCGCCATGCCCTCGGCCACCCAGAACGAGATCAACGGCACCGACGCGGCCATGCTGGTGCGCAACGGATGCGTGGCGGTCGGCGAGGGCGCGAACATGCCCTGCACGCCGGAGGCGGTGCGCGACTTCCAGGAAGCCGGGGTCGCCTTCGGGCCCGGCAAGGCCGCCAACGCGGGCGGTGTGGCCACCTCGGCCCTGGAGATGCAGCAGAACGCCTCCAGGGACAGCTGGAGCTTCGAGTTCAGCGAGAACCGGCTCGAGGAGATCATGAAGGACGTGCACGCCCGCTGCCACGACACCGCGGCCGAGTACGGCATGCCGGGCAACTACGTCGCGGGCGCGAACATCGCGGGCTTCACCCGCGTCGCCGACGCGATGCTCGGCCTCGGCCTCATCTGAGCTCGTTCGAGCGGCCTGGAGTCGTCCTGTGACGTCGTTGACGCTCGCGAGTCTTCTTGATCAGCGCCATCCACCGACCGCGTGCACCGGTTGCCGCTTCGGCCGACCGAAGATGCGAATGCAGGCGTTCGACCTGGAGTAGACGGGCAGCTGGACGCCGAATTGATGAAAACCATTGTCAAGTTGGCGTAGGGTGGGCGGCGAGTTGCTCGAAGCCCTCGTGCTCCGCGAGGTAGAAGCCGAGCGCGCGCAGCAGTGGGGTGGATCGGAGGCTCGGATGGGACGACCGGTCAACACGGGTTCGCGGGAGGCGTTCGACGCCGCGGCCGCGGACTTCGCCGTGCTGGGGCGTCATCTGTGGGAACCCGTCGCGGCCGATGCGGTGGCGGTGGCCGATCCGCGCGAGGGCGAGCGGGTGCTGGACGCCTGCTGCGGGACCGGAGCCTCGGCCGTTCCCACCGCGAAGCTGGTCGGCCGGGGCGGGATGGTCGACGCCGTGGACATCTCGGCGCCCATGATCGCCGAGCTGCGTCGCCGGGGTGAGGGTCTGCCGCAGCTGCGCGCTCACGAGGCCGACGTCACGTCCTGGAGCGGCACCGGGTACGACCTCGTGCAATCGGTGCTGGGGATCTTCTTCTTCCCGGACATGACCGAGGGAACCCGCAGGCTGATCGGCATGGCCCGGCCCGGCGGGCGGGTCGCGTTCACCATCTGGCGCAGCGGAGCGATGGTGGCCGCGGGCAGGCAGCTCGCACTCGCCGTGGCGGAAGTGCGCCGGACCGACCCGCCTGGCGAGCGGAAGCCACACCTCATCGACCGGATCAACCGGCCCGCTACCTTCGCCGCTTGGTTGCGCGAGTTGGGTCTGAGCGGGGTGGACGTGGCGGTGCGCGAGCGCTCGCTGCCGATGACGCCGGAGATCGCCTGGCTGCTGGTGCTCGGCTCCGGCTACCGCGGCGCGCTGAGCGACGTGCCACCGGACTCGGTGCCGGCGGTCCGCGAGCGATACCTGACCCGGCTGCGCGACGCCGGCATCGACGAGCTCGACGCGACCACGCTGACCGCAACCGCGACCAGATGATCTTCCCTGGTCAGCGCCGCTGAATGAAGTGTCCCACAACCGGGTGTATCGCACGTCGCGCACGGTTATCTGTGGAGTACTGACGACCTCGCGACGAAGGAACATGGGTCATGGACCGCACGCACAACAACAGGGCCTTCTGGGCGGCCATCGCGGAGGAGTACCCGCACAGCTACTCCAGTGTGATCAGCAGCGAACAACGCCCGGAGGGGCCGAAACCGCTGCAGTCCTACGTCGAAACGCCGCTGGCCGAGCACGCCGAGCTGGACCTCTGAGCAGCACTGACGCTGACGTGGCGCCAGGTCCAGCCTCCTCGCGGGACTGAAGCCCCGGCGGTCGAGCGGCTCCGCGCGCCCTTGGGCCTGGTTGCGATGTGGGACACACTGGAGCCGTGCACCAGGACAGCCTTGAGGCCGCGCTGCCGGTGGGGGAGGACCCGCACCGCCACGCCCGGCTGCTCGCCCGGGTGCACGACGCGGCGCTGGCCGGTGAGCGCCCGCCCGCTCGTCCGCGCCCGGTGATCGACGCCTCCTGGCAGCGGATGCTCTCGCGCGGAATCGATCCGGAGCGCGGCTGTGCCGGGCGACCCCTGCAACCCGAGGAACTGGGCGAACGCCGTCGCGAGACGGCACTGGCCGAGGTGCTGCCGCTGCTGCGCGGCAAGCTGGCCGGGGTCGCCGAGCAGACCGCGAACATCATGGTCGTCACCGACGCCGACGGCCGGGTGCTGTGGCGCGACGGCAGCACCGCCGTGCGCCGCAACGCCGACGCCCTCGGCTTCGTCGAGGGAATGAGCTGGGGCGAGGAGACGGTCGGCACCAACGCCATCGGAACCGCGCTGGTCACCCGGCTTCCGGTGCAGGTGTACTCCGCCGAGCACTACGTGCGCTCGCACCACGCCTGGACCTGCTCGAGCGCGCCGATGCACGACCCCAGGAGCGGGCGCCTGCTCGGTGCGCTCGACCTTTCCGGGCCCGCCGCCACCGTTAGCCCGACGACGCTCGCGCTGGTGCACACCGTTGCCCAACTGGCGGAGTCGCAGCTGCACGCAGCGCACACCGCCGAGCTGGAACGGCTGCGCGCCGCGGCCGCGCCCATGCTGTCCCGGGTGGGCGGGCGCGCGGTGGTGACCGATGGGCACGGGTGGGTCGCCGCCTCCTGCGGCGTGGTGCCGATGAACCACGTGGCCCTGCCGGCCGGTTGCGCGGCCGGACGCGCGTGGCTGCCCGCCTTCGGCGACTGCGCGATCGAACCGGTGCAGGGCGGCTGGCTGGTGCGGCTGCTCGACGACGAACCGGTCGTCGAGGCGCGCACCCGCGTGCTGCTGGACCTGCGCTCATCGCGGCAGGCGTTCCTCGAGGTCACCTCGCCGTCGGGCAGCTGGAGCCACCCGCTGAGCCCCCGGCACGCCGAGCTGCTGTACCTGCTGGCGGTGCACCCCGACGGGCGGACCGCGGCTCAGCTGGCCGCCGAGGTGTTCGCCGACCCCGCGCGAACCGTGACGGCGCGCGCGGAGATGTCGCGGTTGCGGCGCCACCTCGGCGGCCTGCTCAACCGCAGGCCCTACCGCTTCAGCGGCAACGTCGAGGTCGACGTGCTGCGCCCGCCGGATCCGGACTCGCTGCTGCCGCACTCCATCGCACCGGTGGTGCGCGGCCGCTGAGGCGGCGATGCAACCCCCTGCAACCCGTGCGCGCCCGCCCGCGGTCTGGCTTCATGGCAGATGGCATGTGATCGCGGCCACTGCAGTGCCGCGCCCCTGGGCAACGACGCCCGAGCAGGAGGTAGTCCGTGAGCCAGACCGTGGAACACAGCGCGACTCGAGTCCGCGTGGAGCACTGGATCTCCGAGTTCTCCGAGGCCATCGCCGCCCGCGACGCCGATCGCGTGGTGTCGCTGTTCGGCGAGGACAGCTACTGGCGCGACCTCATCGCGCTCACCTGGAACCTCAAGACGTTCGAGGGTCGCGAGGAGATCGCGGCGATGCTGCGCGCCACCCTCGACAACGCCGATCCCGGAAACTTCACCGTCCTGGGCGAGCCCACCGAGACCGACGGCGTCACCGAGGCCTGGTTGTCCTTCGAGACCGCGGTCGGACGCGGCACCGCGCACCTGCGGCTCGTCGACGATCGCGCGTGGACGCTGCTGACCGCGCTCGACGAGCTCAAGGGCCACGAGGAGCCGAGCAACCACCGCAGGCCGCTGGGCGCCGAGCACGGTGCCAACCCCGATCGCGTGACCTGGCGCGAGCAGCGCGAGACCGAGCTCAACGAGCTCGGCCACACCCGTCAGCCCGAGGTCGTCATCGTCGGCGGCGGACAGGGCGGCATCGCGCTCGGCGCGCGGCTGCGCCAGCTCGGCGTGCCAACGATCATCGTCGAGCGCAACGAGCGCCCCGGGGACTCCTGGCGCAACCGGTACAAGTCGCTGGCCCTGCACGACCCGGTCTGGTACGACCACCTGCCCTACATCAAGTTCCCGGACAACTGGCCGGTTTTCGCGCCGAAGGACAAGATCGGCGACTGGCTGGAGATGTACACCAAGGTCATGGAGCTCAACTACTGGGGCTCGACGACCGCGCTCAGCGCCAAGTACGAGGAGACCGACGGGCAGTGGGAGCTCGTGGTCGATCACGCGGGCGAGCAGCGCACGCTGCGACCGCGCCAGCTGGTGATGGCCCTCGGTGTGTCCGGCAAGCCCAACGTGCCGGTCTTCCCCGGCCAGGAGCGCTTCCGGGGCGAGCAGCACCACTCCTCGCAGCACCCCGGCCCGGACGCCTACACCGGCAAGAAGACCGTGGTCATCGGATCGAACAACTCGGCGCACGACATCTGCGCCGCGCTGTGGGAGCACGGCGCGGACGTGACCATGGTGCAGCGATCCTCCACGCACGTGGTGCGCTCGCAATCGCTGCTCGAGCACAACATCGGCCCGCTGTACTCCGAGGAGGCGGTGGCCTCGGGCATCGACACCTGGACCGCGGACCTGACCTTCGCCTCCATCCCGTACCGGATCCTCAACGAGTTCCAGAAGCCCAGCTTCGACGTGATCCGCGAGCAGGACGCCGAGTTCTACGAGCGGCTGGAGCGGGCCGGTTTCCTGCTGGACTTCGGCGAGGACGAATCCGGGCTGTTCATGAAGTACCTGCGCCGCGGCTCCGGCTACTACATCGACGTGGGCGCCTCCGAGCTCATCGCCAACGGAGACGTCGCGCTCGCCCGCGGCGAGGTCGCCGAGCTCACCGAAACCGAGGTAGTGCTCACCGACGGAACCCGGCTGGAAGCCGATCTCGTCGTCTACGCAACGGGTTTCGGCTCGATGAACCGACTGGCCGCCGACATCGTCGGCCAGGAGGTCGCCGACAAGGTCGGCAAGGTCTGGGGCTTGGGCTCGAACACCACCAAGGACCCGGGCCCGTGGGAGGGGGAACCGCGCAACATGTGGAAACCCACCCAGCAGCAGGCGCTGTGGTTCCACGGCGGCAACCTGCACCAGTCGCGGCACTACTCGCTCTACCTGGCGCTGCAGCTCAAGGCCCGCGCCGAAGGCATCCCGACCCCGGTGTACGGCCTGCAGGAGGCCCACCACACCTCCTGAGCACCCGCGGTCGGACCGGCCCGCGCGGCCGGTCCGACCGCGGGCCGTCGTAGGCCGGGCCGATTCCGGTTCACCGGGCCGTCCGCCGGACCGAACACCTGCCGCCGGATCCGGGCGGGCAGAAGCGGGGTGAGCGGGCCGGTGGAGAGCGGGCGCGGGCGAGTTCGCCACCGATGTGTCCGCGTCGTGACCGCATGAGTGTTTTCGGATGGCCTTCGCGCCGTTATGGTCCGACCATGTCCAGTGAGCAGGCCACCAACGTCGGAGAACCACCGGAGAACTGGCGCGAACGCTTGCGCCAGATCGGACCGGGGATCATGGCCGCTGCCACCGGTGTTGGCGCGGGAGATCTCGTCGCGACCATGGTGGCCGGTTCCAAGTTCGGCTACGCGCTGCTGTGGGCCGTCATCCTCGGCGCGGTGTTCAAGCTCGCGCTCGGCGAGGCGGTCGGCCGGTGGCACCTGGCCTCGGGTAAGACGATCCTGTCCGGCTGGCGGATGCTCGGCGAGTGGGCGCTGTGGTACTTCGGCATCTACGCCGTGGTGTGGGGATTCAGCTACGGCGCGACCGCGATGTCGGCCTCCGGCCTGCCGCTGAACGCGCTGTTCCCCGGCCTGTCGGTGCGCTACTGGGGGATCCTGTGCGGACTCGCGGGCTTCCTGCTCGTGTGGTTCGGCCGCTACGCGGTGCTGGAGAAGGTCATCACCGTCCTGGTCGGCGTCATGTTCGTGACCGTGGTCGGCACCGCGGTCCTGGTGACCCCGCAGCTCGGCGACCTGTTCACCGGCTTCGTGCCGCAGCTGCCGGACGATTCGCTGGCCTACATGCTGGGTCTGGTCGGCGGCGTCGGCGGCACCATCACGATGGCCGCCTACGGCTACTGGACGCTGGCCAAGGGCTGGCGCGGGCCGCGATGGCTGCCGATGATGCGCATGGACAACGCCGTGGGCTACGTGACCACCGGCCTGTTCGTGATCGCCATGCTGGTGGTCGGCGCCGAGCTGCTGATCGGGCACAACGTGGTCGACGACGACGAGGGCCTGCTGATCCTCGGCGACACGCTCGCGGCCGACTACGGGCAATGGGCCAGGATCCCGTTCCTGGTCGGCTTCTTCGCCGTGTCCTTCTCCTCGGTGATCGGCGTGTGGAACGGCGTGAGCCTGCTGTTCGCGGACTGGTGGCGCACCGTGCGGCTGCCCAAGGACGCCGACGACTCCGTCGAGTCTTACGGCCGCGATGCCGGCTGGCACAGCCCCGCCTTCCGCGCCTACCTGGTGTGGCTGACGTTCCCGCCGATGGCACTGCTGTTCCTGGACAAGCCGTTCATGCTCACGGTGACCTACGGCGTGCTCGGCTCGCTGTTCATGCCGTTCCTGGCCGCAACGCTGCTGCTGCTGCTCAACTCCAACCGCGTCGCGGGCAGGGGACGATCCGGCTGGTTGTCGAACTTCTTCCTCGGGCTGTGCCTGGTGCTGTTCGTCTACGTCGCCTACGACCAGCTGTTCGGCCTGTTCAGCTGACCCGGCGCGCTCGCGCTGCGGTGATCTAGTGCTTCGTCAGGCAATGTTGGGTAGGTAATCGGGCCTGCGGAACTCGGAGTCGGGGACGAAGCGGCGTTTGGGGTGAGCGTGTCGGTTGGTCCAGCGGATGTAGGCGGCGATCGCGGCTTGTTGTGCCTGGTGGGAGGGGTAGTCGCTGCCGCCGGGGGAAGTACCGCAGGGCGGTGAACTCGCACTCGATCCAGTTCAGCCACGAGGCGTCGGTGGGAGTGAACACCACCTCGGTCCCGTTGGCTCGGCACCACGCTTGGACCTGGTCTTTCTCGTGGGACCCGTAGTTTGTCCAGATCAGGTGGAGCTTGCCGGTGGGGAACCGAACTCGGAGTTGTTCGCAGAAGCCGAGGAACTCGCGCCAGCACTTGCGGTCGCGGAACCGGTAGAACATCTGCCCGCTGGGAAGGGCCAGGGCGGCGAACATGTGCCGGATGCCGCCGGTGCGGTTGAACGTCGCCCGCAACCCGCCCGGGCTGCCCAGTGGGGAACCAGCCGTGTCCTGGGCGGGGTTGCAGGTTAAGCGGGCCGAACTCGTCGACACAGAACACCCGACCATCCCCGGGTGGATGATCATAGAGATCGAGGGTCCGGGCCATCTTGGTGGTGAGTTCCGGGTCCCGGCTGGCTTCCCAGGTTTCGTGGCCTGCCACTGGACACCGGCCTCACGCAAGATCTCGCGGACAACCTCAGTGCTGATGAGGATTTGCTTGGCCTCTCCGAGGTAGTCGGCCGGCTTGGACAGGCTCCACGTCGTGAATGGCAGCCCCAGCCTCTGGGGTGGGGCTTTCGCTGTATGACAGGTGATCGCGCGGGTGGTCGGCACGAACTTAGCCGGGCGGCAGCCCCTCAATTTTCGGCCCAGCGACGGAAATCCCCGTTCGTTGAACGCCCGGATGATCTCCCGCGCGTGCTGCGGCGAGGCGGCGGACATCGCTGCGGTGTCCGCCGCGGACCGGCCCCGCATCGAGGCGAGCACGATCCCCGCCGCCGTAACCGGACCCGGTCCTTCGCGGCCCTGGTGATCTTGACCGAACGCTGGGCCTCCGCGGGCTCTAACTCCCGTACGAACGCCTCGGGCCGACGTGCCACCCCCCACACCACCTCCAGCAGCAGCCTTCACAGCGCCACCAGCGAGGTCAAGCCGACGGAGTGACAACATCAACGTTGCCTGACGAAGCACTGCAGCAGCCTGATGTTCCTGGTTCGGGCGAGATCCTCTGGTGACCTGATGCGCAGCGAACGCCTGGTGAAGGAGAAGCTCCCTGCGCCTGTCCGAGTCGGTGCTCACGCTGCGGCCCCGCAAGCTGGCTCCTGGATCAGCACGGCCGAGCCACCGGCGAGGTGGTACTGCCCGTTCCCTCGGTCGCGGCTGAGCCGCGCATCGGCGGTTGCCTGACGCCGAGCACCGCCGGGCTACCGCTGGAATGGCGGTTCGGCGAGGTAGGCGCGGAATTGACCGGGTGGGATCGGCGGGGAGAAGAGGTAGCCCTGGTAGGCGTCGACGGCGACGGCGCGCAGCAGGTGGTGCTGGGTGGTGTTCTCGACGCCCTCGGCGATGCAGAAGCGGCCCAGCGTGCGGCCGAGCTCGGTGATGGCGCGGGCGATGCCCAGGTCGTCGGGGTCGACCCCCACGCCGGAGACGAACCTGCGGTCCAGCTTGATGATCTGGGTGGGCATCTCCTTGATCCGGGCGAGCGAGGAGTACCCCGTGCCGAAGTCGTCGACGGCGAACTGCACGCCATCATCGACCAGCATCATCATGCGCTCCCGGGATTCCGCGTCGAGCCGGGCGAGCACCGATTCCACCAGCTCCAGCACCACGCGGCCCGGATCGATGCCCGCCTCCTTGATGGCGTCGCGCACGACGCGCACGAAATCCGGTTGCTCCGGCAGCAACCCGGCCAGGTTGATCGAGACCCGCACGGGTTTGCCACTAGGCGACTGCCATCCGACAGCCTCGCGCAGCGCGTTGCGCAGCACGCAGCCGTCCAGCTCGGCGAGCATGCCACCGCCGCGCGCGACTTCCAGCACGACCTCCGGGGACAGCGGACCGAGCTCCGGGTGCTGCCAGCGCAGCAGGACCTCGGCGATGATCACCGAGCCGTCGTTGTCGATCACCGGCTGGTAGTGCAGGTCGATCCGGTCCTGGCCGATGGCCTCGCGCAGGTGCTCCTCGAGCGCCAGCTGATCGCGCTTGGCCTCGTCCGGGCGAGCGTTGCCGATCGCGGTGTTGAGCTGCCCGTGCCCCCGCACGCGATCCTCGTTCATCGCGACCTCGGCCGAGCGCAGCAGGTCGATGGTGCTGGTGTCGGCACAGGTGACCAACGCCGACCCGGCCGATGCCGAGAGCCGCACATGCCGCGCCTCCAGCGGCACCTCCATCTGGAAGAGCCCCGCGATTTCGCGGGTCAGCGCGGCCAAGTCGGCCTCACCGTGGAGGTCGGTGCAGATGATGGCGAACTCGTCGCCGTAGAACCGGGCCGGTTCGCAGTTGAGCGGGAGCTCGACTTGCAGGCGCTTGGCGACCGCGGCGAGCAACCGGTCGCCGGCCTCGTGGCCGAGGGCATCGTTGACCCGCTTGAAGTTGTTGAGGTCGCAGAACACGACGCCGATTTCACCGGGCTGCACGGACGCCAGCCGGGACATCCGTTCCTCGAAGCCGCGCCGGTTGAGCAGCCCGGTCAGTTCGTCGTGGGTGGCCTGGTGGCGCAGCGTCTCGGCGTGCCGCAGCTGCTCGCTCACGTCGTGGAAGATCACCAGCCAGGACCGGCTGCCGTCGTCGCGCACCGAGGCCGCGCTGTAGATCTGGCAGCTCACCGGGCTGCCATCGGAATGCCGCAGCACGCGGTGCGGAATCGGTTGCTGCACGGTGGAAACCGGGGTTCCGGAGATCAGATCGCCACCGGTGTCGGTCTCGTGCAGCACATCGGATCCGGCCACCTCGCGCAGTTCGGGCAAGCGGTAGCCGAGCAGGTCGCACAGCGCGCCGTTGGCCTCCAGGATCCTGCCGGAATCGTCGAGCAGGCCGATCGCCGAGGGCGCGAGCTCGAAGAGGTCGGTAAAGCGACGCGCGGTGCGCTCGCGGCGCGCGTCTGCCGCGGTCTCGTTGCGGACCACCTTGACGAACCCGTCCAGCAACCCACCGGGGGTCCGCTGCACGGTCATCACCACGTGCGCCCAGTACCAGCTGCCGTCCTTGCGCACCCGCCAGCCGCGGTCGATGAAGAAGCCGTCCTCGGCCGCCCGTTCCAGCACCCATTCGGGGTAACGGCTGGCGACCTGGTCACGAGGGTAGAACAGGGAGTTGTGCCGACCGATTACCTCTCCGCTGGAGTAGCCCTCGAGCCGCGCGGCACCGGTGTTCCAGCTGGCGACCCGGCCTTCGGCATCCAGCGGGTAGATCGCGTAGTCGCGCATGTCCTCAGCGGCCAGGATCTTCTCCGCACCCGCCTGCACCGCCCACGGCTCGCGCTGCTCGAACGACCTCAGGTGGTGATCCATCAGCAATCCCCTGACCGGCCTGGACCTCAGTCGCGCGGATCAACGCCAAGCGCTGACCCGACGACCACGGACTTCATTTACAAGAATGCCTCGTCATCAGCACGAACAACCGTGCCCAAAGGCCCGAAAACAAGCGATCGCACTCCTTCGGGATACCAACTCGTTCGACCCGAATTACCCACCGAACCGACCGTGCTCCGGCGGCGGGGTGCGGTCACAGGTCCGGGCCGAGCTGCCGGTTCTGCTGGAACCGATCGCGTGCCTTCTCGAGGTCGACGATCGGTGCCGGATAACCGAGCCTGCGCAGCTCCCCCGGCCCGAGCTTCCAGGGCTGGTGCAGATCGCGCGGGTCATCGAGACCGGCGAGTTCGGGCACCCAGCGGCGCACGTAATCACCGGTGGGGTCGTAGCGCTCGGCTTGCCGCAGCGGGTTGAGGACGCGGTTCGGGCGGGTGTCGGTGCCGGTGCCGGCCACCCACTGCCAGTTCATCTGGTTGTTGGCGACGTCGCCATCGAGCAGGTGGCGCTGGAAGTGCGCCGCACCGGCACGCCAGTCCAGGTAGAGCGTCTTGGTCAGGAAGCTGCCGGTGACCAGCCGGGCGCGGTTGTGCATCCAGCCCTCGGCGGCCAGCTGGCGCATTCCGGCGTCGACGACCGGGATACCGGTCTGGCCCTCCTGCCACGCCTGTAGCGCTTGCGGATCGTCGCGCCAGGCGTCCCCGCGCGTCCGGTAGTCGTCGTGGGCCGACTTCGGACGGGCCGCCAGCACCTGGAAGTGGAAGTCCCGCCAGGCCAGCTGACGGACGAAGGCATCGGCGCCGTCGGTGTGCCGCGTCCCGGCTTCGGAGACGAGTTCGAGCGCGGACAAGCACCCGAAGTGCAAGTAGGGCGACAGCCGGGAAGTCCCGCGCTCGGCGGCGAGATCGTCGTGACGGGTGTGGTAGCGGTCGACCTCGTCGCTGAGCCAGCGGTGCGCCCGGCGACGGGCTTCGGTTTCCCCACCGGGCATCCCCGACTCGCTTCCCGCTGCCACCGCGGCCTCCGGCTCCGGAACCGCGGGAGGCAGTCGCAGGCGGCGGGGCGCGGACGCGATCTTCCGGCGGAAGGCGCCCACCCAGCGGCGGTGGTACGGGGTGAAGACCGCGAAGTGGTCGTTGCCCTGCGGCGTGACCGCGCCCGCGGCCAGCACGGTGTGCACCGCGTCGTGTACCACGAGCTCGCAACGGCGGGTGGTCAGCGCCTCGGCGAGGCGCCGCTGCCGCCGTTCGGCGAAATCAGATGCGTCGGCGGCGATGTGCACCGCTGCGGCGTCGACCTCGTGCGCGAGCCGGGCCACCTCGGTGGCCAGGTCGCCCGCACGCCGGATGAGCGCGGCACCGCGCTCGCGCAGCCGCGCGTCGAGGTCCGCGAGGCACTCGTCGAGGAACCGCCTGCGGCGCCCGGTGGCGAACCCGGTCGCCACCAGGGCCTCGTCGTGCACGAACAGCGGCAGGATGTAGTCGGCCGCCGCCGCTGCGGCGAGCACCGGGTTGTCGTGCACTCGCAGGTCACGGGTGAACACGACGATCGAGGTCGTGGACATCGGTGGAAGACTCCGGAGGGACGGGGGGACGCTGCGGCGCGCCTCGTTCCCGAGGTGTTCGCACGTCGGCTGGCGGGTGGGAGGTTGCCCCGTGCTCCCGGCCGGACCTGGTTCGGACCGGCCGGGTCGGTAGCAGTGGAGTTCAACGGTTTCGCAGTGCGTAGCGCCTTTCCGCGTAGGCCAGGTCGTCGCGCCACAGCCTGGCGGCCGTGCGTTCGATGATCGGGCGCAGCACCGCCGCGGCCCGCCGGGCGACCGCGAAGCCGGGGCGAGTCGAATCAGCCACCACCGCCTCGACGACGGCGGTCCGGAACCGGCCGTCGGCTGCCCGGCCGAGCGGTGTCGCGTGCGTTTCCACCACGCTCCCCACGCCTTCGCCCTCGATGATGCGCATCACCACGGTCCTCGGCTCAGGGCAGACGAACTCCGCGCGCACCGGAACGCCGAACCGGCCAGCGACGCGGAAGGTCACCTCCACCAGGAACCGGTCCTCCGAGTGGTCATCGAGAACGTGCGGCGGGGCGCTGAGCACTGTCAGCCGGGTGAACGAGTAGGGGTGGAACCACGCCCCGTGCCAGGGGTCCAAGCGGTTGGCGACGATGTCCGAGGGTTCGCACACGCCGACCACCGAGGACACCGCCGCGACGCCGGTGTCCGCCGGGGGCCGCTCGGCGAGGACGGGTTCGTCCAGCGGCTCCTCGCCGCCGACGTGGTCCAGCCTGACCCACGCGAGAACCCCGTCGTCGTGGCACGGCAGCGGTTTCCAGCCCCGGCCCGCGTTCGGCCCCACGCGGAGCCCGTGCCAGCGGCACACCAGGGAGTCGCAGTCCACGGCGGCTTGGCTCAGGGGTGCGCCCAGGTGGGGGCAGCTGCCCGGACCGACGCGGAGCTCTCCTCCGGAGTCGCGCCAAGCGACCAGCTCGATCCCGGCGACCTGGAAGCCGCGGGGGTTCCCGGTGCCGATGTTGCTGCTGGCGGCGAGGACGTACCAGTTCCCGGACGGTCTCGCCTCGGCCCGCTTCAGCGCGGCCTCGATGATCGCCGGTTCGGCGTCGCGATAGGTCGGCTCCTGGTCGGCCCAAGCGCGCTCGAGGACCGGTTGCAGGGGCCAGCTGCGGGGCCAACGCCGTTGCAGCGCTCGCCACTTCGTCATCGCGTGCCCTCCTTCACTCGCGAGGTGAGCCAGCGCAGCGCCGCCGTTCGCCCGGCGGTCGGCACCGAGAACAGGTCGTGGCCGGGCAAGCCCCACCTCTCCAGCAGGCGGTTGGCGGCGTGCCAACCGGTGGTCGCCGCGCGCTCCATCAAGGCCACCGGGAGATCGATCCGGATCCCGTCACCGGCCAGCACCAGACCGGGGTGCGGGGTCGCGACCCCCGGCCTCCGGGCGAAATCGCCCACCCCGAACAACGGGCAGTCCTCGCGCCAGAGGAACGATTCGGCGGCGATGCCCGCCCGTGCGGTCTCCGGGTAGATCTCGTGCAGGCGGCGCAGCAGATCCCGGCGCAACCTCCCGGTGTGCTCGTGCTGCCCGGCGCCGCGGTCGACGGAAATCCCGTAGGCGTGGAGTTCGACGGTCGAGCCCCCGCGACGGGCCGCCCAGTCCTGCGCGTCGCGATCGTAGCGGTCGAGCACGCTGATGTTGTCCAGCGGCGCTCGGCCGGCCGTGCCCAGGAAGGCAGGGCGGTGCGGTGCGACAGGTTCGTCGAGCCAGAGGCGCTGGACGAAGAACGGTGGTGCGGTGCGCAAGTTCCGCACCGACTCGCGCCAGCGCGGTGCGCCCAGCGCCGGGGACGCGTCGAGGAGGTCGCGCAGTCCGGCCACGTCCGCGGCGAGGACCACACCGTCGGCCTCGTCGGTGTTTCCCGCGTCGTCGTGCACCCGGAAGGGCCGGGGACCGTCCACGAGATCGATCCGCTGAACGGCGGTGCCGGTGCGGAACTCGGCCCCGCGGGCGGCCAAGTACTTCTGCAGCGGTGTCCACAGGCTCCGGTCGAAGCCGGCGTCCGGGACGTCGAAGAGAATTCCCTCGCTGGAACCGAGGAAGTAGATGTGGAACATCGCGGCCAGTTCCGCAGCGGACATCTGCGAAGGATGCGCGAAGAAGCTGCGGGAGAAGACCTCGAACGCCAGGTGCCGGGCGGCGGGAGGGAAGTTGATCGACCGCAGGAAGCTCTCGGCGTCCAGGTGGTCCAGCCGGTGGTAGATGCCGGGCACGGTGACGTTGCCCAGCGGGGCAGCGGCGCGCGGATCCAGGCGGAGCAGGTCCTGCTTGCGGAACGTGGGGCTGCGCAGCGCGAAGGCGACCGCGTTCCACGGCGGGTTGCGGGGCAGACCTCGAAAGCTGTCCAAGCGTCCGCGCGAGTCCAGCAGCGGGTAGTCGTCCAGCGCGGTCAGCCTCTCCAGCCCCGGATCTGCGCGCTGGAGCAGCCGCCGCAGGTTGTAGTACTGCCGGAAGAAGGCGTGGAAGCCGCGGCTCATGGCGACCTCCCCGCCGTCGCCGAGCTGCTCGGTCCAGCCGCCCACCCTGCCGCCGAGGTAGGACTCGCGCTCGATGAGCCGAACCTCCACCCCGCGTTCGGCGAGTCCGGTCGCCGCGCAGAGCCCGGCGATCCCGCCGCCGACGACGACCACCCGCGGCCTGCCGGGCGTCCGCTCCACCGGCTGCGCGCGTGCACGGGGCGCGGGGTGGCGGACGACCCTGCGATCGGTGGCGATCTCAACGCTCATCTGGACCTCGTCCCGGTTCCGCGGGTCGCTCGGCGACGAAGGTGTGCACGATCCTCCGCTGCCAGCCCGTCATGGTCGCCGAGCGCACCGCCGTGAAGCCCGCCTCGCCCAGCCTGCGGCGGAACCGACTCACGCCGTCGAACGCCGCGACGCTGCGCCGCAGGTACCGGAACAGCGAGGCATCACCTGTCGCGGCCCACCCGGCGGGGATGATCACTCCGCAGCACACCGCGTGCCACGTGGCGCGAGCCAGCGGCGAGTCGCGAACGGAGTACTCGTGAACGCCCAGCGCTCCACCCGGGCGCAGCAGAGCCCGCAACGCGCGCAACCGCGCGTCCGGATCGACCAGGTTGCGGATCAGGTACGCGGCGAAGATGCCGTCGAACGGGCCGCGCACGCCGGCTTCGGCGAGCGACTCGACCGGAGCGTGCACGAACCGCACCGATTCCGGCCAGCTCTTGCGCCGCGCTCGCGCCAGCATCTCCGCCGATGCGTCCACCGCCACGATCTCCGCGTGCGGGTGCACCGCCAGCAGCGCCGCGGTCGATGCTCCCGTTCCGCAACCCGCGTCGAGCAGGCGCAGGCCGGAGCCCGCCTCGGGTAGGCACATGCGGCGAGCCGAGGAGCGGAGATGCCGGTGGTACCCGGGGTTGACCGCCACGAGCCGGTCGTAGGAATCCGCCGCACCGTCGAAGGCCGCGGCCACCGCGGGGCCGCACGCACCGATCTCGCCGGGCTTCACCGCGGCTCCCCTGCTTCCTGCGGCCGCGCTTCCGCGCGCCGCTGGCGTTCCCAGAGCAGCAGCACCGAGGTCACCAGCGAGAACCCGAACAGGAAGTCCTCGACGGGGATGTCCCACGGGAACCGCACACCGCTGAAGTGCTCCGCGGCGTAGCGGACGACCGGCTCGTCGAGCCTGGTGAGCAGGCCATCGACCGGGATCTGGAAGCCGAGCACGATGGCCAAGGTCAGCCAGTAGCTCGGCTTGCCGAACAGCCCGGTGCGCAGCATTGCCGCCTCCCACACCAGCACGATCAGGACCGAGAGCACGGCGGGCAGGGTGTAACCGATGCCGATCACGGAGCACGCTCCTTCCGGGCGGGTGCGCGCGGCGTCCGTCGGGAGGCCGCGAGCAGCGCCTCGACACAGCCGAAGGTCAGCAGTGCGCAGAGCGGGATCACCGCGAAGAACAGCACTTCCTCCAGCGGCAGCTCGCCGAGCACTTCCACCCCGGTGACGCGGCGCGAGTCGAACCACCACACCCCGCCCGCGATGGCCACCGCATCCCAGATCAGGAACACCGCCGCCACCGGCAGCACGCTCTTGATCGTCCTCAGCGGCCTGCGGTATACCTTGCCCCCGAGGAATTCCAGCGGAGCTGTGATGGCCACGCACAGGGCGAGGATGAGCAGGTAGCGCAGCTGGTCAGGTGTCATGGCCCACCTCCGGCTGGTGGTTGTCCCGCTGCCCGGTGCGCGGTGCGCCACTTTCCCACCGGGCCAGGGCCGCGCGGAACAAGCCCGACGTCGCGACGCGGTCCCGACGCCACCTTCCGACTGCCGCGCGCCGCTGGAACACCGCGAAGTCCTGATCCTCGATGCGGTCCAGGATCTCGGCGTAGAGGGTGCACGCGGTCTCGACGCAGGGGCGCGAAACCGGTTCCAGCAGCTCGATTCCCGCCCGCGCGAAGCGGTAGACCTCCCTTGCTGCGGCGTGCTGCTCGGCCAGAGCCCGGCGAACCCGCGGATCGGTGCGCCGGTGCTGCCTGCACCAGGCGAGCAGTTCCCGGTCCACGCCGTGCGCGGCCAGCTCGTCGGCCGGCAGGTAGACCCGGTCGCGGTCCAGGTCCTCGGCGACGTCCCGCAGGAAATTGGTCAGCTGGAACGCCTTGCCCAGCGCCGCGGCGTGCGGAGCCGCGTGCTCGGGCGGGCCTACGGTGCCCAGCACCGGCAGCAGTTGCAGCCCGATGACTTCGGCCGAGCCGCGCATGTACCGGTCCAGGGCCGCTCGATCCGGGTAGTCGGTCACGGAGAGGTCCATGCGCATGGAGGCCAGGAAGTCCTCGAACAGGCTTCGGTCCAGCCCGTAGCGCCCCGCGGTGTCCACCACCGCCGCGAGCAGCTCGTCCCGGCTGCCGCCCCGGTCGAGACCGGCCAGCAGCTCGCGTCGCAGCTGGGCCAGCGCCGCACCGGGCTCGCCGGGGGGCGCCGATGGCCCGGGCTCGTCGACGATGTCGTCGGCCCAGCGGGCGAACCCGTACAGCGCGTGCACCGCGGGCCGGCGCCCCTTGGGCAGCAGGCGGGTCGCCAGGAAGTAGGTCCGTCCGTGCCGCGCGTTGAGGCTGCGGCACCGCTGGTAGGCCTGGCGGAGCCGCGGATCGGTGATCGCTGCGGCGTCGAGTTCCGCGTCTCTCACACGCGATCTCCCATCGTTCGCTTCGGGCCGCGCTTCGCCGAGCGCGGCCAGGCCGCTCCGGTGACGCGGTCCGCCGCCAGGCGCCCGGAGATCAGCGCGGTCGGCACCCCGACCCCCGGCACGGTGGAGGAACCGGCCAGCACCACGTTCTCCGTACCCCGGGGGAAGTTGCCTGGCCGGAACGGACCCGTTTGCGCGAGCGTGTGCGACCAGGCGAACGGTGTCCCGGCGACCATGCCCCGCTCGGCCCAGTCCGCCGGGGTCAGCACGTGCGATGCCTCCACCGACGCGCGCACGCCCGGCAGCAGCCGGTCTTCCACCAGGCCGACGAGCTCGTCGGCGTAGGACTCGGCGCGCTCCGCCCAGTCGATCGGTCCCCGGCGGAGATTTGGCACCGGGGCGAGCACGCTCACCAGGTCGCGCCCCTCGGGTGCGAGCGCCGGGTCCGTCGAGGTCGGCCTGGTCACCAGCAGCGAGGGATCGCGCATCAACCTGCCCTCGGTGATGAGGTCGTGGAACGTCGAGCGCCACCCGTCCCCGAACGAGATCGTGTGGTGGGCGAGCGCCTCGGGTTGCGCGCGCACTCCCAGGTGCACCACGAAGGCCGACGGCGACGGACGCAGCGGCACCACGCGACGAGGTTCGCTCCCGAGCAGCCGGTGCGCGACCGGAGAATCGGTCGTGAGAACCGCCGCGTCGCAGCCGAAGCGCCTCCCGTCCGAGGTCCGGACGGCCCGCACCCGCGCGCCCGAGCGCTCCAACGAGTCGACCTCGGCGCCGTAGTGGATCCGCACACCCGCGTTCTCCGCCGCTCGGGCCAGTCCATCGGGAACCGCTCGCACGCCGCCGCGGGGAAACCAAACACCCGCGATCGTGTCCATGTAGGAGATCACCGCGTACGCGGCGAGCGCTCGCTGCGGCGACACGCCCGCGTAGAGCGCTTGGAAGCTGAACACCCGGCGCAGCCGGGGGTCGGAGAGGAACCGGCCGATTGCGCGGTCGAGCCTCCCGAACGCCCCCATCGCCACGAGACGCGCCAGTTCCGGGGTGAGCAGGGAGAGCGGGGAGTCCAAGTTCGACGCGATGAAGCGGTCGTACTGGACCCGGTACAGCTCGGTGAGCCACGACCGGAGCCGCTGGTAGCCGGCCGCGTCGGCAGCGCCTGAGAACGCCCTGATCTCCTCGGCCATCGCCGCCGCGTCGCGGTGCACCGCCAGGCTGCTCCCGTCCGCGAACACGGCTCGGTAGGCGGGGTCCACCGGGAGCAGGTCGAGGTGGTCGGACATGCGCGCCCCGACCGCCGCGAAGGTCTGCTCGAGGATGTCCGGCATGGTCAGCACGGTCGGCCCGGTGTCCACGCGGTAGCCCAGCATGTCCAGCCTCCCGGCGCGCCCGCCGGGAACGTGCTCCCGCTCCAGCAGCTCGACCTGCCGCCCGCGTCCCGCCAAGTGCAGCGCGGCGGACAGCCCGGCGAACCCGGCCCCGACCACCACCACGCGGTCCGTTCGACCCGTCACCGCCCGCATGCGGCACCTCCGCGCGCCTGACACCCGATACGGGCGGTCAACGCTTTTCGCCTTTGGTGCATCGAACCGCCATGTCCGCCAGTGCTTCTCCGAGGAAGGAGTCGAGCGGTGCCGAGGAGACCACGTGCTGCGCTTCGGCGACCCGGTCGGCGATGAGCTCCTCGACGCGGTCCGGTGCGTCCGTGCTCGCGATCAGCTCGCGCCACTGCTCGACATCGGTCACGTCGAGCTCAGCGGCGGCGAACAGCTCCGACATCCGCTCCCGCGCAACGGGAGCAGCGAGGTCACGGGCGAGAACGACGACGGTGGTCGCCTTGCGGTCCCACAGGTCGGCGGCACCCGGCTTGCCCGTCACCGATGCGGTGCCGAACACTCCGATCAGGTCGTCGCGCAGCTGGAACGCCTCCCCGACGAGGGTGCCGTAGCGCCGCAAGACCTCCAGCACCTCCACATCGCACCCGGCGAGGAGAGCACCGAGCTCCAGCGGTCGCCGCACGGTGTAGTTCCCCGACTTGCGGCGGGCGACCGCCAGCACGTCGTCGAGCTCCGGGAACCCCCGGGCATCGTTGAGCAGGTCGGCGAACTGCCCCACCGCTAGCTCGCTGCGCATCCGGTCGTAGACCGGCCAAGCCCGGTCGAGCGCGGTCGTCGCCATGCCGCTCTCCCGGAGCAGCTGTTCGGCCCACACGAGGAGCAGATCACCCAGCAGGACGGCCGATGACGTGCCGAACCGCTCGGACGATCCGGACAGACCTTCTCCCCGATGCCAGTCGGCGAGCCGCACGTGCGCCGCCGGGCGGCCCCGGCGGATCGCGGAACCGTCCATCACGTCGTCCTGCACGAGTGCGAACGCGTGCAGCAGTTCGGTGCTGCCAGCGGCTCGCAGCGCGGTGTCGCCCGGCTCGCCCGCGCTGAGCCAGCCGAGGTAGGCGAACGTCGAGCGCAGGTACTTGCCACCCGTGCCGTACTCGGTGAGCAGGTCGATCAGGAAGTCCTCGTCCGGCAGCCCTCGGAAGTGGCACGCGCACTGGGCGCGGACGAACTCCCGCACGTGGTCGGCTGCCCTGTCGCGAACGCTGTTCAACCAGCCGTCGAGGTCGGCTCGCCGACCGGCTGCGGACGGTTCGGCTTCCGCCCCCGCCGCGTTCGTGTCAACGATGGACACTCGGTGCACCTCTGACCCGCCCTTCGCTCCGGATTGCCCGACCCGAACTGCTCGCGCTGCTGCGCCATTCGGCCGCGCGTGCACCACGCGGCGATTCCTCGCCGATCAGCCCGGCACCTCCGGGCCCTGCGATCGTGCTGCCTCGTCTGCTCCTGGGACTGCAATCCGCGCAATTCCGCGCGTACCACCGCCTCCTGCTCCGGAGTGGGATCCCCTCGAAAATGGCCAGCTCGGCGGCGGCGAGCTTCTGGTCCCGCTCCCGGTCGGCTTCCGCGGATCGAGCACAGGCTTCCGGCATCGCGCCTCGTTCCCGCCGGAGGCGGTACGGGTTGCCCGCGGGCAACCTGCCGGTCATCCGCCCGTAGAGGCCCAGGGCCAGCAGGATCAGGCCGGAGATCAAGCTGAAGAACACGTTCGGGAGCACGTTAAGCGGGGAGTTGGGGATCGCCAGGCGAGCCAGGCCGAAGAGCACGAACGCGGCCCCGATCGCGGCAGCCGCGATGGAGGCGGGTCCCTTCCCGGCTGCCCGGCAATCGAGAAAAACGGCAGCCCGTCGGCGAACCCCAATCCGGCGAACGCCAACAGCCCGGCGCTGCGCACGAGCTGTGCCGGATGACTTCGGCGAGCGGCAGTGTCAGCCATGGCGTCCAGCTCATCTCGACTCGGGTACGCGGAGTGACGATTCGAAACGATGCTAGGAACAATGCAAAACCAATGCGACTCGATCTGACGGCCGTCCACCCAATGGGGCGTCGCGCAACACGCGCCAGTTGTACTGGCCCGCGAGGTCGGGTACGTGGCTGACGCCCTACCGGCCCCAGACCAACGGGAAGGTCGAGCGCTAGCACCCTGCTCGACGAATGGGCGTATGCCCGCCCTACGACTCCCGAACCGAATGCCGCCCCGCCCTGCGCGCCTGGCTACACACCTACAATCACCACCGCAGCTACACCGCACTCGCTGCCAACCACCCCCGTGCGCTTGTGCGTGATCCGACTTCGGCGAGGGCGTCTTTCCAGACACGCCAGGCACGGGGGTGTAGCAGGCGCCGTTGTCGGTCAGGACTCACTCGACATCAACCACTGCCGGGAGTCGCGGAGCCGACCGGGCGTTCGAACGGTGCCGACCGCCGGATCAGCACGCGGCCTGGAAGTGACCGCATCCGTTCAGCCGTGCCGCGTGCCCCGCCTGGCGAGAACCGTTCTGTAGCGCTCGCGGTGAAGGGGGGATTAGAACTCGAAGTCCGTCGACCGCAGCTATGTCAACGGACGCAGCGCCGTTTCCGACATCAGACCACCAGTATGGCCACGTGGCCGCATCGGAACCACGGGCGCGTACCGGCCCTGCACTCCGTGCTTCCTCGGCTGCGGGACGCACGAGCGCTGAGCGACCGATTCTTCGCCGCGCGCTCGTTGCTTTAGGGGACGTTTTCTTTTGGGGTTTGCGTGGCGGTGCGGGTAGCGGAACCTCTCTTGGGTCCGGCGCGCGGCGACAATTCACCGCCGAGGGCGGGCCACTGAGGTGCACGGGCACGGCGCTGAGCACGAGGTCGACCGCTTCCGCCAGCGATTCAGGAGACGAATATGCTCGCGCAGCACGAACGTTCGACCAGCCCGGGCCGCACAACAGCTGTTGCGCGCAGTGCTCGGCGATGCGGCGGAGTCGCTCTTGCGTGTCGTACCGGGGGACGTCGAGATCACCGAGGTTTAGTTCGTCGACGGGTACAAAGGTCGGCGCATTCACGGCCACCTCGGCCAGCACTCCCAGGCGATGTCGAGTCCGCCTACGAGCGCGCAGGTTACGATCAGAACTCGGAAGCCCACCGGGCCGATGACAAGTCATAACGCCCGTATCAATTGAGGTGTGGTAGTCGCCCGAGCGATTCGGCTGTCACCCCTCAAGTCACATACTGTGGGGTCATGCGACATCCCGTGACACCGGACGGGCGTTACTTCGTCGTACGAGGTCGGTTGTGGCGGTGCGCCGACCCGAACCTCACCCCTCGCGAACGCGCCCGGCTCACCCGAGAACTGATGGCCGCACGACGGGCGAAGCGGGCGGCGACGCGCCGTGGAGACCAAGCCGCACGCGAGCGGGCACGAGAGAACATCGATAGTGCGAAGCGGGCTCTCGGCGAGCGCGGACCGGTTTGGTGGACTGACGGTGCACCAGATCTCAGCCGGCGCATGGCGCGCAACACGCGCTACGCCGACTGGTTCGCCGATCTGCGAACCGGGACACCGGCCCCCTCGAACCCAGAATCCTAGGTGTACTTGGTCGTCAATCCAACCTACGGGCCTTCATCACCAACAACGACCGCACTACCGCTCTTGCCGCCGCTCTTGCCGCCTGGATCAAGCACTACAACACTCAACGCTCCCCAGCGCACTCGGAGGACAACGACCGATCAGCCGCCTGCGACCAACCTAATGGCCGAGTACGGGGGTGTACTCGGCCACGAGAACCCGTGAGCCCAGGAGAGTCATGAGGTCGCTGCAGCCGTTCCCGGAACAGTGGACGCGGGCCGTGTGCGTGATGGCCCACCCCGACGACGTGGAGTACGGGCCCGCGGCCGCGGTCGCGCGCTGGACCGGGTCCGGCCGCGAGGTCGGATACGTCTTCGTCACCAGCGGTGAGGCCGGGATCGAGGGCATGCCGCCCGAGCGAGCGGGCCCGCTGCGCGAGCAGGAGGAGCGGGCTGCGGCCGCGCGCGTCGGGGTCGCCGAGCCGGAATTCCTCGGCTTCGCCGATTCCGCGATCCGCAACACCGCCGAGCTGCGGCGGGCGATCGCCGACGCCGTCCGGCGCTGGGACCCCGAGCTGATCGTGCTGCTCAACCACCGCGCCCGCTGGGCCAACGGCGGCGGCAACACCGACGACCACCGCAACACCGGCCACGCGGTGCTGGAGTGCCTGCGCGAGAACGACTTCCCGCGGCTGCGCTGGATCGCCATCGCCGACTCGCCGGAGATCGACCACGCGGTGGATGTCACCGGCACGATCGAGACCGGCCTGGCCGCGCTGCGCGAACACCGCGCCTACCTCGAGGCGCTCGGCGGGGAGCAGTGGTCGGTCGAGCACGTCCTCGGCAACGCGAGCCAGGCGGGGGAGCTGTTCGGAACCACCTACGCCGCCGCGTTCGAACTGCGCGACGTCGCCTGAGCCCGTCCGCGAAGGATCGAGGTGCCGGCGGCCGGGCCGCCGGCACCGCTCGAGTGGTCAGGCGGGCTCGCGCTTCGCCGTGACCTGGGTGACCACGGCCAGCGTGCCCATGACCGCCACCGTGGCCAGCCCGATGAGCAGCGATGGCGCCGAGTGGCCGACGACCAGGCCCACGACACCGACCACGATCAGCGCCGTAGCGGCGATGTAGCGGGCACGGGCCACCGACCCGGTCCGCGAGCGCAGGAACAGGATGTTGCCCAGCAGGTAGATCAATGGGCCGCCCACCGTCGTCAGCACCACCGCCGGGGACATCTCGGCGTGGCTGATGCGCAGCTCGATCGACACCGCCACCACGATCGCGCCCGCGACCATCAGCGCGTGCGCGTAGGCGAAGGCCGAGCGCAGCGAGCGCGTGCTCGCGTCCCCGCGGCTCGCCTGAGTGTCCGCACCGGCCAGCGCGAAGTAGGCCCACCACAGCACGAACAACCCGAAGAACCCGAGCAGCGCCGCCAGCACCGCCCGCGCCGGGATCGGATCCAGCTCGGAGAGCGTGAAGCCCATGATCAGGATCGACTCGCCGAGCGCGATGATGAACACGCCGCGATTGCGCTCGGCGAGATGCTCGGGATCTGTCGGCCAGGTGTGCATCGGCGCCGAACCCAGCCCCGGGAAGCGGAACTGGAATCGCGGCGCCGCCACGTCGACGATCAGCGCCACCAGCCACACCACCAGTCGCG
This sequence comes from Saccharopolyspora halophila, assembly GCF_039531955.1. Classification (NCBI taxonomy): domain Bacteria; kingdom Bacillati; phylum Actinomycetota; class Actinomycetes; order Pseudonocardiales; family Pseudonocardiaceae; genus Saccharopolyspora; species Saccharopolyspora halophila. The sequence goes on from NZ_BAAARA010000004.1 coordinate 312,560, forward strand.
GCCCCGGCTCGAGGAAAGCGCCGACGAGGAACAGCACACCTGCCGAAGCGCTCCAGGCCAGCAGGTTCGTGTAGTTCTTCGCCAGCACGTGTCCGCGCAGCGCGATCGCCATGAACGCCGGACGCCCGACCTGCGCGGCCACGTAGCAGGCCGCGAACAGCAGCCCGTCCTCGGCGAAGGCGTGCGGCAACGCCAGCGACATGCCCAGCGCCGCCAGCATCAGCAGTCCGTTGAGGACGCGGACCGCTCCGCTGTGCGGATCCAGCCAGTTCATCGCCCACGCCGAGTAGTTCCAGGCCCACCACACGGCCCCGAACAGCACGGCGACCTGCACGAAGCCGAGCAAGCTGAGGTGGTCCAGCAAGGTGTGCGAGATCTGCACGATCGCGAAGACGTAGACCAGGTCGAAGAAAAGCTCGATCGGCGCCACCTCGGAGCGGCGAGGTCCCTCGGGCCGCATCAGGCGAGGTCGCCGTCCCGCCTCATGCGGATCGGTGTTCGGGCTCAACGCGTTCCTTCCCGGCAGACCGAGCGGTCGTGCTGCCTTGTCTCAACGGTCTTGCTCGTGCCGTTGATGTTCTCAGGAAGGTGGGCACGCGGGCGGTCACCGGGTCGTCCGTGTCGCCCGGTTGCTCGGATGCGCTGGAGGATTCCAGCGCGAACGCTTCGGTGGCAGCGGCGTCGACCTCGACCCGCCGGTGCTGCGTGCCGGTGCGGATCCCGTCGCGCAGGGCTTCGTGGAGTTGCCATCCCTCGGCGACGCGCGGGAGGGGGAGCGCACCGGGCCGGTGGTGAACGCTTCCACGGGAGCTGGTCTGGTGGTCATCGGCGAGCACCACGATGTCGCCGGTCTTGGTGATGCGGGCGAGCCGGTCCAGCCGGACCCAGGCACGCCGCGGCAGGCGCTGTTCCAGGTGCTCACGGTCGCGCACGGTCCTCCGCACAGCCCAGCGAACGTACCGAGGGTCAGCGGTGAGATGGACCGGCCCCGCCATTCCGGCGAGCAGCGCGAGCGCGGAACCCGCCACGGTGGCGAGAGCGCGTACGGCGGTCCGGGACACGCGAGTTCGCCGAATCGCGAGGGTTCCGCGAAGTGCCGGACGGTGGCCGCGCTGAAAACATGCCGTCAAGCCTGTGAACCTGCTCGTTCCGACGTTGCGGAACACGCAGATTCACAGGCCGAGGGCCGCCAGGCCATCCGGTTCACGACGGGACTTGGTCGACCCGGACGTCCTGGCGGTCGTGCCGCGGGTGCGCACACCCGCGAGAACTCACTCCGCGCCGGTTGCGCTGCCGCTCATCACCTGCTCGACGCGTCGTTGCATCTCCTCCTCGGAGACCTCCTCGACGTGCGTGGCGATGGACCAGCGGTGCCCGAAGGGGTCGTCGAACTGACCCGCGCGATCGCCGTAGAACTGGTCTTCGACAGGGCTGACGCCGACCGCTCCCGCTTGCAGGGCCTTGTCGTAGATCCGGTCCACGTCTTCGACGTAGACGTGCAGCAGCACCGGCGTACCGCCCAAGGCGCGCGGATCGTGCTCGTCCATGTCCGAGAGCATGATGACGGAATCGCCGATGCTGAGCTCGGCGTGCCCGATCCCGCCGTCCTGGGTGGGCATCCGCATTCGCTCCTCGGCACCCAGCACGGACGTGTAGAAGTCGATCGCGGCAGCACCGTTGTCGACGAGAAGATACGGTGTTACCCGCGGATAGCCTTCCGGAATCGGTTGAACCTCGCTCATGGGATCCCCCTTGCGGGTCGAGTGGAGTTGCGACCGGGCTCCCTCGCTGCGGTGGCAGGAGAGGCATCGCTACCTCGAGCGTGCGTGCTGGGGGAGATGAGAGACAGAGGAATTGGTCCTGCGGTGCGGGAGCCGAGCACGACTCAATCGGCGCGCTCGCGGAACACCAGCACCGCGGTCACCGCGAGCACCAGCACGCCGACGGACTCCACGACGAGGCTGGTCGGCGCGAGCTGGTAGCTGAGACTCGAGCGCAGCCCGAAGAGCCCGGCCGGGGTCAACGCGATCACCAGGGCCAGCAGCGTGCCCGCCATGAGCAGCAGGCTCAGCACGCTCGTCAGCAGCAGGCGCCGGTGCAGACCCACCATCGCGACCGCCAGCACGAGCGAGCCGAGCGCGTTGACCACGAACAGCGCACCGAGCAACCCGCCGGTGCCGCTGATGACCAAGTACAGGTGGATACCGCCCATGGCCAGCAGCAGCAACGCGCTCGCCACTCGCCAGGCCAGCAAGGACCGCCGCCCGCCCGCAGCGGGCGAATCCCCGGCACGACGCTCCGATGACATGTCCACAGCCTCGCCTCCCGACGCGCGCCCTTCCAGCGCCCAGGGGCCTCTCCACGCATTCTGCGCGCATCGGCAGCAGGTCACCAACGCGTCCTGGGCACGATGAAACTGCTGGACTAGCTGCCGCCGAACGTTCCGGGCCGCTTGTCCTGCACCGCCGCCATCGCCTCCGCGTGGTCGTCGGTGTGGTGCGACAAGGCCTGCATGGTGGCCGAGAGCTCCAGCACCTGGCGCAGCCCGCCGGTGCGGGACTCCTGCAGCAGCCGCTTGGCCATGCGCGTGGCGTGCGGCGGGTTCTTGGCGACCCGACCGGCCAGCGCACGCGCCTCGTCGAGCAGGCGCTCCGGCTCCACGACGCGGGCGAGCATGCCCCACTCGAGCGCCGTCGCGGCGTCGACGCGATCGCCGGTGAGCGCCATCTCGGCCGCCCGCTGCGGACCGACGGCTTGAGTGAGGAACCACGCGCCACCGTCCCCGGGGATGATGCCCAGCTGGACGAAGGACTCGGCGAACCACGCGTTGGTCGAAGCCACCCGCAGATCGCACATCATCGCGAGATCGCAGCCCGCACCCACGGCCGGACCGTTGACCGCGGCGACCAGCGGCACCTCGCACTCGGCCAGCGCCAGCGGGATGCGCTGAATGCCATCGCGGTAGCCGTTGCGCATCTGCCAGGGGTTACCGGCGAACATGCCCTGCTTCTCGCGCATGTCGGTGACGTTGCCGCCCGCGGAGAAGGCCTTGCCCGCACCGGTGAGCACGATGCAGCGCACGTCGAGATCTTGCTGGACCCGCCGCGCATTCACCTCGAAGGCCTCGATCATCTCCTCGCTGGAGATGGGATTGCGCTGATCGGGCAGGTTGATCGTCCAGGTCTCCACGTGCTCGGCACGCTCGACCAGCAGCACATCGGTCATCAGCCGGCTCCTCCCGCCTCGCTCTTGCTCGCGAACAACCTCTCACGCGGGAAGGCATGTCATGTCCGGGGCTGGCGTGGGTGCGGGCGCTGAGAGGGAACGACCCGTGTCGTTCGGAGCACCAGCCTTCGATGCGACGACCGCGACCCAGCAGAGGTCGAGCTGCGCCGTGTGGCCGGTATGCGGTCGGTGCGCACGCAGGCCGTGACGTCAGAGCGCGGCAGAGCACCGGCGGCCGAGCGTGTTTCCGGTGGGTTACCGGGCACGGGACGCGGACGCGGGAACCGGAGGTAGTTGCTCCCCTAACGGTCCGCACACCGGACGGCTGAGCTAAGCGCAGCGTTCGACAACTCGGCTAGCACGACGCGCGTTGAGCCGCGTGCCGCCCGCTCAACGCGTGACGTGTTCGAGGAACTCCTGGGTCTCCGGGTCGGTGGAGTAGACGCAGACTCCGCTCATTCCCCGCGTGAGGAGAACTTTGTAGGTGTTGCGGATGAGCGCGGTGAAGTGGAGATCGTCCGCTTTGCGGACCGCCGGGTCGTGGGCGTATTCCCGGCGCGCGTGCCACTGGCCGTCGCGGCGGACGAGGTCCGGTCCGATGATGACGCCTGCCCAGTCGTATTCGAAGCCTTGGGCGGTGTAGATGCATCCGACCTGACCGAACCCGCGCTCGTCGCTGGCCCAGAAGTAGGACTCCGGGGCGTCCGGGACGCGTTTCTCGGGCTTGGCGTTCCAAGGGCGCTTCCAGTCCCAGGCCTCAATGACGACGTCGTCGACGAGGTGCTTTCCGGAGTCCGTCTTGGCGGGATCGCTCCAGGGCCAGCAGTATCCGGCTGCGATCCGGGCGGTTCCGCCGTGTTCGCCCTGTTGGGTGTGCAACCACGCTTCCATCTCCTGCGGAGAAGCGGCGCTGGTGACGACGAAATCCTCGTCCGAAGAAGCGGAAAGCCGACTCCACTGCACGGGTTCGGCCTGTTCGAGTCCGAGGAATCGTGACACCCAGGTGTCGAACGCTTCGGAACCGCCGCAGCGGAACTGGCCTTCCAGCCGTACGACCTCGACTTCGCATCCGTTGGACTTCGCCGCCGTGGTGATTTCTTCCAGCGATCCCATTTCGCCCGGTCGCACGATCTGGTTCTCGTCGAGGAGGAACACGGGAACCGACGCGACGTTGATCAGTTCGTCGATCTGGCGACCGGCGCGCTCGCGGGCTTCCTTCTTGGTGAAGCGGTTCACGCTGTTCTCGCGGATGCGGTGCGCTTCGTCGCAGACCAGGACATCGAGTTCGCGGGCCTCGGACTCGATGTAGTTGTTGAAGTACTTGAAGAGGCTCTGAACGCGTGGTTTGCGGCTACCAGCGATCTTGCGCAACGTGCGGGTGAACGCGCTGGAACCGGTGGCGTGATGAACTTGCCGGCCTTGCCGGGCGAGCTCGCCGACAAGGCTGAGGGCGATCACGCTCTTGCCCGAGCCAGGGCCTCCGAGCACGATCACAACGGTGCGCGTGCTGGCGGCTCGCGCCTCGCGAACAGCTCGCGTGACGACGTCGAAGGCAACTCGCTGCTCGTCGAGCAGAACGAACTGCTCGCGTTCCTGGATTTCCTTGGTGGCAACATTGAGCAGTGGCTTCGATGGGCCGTGCGTGAATCCCAGGAAGTCGTCGGCGGCGCTGCGCGCGGCGTCGCGGTCGCCCGCGCCGTCGAGCACCGACCGCAAGTGGTCGACGAGATCGCCGCGGTCGTCGAGGGTGAAGAGACGGCCGAACTCGCTCGGGGCATAGCCCTCGCGCAGCGCTGCGACGCCGACGTTGCACGCGTTATGAAGGTAGGCAATCCCGCGGACGCACTGCGGCGCTGCTGCCAAGGCTGGCGTCGAGTCGATGAGGTATTCGCAGTACCGCTGCACCTGAGTGACCGGGTGCAGTACGGGGCTCGACCCGTACGCCGGGACGCGGACGAGCTCGTCGACAGCCTCTTCCACCTGGGACCACTGCTTCAACTCGACGAGCACGTAACTCGGTTCACCTGTGGTGGGGTGCGTCCCGCAGAGGACGGCATCGACTCGCCGCGGGCTGTGCGGGAGCTTGTGCTCCAGGAGCACCTCGACGTGACCGAGCCCGGCGTCCGCGAGATCGGTCAGCAGTACCGGGAGGCTGCGTTGCCAGGACAATACCTCGGCGCGCGGGACCCGCGATTCGAACTGAAACTTCGCTTGTTCGCTGAGCAGGGTGTGCAGCCGATCAGCCTTCGCCTCATCGAGCAATTCAGCCGCGCTGCGACGGATCAGAGCCATCTTCAACCCCCACTGGACACGCGTGGTCAACGCGCGGGTGGGGGCAGCGACGAAGTGGCGACTTCGGTGCCCGTCGGGCCGCGATCTTCCGAGGTAAGACTATCCTGTTGATCACACGAATGGCGATCAGGGTTGGGCGAAGCAGAAGCAGTGGTTTTCGGTCAGGCTTCTTGCTGAAGCGGGTCGTTCTGGAGTCTTGGAGCCTGCCGAAGTCGCCTGTCGCTGTCGACCTGAGATGGCCACTTCCGATGGGGCAAAGCGGTCGACGTGCCGGGAAGTGGTCCAATAAGCGCATGGACAGCGTCGCTGAACTTCGCGAGCGGTTGCAGGAGTTCGCCGCAGCTCGTGACTGGGAGCAGTACCACACACCGAAGAACCTGGCGATGGCGCTCGGCGGCGAAGCGGGAGAGCTGATCGCCGAGTTGCAGTGGCTCAGCGATGCCGAGGCGGACGCCGGCCTGGCGGAAGGGCCGTTGAAGGAGCGTCTCGCGGACGAAGCTGCCGACGTGATGCTGTACCTGGTGCGTTTTACCGATATGTGCGGGATCGACCTCGTCCAAGCGGCCAACGCAAAGATTCAGCGCAACGAAACGCGCTTTCCGAGCCGCACTGACATGCGCGCGGAAGGCGAAGCGTCGATGGCGAGCAGCGATCCGGATGGCAAGAAAGAGCTCGATGTCGACGGTGGTGAGGACCGCGAGTGAAGCTCGCCGCGTGCCGCAGGGGATGGTTTCGGTTCTGCGGATTTTCCGTGAATCCGAGCGGTTTTGCGTGGTCAGCCCCTACCAGTTGCCGAATGTCGAGGGCCCTACCGAGGTGGTGGCCGCGAGCTGGAACGTGCGGGCGCCCAGCCCTCATCCGTTCGGGAGGATGACCGCTCGGCCGTTGACCTGGCCGTCGTGGAGGCGTTCGTACGCGTGCGGAGCTTCGTCGAGGGAGTAGGTCTCGGTGTGGACCGAGATGGCTCCGGCTCGGGCCAGTTCGAGGGCTTCGTGGAATTCGCCGCGGCTGCCCCAGTAGGGGGCGCTGACCGAGGCTTCGAACGGCAGGAAGCCAAATCCGACGGGCAGGCTGCCGCCTCCGATGCCGACGATGCTGATGTCGGCTTCGACCGAGGCGACCGCGCCCGCGGTCTCCACCGTGGGTTGCGCGCCGACGAAGTCGAAGACCGCCTGGGCGCCGCGACCGTCGGTCAGTTCGCGGATCTTCGCGGCGGCCTGCTCGTCGGAGAGCGCGGTCTCGTGCGCGCCGACTGCGCGGGCGAGGGAGAGCTTTTCCTCGTTGACGTCCAGGGCGATGATGCGGGCGGTGGTCATCGCTCGCAGAATTTGAACGGCGATGTGCCCGAGCCCGCCGACGCCGATGACGACCGCGGTCGCTCCGGGGACGAGCTTGGGCAACGAGGGCTTGATCGCGTGGTACGGCGTCAGCGCCGCATCGGTGAGCGGTACTGCGGCGACCGGGTCCAGACCCCCTAGCGGGGCGAGGTGACGCGGATCGTCGACGAGCATGTACTCGGCCATCGAGCCGGGAGCGCCGAGGCCGGGAGGGTGGATCCCCAGCTCGGCGGCCCGCAGGCAGTAGTACTCCTTGCCGGCGGCGCAGTTGAGGCAGGTGCCGCAACCCCAGGGCCCGTAGACGGCGACGGCGTCACCCTCGGTGACTCCCGTGACACCGGCGCCCAGGGCGGCCACCGTGCCGACTCCCTCGTGCCCCAGAGTCATCGGCAGCTCGTAGGGGAAGCCGTCGGCTGACCAGCTCATCACGGCGATGTCGGAGTGGCACGCGCCGGCAGCGGTGACCTTCAGCAGCACCTGACCAGGACCCGGTTCCGGGTCGGGAACGGTGACGACCTACGGGGCGGCACCGATCTCGCGGTACTGCAACGCCTTCATGGCACGCTCCTCACGACTCCGAGACCAGCTTTCACCCATCGTAATCGGGTGCGGGTGAGTCCGCGTGTTCGTCGAACCGGGGGCCAGTTCCACCAATGCTGGGATCGCTGACGAATTGCGACTGCCGCTACCGCGCTCCGGCAGCGACTCAACCGCGATGTGCCGGCAAAGCTCTGGTCCAGCCATACGGCCTATCGTTTTCACCGGACTCGCGGTCGTGAGCCACCGAAGCCGACGAGCACCCTGCTGTTGTGAGTGCGATCGAGGGTCGCCAAGACCCGACCTCGTTATTGCTCAAGCGCATGTCGGAGCGCCAATGCGCGCGGTTCCGCAATCGAAATCTCAAGCAACCGGGCACCGGCCGTCGTGTTCACGAAGTCGAACTCCGCGACTGGACGGGCGGCTTGAAGCTCCCGGCCCCGGCCTGCCACCAGCCGCTGGACGCGTTTGCCCTGGCGGGCAATTCCGAGCCGGTAACCGCACCGGTCGATTGCGCCAGATGTCTCTCGCGCAATCCTGACCCGTTCACCCCATTGACAGTCGTCGATGGCGGGCAGCTCACCCTGGATTTGCGCTCAGAAGCCTCAGCGGCGTCCGACGACGAAAATGACTCCGGCTGCGACGTTCGGGTGTTCTCGCCGCATTCGCCGGACGCATCGGGTGCGACGTAAGACGCTCGCAGGTCGACCGACCTGATGGAGGAAACACCCGTTGTCGAATAACGCGGACCAGCCCCGCGATCCAGACGGTAGATGGGGCAAGAAGCGAGCGGGCGGCGTCGCTGGGGCGGCGCTGTTGGCGGGGTTGATGGCGGCTTCGGGAGGCGGCGGCGCCACGACAGGATCAGTTGGCACGGCACTGGAAACCGCCGGACAGCGCGCGGTGCACGCCAAGACGATGCGGCAAAGCCGCAATGCTGCGAAGAGGGGAAATGAACGCAAGGCCTGGAATCGCATGGGGCTCAGGAGAGTCCGCAACGACGTGAAGCGCACTCTGCGGTGCTCCGCGCACTCCTACGGTGAGGTGCAGGAGTTCTTTCTGCGGCATCCGTGCGAGACGTTGCGGCAGCGGCTCTTCGCGGTCGGCGATTCTGAAGGCAACATCATCGCGGTGTCTCTCATGTGGGTGACCATGCCGTCGCGAGCTGACGTCTCCAGGTTGAGACGGGTGGAGGACACCTACGGGACGGGCGATGTGACACCCGTCGGTACGCAGCTGCTCGGATTCGGCGGCTTCCGCTTCACCGGCAAGCACTACGAGTCGCGCAGGAAGGGATCGCAGTTCGTCATCACCGAAACCGAACCGGTGCGGGGCAACCCGTCGAACCGCGTTCTCGATGACGTCGCCGTGGTCGCCAACCTCCTGCCCGCACCGAGCTGACGGCCCCACGCCGGCCGCTGACGTAGTGGCGCACCAAGGAGGCCTCGCAGAATGTGGTGGAGCCGCTGTTTCAGGTGAGGGACTCAGCCCGCGCCGCTGCGGGTTCTGACGCGTCGTGTGGCGAGGACGCCGCTACTCGAGGAACGGATCCCGCAGCCACGCGGCGCGTCAGGTTCCGCCACCGGCACCGCCACGCACACGGCAAACTGAAACCTCTCCTAAGTCCTGGCTTCGATCTTCTCCCGTGCTCGGCACTGCGACGGCGAAATGCCCGTCCGGGCGCGGAAGACGCGGTTGAAGTGCGAGACGTTGGCGAAGCCCACCTCGGTGCTGATCTGGCCGATCAGGCGGTCGGTCTCCTGCAGCAGCCGCTCGGCGCGTCCGACGCGCAGCCCGTTGAGATAGCCGATGATCGTCGAGCCGGTGTGCTTCTTGAACTCGCGCGACAGGTAGAACGGGCTGCTGAAGAACGTCTCGGCGAGCGTGGTGAGGTCGATCGGCTCCGCGTAGTGCTCGTGGAGGTGGTGGATGACGTCCGCGATGCGTCCCGCGCGGCGGGCCAGCCGGGCGTCGCGCCGCTCCGCGCGCATGATCTTGAGCAGCAGTTGCGTGATGAGCAGCTTCATCTCGTCCTGGGCGCCATCATCGAGCACGTCCTGGGCGGTCAGCAGCTCCTCGACGACGTTCTCGACCGCGCGCAGGTTCTCCCCGCCGGGTCGTACGACGGAGACCTCCGAGGACACCGCCTCCAGCACGTGCGGGTACAGCACGGCATCGGGGCGGAAGTAGAGCACGACCCGGCGGAACGGTATGCCGTCGTCGCCGTAGGAGAAGTGCTCGACCCCGGGCGGGAAGATGATCAGCTCGGACTGCTCGGTCCGGTACAGGTCGTCGTCCGTGCCGTGATAGCGGCTGCCCGCCTCGAGGAAGTAGATCTCGAAGTAGTCGTGCAGATGCGGGCGCACCATGTTCTCGTCGACCCCGTGCATGCGCGCCGCCGCGACCTCGCGTCCGCGCGCCATGAGATCGCCTGCGAAGTCCAGCATCTCCACCTCCGTCGTTCGCCCCGGCGGCGAGGCCGAGCCCCTCGCCGCCACCTGGTGTGCACGGGGCGGCGAGGGAGGAAGTCGGCTACTCCAGCAGTCCCATCATGCCCGGGAGTCCGAGGGAGAGCACGGGAATGAAGGTGACGGCGAGCAGCAGCAGGATCAGTCCGACGAAATGGGGCATCAATCTGGGGACGACCCGCTCGACCGGCACTTCGCTCACGCCGGTGGCGACGAACAGCACCGAACCGACCGGCGGTGTCATCGTGCCCAGGCACATCGCCAGGATGAGCACGATGCCGAAGTGGACCGGGTCCATCCCGATCTCGGTGGCGATGGGCAGGAAGATCGGCGTGAAGATGAGGATCGCCGGCGTGATGTCCATGAACGTGCCCACGACCAGCAGCACGAGCACCATAAGCAGCAGGATGACGGCCTTCGCGTCCGCCACCGAGAGCAGTGATTCCGTTATCGCGGCCGGGATGCCGGTGTAGGCCATCACCCACGACATGCCCGAGGACGCCGCGATGAGGAACATGACGATGCCCGTCGCGCTGACCGTGCGGGTGGCCACCTCCTTGAAGGCAGTCCAGGACATGCTCCGGTACACCATCGACAGCGTCAGCGTGTACAGCACCGCGACCCCGGCGCCCTCGGTCGCGGTGAAGACTCCGAAGACGATGCCGCCGACCACGATGATGATCAGCAGCAGGCCGGGGAGCGCCCGGAGGAACGCCCGGAGGCCCTCGGCCGGGGTCGCGCGACCCGATTTCGGGTACCGGTGCTTGCGCGCGAACGCGTACGCGATCGCCATGACGACGACGCCCATCAGGATTCCCGGCACGTAGCCCGCCATGAACAGCGCCGAGACGGACACGTCGCCCGCTGCGGCCGAGTACACGATCGCAGCGGTCGTGGGCGGGATGAGCAGACCGGTCGAGGCCGACGCGATGTTGACCGACGCGCCGAACGCCGGATCGTACCCCTCCTCCTTCTGCCGACCGTGCAGCGTGCTGCCGATCGCGGCGGCCGACGCGACCGCCGAGCCGGACAGCGAGCCGAAGAGCATGTTTCCCAGCACGTTGGTGTGCGCGAGCGCGCCGGGAACCCGTCCCGCCAAGACGAGCGCGAGGTCGACGAGACGGCGGGCGATGCCGCCGTTGTTCATGATGTTGCCCGCGAAGATGAACAGCGGAACGGCGAGCAGCGAGAAGCTCTCGACGCCGACGTTCATCTGCTGCCCGATGACGTAGGTGGCGTCGTCCCAGGGCAGGAACACCAGAGCGGTGGCGAACGAGGCGATGCCCAGGGAGACCGAGATCGGGATCCCGGCGAAGAGCAGAACGAAGAAGGCCCCGAAGAGGATCGCGGCAGCGGTGAGAGCATCCATCAGTCCGTCCCCTCCGTCTCCTGCGAGACCTCCTCGGTGAGGTCCTCCCAGATGTTCAGCACTTGCGCGAACGTGATCGCGACGCCAGCGATGGGCCCGATCGCGTAGTACAGGCCGTGGGAGACCCCCAGCAGCGCCGAGACGTTGTCGCGCGCGCTGAACGCGAGCGCCGCACCGCCGATCACCAGCACGACGACGGCGAAGGCCAGCACGAGGACGTCGGCGCCGATGATCAGGCCGCGCCGCACCGGCTGCGGGAGCTTCTCGCGCAGGACGACGAGCGCCATGTGCTTGCGGTGGAGGAACGCGTACGCGGCGCTGAGCAAGGCCGTCCAGATGAGCGCGTACCGCACCAGCTCTTCGGTGAACGCCGCGGGCGTGCCCAGCACGTAGCGGGTGAAGACCTGGTAGAGCACCAGGAGGGTCATGATCACGAGGAGGGTTCCGGCGGCCCCCGCGAGGAGGCCGCCGAGCGCTCCTCTCACCCGGGTCAGGCGGTCGTGCGTTGACATGCTGAACCTCAGTTCCTGGCTGACTCGATGATGGAGAGGACGTCCGCGACTTCGGGGTACTGCTCGGCGTAGCGGTCCACGACCGGCCTGGTGACCTCCCGGAAGGCGTTGGTGTCGACGTCGGTGACGAACTCGACGCCCATCGCCCTTGCCTCGGTGACCGACCGCTCGACGCTCTTCGCCCACGCGACCTTCTGCCGCTCGGTCGAGGCCCGGGCCGCGGAGGAGAGGAGTTCCTGATCGGCCGGGCGGAGCTTCTCCCAGGTCTCGGTGCCGATCACGAGCATGTCGGGGATCCGCGTGTGCTCGGTCGTGGAGAACACGTGCGCGACCTCGCCGTGGGCGCTCTCGGTGAGCACCGTTTCGTTGCTCTCGGCGCCGTCGATCAGTCCGGTCTGCAGCGAGGTGTAGGTGTCGCCGAAGGACATGACGATCGGCGCGGAGCCCAGCTCGTCGACGAAGTCGGTCTGCGTGCGCATGTCCTGCACGCGGATCTTCAGGCCACGCAGGTCCTCGGGCGTGCGGATCGGGGTGCTGCGCGTGTAGAAGGACCGCGCGCCGGAGGTGTAGTACGTCAGGCCGACGAAGCCCTCGTCGGCGGTGGAGCGAAAGTGCTCGGCCATCTCCGGCGAGTCCATGACCTCGTAGTACTCCTGCTCGGAGTTGAAGATGTAGGGCAGGCCGAACGCGTGGTAGCTGGGGTCGTAGGCGGCCAGGCCCGGTGCGCTGACCCGGGCCATGTCCACGATTCCCTGGTTGAGCTGGCCGAGCACGTCCGATTCCGAGCCGAGCTGGCCGCTGCCGTAGGTCTCGACGACGATGCGTCCGCCGCTGCGCTCCTCGACGTCCTGCGCGAACGAGGCGAGTGCCTTGGAGGTGACGTGGTCGTCGCTCAGGTTGCTCGCCAGGGTCAGGACGAGGGGGTTCTCCGGTGTGGCCTCGGTGCTCGTCCTCGCCCCGGAGGCCGGTGCGCAGGCGGCGAGCGCGGCGGTGAGGATCAGGACAGCGACGCTGCTGACCAGTCGTTTCATTGTGCTTGCCTTTCCTACACGTCGAGCATTTCCACGGGCTCGAACGAGATCGCGACGGCGAGGTCGCCGCCGGGGTCGGGAGTCTTGATCAGCACGGACCCGAGCTCGGGGGCGTAGTGCCAGCCGGCCTCCGCGGCGTCGAAGTGGCCGCGGTGCAGGATCTGCCGGACGGGCTCGCCGTCGAGGGTGACCTGGCGCGGGCACCGCCCGGGCCGGATCACGTCGAGCAGGAGGTTCTCGATGGTGCTGCGGTAGTGGCCGCGACGGGTGATGTTCAGCGTGACCCGTTCGCCGGCGGTCATTTCGATCTCGGTTTCGCGGAACGCGCCGTCTTCGTGGTCGCGGGTGAGCCCGTCGTCCTCGTAGAGCGCGAAGCGGCCGTCGCGGTCGGGCGCGCAGACCAGCCGCAAGTCGGTGATCTCGTCGCGGGCGAGGTTGTCCAGCTGGTTGTCCGCCAGCGCGAGGATGCCGCCACCGCGGACGAACAGCGGAATCGATCCGAGGTCCACCGGCAGCTCGAAGTTCTGCCCGCCCTCGTAGCGCCGCCGGGTCCAGAAGTCGTAGAAGACCTCGCCGGAGGGGAATCGGACTGCGCGCGTGTTCGCTCCCGGAGCCAGCACGTTCGCGACGAGCAGCGAGTCACCGAGCATGAAGTCCTCGGCGTTCTCGTCGCACGCTGGATCGTCCTGGAAGGAGCTGACCAGCGGCTCCATGATCGGCAGGCCGGTGCGGGCCGCGCGTGACATCAGCGAGTACAGGTACGGGAAGAGCCGGTAGCGCAACTTGATGGCGTCCCGGACGTGGGCGGTGCAGCCGGGGTACATCCACGGCTCGGTGACGGTGTTGTCCGAATTGACCGAGTGGATCGAGAAGCGGGGCTGGAAGATCCCGTGCTGCACCCACCGGACCAGCAGCTCGGGTTCCGGAGCGGGGCCGTGGAAGCCACCGATGTCGCACCCGTGGTTCGGGAAGCCCGACAGGGCCATGCCGAGGATCGTGGCGATGTTGTGCCGCAGGGACTCCCACGAAGTCGAGTTGTCGCCCGCCCAGCTCTGCGCGTAGCGCTGGATACCCGCGTGGCCGGCGCGGCAGACGATGTAGGGGCGCGCGGAGGGGTCCTTCGCGGTGATGCCGTCGCGGGTCACCCGGCACATGAGGTTGGCCATGACGGTGCGCAGGCGAGCGATCGTGGCGCTGCTGCCGTCGAAGTCGCACCCGGAGTCCTCGTCGATGATGCTGTCGTACTCGCAGTTGTCGTTCCAGACCGAGGTGGTGCCCTTGTTCAGGACCGCTTCGGTGAGCCAGCGCTGCCACGCCTCGCGCGCGGCGGGCTTGGTGAAGTCGACGAACCGGCCGCGACCACCCCACCAGGCGCCGACGGCGGCGCCATCGCCGGCGGTCGCGGCCGCGTCGGCGCTGCGGGTGACGAAGATTCCCTCCTCGGCGAACTCCGCGAGCCTCGGATGCACCTCGAGGACACCGGGTTTGACGTTGGGGGAGACCGCGATGCCGCGCTCCGCCATCGCGGCGAAGAATTCCTCCGGGGCGGGGAAGCGGCGCTCGTTCCAGGTGAGGACGCAGCGCTTCGGACCGGCTTCGGTCTGCTGCGTGGTGTAACCGGAGGAGAGCTGGAAGCCGTCCACCGGAACGTCTTCGGCGCGAGCGATGTCGATGAACTCGGTGATCGCGCGATCGCTGTCGGCGTCGAGCTCGGAGTAGTACATCGACGAGGCGAGGTATCCCAGCGCGTACTTGGGCAGCAGCGGTGGCCTGCCGGTCAGCGTGGTGTAGCGCTGCACGACCTCGCGAATGCCCGGCCCGGCGATCAGGAAGAGATCGACGTCGCCGCCATCGGCGCGGTAGCGGCTGTGCGGGGGCCAGTAGTTGCTCCGCTCCCGGCCGAGGTCGAAATCGCACTCGTAGGTGTTGTGGTAGAAGTATCCGACCGCTTCGCGGGTCGTCCGGTTCATCTTGAGGTAGAACGGGATGTGCTTGTACAGCGGGTCGGTCTCGCGCGGGTCGTAGCCCAGGGCGTCCTTCGGGCTCATCGTGATGAGCTTCTGCGCCTTGTTGAGCGAACCCGTGGTCTCGCCGAAGCCGTAGAAGGCGTCGTCGCGTGAGATCTCGCTGGAGTGGATCCGGCGGCGGTTCGAGTCCTCCAGGTATCCGAGCCCCACGACGTCGGCGTGGATCAGGACGCCCTCGCGGTAGACGCAGATCCGGAACGGGTCCTTCTCGATCTCCACGCGGAGCCGCCCGCCGGTCAGGACCGCGCGATCGCGCCGATCATCGATGTCGATCGGATGCGGTTTCACCCGGGTGCGTTCGGCGCCCATGAACTCGTCGAGCCGGTCCGGCCAGGCCGTCGTGGTCAGCGTGTACGACTCCTCGGCGAAGTCGCCGTCGAAGCCGGCGCGGATGCGCAGGACGCTGTCGGTCACCAGCAGGAGGCGGAGCTCGACTCCGTCCGTGTGGACGTGGACCCAGTCGCCGACCGCTTCCACCTTCTCGACTCGTGATGTCACGCGCACTTGGGCTCGCTCTCGATCGGAAACGCTGCTCGGCCGCGCGCCGCGATGGCGTCATCTCCGCGAATGGCCTGGGCAATGCTAAGAACGCCGAACGGTGCCGCGCTTCACCGAAATTGCTGCTTTGGTGGCCTGGATTGACGGATCTTGCTCTGCTCGCGATCGGGGCGGGCGTCGGCGCCGGTGTCGCCGATCCGCTCGGACGCGGATCTCGTCATCGGCGGGCCGCGAAGCGTTCCGCCCGGGGCGCAGAGCGGGACGAGCGCACCGGAGTCTCGGCTGAGCCGGCGTCGCGCGCCATCACGACGTTCGTCCCGGCCGGTGCGGGCAGGGACTCGTCGCTGGCCAGTCGTGCGCGGTTCCGTCGAGCAGCCGGTTCGTCGACAGGTAGGCGCGTTCGTACCGGTGCTGCGCGGCGAATCGTTCGTCGGAGTGGATTCCGAGGCCCGGTTCCTCGCTCGGCCGCAGACTGCCGTCGGCGCACCTCACCTCGGGGTCGATACCGCGTTGGTCCGCTCGCTGCGTGGCATGTGCTCCTGGATGTCGAAGTCGCGCAGCGCGATTCCCCAGGTGGACGGCAGCGGACATGCCACCGGCGAGACGTCCGTCGGACCGCGCATCCCGGATTCGACCCGGTGCCTCCCGGCGTGGTCCAGCGACGACGTCCGGATGACCTCCCGGCTTTCTCGATTGACCCGGTGGAGATCGCCGAATACCGCCGGCGACTGATCGAGCGGTTCGCCGCGCCGGGCCTGCGGCGCGAGCGGCAGCAGAGCAGTTGCGGCAGCTCGCACACCGGAACCGGGATCTCGACCGCGCCCGACCGCAGGGGAACCGATCCCACGATCGCGCGCAGCGAGGTGGCCTTCCCCGCGTCACTCGGCCCGACGAGCGCGCTGCGGGAACGGCTCGCAAACGCTTTTCCGCCCGGCTGCGCGACGGCCCGCCCGCGATCCCGGTGGAGGTCGGCGCCGCGAAGCCCGACGACCGCCCCGCGACGAACTCACTCGGTCGCAGCGCTGCTGCTCATCCCTGCTCGACGCGGGTGTTCCAGCTCCTCCTCGCTGACGTCCTCGACATGCGTGGCGACGGATCACCGGTGCCGAAGGGATCGGCGAACCGCCCGGCCCGGCCACCGTAGAACTGGTCCTCGACCGGGCTGACGCGGGAAGTCCTCGTCGCGGAGGTGGGAGGGGTGCCGCTCCTCCGAGCGCGCGCCGCGGAGGAGCGGTCGGCCAGAGCAATTGGTCCGACGCGGGGCCTGACCCGGGGAAGGGCAGGGGTGCTCCCGGCCGGCGCGGCCGGGAGCACCCGTTCGCTCGGGGACTGCTCAGGCGATGGCCGGGTTGTGGTCGGCGACCGGCCCGAAGAGGGCTTCCGAGCGCAGGGCCGCGTACCCGGGCTTGATGACCTCGTTGATCAGCGCCAGGCGCTCGTCGAACGGGATGAACGCCGACTTCATCGCGTTGACCGCGAACCACTGGAGGTCGTCGAGCGAGTAGCCGAAGGTGTCCACCAGCTCGTCGAGCTCCGCGGTCATCGAGGTCTGGCTCATCAGCCGGTTGTCGGTGTTCACGGTGACCCGGAAGTTCAGCCGCCGCAGCAGCGCGATCGGGTGCTCGGCCACCGAGGGCACCGTGCCGGTGTGGACGTTCGAGCGCGGGCACATCTCCAGCGGGATGCGCCGGTCGCGGACGAACGAGGCCAGCCGGCCCAGCCGGGCGGTGCCGTCGGCGGCGATGTCGATGTCATCGACGATGCGCACGCCGTGGCCCAGCCGGGCCGCACCGCACCACTGGATGGACTCCCAAATCGACGGCAACCCGAAACCCTCGCCGGCGTGGATGGTGAAGTGGCAGTTCTCCCGGCGCAGGTACTCGAACGCCTCCAGCGAGCGGGTGGGCGGGAACCCGGCCTCGGGCCCCGCGATGTCGAAGCCGACCACGCCGGCGTCCCGGTGCTTCACGGTGAGCTCGGCGATCTCGGCGGCCCGGTGCTCCTGGCGCATGGCGCACAGCAGGACCCCGATGCGGATGCGATTGCCCGCTTCGCGCGCCCGGGCCGCGCCGCGGCGGAAGCCGTCGAGGATCGACTCGACGACCTCGTCCAGCGAGAGCCCCTGCTGGGTGCTCAGCTCCGGGGCGTAGCGGACCTCGGCGTAGACCACGCCGTCGGCGGCCAGGTCCTCGGCGCATTCGGCGGCCACCCTGCTGATGGCGTCCGCGGTCTGCATGACGCCGACCGTGTGCGCGAAGCGCTCCAGGTACTCCTCCAGCGAGCCGGCTTCGGTCGCCGCGGCGAACCACCTGCGGATGTCGCGCACGCCGGAGGTCGGAAGGGCCTCGTAGCCCTGCTGCTCGGCCAGCTCCGCGACCGTCTCGGGGCGCAACCCGCCGTCGAGGTGGTCGTGCAGCAGCACCTTCGGGGCGCGGCGGATTTGGTCGGCGGTCGGTGCGTCGGCCACGTGTTCCTCCTAGTTCTTCTCCGATTGCGGGGTTTTGATCAGCAGCGCGGTGACCAGCGCGAGGGCGACGAAGCCGCCCGCGGTCCACAGCGCGGCGTGGAAGGCGCTCGCGGTGGGCGGGCCGCCCCCGCTCGCGGCGGTGACCGCGCTGGCGGCCACGGCAATGCCCAGGGAAGCGCCGATGCCGAAGCAGGCGCCGTTCAGCCCGGGCAGCGACCCCGGCTTGTCCTCCGGCGCGAGCGCCACCGCGAGACCGGTGAGCGCGGTGAGCATGTACCCGGTGTAGGTGATGCCCAGCGCCGCCAGCGCGACGAAGGTGATCGCCGGTGACTGCGGTGCGAGCACCAGCGGGACCAGCGCGGCGGCCGTGCCCACGGCACCGATCAGCACGGAGCGGTGCCATCCGATGCGGGGCCCGAAGTGCCCGACCAGCGGGGCTGCGATGACGCCGAGGGCCGAGGCCGGGGTGAGGTACAGCAGTGCCGACATGGTCGCGGAGAGCCCGTAACCGGCACCCGAGTTCTGGGTCAGCAGCGGAATGGTGAAGTTCAGCATCCCGAAAACCCCGGCCAGGGTGAAGATCGTGGTCAGCAGCAGGGGCCAGCCCGCACGCGAGGCCAGCACCGAGGTGTCGATGATCGCGTTCCGGTCGCGGCGTTGCGCGACGGCGAACAGCGCGAGCGCGAGCACGCCCCCGACCAGCAGCGCCAGCGTGGGCACCGAGGACCAGCCCCAGCTGCTTCCCTCGTTCAGCGCGAGCAAGATGCCGGTCAGCCCGACGCCGAGCAGGGCCGCTCCGGTCCAGTCCATCCGCCCCGCGGAGGTCCCGCCGGCCGGCACCCAGAACTGCACGGCGACCAGGGCGATCACCGTGATCAGCGCCGTGATCAGGAAGATCCCGCGGAAGCCCACGGAGTCGGCCACCGAACCGCCGATGATCGTGTCGACGCCGGCGATGCCGCCGTTGACCGCGGTGATGATGCCCAGGGAGCGGCCGAACTTCTGCGGCGAGAGGGATTCGTGCAGCGTCAGGTAGGCCAGCGTGAACGTGGCTGCGGAGACGCCCTGCAGGCTCCTGCCGATGATGAACAGCTCGATGTTCGGCGCTAGGACGCAGATCAGCTCGCCGACCAGTGCGATCACCAGCGTCACCTGGAGCATCCGCCGGCGGCCGACGTGGTCGCTGAGCCTGGCCAGCGTCACCTGGCCGATCGCCGAGAAGAGGAAGAACAACGTCTGGGCGAGCCCGCCGGCACCGCTGGTGGTCTCCAGGCTGTCGATCACGTTCGGCAGCGCGGGCGCGAGCATGGTGGCGTTGATCTGGTATCCGGCTACCGCCAGCACCAGGGCGGTCAGCAGGGCAGTGGAGCGCACCGGCGGTGCGCTGGCGGGCGACGGGTCGCCGACCGTGGTCATGGGAACCTCCGCGTTGAGGCGATCGAGAGGTGGGCAGCGCGTGGTGGTCGATGTCCGGGGGCTGCGAACCGGCTCGTCGATTGACTTGTCTGACATGTGCCGGGTGTTGGCGGAAGGGTTTACCGGCCCAGCGCCTACCGCGTCAAGTGTGTTCTGTGCAGCAATTGGCCTGACAACGGAGATTTGACGAGCGCGGCTCGCTCTTCTAACTTGTCTGACATCAACCCAACAGGGGGTGCGACGTGGCGGCCAGACGACCGCAACGGCGACCGGTCGTGGAGCTCTACGAGCGGGTCGTCGAGGCAATCCGGCAGGGGGACTACCCGCCGGGCTCGACGCTGCCGTCCGAGCCCGACCTCGCCGCCGATCTCGGGGTGAGCCGACCAGCGCTGCGCGAGGCGCTCCTGCTGCTGCAGGAGGACGGTGTGATCA
Source organism: Saccharopolyspora halophila (assembly GCF_039531955.1). Taxonomy (NCBI): domain Bacteria; kingdom Bacillati; phylum Actinomycetota; class Actinomycetes; order Pseudonocardiales; family Pseudonocardiaceae; genus Saccharopolyspora; species Saccharopolyspora halophila. Next base: position 332,171 of record NZ_BAAARA010000004.1, read on the forward strand.
CCGTTCGGCGCGGGGTGGGGCGCACCGTCAACGGTCGCCCGGCCCGGCGCGGTTTCGAGCGGTTGCAGCCGATCGAGGGCTTGTTCAGCGCGGACGCGGCCAAGATCCGACCGCTGGCGCGGGTCGTGGAGGAACCGACCGACCTGGTCATGCAGCACCTGCCGGTCCCGGCCAGCTGCGAGATCTGGTTCTGGGAGAGCGTCGTCGACATCGACGGCGTGCCCAGCGGCCTGGTGGAGGAGTGGAGCGCGCACGACGAAGGGCTGGCCGCCGTCGACCCGGGGCTCCCCGCGGCGCTGGCCGAGGCCGAGGCGCAGCCGAGCACGATGCTGCACGTGGTCTCGGAGCTCGACCCCTACCTGCCGTTGAGCGGTTCGAGCGCGATGAGCGCGACGGCGCTCGGGCGGCGGCGAGGCGAGGTCCTGGATCGCTCGCCGGACACGCCGGTCGTGCTGATCACCCAGGTCGTCTCGGTCGAACGCACCCCGCTCATGGCGGCCAAGTACGTGTTGCCCAGCGGTGCGCCGAGCATCCCGGTGCGCCAATCCCGTTGAGAAAGCCCGGTTCCGCGGCGCGGTCCGGTTGCGGTTCCGGTCGGTTCCGCAGTCCGACCGCGCGCGGAGCGCGATGTACGACCCCGGAAGCAGAAAGGCACGCAACCGATGGCGCCCAAGCAAACCCTGATCGTCGACTGCGACACCGGCATCGACGACGCCCTCGCGCTGCTCTACCTGCTCGGGGGGAGCGGAGTGGAAATCGGTGCGGTGACCACGGTTTCCGGCAACACCGATGCCGAGACGGCAGCGCTCAACACCCTGCGGGTGCTCGAACTGGCCCGCCGGACGGACATCCCGGTTTCCGTGGGTGCCCGCAGCAACTGGTGCGGGGACGTGCCTCTCGCGCCGCACGTGCACGGCTCGGACGGCCTGGGCAACACCGACCTGCCCGCCCCGACGACCGCGCCGAGCCCCGAACCCGCCGCCGAGCTGATCGTGCGGTTGGCGCGGCGGAACCCCGGCGCCTTGCGCCTGCTGGCCATCGGTCCGCTGACCAACCTGGCCACCGCCCTGCTGCTCGAACCGGACCTGCCCGAGCTGGTCGAGCACGTGACGATCATGGGCGGCGCGGTGCGCCACCCCGGCAACGCCACCCCGGCGGCCGAGGCCAACATCCACAACGACCCCGAAGCCGCCCGGATCGTGCTCCGGGCGGGCTGGCCGGTGACCCTGGTCCCGCTGGACGCGACCATGGGCGAGCTGCTCACCGAGCAGCACCAGCGACGGCTCGCCGAACGCGGTTCACCGACAACGCTTTTCACGTCGTCCATCCTGGACCAGTACTTCGACTTCTACGAGCGCGACATCTTCGGCGAACGGCGAGCGGCCTGCCACGACCCGTTGGCCGCTGCGATCGCGGTCGGTGACGTCGCGCCGGTGCTCGCACCGGTCGTGGCGACCGATGTGGACACCGGCGACGGCCCGGGCCGCGGCGCGACCGTCGCCGACGTGCGCGGCCAGTACCGGGGGTTCCCGGAGCAGCAGGGGGCCAACGTTCGCGTGGTCCTGGAGACCGAACGCACGTTCCCGGACCTGCTGGTCGACCGGCTCTGCGGGGCTCCCGAGCCCACGCGCCGAGCCGCCTGAACCCACGACGGCGGGAGCCGCGGACCCATCGGGTCCGCCGGAGAAGCCAGGAAGGATGAGCGATGACGCGCGAACAGGACGTCGTCGTGGTCGGATCGCTGAACGTCGACCTCACCGCGGCGGTGCGGCGCCACCCGCAGCCGGGCGAAACCGTGTCGGCGACCGCGTTGAGCACCAGCGCGGGCGGGAAGGGCGCGAACCAGGCCGTGGCCGCCGCGCGGCTGGGCGCCCGGACGGCCCTGGTCGGCCGGGTCGGCGCCGACGCTCACGGCGCGGACCTGCTGGCGGCGCTGCGCGCCGACGGCGTCGAGACCGCGCACACCCTCCGCGACGAGTCGGAGAGCACCGGAACCGCGCTGATCAGCGTGGCCTCCTCCGGGGAGAACAGCATCATCGTGTCGGCGGCGGCCAACGCCCGGTTGTCCCCGGACGACATCGCCCGCGCCCGGCCGCTGCTCGCCTCCGCGCGCGTCGTCTCGGTGGTCCTGGAAGTGCCGGTGGAGACCGTGTGCGCGGCCGCGCGCGCCGCGCGGGAGAGCGGGGCGCGGTTGGCGCTGAACCTCTCGCCGGTGCTCGACCTGCCCGCCGAGGTGTTCGCCACCGCCGACCCGCTGATCGTCAACGAGCACGAGGCCAGGGAAATCCTGCAGCGCAACGGTTCCCAACTCCCGGACGGGGAGGTCGCGCACGCCGAGGCGCTGCGCGAGATCGGTGCGCGATCGGCCGTGGTCACCTTCGGGGCCCGCGGCTCGGCGGTCGCCGAACCCGGCCGCGCCGAACACGTTCCCGGGGTGCCGACCGAGGCGGTCGACACCACCGGGGCGGGCGACGCCTTCGCGGCTTCGGTCGGCTGGCGGCTCAGCCGAGGGGACTCATTGCCGGAAGCCGCCCGGTGGGCCACCCGCGTCGGGGCCCGCAGCGTGCAGCACCCGGGCGCGCAGCCGTCCTACCCGACGCTGCAGCAGGTGCTCGACGAACCGGGCCTGCCGGTTTAGGGGACATTCCAGTTCGGGGTTCGCGTGGCGGCGCCGGGAGCGGAACCTCGGACGCCGTCGGGCTGCCGAATCCGAGGCTTGAGCAGCCACCTGCGCGGCGCTGCGGCTGTCCTCGCCCGCCGACGTCTGAGAACCCGCGGCGGTGCCGTCCGAGTCCACCACCTGAAACAGCGGCTCCACCACGTTTCCGCGAGGACCCCTTATCAGGGACTGCCCGGACCCTGGTCCGCGAGGGTGCGAGCGGCCGCAGCCCCGGGCGGTCAGACCTCGCGCCGGAGGTCCTGGAGCTGGGGGAAGTACCAGCGCAGGATGCTGCGGAGGTTGTCGGCGCCCGCGCGTCCCCAGTCGCGTTGCAGCTCGGCGACCAGCGAGATGGCGGTGACCGGCTGAGCGCCCGCGGACAGCATCCGCTGCATCGCGTTGTCGTGCGCTGCGGTGCTGATGCCGCCGATGGCGTCGGCCACCGGGTAGACCTCGTAGCTCTCGCCCAGCATGTCCAGGGTTGGGAAGGCGACGCAGACCTCGGTCCACAACCCGGTCATGATGATCTTCCGGCGGCGGGTGGCTTCCACCGCGGCACGGAAGTCGGGATCCTCCCACGAGTTCAGGGTCGTCCGGTCGATCTCCTCGGTGGGCGGGAGCGCTTCGCGGAGTTCGTCGATGGTGCCGCTGTTGGCGCCGAGCTCGACGCCGACGGTGGTCAGCACGACCGGGAGCTGGTAGGCGCGGGCCGCGCGGGCTACCGCGGTGACGTTGAGCATGAGCTCGTCCAGGCCGATCGAACCGACCGTGCCGACCTGCTCGGGCTGGTAGTCGATGAGCACCAGCGCGCAGTTGTCCGGGGTCAGCAGGTGGTCGTTGCTGCGGATGGGTGTTTCGCCTGCCATGTTCTCTCCTCGGTGCGTTGTTCTGCCGCCGCTCGTGCGGTGATGTTGAGCCCCGGCGCTACTCGGTGCCAGTTCGCACGTCTGCTTCGCGTCTGCGCCGGACTGGGTGACCGGACCGGATCGAGATCGGGTTGAAGGCGTTGATGATCACCGACGTCCAGATCAGCAGCGCCGCGCTGATCCAGGTCCTGTCCCGCCAGGAATCGCCGACCGAGCGCGCAGGAGAGGCAGAGGTGAGCACGAGCCGGTTGGTCAGCACCGGGACGGTTGAGCCACCGCCGCGACGGTGCCCGGCAGCGGACGATCCAGGTGCTTCGCTCTGGTGATTTCCGGGGCGACATCCCCTCATCACCGACCAGTCGCCACCGTTCACACCGCGAACCGCAGCCCCGACCAGCTGCCTGCTGCTGCCCGCCGCCACGTTTCGCCGACTGATCCAGGAACGGCCCGGGATGGCCCGCCTGTGGCTGACGAACGTGGCCCGTCGCTACTTCCGCCCCGAGGATCGCCTGGTCGGCACGATCGGTGGCCCGGTGGAGCAACGCGTCGTGCAGCTGCTGATGCGCGAGCAACGGACGCGTGCACGGCTCGCGAGCGGAGCTGGCCGCGATGCTCGGTCGCTCCCGTCCGGCACTCAACCGGACCCTGAACGAGCTGACCGACAGCGAAATGATCCAGATCCGGTACCGGCTGATCAAGTTGACCAGCGCGATCGATCACCTGGAACACCGCCTGCCTTGAACCCGTCGTGGAATGACTCGCCGAACGGCGTGGCCGGGTGGATCCGGACTGCTCTCACACATCTCCGCGCGGTGATGGAGCACGTCAGCCCGTGCGGGTACCGATGAGTTCCCGGTCGAGGCCGAGGAGATGCCCGCATCGGCTACCGGCCCCCGCCCCCGAGAGGACCGAGGCGCGCAAGTCCTGACCGCTACCGCAGTTCCCGACCCCGATTCTCGCTCCAGAACGAGTTGTCGGTCGATCCGTCGCCTTTGCGTGACGCCCGTGATTTCGGCGATCGAGTCGGCGACCTCGGATCTGACCAGCGCACGGCTCCCCGGGAGGGACGGGCGCATCGCCCTTCCATTGACATCCGGCGCTCGTCAGCTACGGTCCCGCTCGATCATGTCCCCGCCGGTCAACGCCGGAGCGCGGGGGGCATCGACACGGATCGTGTTCGTCGAGATGAGGGTGTCATGGTGGAAGATCGTGACAGTGCGGGCGGGGTGCCCGGGACGGTCACTCCGGAGAGCGGCGAAGTCCAGGAGACCGCCCGGGTTTCGCGTCGCGCGTGGATCGGACGGTTCCTGGGCCCACTCCTCGCGATAGCGGCGTTCTTCGCGCTGCCGGGAGGTGAGGGCGGTGTCACGACGGAGGCTCGCGGCGTGGCGGCCGTCGCCGTGCTGATGGCGGTGTGGTGGGTCACCGAGGCGCTGCCCCTGCCCGCTACCGCGCTGCTGCCGATCGCCCTGTTCCCGCTGGTCGGAGCCACCGACATGGAGCAGGCGACCGCTCCCTACGCCAACGACATCGTGTTCCTGTTCATGGGCGGGTTCATGCTCGCCCTCGCGATGCAGCGCTGGGGCCTGCACCGCAGGATCGCGCTGCGCACGGTGCTGGCCGTTGGAACGAAACCAGCCCGCGTGGTCGGCGGGTTCATGCTCGCCACCGGGTTCCTGTCGATGTGGGTCAGCAACACGGCCACCACCGTGGTGATGTTGCCGATCGGTCTGTCGGTGCTCACTCTGGTCTTCGACCGGCTGCCCGGAGCAGGTGACGGGGAGGACGACCCCGGAACGGCGCGCTTCGCGACGTCGCTGATGCTCGCGATCGCCTACGCCGCCAGCATCGGTTCGCTTGCCACGCTGATCGGTACTCCGCCCAACCTGTTCATGGCGGGCTTCCTGTCCGAGACCTACAACATCGACATCGGTTTCGGCCAGTGGATGCTGTTCGGCCTGCCGGTGGCCGTGGTCCTCATGGTCGCGACCTGGCTTCTGCTGACCAAGGTGCTGTACCGGACCACTATGACCGACATCCCCGGCGGACGGGATCTGTTCCGCGGCGAGCTCCACAAGCTCGGCCCGATGAACCGCGGCGAGCGCGTCGTGGGCGTGGTGTTCGTGTGCACGGCGCTGATGTGGATCCTGCGGGAGCCGCTCACGCAGCTGTTCCCGCTGTTGAGCAGTCTGGACGACACCGGCATCGCGATCATCGCCGCGCTGGTGCTGTTCGCCGTTCCGGTCGACGCCAAGCACGGCGTGTTCACCCTGGACTGGACCTCGGCCGCGAAGCTGCCGTGGGGTGTGCTGCTGTTGTTCGGTGGCGGTTTGTCGCTGGCCTCGGCGATCGACTCCAGCGGCCTCGACGACTTCATCGGCAACAGCGTCGGTGCGCTGGGCGGTGTGCCGACGTTCATGGTCGTGGCCGTCGCGGTGATCGCGGTGATGTTCCTGACCGAGCTGACCAGCAACACCGCGACGGCCGCCACGTTCCTGCCGATCCTGGCGGGCGCCGCGATGGGGCTGAACATCGACGTGCTGCTGCTCGTGGTGCCTGCGGCGCTGGCGGCCACCTGCGCGTTCATGATGCCCGTGGCGACCCCGCCGAACGCGATCGTGTTCGGTTCCGGCTACGTGACGATCCCGCAGATGGTCAAGGCGGGTTGGTGGCTCAACCTGCTCGCGATCGTGCTGATCCCGATCGCCGTGTACTCGCTCGGCGCCTGGTTCCTCGGGATCGCGTTGAGCTGAGACTCGTTCCGCGGGCCCGGCTCCGAGAGGTCGTTCATGCCCGATGCCGGCCGCAAGGTCCGGTCTCGTCTTGTCGTGAACGCCGGGTGAGTGTCGTGTTCGGGGTGTGGCCGCTCCTGCGAGACCGGGGCGGCCACGCCACTGCGAGCGTGGCGCTGCGATTCCCGAAGCAGCTCGTCGACGACATCCGGCGTGCCGTCACGGGACCAACGGCGCGACGCGTCCGACTTGTCTGGTGAACGCGAGTGCAGGGGCTGCCAGAGGAACGGCTCCGGCTCGGTTGCGGTGGTGACAGTGGGCGGTCTCAGCCGAGCAGGATGCGGTGATGTAGCAAGCTGAAGCCTGCGCGTCCGCGCATTCGTCGCTTGATCAGCTTCGTTTTGGTGCACACTCCCTCTGTTCGTCCATTGTGGAAGTGGCTGAGCGCGGTGTTCACGGCGGGGCGGTCGAGGCTGCGGGTGAGCGCGTGGAGGTGGCGCCGAGCACGTGACCCTGATCGGCATTCGCCCGTGGGCGGCAACACGTGGCCGGGCCCGTCGAGTGCGGCTCCAGCGGAGCGGTCGGCGGTCCGGCGTGCGGCTGCGCACGGCGACTGGGAGGAATCGACGACCGCCGTCGCCAAGGCCGGCGGGGTGGTCGCCTACTCGCGTCCAGGCCCTGGCGACTCGCCGGGCCTGCTCGGCGGTTGCCGCGGCGGAAGATCGGGGGACGATGCGCAGGCGGCCGCCGCCGCGGCCATCCTCGTCGACTTCGAGATCTCGCAGATCCGGCTCGCCGAAAGCGGCGGTGGCGGCCTCGGCCCTCGCGTGCGGTGGGATCGACCTCGGAGACCGACCGCGGGTGCGACGAGCTCGCGGTCGTGCGGACCGGGCGAGCGTGGCCATGTCTCAGCTCGCGAATGCGCGAACCACGACGACGGCAGCGCGCGGGGAAACCGGAAGGGACGTGGCCACCTCGTACCTTTCCTGAACGTTCAAGTCCTGCGGTGGTTGTGCGTTCCTCCAAGCGGTGTCCTGCTTGTTGGAGCATCTGCTCATGCCCTGGTCGGAGGGTGACCGGTCACACTCTCCGGAACATTCGTTTGGTGCAGTTTCGGCCCGCGGCGGTCCTCCCGCCGCAGCATTGGTCGGCTCGCAGAGGGCTGCAGGTGCGGGGTCTGCCGTCCGCTCCGGAGGGGAGCCATGTTCTTCGACTACGTGGTGATCGCGTTGTACTTCGCCGGCATGCTCGGCGTGGGCTGGTGGGGTATGCGGCGAGCGCGCAGCAAGGAGGACTTCCTGGTCGCCGGGCGCCGGCTCGGCCCGACCTTCTACACCGGCACCCTCGCCGCGGTCGTGCTGGGCGGAGCGTCCACGATCGGCAGCGCCAGCCTCGGTTACGAGTACGGCATCTCGGGGCTGTGGCTGGCGGGCATGCTCGGCCTGGGGATCCTCGTGCTGAGCTTGGTGTTCTCCCGCAAGCTCTCCCGGCTGGGCGTGTACACGGTGGCGGAGGTGTTCGAGCTGCGCTACAACGCGGCCGGGCGGCTCCTCAGCGGGATCATCATGATCGCCTACGACCTGATGGTGGCGGTCACGGCCACGCTGGCGGTGGGCACGCTCTTCGACGTGCTGATCGGAATCCCGCGGGTGCCAGCGATCCTCGTCGGCGGGGGCATCGTCGTCCTCTACACCGTCCTCGGCGGGATGTGGTCGATCACGCTCACCGACCTCATGCAGTTCGTGATCATGACCGTCGGCATCTTCGCGATCCTGCTCCCGGTGTCGGTGGCCGAGGCCGGCGGGTGGGCCCACCTCCAGCAGGCGTTGCCGAGCAGCTACGTCGACATCACGGCCATCGGCGGCGACAAGATCTTCTCCTACTTCCTGATCTACTTCTTCGGGATGCTCATCGGCCAGGACGTCTGGCAGCGGGTCTTCACCGCGCGCACCCAGCGCGTCGCCCGCTACGCCGGGGTCGCGGCGGGCGCTTACGTGGCGCTCTACGGCACGGCCGCCGCGGCGATCGGCATGGCGGCCAAGGTGCTCTTCCCGAACCTGCCGAACGCCGACAACGCCTTCGCCACGGTGGCCCAGAACGTCCTGCCCGCCGGAGTGCGGGGGCTCGTGCTGGCCGCGGCGCTGGCCGCGCTCATGTCGACCGCGAGCGCGACGATCCTGGCCTCCTCGACCATCGCCGCCAACGACATCTACGCCCGCTTCTCGAGAAAGCGCAGCTCGGCCGGAGTCGCGGCGAACCGCGCCTTCGTGGTCGGCGGCGGGCTGGTGGTGATCGTCGCGTCGCTGCTCGTCCAGGACGTGGTCGGGGCTCTCACGATCGCCTACAACCTGCTGGTGGGTGGTGTCCTGGTGCCGATCGTCGGCGCGTTGTTCTGGCGGCGCGCCAGCGCCACCGGCGCCCTCGCCTCGATGGCCGTCGGCAGCCTGACCGTCATCGGGCTGATGGTCGCCTACGGCATGGACGCCAACGCGCCGATCTACGTCGGTCTCGGAGCGAGCGTCGTGGTGTTCGTCGTGGCCAGCCTGATCGCCCCGCCCACCGAGCGGGCCCAGCTGGCGTCCTGGCAGGCGCGCCTGCGCGGAGAGGGCGTTCCCGAGGCCTCCGCGCGAGGCTAGGAGCTGCTGGTGCATCGGTCTGCTCGGCGACGCCAGCAGCAGGAGCTGAGCGACTCCGCGAACCCCGGGCGCCACAGCTTCGAACCAGAACCCGCAGTGGGGGAGCAGCCGAGCCGGTGAGGGAGCGGGAAGCTCGTGGACCGCGTTGGCGACGCAGGTGACTGCTGCACCAACGCGGTCCGTTCGAGCGACCTGTCCCGAGCTTGCCGGGACGGAGTCGCGGTTGCTTTCCGCGGTTCGGAACGCCTACTTCATGGTCGCGAGTTGGATCAGGTTGCCGCAGGTGTCGTCGAGGACGGCGGTGACCACCGGTCCGAGGTCGGTCGGTTCTTGGGTGAATTCGACGCCGAGGCCCTTGAGCCGTTCGGCCTCGGCGTGGACGTCGTCGACGGCGAACTGCGTGAACGGGATGCCGTCGGCCACCAGGGCCTTCTTGAACGGGTCGGCCGCCGGGTGGCCGGAGGGCTCCAGCAGCAGCTCGACACCATCCGGGTCCGCCGGCGAGACGACGGTGAGCCAGCGCGCTCCGCCGGCCGGCACGTCGGTCTTCTTGATGAATCCCAGCTTCTCGGTGTAGAAGTCGAGGGCCTTCGCCTGGTCGTCGACGAGGACGCTGGTGATGTTGATCCGAATCATGGGTCGACCATCTCTCCATTGATGGGCCAGCGCTCGATGATCGAGCGCAGCGGGCTCGTGTCGATGTGGTGGAACTTGTAGCGCCCCTGCCGCCGAGTGCGCACCAAGCCCGCTTGTTCGAGCACCGCGAGGTGCTGCGAGACGGCTTGGCGGGTGGAGCTCAGTCCGTGCTTCATCGTCAAGCGGCCGCAGATCTCGAACAGCGTCTGACCGTCTCTTTCGATCAGCTCGTCCAAGATGGTGCGTCGCGTCGCGTCGCCGATGGCCTTGAACAGGTCGGGTTCCACGTCCACGCGACCGACTATAGGCAAGTCATCACTTGCATGTCAAAGGGGTCTCCAGGGCGAATGCCCCGCGCGCGCTGACGAACTCCCGGGTTCGCAGCGCCGGTCAGGCAGATCAGTAGTCGATCCGGAACCCGCCGATGAGGGTGATGGAGTTGCCGTCCGGGTCCGTGGTCGATGCCAGCTGAACGCCCTTGTTCACGATCTGGATCTCGCCGCACTCGATCCCGCGCTCCGCGAGTTCGGCGACGTGCGAGGGCAGGTCGCCGACGGCGAGGTTGAGCGCGCTCTTGCCGGCGCGCTCGGCGTCCACCCACGCCTGCACCCAGCCGGTTGCGGTGACCCGCCATTCCGCGAGCGGGTCCATCGGGCGGTTGGTCGGTTCCTTCCCGAACAGTCGCCCGTACCACTCGCTGGCGGTGGCGATGTCGGTGACGGCGACGACGGAGAGGACGTGCTCGACGGCCATGATGCTCCCTTCCCGTGCTCTGCGGTTGCACAGGGGTGGACCGCCGTCGTCGCCGGAACTCATCGACTCGCGCGCATCACCGGCGAGCTGGTCGCGGTGGTCGGCGAGTGCTCGCGCGAGTTCCTCCGGGCACGGACTTGAGCGTGCCCTCGGGGCAGGGGTTTGAGTGGTGGCGAGATGCTTTCGTTCGCTGGCCTCTGGGAGGACTTGATGAGTTCGTCTTCGGATCGTGGGATTCGGGTTGAGCGGGGTGGCAGCGCGGAGGAGTCCAGGCGGCCGGATCCCGCCGGGCGGCGTTCGCGGATTCCGCGCGAACCCTTCTGGATCATCCGCGCGAACTTCGGTGCCTACCTCGTGATGAACGCGGTCATCTACGGGTTCTTCCTCGCCGGGATGGGGACCGGGTTGCTGTTCCCCGAGCTCACCGAAGCCCGGACGGTCGCGCTGCACGAGAACGGGACTGCTGACCTGGTCACGTCGCTGCTGGGGAACTTCTGGCTGTTCAGCCTGATCATCCTCGCGGTCAACGCGCTCAAGGCGAGCTTGCTGACGATCGTGCTGCCCTCGATGGTCGTGCCTTTCGCCGGCGTCGCCTTCTTCGCCTACACGACCTTCGACCTCGGGGTGAGCCTCGCGCCGATCAACGAGACCTTGGCCAAGACCATGATCCCGCACTCCCTGGCGGTCCTCGTCGAATTCCAGGCCTACGTCCTGGTCGTGCTCGGTGCCTACCTCCTCGGGAGAGCATGGCTGTGGCCCGGGACCGTTGGTGCTCGCGACCGGCGGCAGGGGTACGTCCGCGGGTTGCGACAGCTCGGGTGGGTCAGCTTGCCCGCGTTGGCGTTGCTCGTCATCGGTGCCGTCTACGAGGCCTTCGAGATCATCTACGTCGTACCCCCGCTGGTGGCGGGTTGAGGCGAGAGCACCGCATCGCGTACGCGGTTGCGGCAAGGTGTTGTCGGGTGGGGATCGAAGTCCCGCGGCGGTGAACGAGGAGGCCGGGCGATGGCGTGGAGCACGCGGCAGCTCGCCGAACTGGCGCACACGACGGTCAAGGCCGTCCGCCACTACCACGACATCGGCTTGCTCGACGAACCCGAACGCGCGGCGAACGGGTACAAGAAGTACCGGGTGCCGCACCTGGTGCGGCTGCTGCAGATCAAGCGGTTGAGCGAGCTGGGGGTTCCGCTGGCGCGGATCGCGGAGATGGAGCGGGCCGACGAGAACTCCGACGAGGCGATCCGCGCCCTCGACGCCGAGCTCGAGGCGACGATCGAACGGCTGACCCGCATCCGCGCGGAACTGGCCGCGGTCCTGCACCACCGCGCGCCGCCCGAGGTGCCACCGGGCTTCGCCCCGTTCGCCGACACCCTCTCCGACACGCGCCGGTCCCTGCTCCTGGTCTTCTCGACGATCTTCAACGAGGAGACCATGGAGGACTTCCGGCAGGCGCTGGTCAACGCGGAGAGCACCGACGACGAGTTCGAACGCCTGCCTGCGGACGCCGACGACGCCGCGGTCGAGCGACTCGCCCAGCGCATGGTGCCGGTGATCCGCGCGAGCCGGGAGAAGCACCCGCACCTGGTGGATCCGACGGCGAACTCCCCGCACGATCCGAAGCTGGCCGAGAGCGCGATAGCGCACGCCCTGGTGGAGCTGTACAACACAGCGCAGCTCCGCGTCCTGAAGCGGGCGAACGAAATCCTCACCGGAGACGCCGACGACCCGCCGGGTGCGGATCGCTCGGGCGCCGCGCGCTGAACCAGCTCCGGGACGCCCCGCGTCGGCGGGGCGTCCCGGAGAGGTCAGGCGTGGTTGTGCATGACGTGCTTGATGCGGGTGTAGTCGTCCAGGCCGTAGCGGGAGAGGTCCTTGCCGTAGCCGGAGCGCTTGAACCCGCCGTGCGGCATTTCGGCGACCAGGACCATGTGCGTGTTGATCCAGACGCAGCCGAAGTCCAGGTCCGCGGCCATGCGCTGGGCGCGGCCGTGGTCCGCGGTCCAGGCGCTGGAGGCCAGCGCGTAGTCGACGCCGTTGGCCAGGCGCAGGGCGTCGGCCTCGTCGCGGAAGGTCTGCACCGTCAGCACCGGTCCGAAGATCTCCTCCTGGACCGGTTCGTCGTCCTGCCGCACTCCGCCGATCACCGTCGGTGCGAAGAAGAATCCCTTCTCGCCGATCCGGTGCCCGCCGGTGAGCACCCGCGCGTGCGCGGGAAGCCGGTCCACGATCTCGCGCACCCGTTCGAACTGCCCGGCGTTGTTCAGCGGCCCGAACGCGGCGTCCGCATCGGACGGCGGGCCGCAGCGCAGCTCCGCCGCTCGCGCCACCAGCTTCGCGGTGAACTCCTCGGCGACCCGCTCCTCGACGAGCACCCGGGTCGCGGCCGTGCAGTCCTGGCCCGCGTTGAAGAACCCGGCATCGGCGATGCCCTCGGCTGCCGCGTCCAGGTCCGCGTCGGCGAAGACCAGCGCCGGTGCCTTGCCGCCCAGCTCCAGGTGCACCCGCTTGACGTCCTCGGCCGCCGCGGCGGCGACCTGCTGGCCCGCGCGCGTCGAGCCGGTGATCGACACCATCGCCGAAACCGGGTGGGAGACCACCGCGCGGCCGGTGTCCCGGTCACCGCAGACAACGTTGAGCACCCCGGCCGGGAAGATCTCCGCCACGAGCTCGCCGAGCATCGCGGCCGTGACCGGCGTGGTGTCGGCCGGTTTGAGCACCACGGTGTTGCCCGCGGCGATCGCCGGAGCGACCTTCCACACCGCCATCATCAGCGGGTAGTTCCACGGCGCGACCTGGCCGATCACCCCGACCGGTTCGCGTCGCACGCAGGAGGTGCGGCCGGAGGCGTACTCCCCGGCCGCCGAGCCCTCCAGAACGCGCGCCGCACCGGCGAAGAACCGGATCTGGTCGACCGCGGCGCCGACCTCCTCGGTCCGGGTCGCTTCCAGCGGTTTACCGGTGTTCTCCGCCTCGGCGGCCACGAACTCCTCGCCGCGCCGCTCCAGCTCGTCGGCCAGCCGCAGCAGCAGCCGCTGCCGCTCGGCCGGAGTGCTCCGCCGCCACTGCTCGAAGGCCCGCGCGGCCGACTCGTACGCGGCGTTCACGTCGGCTTCCGAGGACAGCGGCGCGGTGCCGAAGGGCTCGCCGCTGCACGGATCGATCAGCTCGGCGGCGCGCAGGTCCTGCGCGTCCACCGGTTCGCCGTCGACGATGTTGCGGATCTCGCGCATCACGCACCTCCGGAGGGCAGGACGCTCAGCAGCTCGTAGGCGACGTGCGCCGCCGCGATCCCGGTGATCTCGGCGTGGTCGTAGGCGGGCGCGACCTCGACGAGGTCGGCGCCCACCACGTTGATCCCGTCCAGCCCGCGCAGGACCTCCAGCAGCTCGCGGCTGGACAGCCCGCCTGCCTCGGGCGTGCCGGTGCCCGGTGCGAAACCCGGGTCGAGCACGTCGATGTCGACCGAGACGTAGACCGGGCGCGAACCCAGCCGGGTGCGGATCCGGTCGATGATCGTGTCGAGCGGGCTGCGCGCGAAGTCGCGGCAGTGCACCGCGGCGAAGCCCATCTTCTCGCTCTCGTCGAGGTCGAGCCGCGAGTACAGCGGGCCGCGGATGCCCACGTGCATCGAGTGGTCGAAGTCGATGAGGCCTTCCTCGGAGGCCCGGCGGAACGGGGTTCCGTGGGTGTGGGGCGCGCCGAAGTAGGTGTCCCAGGTGTCCAGGTGGGCGTCGAAGTGCAGCACCGCGATCGGCCCGTACCGCTCGTGCTGCACGCGCAGCAGCGGCAGGGCGATGGTGTGGTCGCCGCCGACCGTGAGCAGGGTGCGGCGGGTGCCCGACAGCTGCCTGGCGCCGTCCTCGATGGTGCTGATGGCCTCGTCGATGTCGAACGGGTTGACCCCGAGGTCGCCGGCGTCGGCGACCTGGCGCGCGGCGAACGGCTGGGCGTCCAGCGCCGGGTTGTACGGGCGCAGCAGGCGGGAGCTCTGCCGCACGTGGTTGGGGCCGAACCGGGCACCGGGCCGGTAGCTCACGCCGGTGTCGAAGGGCACGCCCCACACCAGCGCGTCGGCATCGGACACGTCGGCGAGGCGGGGCAGCCGCGCGAACGTGGTGTCCCCGCCGTACCGGGGCACGCGGGTGGCGTCCACCGGACCGATCGGTTCCGTCACTTCGAACCTCCCTCGGACTGCGCGGCCAGGATCTCCGCCGCCGCGCGCTTGCCGGATTCGATCGCGCCGTCGATGAACGCGCGCCAGCGGCGCGCGGTGTGCGAACCGCCGAAGTGCACGCGGCCCTCCGGCTCGCCGACCGCGATCTCGTACTTGGCGAACTGACCGGCCCGGAAGGTCGCCCAGGTCCCCTTGTTGAACTCGTCGTTGACCCAGTCGTGCGATTCCGCGGCGACCACCTCGGCCTCCGGCGCGAACTCGCGCACCGCCCGCTGCACGTCGGCCAGGTCGGTGGCGTCGACCCGGTCGTGCTCCGGGGCGAAGCAGACCAGCACGACGCCGTCCTCGGTGGTGGCCATCGCCCCGACGTAGTCGAAGCTGGTGCCCCAGCCGAAACCGCTGATGTCCTCGTCGACATCGCGCGCCAGGGCCCACACCTTCTGGCCCTGGCCCGCGTGGTTCTCCTTCGAGATCGCCTGCTTGGCCGCCGAGAGCTGCGGGCTGAACTCGATGTCCTGCCAGATGCCGACCGGCGTGGTCAGCAGGATCCGGTCGGCCCGCGCGCTGCCGCCGTCGTGGTCGACGGTCACGCCGTCGTCGTCGGCGGCGACCCGGCGCACCGGGCTGGCGAACCGCAGCTCGGCGCCGCCGTCCCGGCGGATCGCCTCGGCCAGCGAGGCGGTGCCCTCGACGAAGGTGTAGCCGAGCACGCTCGCCTGCACCATGCCCCACAGCGAGTTGTCCATCGAGGACAGCCAGCGGATGATGTCCAGCGCCGAACCGGTCTCCTCGCTGGCGTTGGCGCAGCCGCAGAACCAGGAGATGAGCAGTTCCTTGGCGTTGCCGGTCAGCCCGGCTTCCGCTGCCCACCGGCGGATCGGCACGTCGAGGTCGTCCAGGCCCTGCTCGGACAGCGGGCGCGCCGGGTCGAGCCGCTCACCGGCCTCGATCAGCGCCCGCACCGCGTGCTCCAGCGCGCCGTACTGCTCGGGCGGCACCGGCAGCAGGGTATCGAGCACCTCGCCGCGGTCGGACCAGGTCATCCGGGCCGGCAGCTCGCTGTCGGCCACCGGGACGCCGTAGCGCTGCACCTCGTCCCACACGTGGGTCTGCTGCGGCACGATCCAGGTCCCGCCCATCTCCAGGCCGAAACCGCCGAGCGCCTCCGGGCGGTACCAGGTGGATCCGCCGATGCGGTCCCTGGCCTCCAGGATCAGCACGCTCTTGCCCGCTTCGCGCAGGTCGCGGGCCGCGGTCAGCCCGGAGAACCCGGCGCCGACCACGATGACGTCGTATTGGTCCATTCCTCGCACTTCCTCGTTTCGCGGTGCGCGACCGGCTCAGGCGGACATCGCCCGCGCCGGTGCTTCGGTTTCGGCTGCTTCCGGCACCGGCTGCGGCGAGCCGATGGTCAGCAGCAGGTAGGCCGCCGCCGTGGTGGCCGCGGCGAGCACGAAGCTCAGATCGATGCCGTAGGTCCACTCGATCAGCGGACCCCGGAACAGGGCGGTGTCGACCGCCAGCAGGCCCACCGTCGAGCCGATCGCCCAGGCGACCACTGCGCGCAGGTTCCAGCCAGCGGTGAACCAGTAGATGCCGCCGCGCGACCGGCGGTTGTAGACCTGCAATGCGTCCGGGTCGTAGACGCCTCGGCAGCCGTGGAAGCCGATCAGCGTGATCACCGCCCACGGCGTGCCGATGGCGGTCAGCAGCAGCACGAACGCGGTCACCGCGTCCTGCGCGTCCCAGACGAAGTACCCGAGGAACACCAGGGCCGTCGACACCGCCGACGTCAGGACCGTGGCCTTCACCCGCGACAGCGGCGGGACGATCGCGTCCAGGTCCAGGCCCATGCTGTAGATCAGCGCGCCCGCGTTGCCGATCGTGCCGAACACGCCGTTGAGCAGCAGCGGGATCAGGAACCACACCGGGGCGGCGGCCACCAGCGGGCCGACGTAGTCCTCGGCGGCACCGGAGGCGAACGCGGTGAACGTGCCGAACAGCTGCGGCACCAGCAGTCCCAGCACCATTCCGGCCGCGGAGGCGGCGAAGACCTTGCCGCTGGAGTACCGGCGCGGCGAGACGTAGCGGCTGTAGTCGCCGAGCAGCGTGATGAAGGCCATCGGCCCGCTGAGTCCCGCGGCGACCGTCGAAAGCGCCCAGGTGGTCCAGAAATCGCCCATCGCGTAGCCGTCGATCACCGGCGCGGTGCTGAACTTCCCCGAGTAGCCGATGATCCCCAGCAGCATGAGGACCAGCGTGCCGGCCGCCACCCACTTGCTCATCGCGGTCAGCAGGCGGTAACCGAAGATCGCGATCAGCACCGCCAGCACCGCCAGGCCCGCGTAGGCCGCGGAGTAGCTGGCGGCGCCGTCGGGGAGGCCGAACATCCGGTGCAGCGGGCCGACGATCGCGGCGCCGCCGGTCCACACGGTCAGCGCCGCGTAGCCCAGCGAGAGCAGCAGCCCGATGGTCGAGCCGATCAGCCGACCGCGGACGCCGAAGGTGCCGCCGCTGCTGGTCGACAGGTTGGTGCCGGTGCGGAAGGACACCAGCGCGAGCGGGGCGACGAGGACCGTGCCCAGCAGGGTGCCGGCGACCATGGAGCTGACGGCGGGCCAGAAACCCAGCCCGAAGGAAGCGGGCAACCAGCCGAAGATCACCACGCCGAGGCACATGTTGGATCCCAGCAGGATCCCCACGACGTCGAGAGGGCGGCCGATGCGGTCGCGGTCCGGGATCGTGTCGACCCCGTGCTTCTCGATTCCCGCGTCGTGCGGTGCGGGAGCGGTACCCGGTAACGACGTTGTTTCCGGTGGCATCTCGCAATGACCTCCTGGGGCTCCGATGGGCAGCGACGGGCCGCGCGGCTCCAGCAAGCGTGGTGTGCCTCACGCCGGATCGGGAGGGGGCGATCCTCCGAAGTCGGCTTCGAGCGTTGGAGGATCGCACAACGCGCGCCGTCGCCCGCCGCGTCGACGAGCTGTCCACCTGGGGCGTTGCCACCGGTGGTTGACAGAGTGTCGCGGGGCTGCGTCGGAAGGCGCCGGATTGTCCACTGGTCGAGGTGGGGAGCGCGCTGGAGTCTGGTCTCCGCAACGACGTGTAAGGAGAGTCCCCGTGACCACGACGATGTCGCTTCCCCAGGCTCGCGAACTGCGAACGGAAATCCCGGGGCCGCTTTCGGTCTCCCTGCAGGAACGCCGCTCCGCGGCCGTGGCGGCCGGGGTGTCCAGCGTGCTGCCGGTCTACATCACCGAGGCGTCCGGAGGAGTGCTGCGCGACGTCGACGGCAACAGCCTGATCGACCTCGGTTCCGGGATCGCGGTGACCAGCGTGGGCAACGCCGCGCCCGAGGTCGTCGAGGCCGTGCGCGAGCAGGCGGCGGAGTTCACCCACACATGCTTCATGGTGACCCCGCACGAGAACTACGTGGCGGTCTGCGAGGAGCTCGCCGAACTCACCCCGGGTGAGCACGCCAAGCGCACCGCGCTGTTCAACTCCGGTGCCGAAGCGGTGGAGAACGCCGTCAAGATCGCCCGCCGGGCGACCGGGCGCCCCGCGGTGGTCGCCTTCGACCACGCCTACCACGGGCGCACCAACCTGACGATGGCGCTGACCGCGAAGTCCAAGCCCTACAAGCACGGCTTCGGGCCCTTCGCCCCGGAGGTCTACCGCGCCCCGATGTCCTACCCGGCGCGCGACGGCCGCGGCGGTGTCGCCAGCGCGCGGGAGGCGATCGAGCGCATCGAGAAGCAGCTCGGTGCCGACACGGTCGCCGCGGTGCTGATCGAACCGGTGCAGGGCGAGGGCGGTTTCATCGAGCCGGCCCCCGGGTTCCTGCCGGAGCTGGCGGCGTGGTGCGCCGAGAACGGCGTCCTGCTGATCGCCGACGAGATCCAGACCGGGTTCTGCCGCACCGGATCGTGGTTCGCCTGCGACCACGAGGGCGTGGTGCCCGACATCATCACCATGGCCAAGGGCATCGCGGGCGGCCTGCCGCTGGCGGCGGTCACCGGGCGTGCCGAGCTGATGGACGCGATGCCGCCGAGCAGCCTCGGCGGCACCTACGGCGGCAACCCGCTGGCCTGCGCGGCCGCCCTCGGGTCCATCCGCGCCATGCGCGAGCAGGGCCTCAGCGCCGCCGCCAGGGGCATCGAGGAGCAGGTGCTGCCGCGGTTGCGCGCGCTAGCGGAGAGCTCGGACCGGATCCTGGAGGCCCGCGGCAGGGGCGCGATGCTGGCCGTCGAGTTCGTCCGCCCGGGTGGGGACGAGCCGGACCCGGAGCTGGCCGCGGCGGTGGCCAAGAGCTGCCACGCGCAGGGCGTCGTGGTGCTGACCTGCGGCACCTACGGCAACGTGATCCGCCTGCTGCCGCCGCTGGTCATCGGGAGCGAACTGCTCGGCGAGGGCATCGACGTGCTGGAGAGCGCCATCGCCGAGCACGCGGGCTGACCCAGCACCGCCGGTAGCCCCCGCCCGCGGGCGGGGGCTACCGGCGTTCGTCGTTCGCGGGGGAGAGCTCGGCGGCGATGCCGTCGAGCAGCAGCCCCAGGCCGTGCTCGAAGTCCTCCGAGCCGAGCCGAGCCGAGCCGAGCCGAGCCGAGCCGAGCCGCAGCTCAGGTCTGGCGCAGGGCGCGCAGCGCCAGGTAGAGGTCGACGCGGTCGGAGGTGCGGGACAGGCTGCGCCCGGTCAGCTCCTCGATCCGGCTCATCCGGTGCCGGAGCGTGTTGATGTGCACGTGCAGCTGCTGCGCGGCTTCCTGCCACCGCCCGCCCGCGTCGAGGAAGACCGCCAGCGAGGGCAGCAGGTCGCCGCCGCGGCGCTCGTCGTGGTCGAGCACCGGGCCCAGCAGCGCCTTCGACGTCGCCATCAGCAGCTCCGGGTCCTGCACCGACAGCAGCAGCGCCGGACTGCTGAGCTGCTCGTGGGTCATCCACCCGCTGTTGGACCGCGACGACATCGTCTCGGCCGCGTGCGCGGCCTGCAGCAGGCTCACCCGCAGCTCCGCGGCGCCGCCGGATTGCCCGACGCCGATGTGCACGACCCGACCGGAACCGTCCAGCGCGTCGTGGACGCGCCGGGCGAGCTCGGTCCCGGTTCCGCGGACCTGCGCGAAAGCGGCCACCTCGCCGCCGCGCTGCACCGCGACGCCGCCGGTTCCCAGCAGGTCCCCCAGCCGCACCGAGTCGGCGTCGGGGTCGGCGCTGCGCAGCACGACCGCGGCGAGCGGGCCGTCCGGTGGCAGTCCCAAGGAGTGCAGCCGGGTGCGGATGGTGCCGATCTCGACGGTCCCGCTGTGCACCCACTCGAACAGCTCCCACGCGTAGCGGACCTCGGTCGCCCGCACGGCGCGGACGCGCTCGATCTCCAGCGCGATGAACGGCATCGCCTGCACGACGGCCGCGTGCTGCTCGACGTCGAGCTCCTCGAGCGGTTCGGGCAGCAGCAGCTCGGCGTCGGCGAGCCCCTCGCCGACCAGCGGCAGCGGGTAGCTCGGCTCGGGCGCTTCTCCCTCGATCAGTCCCGCGCCACCGCGCACCGCCACCGGAAGGCCGAGCTGGCCGGACAGCGTGCGCAGGACCGTTTCGACGCCGCGCCGCGTGCGCAGCGCCGCGACGATCGTGTCGTGCTGGCCCAGGTGGCGGCGCAGCGGACGTTCCCACTCGGCGCGCTTGGTGCTGACGAACGCCTCGACGATCTGCAGGAAGGCGGTGCCGACCGGCACGACGAAGCAGGTCATGCCGTGCTCGCGCGCGGCCTCGATGAAGTCCTCGGGAACCTCGGTCTCGGGCGGCACCAGTCCGAAGCCGACGGCCGCGACGTCGGCTTCGGCCAGGTCCGAGACGAACTCCTCGGCGGTGATCCCCGCGGATCGCCACACCCCGGCGGTGAGCACCACCTCGCCGCCGCGCAGGAACCGGCCGGGTGCGCTGATCTCGATCGTGTGCACCCACCGGATGGGCCGCGCCACCTCGCCGCGCACGCGCACTTGCAGGGCCAGCCCGGGGTCGCGCAGCAGATCGTCGACTAGCAACCGCGAACCTCCGTCATTCGCCCGATCGGTCCAGCACCGGCACCGCCGGTCGAGGCTACGCCAGTGGGAGGAGAACTGGACAACCAGCGCTGCCCGGCCGGGTGGGGGTGACTCGCTCCCGCCGCCCGATCGGTTGCGAGCCGCGGGGCGAAGGACTCTTGCAGCCCCGCCGCCGGGGAGGCGACGGTGAGTCATGTCCACGTCGACCGAAGCCGCGCGCGGGGATGGCTGGGCGCCGACCGGGCCCACCATCGCCGTGCTGGTGCTGTCCGGCGTTCTGGTCAACGGGCAGATGTACGCGGTTCTGCCGCTGTTCGAGCTGATGAGCACCAGCTTCGGGGTGGGCCCGGAGCAGGTCGCCTGGACGGCCACCGCGTTCGCGATCGCCTACGCCTGCGGGGCGTTGCTGTCCGGTCCGCTGTCGGACTGGCTGGGCCAGCGGCGGGTCGTCGTCGCGGCGCTGGTGGCCACGGGGGTGGCCACCGCGGTGGTCCCGGCATCGGCCGGGCTGTTCGCGGCGTGCGCGTCGCGCGCCGTCCAGGGTTTCGCGGCAGGTTCCTTCGGGCCGCCGCTGCTGTCCTACGTCGGTCAGCACGTGCGCCCGGCCCGCCGCGCCCTGGTGTTCAGCTGCTTCGCGAGCAGCATGCTCGGCTCGGCCGTCGTCCTGCAGGTGGTCGCGCAGCTGGTCGGCGACGCGTGGGGGTGGCGAGCGGTGTTCCTCCTGTCCAGCCCGTGCCTGCTGGCGCTGGCCGTCGCGGCGCGCGCGGTGCTGCGACCTGCTCGCTCGGGCCAGCTCGCCGGTGCGCGCGCGGCGTTCGTCGCGATGCCGCGGTTGTTGCGCGCACCTCCGCTGCTCCTGCTCTACGCGGCGAGCCTGACGATGCTCACTTGCTTCGTCGGCATCTACGCCGCGATCGCGCTGGCCGGGCCGCCCTCGATCGCGGGCGAACCGGTGGCCCTGCTCGCGCTGCGGGCCAGCGGGTTGCCGGCCCTGGTGGCCATCCCCGCCGCGCTCTCGCTGCTGACCCGGTTGGGCGCGCCCACCCGGCTGATCGCCGGGTTGGGCGTCGCTTCCGCGGCGGCGCTCGCGATGGCGGTGGTGAGCGGTTCCGTGCTGGCCCTGGCCGGTTTGCTGCTGGTCTTCGTCGCCGCCGCCGCGCTCGCCGCCCCCGCGATGATGCAGAGCATCACCGCTCGGGTCGCCCCCGGTGAGCAGGGAGGTGCTTCGGCGCTGTTCGCGTTCCTGATCTTCCTCGGTGCTGGTGTCGGCCCGCTGCTCGCCGCTGGGCTGGCCTCCCGCGGCTTCGCCGCGATCGCCCTGGTGTTCGCAGGTCTGCTGGCCGTCGGCGCGGGACTCTCCGCGCTGTCGGCGTGGTCTGCGGGGCGTGCCCGGGCTCGCCAGGACACCGCTGCGGGGCGGTTCGGCCAGTCGGGGGTTCCTCGTGCGTCCGATCGCTGACCGCGTCCGGACCGCGGGGCGTCGATGTCCGTGACCGGGTGGTGGCCACCGGCGTCGCGGCGGAGCTGCGCCTAGTGCCAGAGGCGCTCCGTGGCGATTTCCACGCCGCGAACCAGGGTTTCGGGCTTCGCCCGGGCGAAGCCCGGAGGGATGCGGCCGCCCGGTCCGCAGTCGGTGTTGGCGATGCCCCGCTCCCTACCGACGCACTCGGCGAAGCGCTCGCGCCGCTAGCTGTCCCACCGCGACCTCTCCCGCTCGCCGACCGCAACTGCCGCAACCGATCAGCAGCACCGAGGGGGAGAGCCAAGCATGACGTCCAGGCGACACGGACAAGACGCCTGAACTGGCGGGAACGAATTCGGCCTACGAATGCTGGGCGAAGAAACTCCGGGACGCCTGTCCGACCGAAGAGCAGGTGGAAAGTGGAAACCTGGTTGGAGCCGACAAGACCCCGTTCACCGACGATTCGCTGCGAGAATATCGTCCGTCCTGGAAGGACATCATCTCCCTCGCGTCACTTCACGTCTCTGCCGACGGCGCAGGACGAGCGCGGACCCACGGTGGGCAGTGGCGCTACTCGAAGTACCGGATCCAGCTGGTCCTGATCACCGACCCAGGCGCGGCCATCCGTCCGCAAGCACTGGGCCGGGCTCATCGTGGCGACCCAGGACGTCCGCGATGTCCTCGGCACGGATCTCGGCAAGGCCGTGATCGCCAACGCAGCCACCCAGATCCTGCTGCGCCAGGTACCGCAAGCCATCGACGGCATCGTCCGCACCTTCGCGCTGTCGGAAGGCGACCGGCAGTTCCTGCTGTCGGCCGGTACGGGCCAGGGCTTGTTGTCGACTGGGACTCAGCGGGTCGCCCTGCGGCCATCGCCTCCGACTG
The DNA here is from genome assembly GCF_039531955.1 of Saccharopolyspora halophila. Lineage (NCBI taxonomy): Bacteria > Bacillati > Actinomycetota > Actinomycetes > Pseudonocardiales > Pseudonocardiaceae > Saccharopolyspora > Saccharopolyspora halophila. Next base: position 355,012 of record NZ_BAAARA010000004.1, read on the forward strand.
CGAGCACAACTTGATCACGACCGACGCTGCCGAGCTGGCCTCGTTGTCCGAATCCTCCGACGAGGAAGGCGAATTAGCCGATATCGGCAGCTCGCAAGACCTTCTTCTCGACTGAGGTCAGTCCTGGGAGGTCGCCGCGTCCACCCGGGCGTGCAGGACCGCGACCGCCTGGTCGAGCGTGAGCCCGGTGCCCGCGGCGTGGTCGAGGTAGGCGAGGATGCGCTGCCCGTCCTCGTCGAGGACGGTGTTGGTCGCGTCCGCGGTGGCCGCGTCGAGGGTGCCGAGGCTGGCGCGCTGCTGCGCACCGCGCACCGCCCGGCGCAGGATCGCGGTCTCCTGCGCGTTCGGGCGCCGCCGCTCCTCGGTGAGCCGCGCGAGGACTCGCCGCACGGTCGGGTCGTGCTTGACCGTCGCGGTCCGCGCCGCGTAGGCGGCCACGAGCTGGGACTCGTGCTCCTCGTTCCGGGCGTCGGTGGCGTCGTCCTCGCTGTGCACCAGCGGTAGCTCGGCGTGCAGCGAGTCCAGCGCCTCTCGCATCCGCGCGTCGCGCGCGCGAGCCCTGACGACCGGGTCCGGGCGCCGCGTGCGGGCCTGCTCCTGCGCCTGCCTGCGGGCCTGCTGCCCGGCGGCGGTCAGCGGTCGGCGCGCGGGCCCCAGGCCGTCGTTGAGCTGCTGCTGCCGCTTGAGCCGCAGGTGCATGTCGAGCGACTGGCCGGCCCGCGGCGGGGCCAAGCGAGCGTTGCGCTCGGAGTCGACGTCCTCGTCGGCGTCGCGGAACCACTTCCGCAGCCGCCGCACGAGGAAGTCCTCCGGCGACTCCTGATCGCCCCGCCGGGGTTGGAAGCCCTCCTGGCCCTGCGGGAGGTTGTCGAGGGCGACCTTGATCGCGTCGACGCACCACCCCGCGTCGTACCAGCGATCGAGGATGGCCCCGGCCTCCGAGGTCACCGGGTGCCCGGGGAACACCTCGAGGAAGAGCTTCCTCGTGGCCAGCTCGGCCTGCTCCTCGTCCCCGGGGACCACCCGCCCCGGCCACGTCTTCGGGGTGAATGCCATCCGCGCTGCTCCCTGAAGCGAACCGCTACCTGCGAGTCCCGTTCGCGTGGACCCGCACCAGGGTATCCGCCCGCGGGGCGAGCCACGGGCGGCGCGGCGCTCGGGGTGCCCCTGGCAGCCGAGGTGGTCAGCGGAGGGCTTCACCAGCTGCCGGAGCGGGTGGCCGACTCGGCCGCCACCCGCCGGTGCGGTGGGGTAGCGGTGGAGCACGTCGATCACGGTCGTGCTAGCGAGGGCCCGGAGATCGTCGAGGTGGGCGGTTCCGCTGGCGTCGTCACCGGATGCGAGTTCGCGGACGCGGGCTGCGTGGGCGGCGGAACCGAGGACGCGCGTGACCTGAGCGGCCTGGGGCGAGGGGTGCAGGAACGCCGCCCCCGCTGCGGCCGCGGCAGCTCGGGCGGCATCGCTGGCCGCGGCGAGGCCGGTCTCGTCGCGGGCCTCCTGCGCCGCGCGCTGGGCCGACCAGGCGGTGTCGCGCAGGACCTTGCTGCGCTCGGCGCCTTCGGCGAAGTCCTGCGCAGCTTCGATCGCCGCTCGCGGGCGTCGATCGGCCGGGCGTTCCGGTTCGAAGACCTCCAGCGCGGAGCGCGCGCACGACGCGGCGAATCCGGCGACCTCCCGACGGTCGTCCCAGCCGAGCTCGATCGTCTCCGCGGCCACGGGTCCATCATCGCCTCCGGCGGCGGGTCAGGTGTTGCCCCCGAGGGATGACGGGGGCGTTCCCGGATGCCGGGTGCGGCGGGTCGTGGTGGGCTCGGGGTATGAGCAGGTTGACCGGGGTTCTGGAACGCGCCTTCGGGCGTCCGCAAGGCGCGTTGGGCAGGTTCGGCGGGACGGTGATGGCGCGCGGGAACGCCGAGCAGGAGCGGCGCGCCGTGGCGGCGGCCGGGATCGAACCCGGTCAACGCGTGCTGGTGATCGGCCCCGGACCCGGGGTGGGCTTGCAGCTCGCCGCCGCGGCGGTGGTGCCCGGCGGGCACGTGATCGGAGTCGATCCCTCCGCGGAGATGCGCGGCATGGCGCAGGCTCGGTGCGCCGCCGAGATCATCGACCGGGTCGTCGCGCTGCGCGCGGGCGGAGCGGAGGACACCGGCTGCGCGGACGGTTCGATCGACGTCGCGATCTCGGTGAACAACGTGATGATGTGGGATCGCCCGCGCGGGTTCGCCGAGCTGCACCGGGTGCTGCGGCCCGGTGGGCGGCTGGTGATCAGCGTGCACCGGCACGTCCTGAGCGTCTCGGCGGAGGAGCTGCGCGAGGACGCGATCAACGCCGGATTCCAGCGCGCGGAGATCGAGCTCCGCCCCCGCCGGCTCAACAGTCCCGCCGTCGAGCTGAACGCCCGGCGCTGAGGCCCTCGCCGGTGTAGTAGCTGGAGAGGTGATCGGAGGCGAAGAACATGTAGGACGGCGCGATCTCGTCGGGATGCGCCGCGCGCTGCATCGGCACCTGCTCGCCGAATCCCTCGACCTTCTCGTCGGGCAGCGTCGCCTGGATCAGCGGCGTCCGCACCGGACCCGGAGCCACGCAGTTCACCCGGATCCCGCTGTGGGCGGGACTGCGCGAGCGTCTGGGTCAGCGCGTGCACCGCGTCCTTGCTCGCCGAGCAGTCCATCAGGCCCTCGTTGTCGCGCAGCCCGTTGACCGAACCGGTGTTGATGATCGCCCGCCCGCGCCGAGGTGATCGAGCGCGGCGTGGCACATCCAGAACACCGCGTAGACGTTGACCTTGAAGGTCCGGTCGAACTGCTCGGAGCCGATGTCGGCGAAGTCCGGCTGCACCGACTGCAGGCCGGCGTGGTCGACCAGAACGTCCAGCCCGCCCAGCGCCTCGGCCGCCGAGCGCACCTCCCGGAACAGGTAGCACCGGCGCCCCTGCTCGCGAACCAGCGCGCGGATGCGCTCGGCGTCGGCGTCCTCGGACTCGCCGAAGTAGTTGATCGCCACGTCCGCACCCTCCTTGGCGAAGGCCACCGCGACCGCGCGCCCGATGCCCGAGTCGCCACCGGTGATCAGCGCGCTCGCCCTCCAGGTGCCCGCTGCCGCGGTACTCGCGCATCTGGTCGCGGGGGCGCGGAACCATCGGTTCGGTGGTGCCCGGCGGCGATTGCTGCTGCGCGGGGACACCGGTGGACCTCGCTCGTCGAAGCTCTCCTTCGACGGGTTCCCGGAACAGCCGAGCTTGGTTCCCCGTCAGCGCCCGCGCGAAACCCCGCCCGCCGCCGGGATCCGCGGTCACCGGCCCCGGTGGTGCTGGACCGCGGCCGCGTAGGCCTTCGCGCTGGGCTTCGGCGTGCGGTCGAAGGTCTCGCGGTCGACGGCCAGCAGGCCGAGCTTCGGCCGGTAGCCGAAGATCCACTCGAAGTTGTCCATCAGCGTCCAGTGCAGGTAGCCGAGAACCGGTGTGCCAGCGGCGATCTCGTCGCTCAGCAGGTCGAGGGCGGCCGGGATGAACGCCGCGCGCTGCGCGTCGTCCCCGGTCTGCAGGCCGTGCTCGGTGACCAGCACCGGAACGCCCGCGACCTGGTGGGCGTAGCGGACAGCGCCGGCCAGCGACGCCGGGTCGATCACCGAGTTCATCCCGTTGCGCGGCCCTTCCGGCACGACCTCGCCGTCGGGTCCGTGGAAGATGCGCTCGTAGTTCTGCACGCCGATGAAGTCGTCCTCGCGGCCGACGGCCAGCCAGTGGTCGTAGACCGCCGCGCGCCGCGCGTCGCGGTGCTGCTCGCCACCGGGCAGCGCGACCTCGTCGGCCATCGCGATCGACACGCCGACCGGCAGGTCGCCGCGGCGGGCCTTGATGGCCGACTTCGCGGCGCGGTGCGCCCGGGTGAACGCCGCCTGGAACTCGGGCTGCGCGTCGGAAGGGATGACGTTGGAGGCGAAGTAGCGCTCGCTGCCCGCGGCGCGCGCCGCAGCGGCGAGCATCTCGCGCTTGGTCGTCTCGGCTTCGGCGGGAAGCTTCCCACCGGCCTGCAGCAGCTGCTCCAGGTTCGGCTCGTTGATGGTCACTCCCGCGGTGATCCGATCGCCGAAGCGCGCCATCACGCGGTCGCACTGCGCGGCGAAGCGCTCCGCGGCGTCCTCCGCGAGCCAGGAACCGGCGGCCGAGAACCAGTGCGGTGCGGCGAAGTGGTTGAACGTCACCACCGGCGCCAGGCCGCGCTCCAGAGCGCCGTCGACCACCTGCTCGTAGTGGTCCAGCGCCTCGGTGGACACCTCGTCGCGCTCGGGCTCGACCCTGGCCCACTCCACCGAGAACCGGAACGCGTCGAGCCCCAGCCCGGCGACGGTGTCCAGGTCCTCGGGCCAGCGCTGGTAGCCCCGGCAGGCCGCTCCGCTGGGCTCCTGGAAGAGCGTGGGCGCGGTGCGCTCCAGGAACCAGATGTCGCTGTGCTCGTTGTCGCCCTCGTTCTGGTGCCCGGCCAGGGCCACGCCCCACAGGAAGTCCTCGGGGAAGGTCCCAGACATGCGATGTGCTCCTTCTGAGTCGGCCGGCGCGCTCAGCGCGCGCCGCGGATGAACAGGATCAGCGAACCGCCGGCGAACGCCGCGATCGCTCCGGCGATGAACAGCGCGGCGAAGTTCTCCCCGCCGGACGCGCCGATGGCCAGCAGGACCGGGGCCACTGCGGCCACGAGGGCCACCGGCAGGTTGTCGGCGATCTTGAGCAGGCCGAGGTCCTTGGCCGGGTTGTCCGGGTCGGGCAGCACCCGGGTGGCCAGCACCAGCTCGACGGCGAAGTACACGCCCTGACCGAGCCCGACCACACCGCAGGCGAACAGGTAGACGCCGAGTCCGGGGGCCGCGGAGGCGATCAGCAGGCCGGCGCCGAGGATCATCGCAGCGGCCAGGACGAAGGGCTTGCGCACGTTCAGCGCGTCGGTGAGCCTGCCCACGGCGGGCGCGGTCAGCATCGTGACGCCCGCGTTGATCACCACGGTCAGCAGGATCGTCCCGCCGAGCTGCGCGGGGGAGAGGTCCAGCTCGCGCAGCAGGAAGATCGCCTGGTAACCGTTGAGCGCGGCGACCCCGGAGAACACCAGCAGGCGGCTGGCGAACACGAGGGCGAAGTCCGGGAAGCGCAGCGGGTTCACCCAGAACACGGCGAGGAGTTCGCGCCAGTCGAGGCGGGCGAGCTCCCGGTCTGCGCGCGGGTCGTGGATCACCGCGGCCAGCAGCAGCACCGCCACCACCGCGATCGCGGTCGGGATGAGCACCAGCGGGACCAGGCGGTCGCCGAACGGCGTGCCCACGGCCATGCCGACCAGCGCGCCCAGCGGCGTTCCCATGCTCAGCATCGCGGTGACCGGGCCGCGCTCGTCCGGTGGGAGCTGGTCGGCGACCAGCGCGGTGGTGGTCACGCCCGCGGTCACGAACCCGGTCGTGATCAGCAGGTGCGCCAGGACCAGGACCGGGACGGCAGGTGCGGTGATCAGCAGCAGCCCGCCGAGGGCGAAGGCCGCGGCGGCCGCGAGCAGGTAGGGGCGTCTGCGCCCGAGGCGCGAACGGGTGCGGTCGCTGAGCGCGCCCACGGTCGGCAGCGCGATGAGCGTGAACGCCCCGGCGATGCCGCTGGACAGGGAGATGATCGTGGTGGCCGCCGCGGAGTCCAGCTCGGTGGCCTTGAGGGTCAGGGTGAGCAGCGCGGCCGACATCTGCGCCGCTCCCGCTCCGATCGCCGCGAACGCGACGAAGATCGTGAAACCCCTTGGTGCTGTGCGCGATTCGACGATCGCGGCGGATGTTGACGCTGTCGCGGGTGCGGTGGGCTCGATGGGGTCGGTCATGGTGGCTTCCTTGCCGTGAGGGGCCGTCGCGGACGGCCCGGCCATCGTCGTCGTCGAGCGAATTGCCCCACCGGTGGGCGTGTGTGTCAGGCAACCTAACACGAAAATCTAAAGGGTTGAAGGTTTTCGTTCCGGCTGGATAAGATTCCTGGTGTGGCCGGTCCCAGGGGTGAGTACCGCAAGAGCGCGCAGCGGCGCGAGCAGATCGTCGAGGCGGCGTTCGCGGTGTTCGCGAAGGCCGGTTACACCGCGAGCTCGGTCAGCCAGATCGCCCGCGAGGTCGGCATGACCCAGACCGGCGTGCTGCACCACTTCGCCGGCGGCAAGACGGCGCTGCTCAAGGCCGTGCTGGAGCGGCGCGACGAGCGCGCCGAGCAGGTGCTGGAAGGGCGTCGCGGCACCGAGTTCCTGGCCGGGCTGGTGGAGATCTCCCGGGAGCAGGCGGATCTGCGCGGTGCGGTGCAGCTCTACACGATCCTGTCGGCCGAGGCCACCGATCCCGACCACCCCGCGCACGAGCACTTCCGAGACCGCGTGGAGCGGATCGCCTCAGCGGTCGCCAACGCCTACGCCGAGGCGGGTGAGGACGGCGCCCTGCGCGAGGGCGTCGACCCCCGCGCGGCGGCGCTGAGCACGCTGGCGATGACCGAAGGTCTCGAACTCCTCTGGCTCAACGGCCAGGACGTCGACATGGCCGAGGGGATCCGCGCGCACATCAACACCTTCCTCACCGAACCGGTCCGACCCGCCCCCGCGGCTCGGCGAACCGCCGCCCCGACGGCTCGGTGACGATCGCCCACCCGCCCAGAACCGAACGAGAACCACCACGGCGGAAGCCCCGCGCCCGGACTCGAAAAGCCCTTGAAATTCGCAGGTCGAATTCGAGGGCTCTTCGAGCGCCAGCCGATCGTGGGTGCGTTGGTTCGGGCGATGGGGTCAGATCGTGCAGGTGTGGGTGGCTCGGCCCGAGGTCAGGTCGTGGCTGGTGCCGTCGGGGAGGTCGAGGCGGGCCGTGCAGTTGGCGGGCACCTCGGTGCGCACCGTGAGCGTCCCGTCGTCGATGGACCAGTCGATGGCGACCTGGCCGTAGGGACCGTCGTAGGCGCCGCGGGCCCAGGTCAGCCCACCGCCGGGGCGCGGGGCGAAGTGGATGCGCCGCCAGCCCGGAGTCGCGGGGGTCAGGCCCGCGATCGTGCTGTGCATCCAGTTCGCCACCGCGCCCAGGGCGTAGTGGTTGAACGAGGTCATCTCGCCCGGGTTGACCGTGCCGTCGGGCAGCATCGAGTCCCAGCGCTCCCAGATGGTCGTCGCGCCCATCGTGACCGGGTAGAGCCAGGACGGGCAGCCGCGCTCCCGCAGCTGGCGGTAGGCGACGTCGAGCCCGCCGGTGGACGAGAGCGCCTGGGATACCAGCGGAGTGCCCACGAAGCCGGTCGAGATCCGGTAGTCGGCCTCGACCACCAGGTCGCGAAGCCGCTCGCCGCCGCGTTCCCGCGACGCGGGGTCCTCGAGGATCTCGAAGGCCAGCAGCAGCGCGTAGCCGCACTGGGACTCCTCGGCCAGAAGGCCCTCGCCGTCGGTCCACCGGTCGCGGATGGCAGCGCGGACCTCGGCGGCGAGCGCGCCGTAGTGCTCGGCGTCGGCGTCGCGGCCGATCGCGGTGGCGATGTCGGCGAGCCTGCGGGCGGAGTGCGCGAAGTGGGCGCTGGCGACCAGATCGCGGTCGGTGGTGGCGCGGGCCGGGTCGTCCGGCGGGGCCGCGGGGTCCAGCCAGTCGCCGAGCTGGGTGTCGCCGGTCCACAGCCGGTCCGCGCCGGAGCGGCGGGCGAGCAGGTCGACCCACGCCTTGGCGCTGTCCCACTGCCGCCGCAGCAGCTCGGTGTCGCCGGAGGCGACGTAGAGGTCCCACGGTGTGAGCACCCCGGCGTCGCCCCAGGCGGCGATCGGGTCGTTCATGTCCCACGACCCGGCGTCGCGCAGCGTCGGGACGAACACCGGCACGGAGCCCTCGTCGTTCTGCTCGATCGCGAGGTCCCGCAGCCAGGAGGACAGCATCCCGGTCACGTCGTGCAGGAAGCTCGCCGTGCGGGCGAAGACCTGGATGTCGCCGGTCCAGCCGAGCCGCTCGTCGCGCTGCGGGCAGTCGGTGGGCAGGTCCACGAAGTTGCCGCGCATCGACCACACCACGTTGTCGTGCAGTGCGTTGAGATCGGCGTCGGAGCAGGAGAACCAACCGGTGCGGCGCAGATCGCTGTGCAGCACGCGCGCTTCCAGCTCCAGGTGGTCGAGAACCGCCGGGGGAGCGGTGACCTCGACGTAGCGGAACCCGTGGAAGGTGAACTTGGGCTCCCACTCCTCCTCGCCGGAACCCGCGAGCACGTAGCGGTCGGTCTGCGCGGCCTGGCGCAGCGGGCGGGTGCACAGCTCGCCGTCCTGCAGCACCTCGGCGTGCCGGAGGACGACCTCCTGGCCGCGCAGACCGCGGGTCCGCAGCGCCATCCGCCCCACCAGGTTCTGCCCGAGGTCCACCAGGAGCCGGTCGGGGGCGCGCCGTTCGGTGCGCGCCGGGCGCACCGAACGGGCGCGCCGCACCGGCGGGCCGTCCGGGGCGACCAGCGTGGCCGGATCGCGCTCGAAGACGTGCGCCGGGGACCAGCCGGTGTCGTCGAAGCCGGGCTCGGACCACCCGTGCGGGACCTCGCGGGCGTCGAAGGTCTCGCCGTCGTAGATCGAGGAGGTCAGGATCGGGCTGTCCGCGGCGCGCCAGTCCGGTCCGGTGGCGATCGTTTCCCGACCGCCGTCGGCGTAGCGGACTTCGAGCTGCGCGATGAGCGACTGGTCGGTGCCGTAGCGGTCGCGGGCTCCGCCGTGGAAGCCGATCCGCCCGCGGTACCACCCGTCGGCCAACCACGCGCCGATCGCGTTGGCGCCCTCGCCGAGCAGGTCGGTCACGTCGTGGGTGCGGTAGCGCAGCCGCCGGGAGTACACGCTCCAGCCGGGGGAGAGCACGTCCTCGCCCACGCGACGCCCGTTGATCTCGACCTCGGCGAGCCCGTGCGCGCTGACGCGCAACCGCGCTGAGGCGATCGGCCCGCGCAGCGCGAACCCGCGGCGCACCAGCGACGGGCGCCTCTCCGTTCCGGGCTCGCCGGGATCCCCGCCGACCGGCAGGGCGACCCAGTCCTCGGCGGTCAGGCCGCGCTCGACGACGGTCGGTTCGCTCCACTCCGAAACCCCGTCCGCGCCGTGCACGCGCACCCGCACGCTCGCCGCTTCCCCCGGTGCCAACGGCGATTCCGGCCACGGCCGGTAGCGCGAGTCGTCGTCGCCGACGGGCCCGTGCACGGTGACGCGGTCGCCGCGGGCGATCTCCAGCTCGTAGGCCCGCTGGATCCACCCGTCCGGGGCGGAGGTGGTCCAGGACAGCCTCGGCGAGGCCGCACCGATGCCGAGCGGTTCCCGGTGGTTCTCGGCGGTCGGTGCGTGGGGGATGGCGCTGTCGGTCATGGCGTCGAAGTCCTTGTCGTGTCGGCTCTGACGGTGGAGGCGCTCCGGAATGATTGAAAGCTTTCAGCGAGGACCGTACGGGCTCGTCATGCGGTGGACAAGCTTCGGGTTGATCTAAGACGGCGGCCTCGGAACTGGGTGACTGCTGCGCTGGATCAGCCGGGTGCTCTCGTTGAGCGAGAGCGGTCCGTCCGAGTTGTTGACATCGTCCCAGCCACGCCCCACCATCTCGTGAAACGATTCAAGAATCGCTTCGGCGGCCGTGGCCGATCGCCACGGAAAGCGGAGCTCAGCCCTGGTCTGGCAAATCAAAGGAGATACGCCGATGACCGCACCTTCGCTCACCGCTCGCGACTGGACCCGGTCCGCCGTCGCGGGAATGGCGTCCTACTTGGACGCGGCAGCGATCGTCTCCACCGGCACCGCGCTGGTGCTCTTCCAGGACGCCCTCGGGCTCGATCCGATGCAGATCGGCGTGCTGTCGTCGCTGCTGACCATCTCGATCGCCGCCGGTGCGCTCACCGGCGGCAGGCTCGGCGACCGCTTCGGGCGGCGCAGGGTGTTCTCGCTGACCATGCTGCTGCTCGCGATCGGCGCCGGTCTGCTCGCCGCGGCCGCCGGGCCGGTGATGCTCTACGTCGGCGTGGTGCTCATCGGCTACGCCTCCGGAGCCGACCTGCCGGTCTCGCTCGCCCTGATCGCCGAAGAGGCGCCACCGGGCCAGGCGGGCAAGCTCGTCGGGCTCTCCCAGGTGCTGTGGTTCTGCGGCATCATCGCCACCCAGCTGCTGAGCATCGTGGTCGGCGGCATGGCCAGCACCGGCGGGCGCATCCTGTACGGGCACGTCGCCGTCGTCGCGGTGGTCGTGCTGCTGCTGCGGTTGCGGATCCCGGAGTCGGCGAAGTGGGCCGCCTCGCGCGAGCACTTCGCCGAGGGCGGCTCGAAGGCCGGCGCGCCCGGCGTGCGCGAACTGCTCACCGGACCCCACCTGGTGCCGCTGCTCGGGCTGATCACCTTCTACTCGCTGGTCAACGTCGTGGCCAACACCAAGGGCCAGTTCGGCACCTTCCTGTTCGTCAACGTCGCGGGATCCTCGGTGTCCACGGCCGCGGCGATCGGCGCGGTCACGATGGGGCTCGGCGTGGTCGTCGCCCTGTGGTTCATGAAGGTCGTCGACGGGCGGAACCGCTTGCGCTGGTACCTGGTCGGTGCCGCCTGCTACCTGATCGCCATGGGCATCGTCGTGGTCTTCGGCGTCTCGCAGTGGACCTTGATCGCCTCCTCGGTCTTCGGCGCGCTGGGCGGTTCCCTGGCCTTCGAGGGCATGCTCAAGATCTGGTGCCAGGAGGCGTTCCCGACCCTGCTGCGCGCCACCGCGCAGGGCACCGTGGTCGGCGTGGCGCGCGTGGTGGCCGCCATGGCCGCGGCCGCGACGCCCTCGCTGATGACCAACGCGCCGCGGGCGACCTACGCGGGACTGCTCGGCGTGGTGGCCGTCGGGTTGCTCGCGGGTCTGCTCGTCGGCCGAAGCGTCCAGCGCCACAACCACTTGCGCGACGACGACACCGCCACGCCCGAGCTCGCGGAGGAGAGCGCCTGAGGGCTGGTCAGGAAGTGCGTTTGCGTGGCGGTGCGGGTAGCGGGTCGTGAGACGCCTTCTGGACTCCGTGCGCCACGCAAAACACGGAGTCGCGGCGTGCTCGCCAGAAGTCGTCTCACAACCCGCTGCGGTGCCGACCGAGTCCCGCACCTGAAGCACAGCGGCTGCGCCGCATTCCTGAACGACTCCTAGTCGGTCGCGGCGCGCAGGAACGCCCCGCGCGCCTCGGACGCGGTTGCTGCGGCCACAGCGCGTGCAGCGGGACGTGCACGGCCGGGTCCAGCTCGACGACGCGGACCCGGCCGCGCGCCGCGATCCCGGGGGAGGCGGTGACGAAGGCGACGTGCGCGGTGCCGATCACCGCGGTCACCGGCGGGGTGCCCTCGATCGGGTTGCGGTGCTGCTCGGGCTCGAAACCGGCGCTGCGGCAGTGCTCGACGAGCAGGTCGGTGTAGCCGGGTGGTGAGCACCTATGGCCACAACCGCCGCAACCTCGTCCAACTCGGACAGCCTGTGCACGCAGGTGAGCCGATCGCCGAGGTCGGAAGCCGCGGCGAGTCCACCGGACCCCACTTGCACTTCCAGATCGAGCAGGCCGGCGAACCCATCAACCGCGTCACGTTCTACCAGCACCGAGGTTTGGCGCTGTGCCGTTGATCCGAGGGGACGAGACGTGGCTGCTCGAGTCGCGGATCCCGCAGTCCGGCGGCGTCTGAGGTTCCGCTCCCGGCACCGCCACGCAAAATGTCTCCGTAGTCAAAAATGTCGCTCGCTGGAGAGTTCAGGATCCTTGTGGCTGGTCAGGGCCGGGGCACGGGACGAACCCAGCCACGGGCCTCACCTTCGTTGGTCAAACGCCGTCCGGCTTCCCAGAGCTGCAACGAGGCCTCTCCCTAATCACGGCTTTTCGGTTGCGCACATCGTCAGTTGCGAAGCCAGGCGTTCGCCAAGTGCCACCGCGGGCCAATCAGTTGAGCAAGCGCCAGCCGAGTTGTTCGCCAGAGGTGACTTCGTCGCGGTCACGCCGACGGGGTTCGTGGCTAGCCTGGCAGGCGACCTGGAGCGGGCCTGCGAGGGAGAGCGTGACCATGAGCGACCCGGCGGGCGGTGCGGACTGCGGATCTCCGAGGGCCTGCTGGTCGGTGGCGCGGTCGTCTACCTGGTCACGATGGGGGTGCTGCGGTACAACTTCTCCCGATGCACGAGCAGTTGGATTCGGTCACGTCGAATCTCACGCGCACCAATCAGCAGTTGTCCGCTTTGGGAAGTCTCGAATCGCTCAAATCCGAGATGCCGGAGCTGGACGAGAACATTGTCGCGATGTGCGGTTTGATGGGACCGTTCCCGGATACGGCGCGCAGCGTCAGCGCTCTCAACGGCCAGATCGAAAGCCTGGGCCGAACCATCGTGACGTTGCAGGGCGAGACCGCCGGCTCCCTCGGTGTCGGCGAGCATCCAGCAGATGAGCGCCGAACTCCGCAGCATCACCGGGCGCATGGGCGAGATGAACCGAAACGTGGCCGGGACCAGTGGGAGCGTCGGCCGACATGGAGGGTCAGGTCGGGTCGGTGCAGCGCGATCTCGGCAAGCTCCAGGCCGACGTGGCCGACATGAGCCAGCGCCTGCGTTTCGTCCTGAATGCCCCGAACTGAACGCTATTCCATCGTGGATGTGAATCTCCGGAGCGCCGGACGAATCGTGCCGTCGCGGCATGGTTGCTTCCGCTGGTCGTCTTTCTCGTCACATTTTTCGGCGCCGAGGTAAACAAGTGATCACGATGCGTCCAGCACGGCCCGCCGTTCGCGTCGTCTGGTAAGTGTTGTGCGGTGGGGGATGTTGGTGACCGGCCATCCGATAGGGGCCGTTGTCCTTGTTTTTCGGGGGAGAGATGAACAAGCCTGACGAGCAGGCGTCTCAGTCGCTCGCCGAATCGACGGCTTCGGTGGTCGCCATGCGCGATGCCGTGGAGTCGTTGGACCTGAAGCTGGATCCGGAGGCGGGCGAGTCGATCCGCTCCGCCCTGGACGAGCGCTTGAACTCGGTCGACTCCTGGTTGTCGCAAGCGCACGACCTCGCCCGCCGGGCGCCGCTGGGGCAGAACCCGGTGGGCACGGCGATGGCGGAGAAGTTCGCGAGCAGGGCCGAAGGCGGCGAGCACTCGCTGGTCGCGGTTCTGACGCGCTACCGGGACGTCCTCGTGGACGCGCGAGACGCGATCGAGAGCGCGATGCGCACCTACCGGGAGACCGACCAGCACGTCGCGGACGCCTTCCAGAAGCTCATCTGATCCGCCTGGCACCCGGGCCGAGGAGAAGAGAACATGCCGCAGGACTCACCCGACCTCGCGTTGGTGGAGACGCAGAACTGGGCATCGCGCAGCCACCGCGAGCTCTACGACGCCGTGCACATCGAGAACGATCCTGGCCACGTCGGTCAGCTCGCCGACGAGTGGACCAAGCTGAGCCGCGCGATGGCCGAGTCCGCCGACCGGATGTCCGAGCAGCTCCGCGCCACCGAATCGGGCTGGCAGGGCGAAGCCGCTGACGCCGCGCGATCGGCGATCGAGAAGCTGGCGAACTGGAGCCGCGACGCCGGGGAATCCGCTGGTGCGCTGGCAGATCGCGTTTCGGAGCAGGGCCGCGTCATGGAGACCGCGAAGGCCGAGATGCCCGAGCCGGTCAAGGGCGCCAAGGAAATCCACACGATCGCCGCGCTGACCTTCGCCACCGGTGACCTGGAGTCCTTCACCAGGGCGATGGGAGACCTGCGCGCCAACCAGGAGCGTTCGTCCAGCGCCCACGAGCAGGCCGTGCGGGTGATGACGCGAATGGAGGAGTCCTCCCGCGTCATCGACGGCGACACTCCACGCTTCACGCTCCCGCCGGACCCCATCGAGGAACTGAAACCCCGCAAGACTGTCCAGTCGGTCGCCGCGGCGGAGGCCAACGGGCCGGGCGAAGCGCCGACCCAGCAGCAGTCCGCGGGCGGTGGAGCCGAGGCGACTCAGAAGATGACCAGGCCCGCATCCGCACCGGCCGGTCAGCAACCGACGGCTCCGCCGCTGGCCGCGCAAACCGGACCCGCTGGGGTCGGGCCGGACGGCATGTCGTTGGCGGCGCAGACCGGTCGCGCCGGGGCCAACGCGCCGACGACGAAGATGCAGGTCCCGAAGATCGGCAGCCCGAACTCGATGGATTCTCCGACGATCCGGGCGAATCCGGTCAAACCCGCGAGCAGCGGCCCGAACCAGACGCCGTCGCCGGAGGACCACGAGCCCAAGAACACCACCGCGCAGAACGCGACCCCGTTCCAGGGCGGCGGCGACGGCCAGACCGAGAAGACCCAGAAGCTGCGGCCGCACCAAGGACCGGACGGGACCACCTTCGGGCCGGGTGGACGACGTCCCGGCAAGCGGAAAGACCGCGACGGCAACCGGAACTGGGGCGGGCAGATCCCCCCGATTCCGGACATCACAGGCCCGAACGGCGAGACCCCGCCGATCAGCCAGACGAAGGCGGCCGGCGAGTCCCCCGGCGCCGCGGGTGGTCTGGGCGCGACACCGCCGCCGATGCCGTCCGGAGGTGCACCCGGCGGCAACATCACGCCCGGCGGCACGTCCGGCATCGGTGGGACGCCCACCGGTGACCACGGCGGAGCCGGCCCGGTCCAGGGCGGCGGAGCCGTTCCGGGACAGGCCCCGACAGGCGGCGCCGGCGGCATGATGGGCGGCGGTCCGATGGGCAACCGCGGCGGTCAGGGCAGCGAGGACGAGGCGCACAAGGCCAAGTACGTCGAAGGCGGTCCCGTCGTCGAGGTTCCGGGCAAGGACCTCCCGCCGCCGGTGATCGGCGAGGGCAAGAAGAAGAAAAAGAGCGAGGAATGACGAACCCGGACCCGGACTTCGTGCTCTCCGCGGCCGAATTCGACCTGGTCTGGTCCGAACTCGGGCTCGGGAAGATCCCGTACCCGCTGGAGGTCCCGAGCCTCGGCGCCACGACGCGGGAACGGGCGGAACTCACCGCCGAGACCTTCCGCTCGCTGGCACGTCGCGGACTCGCCAGCGAGCGCGACCTCGCCCCGAGACTCGCGGACCTGCTGCGGCTGATGGTCGACCACGACACGTCGGTGGACGTGATCGGACACCGCGACCAGCCCATTCGCGCCCTCGCCGCCGTCGCACGGCGCAGCGGAGTGCTCGCGCAGCTGGTGGGTGACGAACTGCGGCTGACCGAGATCCGCCCCACCGCGTTGGCCCTGTCCGCCGTCGGCGTGCTGCCGCCGGGCGAAGCGGGCCAGCAGCTGGCGATCTCGATTCCGGCCGAAGCGCTGTCGAAAGCCCTCGAAGAGGACGACGACGATCCCTTCGGCGGTGACGTGGAAGAAGACGTCACCCTGATCAAGGCCGGGTTGTCACCGCAGGACGCGGCGACCGTGCTCGAACTCGCCAACAACCGCCGAGCAGGCGGGCAGTTCGGCGTTTCACGCGGTACACGCCGCTCCACAACACTCGTGACCTGGTTCGACACCCACCAAGGCCGCTACCTGATGGTCAGCCAGGGACTCTGGCTCAGCATCACGCCGGCCGACAACAAGAAGATCGAACACCGCCTCGCCGACGTCGTGACCGCGGTCGCATGAACACACGAGGAAGCTGGGGGAACCCATGACGTCGTTCAACGTCCAGGCCGAAGACCTGACCGCGCACGCCAGCCACCTGGACGGCCTGACCGACCGGCTGGACACCGCGATCTCGGCGGCTCGAGCCGTGAGCATGTCCGACGAGGCCTACGGGCTGCTGTGCTCCTTCCTGCCTCCCATCGTCAACCCGGTGGAAGAGGAAGGGATGAACGCGCTGAAGGCGGCCAAGGAAGGCATCACCGTCACGGCCGACAACGTGCGCTCCACCGCCAAGGACTACCTGGACACCGATGACGCCAACGCCGATTCGCTCAAGTCGTTCGACGAGGCGGTCAAGGTGAACCGGTCGGCCGTGGCGCTGCGCGGCGTCCCGCCGGTGGGAACCCCGCAGCAGCAGGGGACTCCGGTGGTGGAGCCGGAGCGCGGCACACCGGCCTGACCGGTCGATTCACACCGAACACCGAGGATTTCGAGATTTCGACGGAGGTTGTGCGATGACGGGCCAGAGCTCGGGGGGATTCGCGGTCGCCGGGGCCGACCCGGATGAAGCGGAACGTCGCATCCAGCAGTGGGCGCAGGGATTCGCCGAAAAAGCCCAGCGGTACCAGGAAGTTCAGGCGCAAACCGAGCAGCTGCGGCTGTCGGCCAGCAGCCCGGACGGGCGCATCAAGGTGACGGTGCGCGCCGACGGCAGCGTGACCGACCTGGAGTTCACCGACAAGGTCCGCTCGATGCCGCCGAACGAGCTCGCCGCGCAGATCCTGTCGACGATGCACCGCGCGCAGGCCGACATCGCCGGCAAGGTCGGCGAGACCATGGCCGCGACCCTCGGCGACGAGGACCAGCAGACCCGCTCGATGATGCTGGACAACCTGCGCGAGCGGTTCCCGGAGCCGGAGGACGAGGTCGAGGAGGAGACCTCCTCGAAGTGGGACGGCCCCGCCGAAGAGGATGAAACCCCGGCCCCGCCCGCCGCTCCGGCAGCCCCGACGGCACCTCCGGCGAAGCCGAGGCGACCGCACTTCGAAGACGAGGACGACGACGAGTTCGGCCCGGACTTCGACCCGCTGCGCGACTGAGTTCTCCTACCTGATTTCTGCTGGCTTGTTCTGGGGGTTGTAGTGACGAATCCGTTGGTGGCTCAGCGCGAGGACTCGACGCAGTCGTTCAGCGGTATCCAGATCGCGGAGTCGGTCGCCGACACGCAGAAGGCGATCGAGTCCGGTGATTGGGCCGCAGGCGTCCTGGGCGCGGTCGGGACCGGACTGGACGCGCTGGGCACGGCGCTGGACCCGTTCGGCGCGATCTTCTCCGCCGGTGTCGGATGGTTGATCGAGCACGTCGGGCCGGTCTCGGACGCCCTGGACTCGCTGACCGGCGATCCGGACGAGATCAAGGCTCACTCGGAGACGTGGAAGAACGTCTCGGCCGAGCTCGAAGCCATCAACACCGAGATGAAAGACCTGGTCAAGGCCGACACCGCCAGCTGGCTGGGCGATGCCGGCGACGCCTACCGCAAGCGCAGCGAGGACACCGCGAACCTGATCGCCGCGGCCAAGTCCGCCGCCGACGGCGCAGCGGACGGCATCGGCACCGCCGGCGAAGTCGTCGCGGCGGTGCGCACGCTGGTGCGCGACATCATCGCCGAACTCGTCGGCCACCTGATCAGCTGGGCGCTGCAGGTGGTCTGCACCCTGGGCATCGCCCTGGCGTGGGTGGTGCCGCAGGTCGTCGCCGAGGTCGCCAAGGTCGCAGCCAAGATCGCCGACATCACCACCAAGCTCATCCAGGCGATGAAGAAGCTCTCGCCCATGCTCAAGAAGCTCGGCGATTCCTTCGGTGACACCAAGAAGGCCCTCGACAAGATCAAGGCCGACAACAGCAAGTCCGACGGCCCGGCCTCGACGAACGCGCAGAACGCTGAAGGTTCCGGGTCGAAGGGCGATGGGCACGGCGGAAACGGCGGCACGGGCGGCGGACCCAAGGACGAAGGCGGCAAGGGCGACGGCGCCGGCTCACCAGGACCGGCGGGAACCAGGTCACAGAGCGCGGGGCAGTCCAACACGCAGAACGCGGATCGGCCCAACAACAAGCCGGAGAATCCGGAAAGGTGCGCGACCCGGTCGGAAGATCGCCCCTGTGACAGCACGGAGCCGGTGGACCTTTCCACCGGCGAGATGGTGATGGTCGAGACCGACTTGGAGATTCTCAACCCGCTGAGCCTGGTGCTGGAGCGGATGTACGTCTCGTCCTACAGCGCTGGCCGCTGGTTCGGTCTTGCTTGGTCGTCGACGCTGGACCAGCGACTGGAAGTCGACGATGAGCACGTCTGCTACTTCTCGCCGGACGGCATGCTCTTGGTCTATCCGTTGCCGTCGGTAGGCGAGGACGTGCTTCCGATCGAGGGTCCGCGCTGGCCCTTGCGCATTCGCGAGGACGGCGGGTACAGCCTTGAGAAGCCGCTGGAGGACGAGGTCCTGCACTTCCATCGGCTGGGCGAGTACGACTGGGTGCTGCCGTTGTACGCGGTCGAGGGTGCCGAAGGTCGTCGGGTCGATGTCGAGCACCGCCGGTTTGGCCCGCCCAAGGCGTTGCAGCACTCCGACGGGTACCGCGTGGAGATCGACAGCGAGAACGAGCGAGTCACGGCCATTCGTGTCGTCGACCCGGACAACGATCTCAATGTGCTGGTCAGGAAGTACGGCTACGACGACGAGGGCCGACTTGCCGAGGTCATCAACTCCTCGGGCAAGGCGCTGAAGTACCTGTACGACGACGCGGGCCGACTCAACGAGTGGCAGGACCGCAACGGCTTCTGGTTCCGCTACGTCTACGCGGAGAACGGTCGTGTTGTCCGGACAGTGGGGCCCGACGGTTTCTTCGACTCCGTGTTCACCTACGACGGAAATGTCACCACGTACAAGAATTCCTTGGGCGGCATCAAGGAACTCGAGTTCGACGACAGGGGTCGTATCGTCCGGGAGACGGATGCGCTGGGCAACACCACTCGCTCCGAGTGGGACCGTTTCGGCCATCTCCTGTCCCGCACCGACCCGCTGGGGCGGACCACGCACTACCACTACGACAGTCAGGGGCGGGCGAGGTGGATCACACGCCCGGACGGCAGTGTCGTCCGGCTGTTCCTCAACGACGCCGGCTTCGTCGAGTCGATCACGGTGAAGGACGATCAGCGGTCCTGGACCCGTAGTTACGACAAACCGCTGGACCCGTTCGGTGGGAACGTCGGCGCAGTACCCGAACTCGATCTCGACAGTCTCCGGTCGGACCGGGCCGAATCGGCCGATCCGGCCACCGATCCGGCAGGCGTCGAGAGGGAACCCACGGGTCCGCGGCCGCTGGATCTGTTCGGCCGCCCACGGGAGGAGCATCCGCCGCCTGGCGGCCGGATCCAGCTCGGCTGGACGGTGGACGGGCACCGATCCTGGCGCGTCGACTCGCTTGGCAATCGGACACAGTGGCGCTACGACCCCGAAGGCAACGAGATCGCACAGGTCGACGAGCTGGGCGGGGTGAACGCCACCGAGTACGGCCCGTTCGAGACCCCGCTGGTCCGCATCGACGAGACTGGTGCCCGCACGACGCGCACCTACGACACCGAGCGGCGGCTGACCTCCGTCACGAACCCGCAGGGTCAGACTTGGCGGTATGTCCACGACCTCGCGGGCAGAGTGGTCGAGGAGCACGACTTCGACGGTAGGGTGCTGCGCTTCACCTATGACGCCGCCGGGCAGATCGTGCGCTCGGTCAACGGTGCCGGGGAACAAACCGAGTACCTCTACGACGAGCTCGGCAACCTGGTCGAGTGGCGTGCTCCGTCCGGCACCACCACCTATTCCTACTCGCCTGTCGGCGACCTCGTGCGAGCGGCGAACGACGATGCCGTGCTGGAGTTCGTGCGAGACGACCAGAGCCGGATCGTCGAGGAGAAGATCAACGGCCGGACGGTCACGTTCGATTACGACAGCAACAGCGGCGTGATCCGGCGGCGGACACCGTCCGGCGTGGCGAGTGCCTGGACCTATGACGAGAACGGCCGGGCGGTGAGGCTGTCTTTCGGAGGGCATTCGCTGGACTTCGTCTACGACGCCGCTGGCCTGCAGATCAAACGGGCGATGGACGGTGCAGTGGCCCTCGTCCAGTCCTACGACACCGAACAGCGGCTCACTTCGCAGGAGGTCGCGGGGTGCGCGGGGCAGCCCGCGCTGCAACGGCAGTACCACTACCGCCCCGATGGTGAACTGATCGGCACGGATGACGGAGTCGCCGGCAGCATTCGCTACCAGATCGACCCGTCCGGCCGTGTCGTCGAGGTAATCCGGCCGGACCGGAGGGAAAGCTACAGTTACGACGGACTTGGCAACGTCGTCGCCACGGAGGGCTTAGGTGATGTGGAAAGCGGCCTGCGCCGCTACGCGGGAAACCGCCTGATCGCCGCCGGATCGGTGAACTTCCAGCACGACCCGCAGGGACGGCTGGTGCAGCGCACCGAAAATCCCGGCCGGAACTGGCGTTATGAATGGGATTCCTATGACCGGCTGGTCGCGGTGACCACCCCGGACGGCGTCGTCTGGCGCTACCGCTACGACCCGGTCGGTCGGCGGATCGCCAAGCAACGGCTGGTCCCGAACACATCCGCGGTCGCCGAGCAGGTCGACTTCGTCTGGGACGGCGGAACGCTGATCGAGCAGGTGCACACCGATGCCAACGGCCGTCGGGTGGTGACGACCTGGGCGCATCATCCGGACGGTGAGGTGCCCGTCGCTCAGCTCGAGCGTGATGTCGACGTGCAGGAACGGTTCCACCTGGTCGTCACCGACCCGTTGGGGACGCCGACCGAACTGGTCGGCCCGGGCGGAATGGTGGCCTGGCAGCGCCGCACAAGCCTGTGGGGCAGGGAACTTCCCAACCCGCAGGCCGTGGCCAGCACACCGCTTCGGTTCCCCGGGCAGTACGCGGACTTGGAATCCCGTCTGAACTACAACGTCTACCGCTACTACGATCCAGCCACCGGTCGCTATCTCAGCCAGGACCCGCTGGGATTGGCCCCGGCCCCGAATCCCATCGCCTACGTCACGAACCCGAACAGCGAGGCGGACCCGCTCGGCTTGATGCCGAAGAAGCCCGGCATTGGTCACGGTCCTGCGGGCAACGCCAAGCAGACCGGAAATGGCGGCCAGGGAGCGAAGAACAAGGGCGGCAGCAGCAAGGAAACGCCGCAGGGGTCGGGGCCCGCCAAGGAGAAGTACCTGAACTCGCACGAGGTCAACGGGAAGAAGTACGACGTTGAAATCGAAGCCCACCAGAACAAGCACCAGGGCAAGGGCCAGTTCATCTCCGGCATGGACAACAAGAACGTAAGCAACGGCGGTGCTACGAAGTTCCCGGAGCACATCACCGAGCAGACGCACAAAGAGCACTTCTCGAAGAATGCCGCGGAGATCGCGGATATCAAGCGGCAGGAGAACCTGGAGAAGGTCAAGGAAGCTGGCGACGCTCGTTTGGAAGCCAAGATGCACAGGGAGGAAGTCTGGCAGCGCTATCAGCGCGGCGAGGCCGGTTATGACGAGATCCAGGCCGCTGACAGGAGGTCTGGAGATGCCCTGAAGGATGAGATCACGGCACAGAAGCAGGCCGACATCATCCGCCACGACGGCTTCTTGACCAATGACGGAAAGCTCGTGGAGGGGGGCATCCGCCCCAACAACAGCGTGGACGGCGTCCGCTACCAGGTGGCTGGTGATTTCAGCGGTGGTTCCAACAACGTGAGCTACCACTGCTACCCGGGCTTCGACAAGACGAGCGACTGGAACAAGGCTTACGGGAGCACCTACAAGTAGCGCCAGATTCGCACCGCATCCTCACGGCGTGGTCGTCTACCAGCACTGCGCCTGCGGACGGCACCGCATCGTCCTCATCGATACCGACTCGCCGGCTGTGCGTGTGGCCCGGCGACCGCGCCGCTGATGATGTCCCTGATGAGCGACGGAACATCTCGAGGTTTTAGAGCGTCAAGCAAACCCTGGGCAGTCCCAATCGATGGGAAAGAATCGCTGGTGATCAGGCTTCACCCGCCTGTGAACGACGCTTTCGGGCGATTTTGATTCGCCCCGATATCCGCAGCTCACGACCCCAACAAGGTTGTGAGGATGCTGTACGTGCCCCCGGTGCGATTCGAACGCACACTGGACGGATTTTGAGTCCGCTGCCTCTGCCGTTGGGCTACGGGGGCTGGCTGTTGTCAGCATACGTGACCGCTGATCACCCCGCGGGAGGGGGTATGACCGCCGTCCCTGTTCAGGCCTCCTCGGCCGGGAACGTCGAGGCGGTTGGCGTGGAACCGCGCGCTAGCGGTGTGCGGTTCCACGCCAACCGCCGGAAGGCGAATCCATGTTCGACGGCGCTCTCCCTCGCAGTTGCTCGGGTGCCGCGCCGTTTGGGGTGCAGTGCGGGGATCCGGGGCGGACCGGAGCAACTGGCTTCGCAGTCCGCGTCACCTGGCTAGCCGTGGAGTTCGTCCCACCACCACTTGATGGCCGGGATCGGTGGTGCGGTGGGGTCGGGGTCTGCGGGCGTCTCGCTGAAGCCCGGGTGGGCGTCGACCGCCGGCTCGTGGTCGGTGCTGTAGCGCGGCACGCGCAGGGCCCAGTCGATGTTGCCGCGGATGCCTGCTCTGAGGCTGGTGAGGTAGGTGCGCAGCTGCGGGCTCGCGCCGGGTAGCAGTTGTTCGCTCAGGCGCAGGTGGACGTGCATGATGCGGTCGCGCAGGCGCACGGCTTCGATGAGCGCCGTGTCGATCGAGTGGTCCTCGTGGCGGACGAGGACGGAGATGATGTTCTGATCCGCGTGCCGGTGCTGCTGCTCCCGGCGGTAGGAGTGCAGGTCGTTGTCCAGGCCGGCGGTGAGGATGGCGGACTCGCTCGCCGCGCGCACTGCCGGGTGGTCCATCTCGTCGGCGGGAACCTCTGCGGCGTTGGCGATTTCGAGCAGCGCCATGGTCGGGAAGCCGCCGCAGCTGCCGAGGCGCATGGCGAGGTAGTCGTTCAGCGAGGGCATGATGCCCCGCGCCTGGTTCCCGACCTGCCAGGCGACGCCGTGCAGCCACGCCCGGTGCGCGTCGATGAACCTGCGCACCTGGGTGGGGGTCGCCTGGCGACGCAGCGACGAGCCGATGTCGTGCAGCGCGCGCAGGTAGGGGTCCTCGGGTGCGTCGAGGCTCTGCGGAGCCTCGAGGACGCGCTGCACGCGGCCCGCCATCTCGACGAACGCATCGGGATGCTCGCTCAGCGGGCCGTCGTCGCACCGCACGTCATCGAAGGCGAAACCCCAGTAGACCCACTTCGCCGCCAGCAGCACGTTCTCGGCGGTTCCTTCCGGCGAGAATCTCGAGATGAATTCAGCGCTGTTGGTTTTCAGAACGTGGCGGCGACGCTTGCTGTCCTCGTACATTTCCAGTTCGTCGATCCAGGCGATCGCTCGCTTTTCGATAGCGTCGACCTCCGGGTGGACTGCCGGATCAACGGGGCAGTAGAACGGCGGCAGGGCGAATTTCGTCCTGGCTGTGGTCACGAAGGCTCCTCGTTTCGGATTGAGCGATATGCCGTGTTCGCCTGCACCCCGCGACAGTGCACGAGGACTGATGCGTCGATCTTGATCGGCTCAACTGCGTATCAAACCGGAAGTTCGCGCAGCAAGCATTCCATCTGAATTCCTTCGAATAGAGGGATGTCAAGATCCGAACTCGTGATCATGATTACGCGATCGTGCAAAAACGTGTGCGGGTGAAAGCGTGTCGGGCGACGATCACCAGTTGTTAGGCTCGGCGCGGTCGACTGCGGCGGGAGCGATCTCCGCTATCCCGATATCCGCAAGATGGGCGAACGAGGCGGAGGGATCATGCCCGGTGGGGGAGCAGTGCGATCGGAGGCGGGTCCGGTGTCGCCGGGAGCTTCGGCGGAGCCCGTGCTCGGCGAGCTGCGCGCGGAGATCGATGAGGCCCTGGACCGCTTCCTGGGCGAGCAGGCGCGGAAAGCCCCGGACGAGTGCGTTCCGCCGCTGGTCGAGATCGTGCGGGACTTTCTCGCCGGCGGAAAGCGGTTGCGCCCGTTGTTCTCCGCGTGCGGTTGGGCGGCGGGTGGTGGCGACCGCGGCGATCCCGCCGCGGTCCGGATCGGCGCGTCCCTGGAGCTGTTCCACGCGTTCGCGCTGATCCACGACGACGTCATGGATTCCTCGGACACGAGGCGCGGCCAACCGGCCGTGCACCGCGTGCTGGCTCGTCGGGCGCCGGGAGGCGATGCCGCGCACTTCGGGGTGAGCGCGGCGATCCTGCTCGGCGACCTGTGCCTGGTGTGGTCGGACGAACTCCTGCACGGTGCCGGGGTCGCCCCCGAACGGCTGCACGCGGCTCGTTCCGTTCTGAACACCATGCGCACCGAGATCATGGCGGGGCAGTACCTGGACCTGGACCCCGTGGCCGCCGGTGATGAGCTCGAGGGCGCTTGGCGAGTGGTGCGGCAGAAGACCGCCGCCTACACCGTGACGCGTCCGCTGCAGCTGGGCGCGGTGCTCTCCGGGGCGGACGAGGAGGTCGTGGCGAGGTGCGCGGAGTTCGGCGATCCGCTCGGCGAGGCGTTCCAGCTGCGCGACGACTTGCTCGGCGTCTTCGGAAGCGAAGCCACGACCGGCAAGCCCAGCGACGACGACCTGCGCGCCGGGAAGTGGACGGTGCTGATGCGCTTGACGTGGCAACGCGCCGACGCGAGCCAGCGCGCCGTGATCCGGCGCCTGCACGGCTCGGCCGATCTGGACACCGGTGAAGCGCAGCGGCTGCGCGAGATCATCCGGTCCACGGCGGCAGACTCCGAGGTCGAGGCGATGATCAGCAGCCGGCGCGAGCGCGCGGTGAGCGCGCTCGGGGCGTTGGCGCTGCCGCCGTGGGCGGAGGCCGCGTTGACCGAACTGGCCGGGCGGTGCGCGCACCGCGCCCGGTGACCGAAGTGTCCACTGTGGTGGATGAAGTGGAACGGAGAAGGGAAGGTTCGGTGTCATGAGTAGTGTGAAGGACACGTTGAAGGACTTCGTCGGCAACGTCGCCGACGACGCCAAGCAGGCGTTCGACGAGATCCTCGATCGGGACGGCGTGGACGGCGGTTCCGCGGAGTCCGCGCGCGCGGCCGGGAGCTCGGTGGCCGATGCCGCCACCGGCGCGGCCGAGAACGCGGCGGCCGTGGCAACGCTGCCCAAGCAGATCGCGGAGCTGACCGACACGGTCAACACGCTGGTGAACGCGCTGCAGAACGTCCCGGGCGTCGGCGAGGCCGCGGGCGCCGCCGGAGCCGCCGGTGCGGCGTCGGAAGCGGGCCAGAAGGTCACCAGAGCCGCCACCGGCAAGAAGTCGTGAACACTGTGGATCGGACGGAGCGACCTTGGGCGTGCAGCGGCTCAAGCTGGTGACCGAGGTTCTCTCCGGTCTGTTCAAGAACGAGTTCACGCGCGCCTTCGAGGCGCGCGACACCTCGGACGCGTCCGGGCTCGCGCGGGAGCAGCTCCGGGCCCGCGACGTGCGGCTCGGTTTGGAACGCTTGGGTCCGTTCTACGTCAAGCTCGGGCAGATGCTCTCGACGCGCCCGGACATCGTTCCCCCAGCGGTGATGGTGGAGCTGGAGAAGCTGCACGATCGGGTGTCCCCGGCTCCGTTCAGCACCTTTGAACCCGTGCTCGAGGACGAGCTCGGACCGGACTGGAAGGAGCGGTTCCAGCACGTCGAACTGCTGGAACCGCTGGGTGTTGCCTCCCTCGCGCAGGTCTACGGCGCAACGCTGCGCAACGGCGATCCGGCCGTGATCAAGATCCAGCGTCCGGGCATCAAGGGCATGGTCCTCGAGGACATGCGGATGATGCGCCGTGCCGCGCGGATGATCGGCAAGTGCGCCCCCCGGTTTCACTCGGTGGTCGACGTCGAGGCGATGCTGGGGGTGCTCTTCGATGCCATGCGCCCGGAACTCGACTTCAACGTCGAGGCCTCGCACATGGAGGAGGCCCGCCGGGCGGTCCGGGACTTCCAGCACCTGTCGGTGCCCGAGGTCGTCTGGTCGAGCGAGCGCGTGCTCGTGCAGACCCTCGCTCCGGGCCGGTCGATCCGGCACGTGGACCGGGCGGCGATGCCGGTGCAGGAGCGCACCGCGATCGGGAAGGACCTGCTGGCGTTCACCTACCACGGCTTCTTCGTGAACCGGGTGTTCCACGCCGACCCGCACCCCGGCAACATCTTCGTGCAGCCCGGTGCCCCGGCTTCCCTGATCGATTGGGGCATGGTCGGCCGCCTCGACCGCAGCACCAGCTTGAAGATCATGCTGGTGCTGCTCAACCTCGCCGAGAACGACGGGCAGGCGCTGGCGAAGTCCTGGATCGAGCTGGGCTACGCGACGGAGTGGGCCGACGTGCCGGCGTTCATGTCGGACATGGCCGCGCTCACCCCGAAGATCGCCTCCGCTTCGCTGGAGGAGCTGGATTTCGGGGTGACTCTGACCAGCGTGCTCGAGCGGTCGACCAAGCGCGGGATCAAGACGAACCCGGTGATCTCCGTTCTGGGCAAGGCGTTCGCCAACATCGAGGGTTCGGTGCGCTGCGTCGCGCCCGAGCTGTCGATCACCGACGTGTTCCACGACCAGATGCGCGGCATCATGACCGCGCTCGCGCGCGAGCAGTGCTCCACCACCCGCGTGGCGCGCGTGGCAACGGAACTGATGCTCGATCTCGACGTCGTGCCCGGCCAGCTGCGCACAGTGCTGAGAGATCTGGCCAACCGCGAGCTGTCCGTGCGCACGGGCGATCGGAACGCGTCGCAGGAGAACCGGTTCCAGGTGCCGCCTTCGCTGGTCGCTCTGGGCGGGGCGGCGTTGTGGCTGCACCACCGCCGCAATCGGCCGCGTTGATCCGCCACCCGTCGTGAGCCGAGCCCGTGGCATTCGTCGGCGGGAACCCGGGCGCGGGATGCACCCGGTTTCGGGGAGAGCGCGAAATGTTCTGGCTGCCTCGTTTTGCGATCTGCGAAAGAGAGTTTCGGATTCGTGAAACGGGTACGTTCCGTTTCGTGTGGCCGCTGGCGGTTGGTCGTTCGACCGGCGGCCCGCCGCGTCGCGTCGTCCGCGCCGGTGGGCGTGTTGTGCTGGCGGTGCGTTGCACCGGCTGCGACGCGGTGGGTGCGGATCACACCGGGTGTGATTCTCTTCTTGATCGTCTTCGCAGCAGAACCGCGCCGTTTCCGCGCAGCGCACAGGTGGTTCGATCAGGGCTGGTGGCGTACTGCGGCGCGCGGCTCGGCGGATGTCGCGATGGTCACGTCATGTATTAACCTCGGCGTGAAGTCACTACCGGTAAGCTGCGGTTTCCGATGCAAACCGCATCGGCGGACCCCGAGTTTTACTGGAGGATCCCGGTGACGACGCCGGCTGCCGAGGACACACGCGAGGCCAAGCCCGTCGAACGTCGCGTACTCGTGGCCGAGGACGAGGCGTTGATCAGGCTGGATCTCGTGGAGATGCTCCGCGAAGAGGGCTATGAGGTCGTCGGTGAGGCCGGTGATGGCCAGGAGGCCGTCCGGCTCGCCGAGGAGCTGCGACCTGATCTGGTGATTCTGGACATCAAGATGCCGAAGATGGACGGCATCGAGGCCGCTTCGAACATCGCTGGTGAGCGCATTGCGCCGGTGGTCATTCTGACCGCCTTCAGCCAGCGCGATCTGGTGGAGCGGGCGCGTGACGCCGGGGCGATGGCCTACCTGGTCAAGCCCTTCGCCAAGCGCGACCTGGTGCCGGCCATCGAGCTGGCGGTGTCCCGGTTCACCGAGGTGCAGGCGCTGGAGTCCGAGGTCGCCGACCTCTCCGAGCGCCTCGAGGCGCGCAAGACGATCGAGCGCGCCAAGGGCCTGCTGATGAGCAAGCACAACCTCAGCGAGCCCGAGTCCTTCCGCTGGTTGCAGCGCACCGCGATGGACCGCCGCACGACCATGAAGGCCGTGGCTCAGGCGGTCCTGGACAACCTGTCGTGACGGTCTGATCGACGAGAATCGAGGCGGGCGCCCGGCCGGGCACCCGCCTTGTTTTCTTTCCGGCCCTGCTCGCTGGAGATCTTTCGGTCTGGGGTTTGCGTGGCGGTGCCGGGAGCGGAACCTCGGACGTCGCCGGGCCGCGGGATCCGCGACTCGAGCAGCCACCTGCGCGGCGCTGCGGCTGTCCGCGATACCCCGCAGCGACGCCCGCTGAGTCCCGCACCGGCTCCGCCGCGTGCTGTGAGGCCCCTCACTTCGGGGGCTGGTCTCGCAGCAGGCAGGTCAGGCGGGCCGAGCAGGTGCGGCGGCCCGCGGCGTCGGTGATCTCGATGTCGTAGGTGGCCGTGGACCGGCCCTGGTGCAGCGGGGTGGCCACGGCGGTGACCGTGCCGTCGGTGGCGGCGCGGTGGTGGGTGCAGGCCAGCTCCAGGCCGACCGCGATGCGTCCTTCTCCGGCGCCGAGCGCGGCCGCGATCGAGCCCGCCTGCTCGGCCAGGGCCGCGTTCGCGCCGCCGTGCAGCAGCCCGTAGGGCTGGCGATTGCCCGCCACCGGCATGGTCGCTACCACTCGATCGTGGGTGTATTCGACGATCTCGATGCCGAGTTTGGCCGCCAGCTGTTCGTCGGTGGCCTCCAGCAGCTTCTGGAGCTCGTCGTCGCCGCTGGTCACAGCGCCGTTCTCGTTGGCAGTCGCCACTGCGGGTCCTCCCCGTCGCCTCCGGTCAGGTCTGTCGGAGCTTCAGCCTAAACTCGCGGCCGTGACGCATTCCGAGGACCGACGCCTGCTGTTGATCGACGGCCACTCGATGGCCTACCGCGCCTTCTACGCCCTGCCGAAGGAGAACTTCCAAACCGGCACCGGGCAGCACACCAACGCGGTTTACGGCTTCACCTCGATGCTGATCAACCTGCTGCGCGACGAACAGCCGACCCACCTCGCGGTCGCCTTCGACATCTCCCGCAAGACCTTCCGCAGCGAGGCCTTCGCCGAGTACAAGGCCAACCGCAGCAAGACGCCGGATGAGTTCCAGGGCCAGGTCAGCCTCATCCAGGAGATCCTGGGCGCGCTGAACATCCCGGTGCTGAGCAAGGACAACTACGAGGCCGACGACATCATCGCGACCCTGGCGACCCAGGCCAGCGCGGGCGGTTACAAGGTGTCCATCTGTACCGGGGACCGGGACTCGCTGCAGCTGGTCACCGACGACGTGACCGTGCTCTACCCGACCAAGGGCGTCTCCGAGCTGACCCGGTTCACGCCGCAGGCGGTGCAGGACAAGTACGGGCTGAGCCCGCAGCAGTACCCGGACTTCGCGGCGCTGCGCGGCGACCCGTCGGACAACCTGCCGAAGATCCCCGGGGTGGGCGAGAAGACGGTCACCAAGTGGATCCAGCAGTTCGGCTCGCTGGCCGACCTGGTCGACCGCGTGG
Source organism: Saccharopolyspora halophila (assembly GCF_039531955.1). Taxonomy (NCBI): domain Bacteria; kingdom Bacillati; phylum Actinomycetota; class Actinomycetes; order Pseudonocardiales; family Pseudonocardiaceae; genus Saccharopolyspora; species Saccharopolyspora halophila. Next base: position 384,104 of record NZ_BAAARA010000004.1, read on the forward strand.
ACGAGGTCAAGGGCAAGGCGGGCGAGAACCTGCGCGAGCACCTCTCCTCGGTGCTGCTCAACCGCGAGCTCACCGAGCTGGTGCGCGACGTGGAGCTGGAATCGGCTCCGGACGACCTGGCCGTGCAGTCCTGGGATCGCGACGCGGTGCACCGGCTGTTCGACGACCTGGAGTTCCGGGTGCTGCGCGATCGCCTGTTCGCCAGCCTGTCCACCGCCGAGCCCGAGGTCGAGGAGGGCTTCGAGATCACCGGCGGGGTCGTCGTCGCGGGCGAGCTGGCGGCCTGGCTGGACGAGCACGCGCGCGGTGGTGTCCGGGTGGGGATGTCCTGCACCGGGCAGTGGGCCCGCGGCGCGGGCGACCTGACCGGCATCGCACTGGCGACCGCCGGCGGAGCCGGTGCGTTCGTCGACGTCGCCGAGCTGACCGACGCCGACGAGCGGGCCCTGGCCGAGTGGCTGGCCGACGCCTCGGCGCCCAAGGCGGCGCACGACGTGAAGGGTCAGCTGCACGCCATCCGCGACCGGGGCTGGCGCATCGAGGGCCTGACCAGCGACACGGCGCTGGCCGCCTACCTGGTCCGGCCGGGGCAGCGCTCCTTCGAGCTGCCCGATCTGGTGGTGCGCTACCTGCAGCGCGAGCTGCGCGCCGAGTCCGACGGCGACGACGGTCAGCTCTCGCTGCTGGAGGACGCCACCGAGACCAAGGAGAAGGCCGCCGCCGCGGACCTGGTCAAGGCCCGGGCGATCGCCGAGCTCGCCGACGCGCTCGACGTCGAGCTGCGGCGCATCGAGAGCCTCGAGCTGCTGACCGACCTGGAGCTGCCGCTGCTGCGGGTGCTCGCCGAGCTCGAGAGCGCGGGCATCGCGGTCGACGCCGAGCAGCTGGCCGAACTGGGCTCGCACTTCGCCGGGCGGGTCAAGCAGGCCGCGCAGGAGGCCTACTCGGTCATCGGCAAGGAGATCAACCTCGGCTCGCCGAAGCAGCTGCAGGTGGTGCTCTTCGACGAGCTCGAGATGCCCAAGACCAAGCGCACCAAGACCGGCTACACCACCGACGCCGAGGCGCTGCAGACGCTGTTCGAGAAGACCGAGCACCCGTTCCTGCAGCACCTGCTCGAGCACCGCGACGCGACCCGGTTGAAGACCACTGTGGAGGGTCTGGAGAAGGCCATCGCCGAAGACGGGCGGATCCACACCACGTTCAACCAGACCATCGCGGCCACCGGCCGGTTGTCCTCGACCGAACCGAACCTGCAGAACATCCCGATCCGCACCGAGGAAGGCCGCCGGATCCGCGAGGTGTTCGTCGTCGGCGAGGGCTACCAGGAGCTGATGACCGCCGACTACAGCCAGATCGAGATGCGCATCATGGCGCACCTGTCCGGCGACGAGGGGCTCATCGAGGCCTTCAACACCGGCGAGGACCTGCACAACTACGTCGCCTCCCGCGCCTTCGGCGTGCCGATCGACGAGGTCGACCAGGAGCTGCGCCGCCGGGTCAAGGCGATGTCCTACGGCCTGGCCTACGGGCTCTCGGCCTACGGGCTGGCGCAGCAGCTGCGCATCTCCGCCGAGGAGGCCAAGGCCCAGATGGACGCCTACTTCTCGCGCTTCGGCCGGGTGCGGGACTACCTGCACGAGGTCGTCGACCGGGCCCGGAAGGACGGCTACACCTCCACCATCCTCGGCAGGCGCCGCTACCTCCCGGACTTGCTCAGCGACAACCGGCAGCGCCGCGAGATGGCCGAGCGGATGGCGCTCAACGCGCCGATCCAGGGCAGCGCGGCCGACATCATCAAGGTCGCGATGCTCGGCGTGAACGAGGCGCTGCACGGCGAAGGCCTGCGCTCGCGGACGCTGCTGCAGGTGCACGACGAGCTGATCATCGAGGTCGCCGAGGGCGAGCGCGACGTGGTCGAGAAGCTGGTGCGCGAGAAGATGGCCTCGGCGTACTCGTTGGACGTTCCGCTCGAGGTCTCGGTCGGCGTCGGTCGTTCCTGGGACGCCGCCGCGCACTGAGGCACTGCGGGTGACCGAGTGGTCACGCGCGCCGGTGCGTTTCGGCTCGATCACGAACCTGCGGAAAGCTTCCCCGCCTGCTGCCGGGTCCTGCGATGGTGAACATCACCGTCGGTAGGACCCGGCGTTCCGCAGCGAGCACAGGTGCGGATAACCTGCGCTACGCGCTCCGGCCGAGCGTGCTCGTCCGTGTGGCGGGCCTGGTCAGGCGGGGCGCATGACGGGCGCGGGCCTCGAAACTTCCCCGCGCCGACCCCGAGGAGGAGCATGATCAGCATCGACCGAGTCGACCATTTGGTCCTCACCGTCGCCGATGTGGATCGGGCAGTGGAGTTCTACACGCAGGTCCTCGGTATGGAGCCGATGACGTTTCCCGGGGAACGTCGGGCGGTGCGCTTCGGCGGCAAGACGATCAAGCTGCACGCGGCGAGCGAACTCGTCGAGCCCACCGCTACCCATCCGGTGCCCGGTTCGGCGAACCTGTGCTTCGTCACGAACAACCCGCTGTCCGATGTCCAGGAAGTCCTGCGCAACAACGAGGTCCGGATCGAGGAGGGCCCGGTCGTGCGGACCGGATCGCTCGGCCCGATCACCTCGCTCTACGTGCGCGATCCCGACGGCAACCTCATCGAGATCGCCAAGTACGACGACGAGGTCGCGGTCCCGGCCAAGTAGATGGGCTTGCGCGTCGGCGCCGGTGGCGGAACCTGACGCGTCGTGGGCTGCGGGATCCGCTCCTCGAGCAGCGCCGCGCGGCGTCGCGGCTGTCCTCGCCGCTCGACGCGTCAGAACCCGCGGCGGTGCGGGTTGAGGCCCGCGCTCGAAACAGCGGCCACGGACCCCTGAGGGAGTCCGAGGGCGGCTGAGGTTGCGCCGACGGCATGCGGGCCCCGCTGCGCCGCAGCGGGGCCCGTTGCGTTCGCCCTACAGCGACAGCTCCGGTTTGAGCCGGGCGGGGGTCCAGACCCGCTGGCGCCACGCGGCGATGGTGCTCAGCAGCAGCGAGGCGGCCAGGTAGGCGGCCAGCACCGCCACCGCTTGTTCGATCGGTGCCGCGGTACCGCCGTAGATCAGGTGGCGCAGCCCGGTGACCACGTAGCTCAGCGGCAGCACCTGGTGCAGCGGGTGCAGCGGCTCCGGGATGGTCTGCCACGGGAACGTTCCGCCCGCCGTGACCAGCTGCAGGATCAGCACCACCAGGGCGATGAACTTGCCGCGCGGGCCGAAGGCCGCGTTGAGCGCGTGCACCAGCGCGGTGAACGCGAACGAGGTCAGGATCAAGAACCCGAGCGTGCCCCACGGGTTCGCCGGGTGGACCCCGATGCCGAAGACCACCACCGCGAACAGCAGCACGGCCTGGACCAGCCCGACCGTCGCCGCGGGGAGCCAGCCGCCCAGCGCCACCCGCCACGAGGCGACCCCGTTGGCCAGCGCGCGGTTGGACAGCGGGCGCATCAGGAGGAACAGCACGAACCCGCCGACCCACAGCGCCAGTCCCATGAAGAACGGCGCCAGCCCGGCCCCGTAGGTGCCGGCGTCGACCTGCGCGCGGGTGTCCACCGCGACCGGGTTGCCGATGGTCTTGGCGGTGGCCTCGCGGGTCGGGTCGTCCGGGTTGGGGATCTGCTCGGCGCCCTCGTCCAGCTTGTTCGCCAGGGTGTCGGAGCCGTCGGCGAGTTCGCCGGAGCCGTTGTAGAGCTGCTGGGTGCCGCCGACGAGCTCGTCGGCGCCGGAGGCCAGCCGTTGCGTGCCGCTGAGCGCCTGCTGCTGGCCGTCGCTCAGCTGCGTCGCGCCGTCGTCGACCTGCGCGGCGCCGTCGGCGAGCTGATCGATGCCGTTGGTCATCTGCGGTGCCGCGTCGGCCAGCTGGCGGTTGCCGTCGGCGACCTGGCGCGCGCCGTCGGCCAGCGCGCGCAGCTGGCCCACCTGGTTCTGCACCTTGCCGTTGGCTTCGGTGACCGGGCTGTTGAGCCGGTCGAGGTTGTCCACGACGGTCTGCACGGTCTTCTCGTCGACGCCGGCGAGGCGCAGCTGCTCGGCCGTTTGCGCCTTGGTCTCGTCGAGGTTGTCCACCACGTCCTGGGAGAAGCCGCCGAGCAGTTCGGCGCGCTGGGCCAGTTCCTCGTTGCCCTGCGCGACCTTCTCCGCTCCGTCGGCCAGCCGCTCGGTCTGCTCGGGCAGCTGCGCGGTGGAGGAGCGCAGTTCGTCGAGGCCGTCGCGCAGCTCCCCGGTGCCGTCGGCGAGGCGGTTCGTCCCGGAGGCGAGCCTGCGCTGGCCGTCGACGAGTTCGTGCGCGCCGTCGGCCAGCTGGTTACCGCCCTGGCGCGCGTCGCCGAGGCCGTTGTGCAGCCGGTCGGCGCCGTCGGCGAGCTCTCCGGCGCCGTCGGCGGCCTGCACCGTCTGGTCGTGCACCGTGGAGAAGCCCAGCAGGAACTGCTCGGCCGCGTTGGTGCCCGCGTTCTCGGCGACCCCGGCCTTGACCTCGCCCGCGAGCTTGTCGGCGATGGTGCCCACCAGGTAGTTGTTCGCGTCGTTGGTGATCAGCCGCAGCTTGGCCTGCCGCGGCGTGAAGTCGGCGGGGGAGACCAGCGCGGCGGAGAAGTCCTTCGGGACCACCAGCGCGAAGGTGTAGTCGCCGTTGGCCACGCCTTCCTGCGCGCGTCGCAGGTCGGTGGCGGTCCACTGGAACGTGCCGGAGTCGTGCAGCTTCTCGCGGACGTCCTGACCGGCGTTGAGCCGCGTGCCGTCGTCCTGCTCCGCGCCCGCGTCGTCGACGACCACCGCGGCGGGCACCGAGTCGAGCTCGCCGTAGGGGTCCCAGTTGGCGTAGATGTACATCGCGCCGTAGAGCAGCGGGACCAGCGTGACCGCCAGCAGCGCGAGTTTGGGCAGCTTGCCCGAGGTGAGCCGCCGCAGTTCGGTGGCGGCCAGCCGGAGACTAGTCATCGAGCACCTTCAGTGACCGAGGTTTCGTTGTCGTCGACGCCGATGCGGGTGGCGGCAGCGCCCAGCGCATCGGCGGAGTGCGGGGAGCAGAGCACGACCACCGCGAGACCGCGCTCGGCCTGCGCGGTGGCGTGCTCGTACCAGTGCTGCGGTCGGCCGCCGTGCCGGTCCGGGGAGTCCAGCACCAGTGCGCGGACACCCCTTGCGGCGCAGGCCAGTTCGATCAGCAACCGAGTGCGCTGGTGGGCGGGCAGGTTCTCGATCCGCTCGGTGGGCGGTAGTTCGCGCTCGTCGATCCAGGAGCGGGCCTTGCGGCGCGTCGAGCCGCGCCCGGCCATGGACAGGCCCTCCGCGACGACGTCGCGCACCTGCAACGCGTCGTCGGGAGCGGTGATCTGGGGAGCGTCGACGACGGCGACCGAGCGGCGCAGCGCGGCCCCATCGCCGCTGTCGTCGAGCCGCACGTTGCCCGCGGACGGTTTGATCCGTCCGGACAGCGCCAGTGCGAGTGCGGTGCGAGCGGTGTCGGAATCCCCGGTCACCAGCAGGGTTCGCCCGGATTCGACGTGCAGCGACGTTGGGGGCAGCAGGGGTCCGTGCGCGCCGTTGACCTCGACGCCGGTGGCGACGATCTCCACGCCTTCTCCTCGATCCTCACGGCCTCCGGCCGCGCGGACCGTGCGGGGTCAGCGCAGCGCGGTGGCCGGGCGTACCTCCCACATCGTCCACAGTGGCCGGTATCCCTGGCGGGGCCAGAACACCGAGGACAGCGGGTTGGGCGGGTTGTAGTACAGGAAGCTCCCGACGGCACCGGCGCGCACGAACTCGTTGTGCGCCGTAGCCATCAGCTGCCGGCCGACACCGGTGCCGCGCCACTGCTCGTGCACGGACACGCAGTTGACGTAGCCCCACGTGCCTGTGCGCAGCCGGTAGGCCCGGGAGGGCTTGCCGGTGTCGATCCAGCCGCATTCCGCGACCGCCACCGGCGTGCCGTCCTGCTCCGCCAGCCACACCGGGTCGCTGGAGTTCAGTCGTACTCCGGCGGCGGTCCGCTTCAGCTGCGCGGCGTCAGGGCGGTACGTGGCCGTGCCCACCAGGGCGGCGTACTCGAGCTCGGCGAGGGTGAGCTCGACGACGGCGTCCAGGTCGGCCGGTCCGGCGCGACGCACCTTTACGGTACCAGACAGTTTCGTATTGTCTGAGGGCTCCTCCGGCGCCGGGGCCGAAGGGCGCACGGCCAGCACCGACAGCGGGACGAACCCGTGATCGAGCAGCGCTCGGGTGGCCTGCACGTCCCGGCTGGGCCAGACGACCATGCAGGTGGAGTTCGCGCCCGGATCCGGCTGCTCGTCCATCCACCGCCGCCAGGTGCCGAGCACCGCGTCCATCCCGGTGCGCGGGTTGTCGCCGAGCAGCGGGAACAGCTCGAAGGCCTCATCGGCCTGCCACAGGCCGCGCGGCGATCCCTGCGGGTTGGACTCGTGGACGACCAGCCCGGCCGCCGGTGCGCCCTCGGCGGTGCGGGTGGCGAGCGGTTCGGACTCCGACGGCGCGTAGATGTCGCCGGGCAGCAGCGGGTCCAACGCGGTGAACCGCGCGGATTGCGCCTGGATCAATTCCTGCGCGGTGGTCAACCGGGCACCCCTCTTGTGGTTCGTCGCGGTACGCGGCGGCAGCCGCGCGGTGTGGGAAACAGTCGGTGCCGCGGCGGGTTCTCAGGCGCTGCCGGGTGCGGCCAGCCGCCGCGCCGCGTATGGGTGATGAGCAAATCGCCGATCCCGGAGCCCGGCGGCGTCCGAGGTTCCACTACCCGAGCCGCCGCGCAAACCGCAAACCGGAACATCTCCTCAGTCGTTCGTCAGCGGACCTCGCCGGCATCGCCGGTGCCGCCGCGCCGGGCGGCTCGGACGTCGCTCACAGGTCGCAGACGAAGATCGCGGTGCCGGGGAACAGGCGGCCGCGCAGCGGGCTCCACTGGCCCCAGACCTGGGTGTGTCCCGCGGGCCACTCCGGCTCGATCAGGTCCGCCAGCGTCATGCCGGCCGCGTTGATCGCGCGCACGAAGTCGCCCAGGGTGCGGTGGTGCTCGACGTAGGTCGCCCGGTCGTCGTCATCGACCTCGAGGTAGGGCGAGCGGTCGAAGTAGGAGTGCGTCGCCGTCAGTCCCGTCGGGCCCGGGTCGTCGGGGAAGATCCACCGCATCGGGTGCGTCACCGCGAAGACCCAGCGGCCTCCGGGCCGCACCACCCGGGCCACCTCGCGGAACACCTGCGTCACATCCGCCACGAACGGCACCCCGCCGAAGGCCGAGCAGGCCAGGTCGAAGCTGCCCGCGGCGAACGGGAGGTGGTCCGCGCTGGCCTGCACCAGCGGTGTCGAGGTGCCGCTGCGCTCGGCGGCAGCCGCGGCGTGGCGCAGCATCCCGGCGGAGATGTCCAGGCCGACCGCCTCCGCGCCCTGCCCGGCCAGCCAGTGCGCGCAGGAGGCCGCGCCGCAGCCGATCTCCAGGATCCGCTTGCCGCGCACGTCGCCGAGCAGTCCGATCTGCTCCTCGCGCAGCCCTTCCGGGCACCACACGAAGTCCGCGTCGCCCAGGAACTCGCCGTGCTCGGCCTGGTACTCGTCGGCGTCGGCGTCCCACCAAAGCCGGTTGGCCGATCGCGACTCGGCGGCGCCCGCCGGGCGATCGGCCACACCCGCGGTGCCCAGTGCGCGCTCAGCGGAGCTACCCTGGGAAGAGGCGCTCTCCGGGTCGTCGATTCGAGTCACGGGATCTCCCAGTCGCGGGTGAGTACTGCACGGACGTGAACAGATTGTGTCGTCCGCGCGCGACTCGCCTGAAGGTGAGGGGTACCGCGGTTTGCTCGGCGATCGAGAGAACGCGTACGATACCGCCCGCGCCGTGGGTCTTTTTTATCGTCGGCTTCAGGTACCGGGTTTCGCCCGGCGTCCGAGGCCGTTCGGCAAAACGGAATCCCCGGGTCCGCCTGTCCAGGTGGTCCGGGCTGCCGGGGCCAGGGCGCGAAAACGTAGTACCACCGACCAACAATCCGTACCGGAGCAACCCACCTGATGTCCACCGACACCACCACCGTCCCGACTGAGGCCGCCACCAAGCCGCAGGTCGCAGTGAACGACGTCGGGACGGAGGAGGACTTCCTCGCCGCCGTCGACCAGACCATCAAGTACTTCAACGATGGGGACATTGTTGAGGGCACCATCGTCAAGGTCGACCGTGACGAGGTGCTGCTTGACATCGGCTACAAGACCGAGGGCGTCATCCCGTCCCGCGAGCTGTCGATCAAGCACGACGTCGACCCCGCCGAGGTCGTTACCGTCGGCGACTTCGTCGAGGCCCTCGTCCTCCAGAAGGAGGACAAGGAAGGCCGACTGATCCTCTCCAAGAAGCGTGCGCAGTACGAGCGCGCCTGGGGCACCATCGAGGAGCTCAAGGAGAAGGACGAGCCGGTGCGCGGCACCGTCATCGAGGTCGTCAAGGGCGGCCTCATCCTCGACATCGGGCTGCGCGGCTTCCTGCCGGCCTCCCTGGTCGAGATGCGTCGTGTCCGCGACCTGCAGCCCTACGTCGGCCGCGAGCTCGAAGCCAAGATCATCGAGCTGGACAAGAACCGCAACAACGTGGTCCTGTCCCGCCGCGCCTGGCTGGAGCAGACCCAGTCCGAGGTCCGCAGCGAGTTCCTCAACCAGCTGCAGAAGGGCCAGGTCCGCAAGGGCGTCGTTTCCTCCATCGTCAACTTCGGTGCGTTCGTCGACCTCGGTGGTGTCGACGGTCTGGTGCACGTCTCCGAGCTGTCCTGGAAGCACATCGACCACCCGTCCGAGGTCGTCGAGGTCGGCCAGGAGGTCACCGTCGAGGTTCTCGACGTGGACATGGACCGCGAGCGCGTCTCGCTTTCGCTCAAGGCCACCCAGGAAGACCCGTGGCGCCAGTTCGCCCGCACCCACGCGATCGGCCAGATCGTGCCGGGCAAGGTCACCAAGCTGGTTCCGTTCGGTGCGTTCGTCCGCGTCGACGAGGGCATCGAGGGTCTGGTCCACATCTCCGAGCTGGCCGAGCGCCACGTGGAGATCCCGGAGCAGGTCGTCCAGGTCGGCGACGAGGTCATGATCAAGGTCATCGACATCGACCTCGAGCGTCGTCGCATCTCGCTGTCGCTCAAGCAGGCCAACGAGGGCTTCACGCCCGAGTCGGAGTTCGACCCGACGCAGTACGGCATGGCTGCCGAGTACGACAACGAGGGCAACTACATCTACCCCGAGGGCTTCGACCCGGAGACCCAGGAGTGGCAGGACGGCTACGAGACGGCCCGCGAGGAGTGGGAGCGCCAGTACGCCGAGGCCTACGCCCGCTACGAGAAGCACCTCGTGCAGATCACGAAGGCCCGCCAGGCCGACGCCGAGGCCGCGGCTGCTGCCGCGACCGGTGGCGGCGCCGCCGAGGAGCAGCCGGCCGCCAGCGGCGGCGGCAACTACTCGTCGGCTTCGGCTCCGGCTGCCTCGAACAGCAGCAGCAGCAACAACAACGAGGAGCAGCAGCAGCAGGAGGACAGCAGCGGTTCGCTCGCCAGCGACGCTCAGCTGGCCGCCCTTCGTGAGAAGCTCTCCGGCGGTGCGTGAAGCACTGACGCCTAGCGGCTGAAACCGGCCCCGTACCCGTCAGGGTGCGGGGCCGGTTTCGTGCGCGGCGGCGGGCTGCCCCGGGCGGGCGCCCTGCTGGCAGGATGGGGCGCATGTTGCGGGTTGGGCTCAGCGGTGGCATCGGTTCCGGGAAGTCGACCGTTGCGGAACGCCTGCGGGCGCTGGGAGCCGTGATCGTCGACGCGGACGCGCTCGCCAGGGAGGTCGTCGCGCCCGGCAGCCGGGGGCTGGCCGAGCTGATCGAGCGCTTCGGCCGGGACATCGTCGGGGCCGACGGAGCGCTGGACCGGCCCGCTCTGGCGGCCAAGGCGTTCGTCGACGACGAGTCGCGCGCCGCCCTCAACGCCATCACCCATCCGAAGATCGCCGAGCTCACCGCCCGGCGGATGGCCGAGGCCCCGGCCGATTCCGTGCTGGTGCACGACATTCCGCTGCTGGTGGAGGCGGGCTACGCGCCGGAATACCAGCTGGTGATCATCGTGCACGCGCCCGAGGACGTGCGGGTGGCGCGGTTGACCGAGCGCGGGCTGGCCGAGACCGATGCGCGCGCCAGGATCGCCGCGCAGGCGACCGAGCCGCAGCGTCGCGAGGTCGCCGACGTGTGGCTGGACAACTCCGGTGACGTCGACGACCTGCTCGCGCGGGTGGACCGCCTCTGGGACGAGCGGCTGGTGCCGTTCGAGGAGAACGTGCGGCTCGGCCTGCGACCGCCGCAGCGGTCACCGCGGCTCGTCGATCCGGACCCGGAGTGGCCCGCGCAGGCCCGGCGGTTGCTGGCGCGCGTCGAGCGCGCCGCGGGGGAGCGGGCGGTGCGGGTGGACCACATCGGCTCCACCGCGGTGCCCGGCCTGCCGACCGAGGACGTGATCGACCTGCAGCTGACCGCGCGCACCCTCGCCGACGCCGATGCGCTGGCCGAGCCGCTCGCCGAGGCCGGGTTCGTGGTGTGTCCCGACGTCACGGCCGACGCGCCGCACGAGTTCGCCCCGGAACCGCAGCAGTGGGCCAAGCGCCTGCACGTCAGCGCTGACCCGGGTCGCCGGGCCAATCTCCACCTGCGGGTGGGGGGAACGGCCTCCTGGCGGGTGGCGCTGCTGTTCCCCGCCTGGCTGCGCGCCGACGCCGCCGCCCGCGCGGACTACCTGGAGGTCAAGCGGCGGCTGGTCGCCGAGCACGCCGAGGACCCGCACTCCGAGGACCGCGCGGCGGCCGAGGAAGCCTGGTTCGCCGCGAACCTCCCCAACGCCCTGGCCTGGGCCGAGCGCACCGGCTGGCGCCCCTGACCGCCGACCCGGCCGCTGGTCGCGGCCGGGGTTCACCAGGGCTCGAAGATGCCCCGGTAGGCCAGCCACTGGTTGATCGTGCGGTGCCGGGTGATCTCGTCCAGGGTGCGATGGACCGTGGAGAACGCGTAGTCGGCCTCGCTCTGCCGGATCGCGCCCTGCGCCACCGCCGAGGCGAACTCCGCGGCGCGGGTGACGCGCGGCCTGCCCTGACCGGGGATCTCCAGGCGCAGCAGCAGGTCGGTGGTCGTCCACGTGCGGGTGTCGCGCTGGATGGCCACCGCGGTCAGCGCGCTGGGGCCGCCGGGCGCGTTCTGGTCGCGGGGCCGCAGCCGGGTCATGCGCACCCCGAGATCGGTCAGCAGCCAGGTGATCTCCATGTCGTGGTGCGGATCGTGCGGCAGCAGGCACACCACCATCAGGCCCCACGGCTCGGTCTCGCAGATCTCCAGCTGATCGACCTGTCCGGACGGATGCGTGCGGCGTGCGGTGAACATGTCGATGACTTCGACCAGTCGAGGGGAAACCGCAGCGCTCACAACACGGGAGGGTAGCGGGAAAACCGGCGCTTGAGATCGTCAGTAGCAATTTTTCAGCCAACTCTTATCCGCGATTCACAGCGGCCGGAAATCCGGTGCCCGAATCACACCGTTGGCGGTAGTGAGCGCGGTTCGGGTACGGGATCCTGTCCCGGCCATCCGTGCCACGTGAGCTCGATGTCCTTGCCGTGCAACCACTTCGACAGATCGAACTGGCAGGCCTCCAGCCCGGCGAGCGCCGCGCACGCGTTGCGCATCGCGCGTTCCGCGGTGGCCGGGTCGAGCAGTTCGGCGCGCACCGCGAGAAGGAATTCGTCCACGTCGTGCAGTTCCGCGCCGCGTTTGTCGCGAACCTCCAGATCGAGGTAGTGATCGACGGTTCGCCAGCGCTGCCCGGTGAATTCCACATCGACGACATCCAGGTAGAAATCCAGGTCTCGCTCGCATCCCGGGTGCCAGTACCAGCGCGTCACGCGCAAGCCCGGCCCGGGCAGGATCCAGGACTCCAGGGCGGCCAGCCGGGGGTGCCCGGCCAGCGGTCGTGCCAGGTACAGCCCGAAGGGCTCGCGGCGATATCGGGTGACGGGGCGCACGTGGCCCTTGGGATCGGTGTTGGTGCCCGCGGTCAGGTCGAACACTTCGACCTTCGGCGGATGCACGGGCAGGTCCAGCCGCTCGGCGATCTCGCGCTGCGTGCTCACGACACCACTCTAGGTTCTGCTGCGGGATTCCCGCACCGCTTCGTCGCGGAGTCGTTCAGGCGGTGCGGGTCGAGTCCCGCGCTCGAACAGCGGCTCCGCGGCACCCGCAACGGCTCCGAGATGCGCTCAAGTGGCGGGCGCGACGTCCGAAGGTACGCCGCGCCCGCGAATTTTCTGCCACTTGTACAGCGTCACCTCCGATCGATCGGGGTCAGGGAGATGCGCGGGAGCAACCCTCCCGCGAGCCTGTTCCCCGCGGTCCGCCGCAGCTTCCGCCAGGGGCCTGACCGGGTGACGTAAGCCATTGTCCACCCTGATGGCAGGGAAAGCATCCCGTGACGCAACATGATGTCGGTGGAGGCTCGTACGCTGGGGACGTGGCTTTCGCGACTGAGTACCCCTCCGAGGACAACCGCGTCCTGGCGCACTCCGAGTTCCGGCCGGTGGGCGAGATCGAGCGGACCGGCAATCCGTTCCGGGTGGAGAGCGAGTACGAACCCGCCGGTGATCAGCCCGAGGCCATCGACGACCTCGAGCGGCGGATCAACAGCGGGGAGACGAACGTGGTGCTGCTCGGCGCCACGGGTACCGGCAAGTCGGCGACCACGGCCTGGCTGATCGAGCGGGTGCAGCGGCCCACGCTGGTGCTGGAGCCGAACAAGACGCTGGCCGCCCAGATGGCCAACGAGCTGCGCGGGTTCTTCCCGGACAACGCCGTGGAGTACTTCGTCAGCTACTACGACTACTACCAGCCCGAGGCCTACGTCCCGCAGACCGACACCTACATCGAGAAGGACTCCTCGGTCAACGAGGACGTCGAGCGGTTGCGCCACTCGGCCACCTCGAACCTGCTCTCCCGCCGCGACTGCGTCGTGGTGTCCTCGGTGTCGTGCATCTACGGTCTGGGTACGCCGCAGTCCTACCTGGATCGCTCGATCCCGCTGAGCGTGGGCGGTGAGATCGACCGGGACGTGTTCCTGCGCGGGCTGGTCGACGTGCAGTACGCCCGCAACGACGTGGCCTTCGCCCGCGGCACCTTCCGGGTGCGCGGGGACACCGTCGAGATCATCCCGGCCTACGAGGAGCTCGCGGTTCGGGTGGAGTTCTTCGGCGACGAGATCGACCGCCTGTACTACCTGCACCCGCTCACCGGTGACATCGTCCGCGAGGTCGACGAGGTCCGGATCTTCCCCGCCACCCACTACGTCGCCGGCCCGGAGCGGATGGAGAAGGCCATTCGCGACATCGAGGCCGAACTGGACGAGCAGCTGACCAAGCTGGAGAACCAGAACAGGCTCCTCGAGGCCCAGCGGCTGCGGATGCGCACCCAGTACGACATCGAGATGATGCGCCAGGTCGGCTTCTGCTCCGGCATCGAGAACTACTCGCGGCACATCGACGGGCGCGAGGCGGGCTCCGCGCCGGCGACCCTGATCGACTACTTCCCCGAGGACTTCCTGCTGATCATCGACGAGTCGCACGTGACCGTCCCGCAGATCGGCGGCATGTACGAGGGCGACGCGTCGCGCAAGCGCACCCTGGTCGAGCACGGGTTCCGGCTGCCCAGCGCGATGGACAACCGGCCGCTGACCTTCGAGGAGTTCTCCGACCGGATCGGCCAGTCGGTCTACCTCTCGGCGACCCCGGGCGACTACGAGATGGCGCAGGCGGGCGGCGAGTTCGTCGAGCAGGTCATCCGTCCCACCGGGCTGGTCGATCCCGAGGTGGTCGTCAAGCCCACCGAGGGGCAGATCGACGACCTGGTGCACGAGATCCGCGATCGCGCCGAACGCGACGAGCGGGTGCTGGTCACCACGCTGACCAAGAAGATGGCCGAGGACCTCACCGACTACTTCCTCGAACTGGGGATCCGGGTGCGCTACCTGCACTCCGAGGTCGACACGCTGCGCCGGGTGGAGCTGCTGCGGCAGCTGCGGCTGGGCGAGTACGACGTGCTGGTGGGCATCAACCTGCTTCGCGAGGGCCTGGACCTGCCCGAGGTCTCGCTGGTTTCCATCCTGGACGCCGACAAGGAGGGCTTCCTGCGCTCCGAGCGATCGTTGGTGCAGACCATCGGTCGTGCGGCGCGGAACGTCTCCGGTCAAGTGCACATGTACGCCGACCGGGTGACCGACTCGATGCAGCACGCCATCGACGAGACCAACCGCCGGCGCGCCAAGCAGATCGCCTACAACGAGGAGCGCGGCGTCGACCCGCAGCCGCTGCGCAAGCAGATCGCCGACATCCTGGATCGGGTCTACACCGAGGCCGAGGACACCGCGGAATCGGTGGAGGTCGGCGGTTCCGGCCGCAACACCTCGCGCGGCAAGAAGCCCTCCGGTGAGTCGGTGGCCAGCCCGGGGCTGCTGGAGGACCGCGACATCTCCAAGATGCCGCGCGCCGAGATGGCCGATCTGGTCCAGCAGCTCAACGACCAGATGATGAACGCGGCCCGCGAGCTGCAGTTCGAACTGGCGGCCCGGCTGCGCGACGAGATCCACGACCTCAAGAAGGAGATCCGCGGTATGGACGCCGCGGGGATCGAGTGAGGCCCGATCGCCGGGCCCGGTTGGGCGTTACAGCTGGGCTCGGTGATCAACCTCTCGGTTTCGCAGTGCCGCCCACTCGTTGAACCTTGCGCGCGCAACCGTGCTTCGCGAGTTCGTCAACTCGCGTCCGTGACCTCGGGTAATTCCGGATTTCGTCCAAATTGGACGTGTTTTTGGAATGCTACCCGCGAGTTGCCCGATTATTGTTTCAACGGATTTACCAGCGATGACTACGTTCTGTCCGTCGTCTCACCAAGAAGGCGGTACGCGGGTAAGCTGCCCTGCGGTATTTTCGCTCTCCTGGTGTGAGCACGTTGGATGTGGCGGACCGAGACGAAACGGAGCAACACATGGATCCCGGCAGGTCGGTCATACCCTGCTCCCCCTCGGGGTTTGGCACGACGGGATCCGGCGGAACCGGTGACTCCGGTCTGAAACACCCCCTGCTCGCGCCGTGTTGAGGACGATGTCTCCCCCTTTCACCGGCCATGCGGCGGCGCGGCCGCACGGGTCGGAATTCGTGTGCATGCGAAGTGGAGTCACCTTCTCCCTCCTGTTGACGTGGCCGACGGCAAGCGCGGAATACCGGAAGTAGTCAATTCCCCTCACGCCGACGGGCTCCGGCTGACCCGTCGCGACGCCCCCGCACGCCCGCGAAACCCCCGCGAACCTTTTCTCAGGAAGGAACCGATCGGAATGGAGTTGGCCGACAGTGGGCCCGCACAACAACCCGATGCGGCGTCGGAGATGCTCGATTTCCTGCGCAGGTACAGCAGGGAGCAGCTCGACTCCTGGCGCATGGACGAACGACGGGGCTTTCCGCTATCGATGGTCCCGGACATGGCCGGTGCCGGCCTGTTCGGGCTGCAGATCCCCGAGCGCTACGCGGGACAGGACCTCTCGCACGCCGACACGCTCAAGGTCTTCCGGCAGCTGGGCGCGATCGACTGCAACCTGATGGTCTTCATGGCCGTGCACAACACGCTCGGGGTGCCACCGATCCTGCACTTCGCGCAGGAGGACGTGCGCTCTGCGCGGCTCCCAGAACTCGCCACGGGCCGGCGGCTGGTCACCAGCGCCATCACCGAACCCGGCACGGGTTCGCACGTGCGCGCCATCTCGACGCGGGCCACCAAGCTGCCCGACGGCAGCTACGTGCTCAACGGCGGCAAGCAGTGGATCTCGCTCGGTGCCGACGCCAACCACGTCAACGTCTTCGCCCGGCTCATCGACGAGGACGGCGCTGACGCCGGGATCACCGGGTTCCTGGTCGATTCCGGCACTCCCGGCTTCGTCCGCGGCTCCGAGATGATGACCATGGGCCTCAAGGCGGTCCCGCAGAACCTGCTGACCTTCGAGAACCTGCGGGTTCCCGGGGAGGCGCTGCTCGGCAACGAGGGCGAGGGCCTGGCGGCGGCCAAGACCGCTTTCATGCGCGGTCGTCTGGCGCTTCCCACCGGCGCGATGGGCGCGGCGATGCGGGCCCTGGAACTGGCCCAGCGCTTCGCGCGCCGCCGCGAGGTCGCCACCGGCAACCTCGCCGAGAACGGACGCATACAGCAGATCCTGGCTGATTCGGTCGCCGCGATCCAGGCAGTGGACACGCTGGTGCACTACATCGCCGACCGGCTCGACTCGGGCCAGCAGGTCCCCGAGCTGTGGCACTTCGTCGCCAAGATCCTCGGCTGCGAGCTGATGTGGAAGGTCGTCGACGACTGCCTGCAGCTGCTCGGTGCGCGCGGTTTCGTCGACACCAACGTGGTGGCCCAGTTCTACCGGGACTACCGGCTCTTCCGGATCTTCGAGGGCACCACCGAGGCGATCACGGTCTACCTGGGCAGCACCATCATGAAGGACTCCCAGCGGCTGATGGGCGTCTTCGACGAGCTCGACGCCGACCCGCGCAGCGCCGAGCACGCCTCCAGGGTGGCCAAGCTGACCACCGTGCCGACCAGCGGCGAGCAGCACAAGCACGTGCTGGCCGGTCAGATCGGCGAGCTGGCCTGCTGGTCGCTGCTGGCCGGGCTGACCGCGCAGAGCCGGAACCGTTCCACGATGTTCGCCCGGATGGCCGCGTGGTGCGAGCAGCGGTTCCTCGACAAGCTGCGCCGCGCCGAGGAGGACGCCTGCTCTCCGGTGGACCTGCCCACCGGGGAGGAGCTCGCCCGCTGCATCGACGGTTTCGACGACGTCATCGGCAACGTCGAGCAGCGCAGGCCGGGTGACTACCGCGAGCTGGACCTGCTGCTGCGCCGCGGCTGAGCCCGAACAGCCAAAAAGGTGCGCCGATTCCGTGCGAATCGGCGCACCTTTCGTGCGGGCGGCTTAGGACTCCTTGCTGTATGCGGCGAAGCCGCTGCTCGAGGGGCGGATCCCGCAGCCACACGGCGCGTCAGGTTCCGCCACCCGCACCGCCACGCAACCCCCACACACAGAACAGCTCCTCAGCTGCCCTGGATCTCGCGTTCGCGGCGGTGCAGCAGCTCCACCCCTTCGCCCGCCAGGGACTTGATGGCGTTGAGGCCGTCGCGGCCCCACGGGCGGGGTTCGGTGTCAACGACGCAGACCGTGCCCAGGGCCAGCCCGGTGCGGTCGATCAGCGGGGCTCCGAGGTAGGAGCGCACGTTCATCTTGTCCACGACGTCGTTGCCCGCGAACCGGGGGTAGTCGCAGACGTCCTCGAGGACCAGCGCCATCCGCCGGGCGATGACGTGCGGGCAGTAACCGGTCTCCATCGGCGCCGAGCGCGGGTCGGTCTCGGCGTTCGCGTCCTCCATCGAGGGGACCCGGGTGAACAGCCCGCCGAGGTACTGGTGGGTGTCGGTGATGAAGTTGACCATCGCGTTGGGCACGCCGAGGGTTTGTGCGATGCGCTGGGCGAAGGCGTCGAAGTCGGCGTCGGCGCTGTCGCCGAGGCCGAGCTGGCGCAGTCGCGCTGCCCGCTCCTGGGCGCTGCTGTCGACGGGGGAGAAGTGCCGGTGTCCGGACGCGTCGAAGGTCGTCACGAAGGGCTCCATTCCGGGGGGACTACTGGGGACGAGTCGTTAAGACGTGCTCCATGAGCTCGATGAGCACGGACGCGGACGAACGGCGGTCGCGCGCGTCGCAGAGCACGACGGGGGTGTGCGGTTTGATGTCGAGGGCTTGCCGCACCTCATCGGGCTGGTACTGGAAGCCGTCTTCGAACTGGTTGACCGCTACCAGGAAGTCGATGCCGCGGCTCTCGAAGAACTCCACGGCCGCGAAGCAGTCCTGCAGCCGGCGCGTGTCGGCGAGCACGACGGCTCCCAGGGCGCCGTCGACCAGGTCGTCCCACATGAACCAGAACCGGTCCTGTCCGGGCGTGCCGAACAGGAACAGCACGATGTTCTGCGGGTCGAAGGTGATTCGCCCGAAGTCCATCGCGACCGTGGTGGTCGACTTGTCGCCGACGCCGGTCAGGTCGTCGTGGCCGACACTGGCGACGGTGAGCGTTTCCTCCGTGGTCAGCGGTTCGATTTCGCTGATCGAACGGACGAACGTGGTTTTCCCGACTCCGAACCCACCCGCGATCAGGAACTTGAACGAGGTCGGGAATGGCTCAGAGCTGTTGGAGCCCATCGAGCAATGCCTCCAGTTGTTCTCTTCTTGGCGCGTGCGCCGGGGCGTGGGTGGTGAGCGCCCCCCAGTCGATGAGGTCGGACAGCAGGACCTTGGTGACCACCGCGGGCTGTCTCAGGTTCGCGGCGACCTCGGCCACCGAGGTGGCGTGCCTGCACAGCTTGAGCATCCTGGCGTGCACGGGTTCGATCCGGTCCGGCGACATCCGGCCGGTGGATCGGACCAGCGACTGCAGCGACAGCGCGGCGCTGGGCTCGGTACGTCCGTTGGTCAGCGAATACGGGCGCAGCAGAGGTCCGGCCTCGTTGTCCAACCAAGGCGTGTCCTGCGGTGACATCATCGGTCACCGCCCCATTTCACCGGAGCTCCGTGCGGCGGTTGGCTGCCGCATGGGCGTGGTCAGGTGGGCGGGGACCCGCTTGACCAGCTGGGCGATCTCGTAGCCCAGCACGGCGGCGTCGGCGTCCGGGGATGCCAGTACGACCAGCACCGCTCCGGTTCCGGCAGCGGAAACGAACACGACCAGGTCGTCGAACTCCACGACGACCTGACGCACGCTGCTGCTGTTGCCGAAGCGCTGGCCGCCGTTGCGAGCCAGCGAGCACTGGGCGGCAGCCCAGGCGGCGAGTGCGTCGGCCTCGTCGTTGTCCAGACCGCGGTGGTACCGCTTGATCCCGTCCGTGGAGGCCAGCAGGGCGCAGCGGGTGTGCGGGACTCGCCGGAGCAGGTCGGCCAGCAGCCAACTCAGGTCGGACGACGAGCCCGCGGTCACGTCATTGGCCATCAGAAAAGTGTCTCCTTGAGATCGTGCGGGGAAGGCAGGGATGTGATCCGGTGTATCAGCTCTCCGGATCACCCGGCTTCTTGTCCTTGGTGCCGCCCTCGACTCCGGAACGGAAGGAAGCCCACAGGCCCGGGTTCGGCCCGCCCGGTGGTTCCTCCTCCGCGGGCGCGCCTCCGCCGCCGGCGAGTTGCGGGACCAGGTAGCTGCGGGTGCGGTCCCGCTTGGGCAGTGCGGGCCGCTCGTCGTTGTTGGTCATCGCGGGGGCGCTATCGCTGTGCGCGGATGGGGCGGCCGGAGCTTGCTGCTGGGCCGCTTCCGGACGCAGGTCGCCGGAGTGGCGGCCGTAGCCGTTGGCGGCGCCGTTGGCGTTGGCCTGCTGCGGGCTCGCGGGTCGCGGGCCCGCCGGTTGGGCGGCTCCGTTGGCGTGCTGCGGTTCGCGGTCGGCCACCGGTGCCCGGTAGGTCGTCCGCTCCGCGGTGTTGAACTGCGCGCCCTGGCCGTTCCCGGCGCTGCTGCCGGGTTCCATCGTGGTCAGCACGCTCTCGGCGTTGTTCGCGGCCGCGGCGTCCTGCGCCTCGTCCTCGTCGGCGCCGAGCAGGCTGGCCGGGATCACCACGTGCGAGTCGGTGCCGCCGTACATGTTGTTGTCCAGCTCGACGCCGATGTGATGGCGGTGCGCGAGCTGCGCGACCACGTACAGACCGATTCGGCCGTCGCGCAGCTGGGCGTCGCGGTCGGCTTCCTCGGGGTTGTTCAGCAGGTTGTTCAGCGTCAGCCGGTCCTGCTGGGACATGCCCAGCCCGCGGTCGCGGATGTCGATGGCCAGCCCGGCGGTGACTCGCTGGGTGTTGATCGTGACCTGCGTGTCCGGTTCGGAGAACGAGGTGGCGTTCTCCACCAGCTCGGCGATGAGGTGGATGACGTCGGCGACGGCGTGCCCGTGCAGCGTGCCGTCGACCGGCGGGATCACCTTGACCCGGGCGTAGTGCTCCACCTCGGCGACCGAGGAGCGCAGCACGGTGTACATCGCCACCGGCTTGCTCCACTGCCGCCGCGGCATGGAACCGCCCAGCACCGCGAGACTCTCGGCCTGCCTGCGCACGCCGGTGACCAGGTGGTCCACCGCGAACAGGCCCTTGAGCAGCTCCGGGTCCTCGACCATCTGCTCGAGCTCGTCGAGCCGCTGGATCGCCCGGTGCGCCAGGGATTGCACGCGGCGGGCCAGGTTCGCGAACACGGCCACACCGGGGTCGGTGTGCGAGCGCGGTTCCTGCTGCATGCGCACGAGCGTGAACTCGACGGTCGACTGAGCCTGGCGCAGCTCGTGGGCCAGCAGCTCGAAGGGGTTGGCCGTGGCCGGTTCGGCCGTGGGCCAGCGCGGGGCGGGTTGATGCCCCGCGCGGAGCTGCTCGACGAGGTTCGGCAGCTCCCGGTTGTTCTGCTCGACGGTGCGGCGCAGCGCGTCGATCCACTGCTGGGTCTGCTGGGCGTTCTCGGCCAGCTGTGCCTGGGCTCGGCTGGAGGCGTCCTCGATCTGCCGGTCTACCTCGGTGGCCAGGTTGCCCGCGCGGGTGCAGGCGATGACCACGATGGCGACGCAGGCGGTCACGGCGACGCCGAGCACGGTGTAGCCGATCTCCACCGGTGGCGCGAAGACCAGCGTGACGGCCGCTGCGGTGCCGATCAGCGTCACGCCGACCAGGGACAGCACGACCAGACGCAACAGCCGGTCCCGGATGGTGTCGGGTCCCTCTCCGGGGGGTCGTTCGTTCTGTGTCGCGGGTAAGGGGCTTTCAGACATCAGCGTCCTTGGTACGGGGGTTTCGGTGACGGGCACGAGTGCCGGGGGTCGGGGACGTCACCGGGGACTACTGGTGCTCGACTCGTGATCAAAGTATCACTCGGCGTGATGATAGTGCGTGGGGATGCTGAATTGGGCTTTTCCGCGCAGCAATGCGTCCGATAGGGGGATGCCAATCCCCGCTGGAAAGCCCAACAACGGCCGCTCACCTCCAAAACCAAGGTTAGCGGCCGTTGATGGAAGGTTTTCGCGCGGCTAAAGAAAGCTTGACTGCCGGCACCGGATGGGGTTACTACGCGCGCGTGATTGACTACTGAGAGAAGTTTCGGCTGGCGGTGTCCGCCCGGCCAGCGATGATCATTGCGGTATTGCGCTGGGTCCGTTCGCGCGCTGGATCCCGGAATCGTTCCGGAGGCGAAGGGCCGGAGCCCCCGCCTCCGGAAGATCGGGACCGATCAAGCGAAGGCGCTGATCCCGGTGACGGACTTCCCGACGATGAGGGTGTTCATCTCGCGGGAGCCCTCGAACGAGTAGACCGCCTCGGCGTCGGCGAAGAACTTGGCGACCTCGTAGTCCAGCACGATTCCGTTGCCGCCGAAGAGTTCCCGCGCCCAGCCCACGACCTCGCGCATCTTGGTGGTGGTGAAGGCCTTGGCCAGCGCGGCTTGCTCGGCGCTGCCCGCGCCCTCGGCGACCAGCTCGTTGAGCCGGACCACGATGCCGAACATGGCGGTGACGTTGCCCAGCATCTTCACCAGCAGGTCCTGGATCATCTGGAAACCGCCGATGGGCTTGCCGAACTGCTCGCGCCGGGTGGCGTACTCCCGCGCGAGCTCGTAGGCGCGCACCGCCACGCCCAGCGCCTGCCAGGCCACGCCACCGCGGGTGGAGGCCAGCACCTTGGCGGTGTCCCGGAAGCTGTTGACGTTCTGCAGCCGGTTTTCCTCCGGAACCCGCACGTCGGCCAGGGTGATGTCGGCGTTCTGCACCGTGCGCAGCGCGATCTTGCCCTCGATCTTGGTCGCCTCGAATCCCTCGGCGGGTGTCTCGACGACGAATCCCTTGACGGCGCCGTCGGCCTCGTCGCGGGCCCACACCACGACCAGATCGGCGAACGTGCCGTTGCCGATCCAGCGCTTGGCTCCGTTGAGCACCCACTCGTCGCCCTCGCGGCGCGCGGTGGTGCGCATGCCGCCCGCCACGTCCGAGCCGCCCTCGGGCTCGGTGAGGGCGAATGCGCCGATCTTGCTCAGGTCGGCCATCTCCGGGATCCAGCGGTCGCGCTGCTGCTGGTCGCCGCCGTTGTAGATCGAGCCCATCGCGAGTCCGGTGTGCACGCCGGAGAACACGGCGAGCGACGGGTCGATCCGGTTGAGCTCGAGGCTGAGGAAACCGGTGAACAGCGGGCTGCGCTGCTTCCCATCGCCGTACTCGGGGAACTGGTAGCCGGCCAGCCGCAGCTTGGCGAACTTCTCGATGACCTCGAACGGGAACTCGGAGGTGTCCCAGGCCTGGTTGGCCAGCGGCTTGACCTCGCGTTCCAGGTACTCGCGGATCTCGGCGAGCTCGGTGCGCTCGGCCTCGGAGAGCTTGTCGGCGAAGCCGAAGAAGTCGGGATCGGTGTTGACGGGCTTGGGCATTGTCATTCCTCAGCGTTCAGAGCGTTGTTGATGGTGCTGTGCTTGCGGTCGCGCTGCCGGGCGCGCTCGATGTACGCGGATTCGCCGGTGCCGTAGGAGCTCTCGGTCTGCGCGACGATTTCGGCGATGGCCTCGTCGGTGAGCTCCGGCTCGCCCAGCTCCTGCCAGCGCTGCGCCATGCCCCGTCCGAGGTGCTCCATCATGTGCCGGATTCCGCCGGGGCCGCCGCCGAGGTGGAAGCTCTCGAACGGGCCGATCGTGGCGTAGCGGCCGCCGAGCGACGCCTTCATCACGGTGTCGAGCTCCTCGGCGGAGACGACGCCGCGCAGCACCAGCGAGACGGATTCGCGCATCACCGCGCTCTGCAGCCGGTTGGCGACGAAACCGGAAACCTCCTTGTGCAGCCGGACCGGTGTTTTGCCCAGCGCTCGGTAGAACTCGAACGCCTCGTTGGCCACCCGCTCGTCGGTGCGACCGCTCGGCACGATCTCGACCAGCGGTACGACCTGCGGCGGGTTGAACGGGTGCGCGATCAGCAGTCGCGCGGCCACCCGATCGGGCAGTTCGGCGGCGATGTCGCCCGCGACGATCCCGGAGCTGGAGGAGGCCAGCACCGCGTCCTGCGGGGCGTGCTCGGCGATCTCGGCGAACAACCGCTGCTTGAAGTCCAGCCGCTCAGGCCCGTTCTCCTGCACCAGATCGGCGGTCTCCACGGCCTTGGCCAAGTCCGGTGTGGTGGTGATCCGGGCGCGCAGCCGCTCGATCTCGGCGCCGGGAATGCTCTCGGCGAGCATCGGCAGCGCCGCGTCGACGGCCTCGTCCAGGTCCTCGCGCGGGTCGGTGATCCGGACCTCGATGTCGTTGGCCGCGAACAGCGCGGCCCAGGCGAGCCCGATCGTGCCCGCGCCGACCACGGCCGCGCTCGTCCATCGCGGACTCATGATTCCTCCAGGTAATCGTGCACGGGCTCGATTCCGGCCAGGGTGAGGTCGGTGACGATGTGGCTGGCCGAGACGACCTCGCGCACCGGCAGGTCGGCCAGCGGAGCCAGCGCGTGCTCGAACAGCTGCAACCGCGCGGGAGCGGTGTGGGCTTCCTTGACCGCGATGTCGGTGATCCGCGTGCGCACCAGCTCGGCGACCCGCGGCCGGTGGTGGTAGCCCGGGATGATCTTGAGCATGTAGGTGGGCACGGTGATCTGCGCCTCGGCCTCGCCGAGGTCCATGGGGAAGTGCTTGTAGCCCATGGTCGCGGTGGCCACCCGCTCGGCGCCGTAGTCGAGCGTGCCCACCAGCGCCGCGTGATCCACGCGCAGCGCGGGCTCGCCCATCACCTTCGGGTAGGCGCTGGCCTCCCGTCCGGCCGCGGTGGCCGGGAAGTTGTTCAGGTACATCGCGTGCAGGTACTCGCCCCGCTCCTCGCCGAAGCGGACCGGGATCGCCTGCCCGGCCTCGACGTACGGGCCGAACGAGGTCACCTCGCCCATCTTCATGACCTCGAACCGCACCAGCGGTTCGTGGAAGGTCAGCGGTTCGGGCACCACCGCGCGCAGCGCCTCGGCGTCGGTTCGGTAGACGATGTTGAGGTACTCGCGGTCGGTGAACCGCGCGACCGTCGGCGCGTAGGCGGGGGCGCCCAGGGGAGTGGTCAGGCTCTGCAGGATCTCGGTTCGGTTCATCGTCCCGTCCACTTCGGAGCGCGCTTCTCGGTGAAGGCGCGGACTCCTTCTGCGAAGTCCGCGGAGTCGCGCAGCGCCGCGTTCTGCTCGCGCTGCGCGGCGAAGGCCTCGGGTTCGGGCAGCCGGTCGGACAGTCGCGCGACCTGCTTGACCGCGGCCAGCGCGAGGGGAGCGTTGCCGGCCAGCTCGCCCGCCAGCTCCAGCGCGGCGGCCAGCGCCGCGCCGTCGGAGGCGACCTGGTTGACCAGGCCGAGTTCGCGGGCGCGGGCGGCCTCGATGCTGCGGCCGGTCAGCAGCAGCTCCATGGCCAGGTGATGCGGGATCCGCTTGGGCAGCCGGATCGCGCCGCCGCCGCCCGCGATGATGCCGCGCTTGACCTCCGGGAGCGCGAACTCCGCGCCGGAGGCGGCCACGATCAGATCGCAGGCCAGCGCCAGCTCGAAACCGCCGCCCATGGCGTAGCCCTCGACGGCGGCGATCAGCGGCTTGGTGGTGTCGGCCTCGGTCAGCCCGCCGAAACCGCGGTCTCCGGCGGTCGGGGACTCGCCTCGCGCCGCGGCCTTGAGGTCCATGCCGGCGCTGAACGTGCCCGCCGCGCCGGTGAGCACGCCGACGCGCAGCTCCGGGGTGTTGTCCAGCTCGTCGATGGCCGCGGCGATGCCCTGCGCGACATCTGCGTTGACGGCGTTGCGGGCCTCGGGCCGATTGATGGTGATGATCAGGGTGTGACCGGTGATCTCGGTCTGCACCGCGGTGTTCGGGGCGGTCATGCCGCATCCCCCTCTTCCTCGTTCGTCGCCAGTTCGGACAGCACGGCCTCGGTGTCCTGGCCCGGGATCGGCGGGTGCAGGCGGATCGAGGCGGGCGTGGCGGAGAAGTTCATCGGCACGCCGACGGGCCGGTAGCTGCCCTCGGTGGGATGCTCGGCGACGTCGAGGAGGTGGCCCTCCTGCACGTACGGGTCGTCGGCGGCCTCGTCGAGCTTGAGCACCGGTCCGACCGGGATGGACTTCTCGGTGCAGACCCGGATCCACTCGGCGGTGGTCAGGTTCGGGGTGACCGACTCGATCAGTTCGGCGAGGTCGCGACCGTCCCGGCGGCTGTCGATGAAATCGCCCGCGACCCGCGGGTCCTCGGCGAGATCGCTGCGGCCGGCGGCGGCGAACAGGTCGCGGAAGTTCTGCGGCGAGTACGGCATGATCATCGCCTGGCCGTCCTTGGTGGGCCGTGCGCGGTGGCCTTCGTTCATCGACAGCGCGAAGCCCGTCTCGCTCATCGGCGGGTCGTAGATCTGCCCCTGCAGGTGCTCGACCAGGTTGAACGCGAGCATCGTGTCGGCCATCGGGACCTCGACGAGCTGGCCCTGGCCGGTGGCGCGCTGGTGCACCAGCGCGGCCAGCGCCGAGTAGACGATCGTCAGCGCCGAGACCTTGTCCCCGAAGATGCTGGGCAGCACCACCGGCTTGCCGATGTCGCCCGCGCGCTGGGCCAGGTCGAGCAGCCCGGAGGCCGCTTGCACGGTTTCGTCGTAGGCGGCGAGGTTCGCGCGATCGGAGTCGGGCCGGAAGCCTTGCGCGTGCGCGTAGATCAGGTGCGGGTTGTCCGCGGCGAGGCTGTCGTAGTCCATGCCCAGCCTGCGCAGCGCGTTGATCCGCATGTTCGTGATCAGGATGTCCGCGCCGCCGATGAGCTCGCGGGCCTGCGCGGCCTCGTCCTCGTCCTTGAGGTTGAGGGCGACGCTGCGCTTGTTGCGGTTGACGTTCATCGCCAGCGGCGTCATGCCCGGGGTGCGGTGCAGCGTGCCGAACCGCGCGGTGTCCTTCGGCGACTCGATCTTGATCACGTCGGCTCCGAGGTCGCCGAGGATCTGGGCCGCGTACGGGCCCATCACCACCGTGGCCATGTCGATCACGCGAACACCGGCCAGCGGGCCGGGTTTTTCGGAGGAATTCATCACCACTCCTGGCGGGCGGGAAAGTTCCCGATTGAGTAATTAACTTCGCTAACTACATTAGGGCCGCGCAGGACGTGGGTGCAATTGATCAGTGCAACCGAATCGCGAACAATGGCGTGACCGCAGTGGTCACGCGGCCGGATCGACCAGGGCCGACTTCGCGGAATCGATGAGTTTTTGCAGGTCGGGCTGCTCCTGCGTGCGGTCGGAACGCCAGATCAGCCCGGTCGACAAGATCGGTGAGAAATCCTCGATGGGCAGGACCACGACGTCGCTCTCGCGCAGTTTGTGCATTCCGCTTTTCGGGTCGAGCATCGAAATGGCGAATGTCTCACCATTGGCCACGACCTCGGACGTGCTCGCGTAATCACCGGTATCCAACGTCATCCGGCGATGAATTCCGGCGGCCGACAGCCGCGCCTCCAGCTCGTCCCAGTAGTCCGGCAGCATCCGCGCGGCCGGGCGCACGTAGGTGAAGCCGGTCAGCTCGTGCAGCGCCACCGACCGGCGGCCGGCGAACTCCGCGGCGGGCAGCACCGCACCGAGCGGTTCGCGCATCAGCTCGAAGGACTCGATGCCCTCCGCGTGCACCGGCAGATGCACCAGCGCCATCGCCAGCTCGCCCCGCTGCACTCCGCTGAGCAGCTCGCGGCTGCCGCCCGGCCAGCGCTTGAGGTCGAGCGTCGGCGTGCAGGCCCGGGTGAACTCGGCGAGCCGCTCACGCAGGTCGGAGTGCAGTCCGGGCGGGACGCCCAGGTAGACCACCGGCCGGTGCGGGCTGATCTCCTCGCGCAACCGCCACGGGATGTCGTCGAAGCGACTGATCACATCGCGCGCGATCGGCAGCAGCGCGGCGCCCGACTCGGTGAGACCGACGTGATGCGAGTCCCGCTCGAACAGCGGCGTGCCGAGCTCGCGTTCGAGGTCGCGCACCCGCTGGCTCAGCGGCGAGGTGGCCATGTGCAGCTTGCGCGCGGCGCCGGAGAAGCTCAGGTTCTCCGCCACGGCCACGAAGTACCGCAGGTGGAAAATCTCCATCGCCCGACGACATTACGCCGGGTAGCGGCGAACCTCGCCTCGTGGCCTGTGGGAACTCCGGAGGGGGCGGCCGAGCCGTGTTTTCAGGTGCGGGACTCAGCTCGCACCGCCGCTCAGGCTCGGCTCCCCGCACCGCCCAGCGATGCGCGCACCTCAGCAGGAACTAGCTCGTGATGTCCTTGCGGTGGAAGCGCCAGAGCGCGAGCGTGACGAACACCGCGGCGAAGGACAGGGCCGAGAAGCAGCCGTTGACCATCGCGCTGTAGTCGATGTCCCGGCCGAACAGGTCTGCGTAGGCCGTGGCGAAGTGCGTGGGCAGGTACCTGCGCAGCTCGCCGAGCGCGCTGATCTGGTTGAGGATCTGCGACAGGATCGATACCAGGACCGCACCGCCGACCGCGCCCAGCGGGGCGTCGGTGGTCACGCTCAGCCACATCGCCAGCGCGGCCACCCAGGACAGGTGCACCGCCAGGTAGACCGCAGCGGCCATCACCATCACGAGCCCGCGCAGGAACGACAGCGACTCGCCGGTGGGCGAGACGAGCGGTCCGGTGCCGAACCAGAACACCCCCACGGCCAGCGCCGTGCCGGTCAGCAGCACCAGGGCCAGAACCGACAGGAACGCGGCGACCTTGGCCTTCTGCCGCAGCAACCGCAGTCGCGGGACCGGGGCCGACAGCAGGTACTTCAGGCTCGACCAGGACGCCTCGCTGGCGACCGTGTCGCCGAAGAACAGCGCCACCACCACGACCAGCAGGAAGCTCGTCGAGGCGTAGAGGGTGAACACCGCGAAGTTCAGGCCGCTCGAGGTGGCGATGTCGGCGTAGCTCCGGCCGCCGTTCGGCCCCCCGTCGCCCAACTGGAACGCGCCCACCAGCAGCAGCGGCAGCAACAGCAGGAAGCCCAGGGTCAGCCAGGTGCGCCGCCTGCGCAGCTGGCGGGCCAGCTCGACGCGCAGCGGCAGCGTGTTCTTGGCGCGGTAGCCCTCGACGCTGCCGTCCGGCTGGGCGAGGCCGTACCCGGGCGTGCGGACCACCGCCGCGTCGGTGCCGTCGACCACCTCGACGGCCGTTCCCGCGTCGGCGTCCCCGGTGTCCGGGTGGTCCTCGGCGCGGGCGTCCGGGCGTTCGTCGTCGAGCGCGCCGGCGTCCTCGGTGTCCCCGTCGGCCGAACCCGCGGCGGCCGGGGATTCGGCTCCCGGCGCGTCCGCATTGGTGGCGCGGGCACCAGCCCCGTCGACGTCGTCGGTGCCGCGGCGGTCGTCCTCGTCGGGATCGGGTCCGTCGACGTCGTCGAGATCCGGATCCTCGTAGTCCTTGAGGTCGATGCCGTCGAGATCGATGTCCTCGGGTGCGTGGCGAGCCGGTTCGTTGGGTTCGTTCACCGCTGTTCCTCCCCGACCAGCTGCAAGAAAGCGTCCTCCAAGCGTCGTCGCGGTCCGACCTGGTGCACCGCGACCCCCGCGTCGACCAGCACGGCGACCAGCACCGATGCCTGGTGCCCGGCCAGGTCGACGTGCACGTCGTTGCCCTCGGGCTCGACGCGGCCGAGGCCCTCGACCGTGTTCAGCGCGATGGCGGCGTTCCTCGGGTCGTCGACCACGAAGGTCACCTCGCCGTCGACAGCGGTGATCTCCTCGACCGTGCCCGCGGCGGCCACCTTCCCACCGTGCATGACCACCACGTGCGTGCAGGTCTGCTCGACCTCGCTCAGCAGGTGGCTGGAGATCAGCACCGATCGTCCGGTGGAGGCGTAGCGGCGCAGGATCGCGCGCATCTGGTGGATCTGCGGCGGATCCAGCCCGTTGGTGGGTTCGTCCAGCACCAGCAGCTCCGGCAGGCCCAGCATGGCCTGGGCGATCGCCAGGCGCTGCTTCATGCCCTGGCTGTAGGAGCGCACCTTGCGCTTGGCCGCGGTGTCCAGACCGGCGATCTGCAGCACCTCGTCGAGGTGGGCCTGCAGCATCGGGCGGCCGGTGGCGGCCCAGTAGTAGCGCAGGTTGTCCAGACCGGACAGGTGCGGCAGGAAGCCCGGTGCCTCCACCAGCGCGCCGACCCGGGACAGCACCGGGGCGCCCGCGGTGACCTTGTGGCCGAACAGCCGGATCTGGCCCTTGTTCGGGCGCAGCAGTCCCAGCATCATCCGCAGCGCGGTGGTCTTGCCCGCGCCGTTGGGGCCGAGCAACCCGACGATCTGGCCGCGCTCGACCCGCATCGACAGGTCCGTCACGGCGTCCTTCTTGTCCGGGTAGGACTTGCGCAGTCCGTCGATCGCCAGGGGCGTGTCCACCAGCTGCGGGTCGACCTCGTCGTGGAACCGCCTCCGGACCAGCGAGACCAGCCACACCAACAGCGCCAGCAGGAAGACCATCCCGATCCCGACCAGCGGGGCGACCGGCACGGTTCCGGAGCTGGAAGCGGTGGCGTGCACCGAGGGCACCGACAGCTCCCGGTCGCCCGCCAGGCCGACGCGGTGCACCGAGGCCTCGCTCGGCAGCTTGTAGGCCTGATCGGTCGTCGAGACCGCCAGCTCCACCCGATGCCCGGTCTCCAGCGGATGCACCAGGCCGGGAAGCGACACATCCACTTCGACGGGCTTGCCGTCGGCGGGCAGGTTCGTCACCCGCAGCGGCGAGACCGTGTTGCCGAGCAGCGTGCGCTGCCCGTTCGGACCGACGTCGTAGAGCTTGGCGAACAGCACCGCGTCCGAGCTCGTCGGCTGCCCCCGCACGGCGGAGACCGCCAGCCGGGTGCGCGGGGTGCCGGAGATCGTCAGCGGCGACTCCAGCGGCTCGGTGCGGAACGTGGCGACCTGGCCGGGCAGATCGCGCGGCAGGTCCTGCCCGAGGCTGCCCGCCGCGTCCAGCACCTTGCCCGCCCCGGGCAGCGAGGTGGTCGCCGCGGGTGACCCGCCCGGTGGGTTGATCACCGGGGTCGGTTCGCCGGTCAGCTCCAGCCCGTAGCGAGGAGTGCGGGTGGAGGCCACGCCCGGGTAGGTGGGCGAGGTCATCGTGCGCACCGGTACCTCGCCGTCGCGCTGCGGCCTGCCCGCGATGTCGAACTGGAACGCGGTGCCCGGGTCCGGAACCGGCGGCACGCCACCGAGGTGGAAGGCGAACCAGTCGGCGATCTGCCCGCGCAGCTCGGCGTCCGGCGGGTTGCCGTCGTGGCCGCCTGCGAACCAGACGGTCTTGACCTTGCCGCCGGCGCGGGCGATCTGGCGCGCGTTGGCGTCGGCCTGGTCCAGGCCGAACAGGGTGTCCTTCTCGCCCTGCACCAGCAGGGTCGGCACGTCGACCCGGGAGTTGTAGGTCTTCGGGGAGACCCGGTCGAGCAGGTCGCGGGTCGGCTTGGTCGCGGTGCCGTCCTGGGCGATGTCCGAGTAGGCCGCGCACACCTCCGCCGTGAAGTTCCCGCAGGTCAGGGATTGCTGAGCCCCCGGAGGGCCGTCACCGGCGAACCGCTGGGGCCGCTGGGCCGGAGGTCGCGGGGCGCCGCCCGAGGAGAACAGCATGCCCGCCCAGGTCTGCTTGAACACCCCGTCGTCGGTTCCCGCGCCGTCGGCGGGAGTCAGCCCGCGGATGTGCTGCCGGGTGGCGTTGTTCGGCAGCAGCGCCTGGCCGAGGTCGTTGTAGGTCATCGTCGGCGCGATCGCGTCCACGCGCGGATCGGTTCCGGCCAGCATCAGTGCCAGGGCTCCGCCGTAGGAACCACCGGTGACGCCGACGCGCGGGTCGCCGTCGTGGTCGCGCTGCACCTCCGGCTGGCGGGCCAGCCAGTCCAGCAGCTGCCGGGCGTCGGCGACCTCGTAGTCCGGATGGTTGAGCGCGATCTTTCCGGTGCTGCGCCCGAAGCCGCGCGCCGAGTAGGTGAGCACGGTGAAACCGCGCCCGACGAGCTCGCGCGCCTGCGCGGCCGTGTCGTCCTTGCTGCCGCCGAAGCCGTGCGCCAGCAGGATCGCCGGTGCCGGGGTCTCGACCGGCGCGTAGAGGGTGACGTCGATCTGCACCCGCTGCCGGTGCTGCGGGCCGTCGAGCACGTCGACCATGGCCGCCCGCGGTTTCGGTGCCGGAGTCGTCTCGGGCTGCGAGTGGATCCGGCCGGTCCACAGCAGTGCCCCGAGCGCGACGAGCGCCACGCAGATCAGGGCGAGCAGGACCAGGCCGGTGCGGCGTCGGGGCGAGGTGGACACGCCGTCGACACTAGGTGACCGAGGCGGCGCCGGATGACTCCGAACGCCGCGCAAGACAAGAAGCTTATGAAGCAGAGACCAAAGTGCAATCCGGCAAGTGAGAATGTGCTTTCGATCACGCTGCGTAGTCGAAATTCGGTGATCTGGAACACCCGGATAACGGTCGGCGGCTCGTGTCGAGACAGATCGGCGAGATCGCAATAACCCGGATCGGTCAGCGCGGCTCGCTGCGATTGCTGCCACCAGCGGTGCCACTTAGGTTCGATCTGTGCGCGGCGGTGCCGGTGGTCACCCTGCCTGGCCTTCGTCCCTGGGCATAAGTGACAATCTTGACGTGGTGGAGGGGAGTATTCCTTCGCGGCGGTATCGTCATCACGGAACTTGCCAGGTCAAGCCCGGTGCTGCCGACTGATCACATTGATCGGTGGAAGAGACCTCCGGTCCCGGACGTGTACGCCCTGAACCGGAGGTGATCCATGGGTGCCGACCTGATGCTGCGCGCAGCACAACCCGCGCAGTCCGCTGTCGACACGATGCACGTACCGCTGTGGGTGTGGCTTGCCACGCTCGGCGGATTGGCGTTGTTGCTGCTGCTCGATCTGGTGATCGTCGACCGCAAACCGCACGAGGTGACCACCGGCGAAGCCGCGAAGTGGGTCACCTTCTACATCGCTTGCGCGATCCTGTTCGGCCTCGGTGTCTGGCTGTTCGGTGACGCGCACTTCGCGATCCAGTACTTCACCGGTTACATCACCGAGTACTCGCTCAGCGTCGACAACCTGTTCATCTTCATGGTGATCATGTCGAGCTTCGCGGTGCCCTCGATCCACCAGCACAAGGTGCTGCTCATCGGGATCCTGCTGGCACTGCTGATGCGCGGTGCCTTCATCGCCGTGGGCGCGGCGCTGATCGCGAAGTTCGTCTGGGTGTTCTTCATCTTCGGCGGATTCCTGCTGTGGACCGCGTTCAGCATGATCCGCCACAAGGACGATGACGAGGAGTACAAGGAGAACGCCGTCGTTCGCTGGGTGCGCAAGTTCTTCCCGGTGACCGAGGACTACCACGGCGCCAAGTCCACGACGAAGATCGACGGCAAGCGCTACCTGACGCCGATGTTCGTGGTCATCGTGGCCATCGGCAGTGCCGACCTGCTGTTCGCGGTGGACTCCATCCCGGCGATCTTCGGCATCACGCAGGACCCGTTCCTGGTCTTCGCCGCCAACGCGTTCGCGCTGATGGGTCTGCGCCAGCTGTACTTCCTGCTCGGCGGCCTGGTCGACAAGCTGGTCTACCTGTCGCTGGGGCTGGCCGTCATCCTCGCCTTCATCGGCGTCAAGCTGGTCATCCACGCGCTGCACGAGTACCACGCGGTGCCGGAGTGGCTGGACATCAACAACTGGATGTCGCTCGGCGTGATCGTGGTCGTGCTGGCCGTCACGACCTTCGCCAGCCTCGCCAAGTCCAAGAAGGACGCGGCGGTCGAGGACAACGACACCGATTCCGAGGCCAACAAGGCCTGATCCGAATCGAGCCGCGCCCTCCCGGGTCACCCGGGAGGGCGCAGTCGTGTCCGGTGCCTGGTCCGGGCTTCCGTTGGTTCCGATGCTGTTGATCGCTTCCGCGGCGATCGGAGAATCGCCCAGCTCGTGCGGCTGCCCAGAAGGGGACCAGGTCGACGCGGGGCCTCAGGTGCCGTGCGTGGCGCGGATGCCGGCGAGCACCACGTTGGTCACTCGTGCGGCGTCGGCGCGGGTGAACGCGCGGGGCCCGCGGGTGACGAACAGCTGGACGGGTCCGGCGAGCATCTCGGCGAGGAAGGAGCTCTCGACCGGCGGCAGCTCCGCGCGCTCGATCGCCGTCTTCAGGCGGTGCTCGAGAATGCTCAGGCGTCGTTCGAAGACCTCGTCGACGATGGCCCGCAGCTCGGGGTCCTCGCGCGCCGAGGCCACCACGGTCAGCAGCGCCCGTCCTTGGGTGCTCGCGGTGGCCGCGGCGAGGGCTTCGAGGAAGTCGACGAGGTCGGCCTCGATGTCGCCCGAGTCCTGCAGCGGCGCGACGTCGGCGCCGAAGGTGGTGAGCGCGTCGGCGACCAGCGCGCTGCGGTCGGGCCAGTTGCGGTAGACGCTGGTCTTGTTGACCTCGGCGAGCTCGGCGACCTGGTCGTAGCGCAGCCCGCCGATCCCGTCGCGGGCGATCAGCTCGGTGGCGGCCTCGAGGATCCGGCGCCGCACCCGGGCGGTGCGACCGCCTGGGCGGCGGGCCGGGTTTCGCGTGCTTCCGTCCTCGGCCATGGCAGGCAGCCTACAGCGGCTGCGCCGCGCGCAGCCGTGCGTTTCGCGCCTCGATGGCTTCCCAGGTCGCGGGGACCACGAGGTCGGCCCCGCCGTGCGCGAACTCCTGTGCCGCCGCCGCGCGGGGGCGCTCGCGCTGCTCGTAGGCGCTGAAGGCCGCCTCGACGTCGTCGCCGTGGCGACCGAGTTCCTCGGCGAGCGTCCACGCACCGAGCAGTGCCAGCGAGGTTCCGCGCCCGGCCATCGGGGTCGCGCAGTGCGCGGCGTCCCCGATCAGCACGACCCGTCCCAGGTGCCAGGTCGGCATGTGGATCTGGGCGATCGCGTCGAAGTAGAGCTCGGGGTCGCTTTTGGCGGTCTCGAGCAGTTCGGGGACCTTCCAGTCCTCGATCCCGGTGAAGGCCTCGGTCAGGATGCGCTTCTGAACGGCCAGGTCGTGGTGGTCGTGGTCGATCGGCTCGGACCGGAACTCGAAGATGGCCAGTGCCTCGTCGCGATAGCGGGCCACGCCGGCCATGCGCCCCGGCAGGTTGAGGATCTCCGACTCGCGGGCGCCGCCGGACATCGCCTGGCCGGGCGCGTCCGCGATCGCGACGTAGACCCCGAGGGGCTCGCTGAACTCCTCCTCCGGGCCGAAGACCAGCCGTCGCACCGCCGAGTGCGCCCCGTCGGCGCCGATGACGACGTCGTAGGAGGTCTCGCGGCCGGAGGCGAAGGTGACCGCGACCCGGTCCCCGTGGTCGACCAGCGTCGCGATGGACTCCGCGAAGCGCAGGTCGACCGGCTCGGGCAGGGCCTGTCGCAGGACGGTCATGAGGTCCTCGCGGGGGAGCTCGATGTCCTCCGAGCTCTCGTTGATCTCCTGCGTCGCCAGGGAGGCGACCGTCGTGCCGGACCGGTCGACGAACTTCGTCCGCTCGGTCATCGTGATCCGCCGCTCGCGCACCGCGTCCAGGATGCCCATCCGCTCGGCCGCTTCGAGCGCGTCGCCGCGCACGTCGATGGGGGAGCCGTTGACGCGCAGGTGGTCCGCCCGCTCCACGATCTCCACCGCGTGCCCGGCCCGCGCGAGGTCGATGCCCGCGCACAGCCCAGCCGCGCCGCCGCCGCTGACCAGGATCTTCATCATGTCTCCTCTCGAGCCCCGTGCCGTGCATCTACCGGCGCGGCATCTAAAGCAACAATACGTTGCTTTTAGGGTTGGCGCTAGGGAGCTCGGGTGGACCCGGGCTTGCCGTGACAGCGATCTCATCGGATGCCGCGGCGGCGGGAGCGCGACCGACGTCGGGCATCGACCGCGGGGAGGCGAAGCGGCCAGCGGTGCGAAGCCCGCGAACCAGCGGGCTTCTCGGTGGCGCCCCCGGAGGGTGAGGTGGCGGGCTTCTCGGCGGCGACGGTCCATTCCTCCCGTCGCCCGGGTCGGCCGGGCGGGGCGGGCCGCCGCGGTTCGGAGCGGCTTCCGTCGTTCGGGCGCCGCCAGTCGGTGCCCGGTGAGCGCCCTGCTAGTCCAGCAGGGTGTAGCTGAGCTCCTGGCACACGCGTCCGAGCGGCACGTCCAGGCCGGGGTGGTTCAGCGGCAGCAGGACGTCCGGTTCCTCGGGCAGTGCGGTGACCGCCGGTGGGTCCCACAGGCACAGCGACGGCTTGCCCGCGTCCATCGAGGAGCGGTACCAGAGCCCGTCGAGCTCCGGGTAGGCCGCGCGGATCCCGCGCGCCCACGCCTGGGAACGGGCCTTCGGGCCGCTGCTGATGGCCTGGGAGGCGCCTGCCCGGGTCGGCCACAGGCCGGTCAGGTCCAGCAACCGCAGCGTTCGGCGCGGGCGGAACAGCACCAGGTGCGGCTCGCGGGTGCTCCGGTCCACTGTGGAGCTGGCCTGGAAGACCTCGGCGATGCAGGTCTGCACCGACATCGAGAAGTACAGCACCCCGTGCTCGCGAGTGACCGTCGGACCGCCCTGGGAGTTCGGCAGGTGCGGGTCGAAGCGGGCGTGCGGCAGCGGACCGGCGTAGCGGAAGCTGTTCCACTCCTGCGGGTGGCTACCGCCGGCGGTGAACACGCGCGCCAGCCGGGTGCCGGCGGGCACCGCGATGACGTCTTCGGTGCGGCGCAGCATCGCCTGTAGCGCTGCGGGCACAGGCGGCTGGGGGAGCCGTGCCATGGAGGTCCCGGTGGATCGGTGGTGTGCGGGCGGTCAGGCGGGCGTGCCGATGGTGGCGGCGAGTTCGGCCACTCGCTGTGGGTCGCCACCGGCCAGCAGCCACTCGCGCGGGCTCACCGGTTTGTCGCCGATCTCGAGTTCTTCCTGCGGGGTGGTCATGAAGTTCGCCAGCACCAGGGCAGGCTGGTCGGCGGGCATCAAGGGCAGCACGGCGTCCAGGCCTGGCAGCACGTCGGTGTCGCCGAACTGCCAGGCGGGCAGCCGCCAGCCGCCGCGATCCTTCCAGCCGAGCAGCCGGTGTTCGCCGATGCGGTGCCGGATGCGGCTGGTGTCCACCCCGATGCGCTCGGCGGCCTGCTGGACCGAGAGCGCGGTGTCGCGCAGCACCGCCTGCTCGGCGACGGTGCGCGCGCGGGGGTCGGCTTCGGTGCGCCCGAGCTCGGTGAGATCCAGGCCCGCGTCGCTGAGCGCGCGTCGTTCGTCCTCGGTGAAGTGCGAGGCCGGGTCGGCCTGGGGCGAGGTGAGTCTCTTGGCCGCGTCCTCGACGAGGGACAGGAACTCGCCGGCCGTGACCTGCAACCCGGCCCGGGCCAGCACGTTTTCCAGCGCGGCTGACGACATGGCGCAAGCATAACCCCTCGCGGGCCTGGTCGTGCGGATTCGTGCGGGCGGGTGAAACGCGAGTGACGGATGCGGCGAATTCCGCGGGGGCTTGACGCGGTCGGGCCGGGCACCGTTGACTGAACGTACCGACTGGTCGGTCTCAACGTGGAGGTGGGCGTGTTGAGCAGTGTGTACGACGAACGGCCGTGGAAGGCCCTTTACGACGGTGACATCCCGGCCGAGATCGAGCCGCGGTTCGACAACATGCTCGACGTGTTCGCCGCCGCGGTGCGCGACGATCCGGATGGCACCGCGCTGACGTATTTCGACGGGAGCGTGACCTTCGCCGAGCTCGACGAGCTCAGCAGCGGACTGGCCTGCTATCTCGCCGAGCGGGGTTTGGCTGGCGGCGATCGGATGGCCGTCTACCTGCAGAACGTCCCGCAGTTCGCGGTCGCGGTGCTGGCGGGCTGGAAGGCCGGAGCCATCGTGGTGCCGCTCAACCCGATGTACCGGGTGCGCGAGCTGACCAAGATCCTCGGTGATGCTCAGCCGCACGTGGTGGTGTCCTCGGAGAAGGGCTGGCACGAGGTGCTCGGCGACGTCGCGCGGGAGCTCGGGATCGGCACCGCGATCACCACCAGCGAACTCGACGTGCAGACCCGCCACGACCCGCGGTTGTTCGCGGCCTCCGAGCGCAAGCCCGCCACCGGGTGCGCGGACCTGCTGTCGGTGGCGCGGGCGCACGCCGGGCAGCAGCCGCCCGCGGTGTCGGTGTCCGGCGACGACCTGGCGCTGCTGGTGTACACCTCGGGGACCAGCGGGGTGCCCAAGGGTGCGACCAACACCCACGCCAACGTCACGTTCAACTCCGAGGGCATGCGGGTGCGCCTGGAGAACGAGGGGCCGGGCGGGATCTTCGCGCTGGCGCCGCTGTTCCACATCACCGGGCTGGTCTGCCAGTTCGGCGCCGCGCTGGCCGCCGGGCGGCAGCTCAACCTGTCCTACCGCTTCGAACCGGGCGTGGTGCTGGACACGCTCGCCGAGCACCGGCCCGCCTACATGATCGGCCCGTCCACGGCCTACATGGCGTTGATGAACCACCCGGACGTCACACCGGAGCACTTCGCCTCGCTGCGGATGGTCTACTCCGGCGGCGCGCCGCTGCCCTCGGCGGTGGTGGAGTCCTTCCGGCAGCGCTTCGGCCACTACATCCGCAACGGCTACGGCCTCACCGAGACCACCGCGACCGCGACCTCGGTACCGGTGCACCGCGAAGCCCCGGTCGACGAGTCCTCCGGCACGCTCAGCGTCGGGATCCCGACCTACAACACGGTGCTGCGCATCGTCGACGAGAACGGCGCCGATCTGCCCCCGGGCGAGGTCGGTGAGATCGTCATCGAGGGCCCGATGGTGGTGCCCGCCTACTGGAACAAGCCCGAGGAGACCGCGCAGGGCATCCGCAACGGCGCGCTGCACACCGGCGATGTCGGGTTCATGGACGCGCAGGGCTGGTTCTACGTGGTCGACCGCAAGAAGGACATGATCAACGCCTCCGGCTTCAAGGTCTGGCCCCGCGAGGTCGAGGACGTCCTCTACAACCACCCGGCCGTGCGCGAAGCCGCCGTGGTCGGCGTGCCGGACGCCTACCGGGGCGAGACGGTGAAGGCCTTCGTCAGCCTCGCGCACGAGGCCGAAGCCGATGCCGAGGACCTCGTGGAGTACTGCAAGGTGCAGCTCGCCGCCTACAAGTACCCGCGCGAGATCGACATCCTCGACGAGCTGCCCAAGACCGCGACCGGCAAGATCCTGCGCCGCGAACTCCGCGACGCGCCGAAGTGACCGCACCACCCGGAAAGGTTGAACCGAACCGATGAGCAAGCGTTTCGACGGACGAGTGGCGATCGTGACCGGCGCCAGCCGGGGCATCGGCCTGGCCATTGCCGAGCGGCTGGTGGCCGAGGGCGCCAAGGTGACTCTGACCGCGCGCAATTCCGAGACGTTGGCCGAAGCCGTCGAAGGGCTCGGCGCCGACAACGCGCTCGCCGTGCCGGGCAAGGCCGACGACGAGGAGCACCAGGCGGACGCCATCGCCAAGACGGTGGAGGCCTTCGGGCACGTCGACCTGCTGGTGAACAACACCGGTATCAACCCGGCCTACGGCCCGCTGATCGACCTCGACCACGGGGTGGCGCGCAAGACCTTCGAGGTCAACGTGCTGGCCGCGCTGTCCTGGACCCAGCAGGTCTACCGGGCGGGCATGTCCGAGCACGGCGGCGCGGTGCTCAACGTCTGCTCGGTGGCGGGTCTGCGGCCGTCGCCCGGGATCGGCTACTACGGGGCCACCAAGGCGATGCTGGCGCACATGACCCAGGAGCTCGCGGTGGAGCTGGGCCCGACCGTGCGGGTCAACGCCATCGCTCCGGCCGTGGTCAAGACGCAGTTCGCCACGGCGCTGTACGCCGACAAGGAGGACGAGGTCGCCGCCGCCTACCCGATGCAGCGGCTCGGCATCCCCTCCGACATCTCCGGTGCGTCGGCGTTCCTGCTGTCCGAGGAGGCCTCCTGGATCACCGGTCAGATCCTCACCCTCGACGGCGGCGTGACGCTGAAGGGCGGTGTGTGACGTGCGGCTGGACGGCTCGGTCGTGGTGATCACCGGAGCCGGCAACGGCATCGGTGCCGCCATGGCCCGCAAGTTCGCCGGCGCGGGGGCGCGGTTGGTGCTCGGCGACATCGACGCCGACGGCGTCGGTGCGGTCGCCGAGGAGATCGGCGGCCTCGCCGTGCCCGGCGACGTCGCCTCCGAGTCCGGCGTCGCCGCGCTGGTCGACGCCGCGATGAGCGAGCACGGCGCGGTCGACGTCTACTGCGCCAACGCCGGCACCACCGGTGGCACCGAGGCCGATGAGGCCGCGTGGGCCGACACCTGGGAGATCAACGTGATGGCGCACGTGCGGGCGGCCCGCGCGCTGCTGCCGCACTGGCTCGAACGCGGCCAGGGGCACTTCCTGGCCACGGCCTCGGCCGCGGGTCTGCTCACCATGCTGCGGGCGGCGCCGTACTCGGTGACCAAGCACGCCGCGGTCGCGCACGCCGAATGGCTCAACATCACCTACGCGGACAAGGGCGTCACCGCGCAGGCGCTGTGCCCGCAGGGCGTGCGCACCAACATGCTCGCCGACACCGGGGACACGGGGAAGGCGCTGCTCGTGCCGGAGGCGATCACCCCTGAGCAGGTGGCCGATCTGGTGGCCGAGAAGCTCGGTGGGGAGGAATTCCTGATCCTGCCGCACCCCGAGGTCGGTGACTACTACGCGCTGCGCGCCGCTCAGCCGGAGAAGTGGCAGGCCGGGATGCGCAAGCTGCAGCGCAAGGTGGAGTAGTCGGCTCGATACCCTGAGGAGATGTTTCGGTTTGGGGTTTGCGTGGCGGTGCGGGTGGGAGAACCTGACGCGTCGTGTGGCTGCGGGATCCGCTCCTCGAGCAGCGGCCTGCGCGGCGTCGCGGCTGTCCTCGCCGCACGACGCGTCAGAACCCGCGGCGGTGCGGGTTGAGTCCCACACTTGACACAGCGGCTCCGCCGCACACTGCAAGGACCCCTCAAGATGGGTGTCGACTGGGGAGGTGGCGCATGGCTCGCTCGGCGGGCGAGGAATCGGTTCCGCAGCGGCTGCTGGCCGCGGCCACGCGGCTGTTCGCCGAGTACGGTTTCGAAACGACCTCGGTGCAGCAGATCGTCGACGCGGCCGGCGTCACCAAGGGGGCGATGTACCACTACTTCGGCTCCAAGGACGATCTGCTCTACGAGATCTACGCCAGGGTGCTGCGCGATCAGCAGGCCCGGCTGGAGACCGCGGCGGCGAGCGAGGCCCCGGTGCAGGAACGGCTGCACGCCATCGCCGCCGACGTGGTGACCACCACCACGGCCAACCTGGACGACACGGTGATCTTCTTCCGCTCGATGCACCTGCTGCACCCGGAGAAGAAGGCCGAGGTCCGCGCCGAGCGCCGCCGCTACCACGAGAAGGTCTGCGAGCTGGTCGAGGAGGGCCAGCGCGACGGGGTCTTCCGGACCGACAAGTCCCCCGATCTGGTGGTGGACTTCTTCTTCGGGGCGGTGCACCACCTGGGCACCTGGTTCCGCAGCGACGGTGATCTCAGCGGAGCCGAGGTCGGTGAGCACTTCGCGGATCTGCTGCTGGATTCGCTGCGCAAGTAACCGCTGCTTTCGGTTCTGTTTCGTCCCGCTGTGGCGGCTTGTGCAATCGGCGGCGGAAGGGTTTGCTGCGGCGAGCTTTTCCGTTCCGCCGGGAGTGAGCCTTGAGCGAAGCCCAAGCAGCGCGGCAGCCGCGCATCGATCGGTTGCTGAACCTGATCGAGCGAGTCGGCAACAAGCTGCCCGAACCGTTCCTGCTCTTCGGACTGCTGTTCCTGGTCGTGGCCGTGCTCTCGACCGCGATCGCGTGGTTCGGCGTCGCGGTGACGATCCCGGGCGACGACGCGGCGACACCGGTGCGCGGCGCGTTCACCGGTGCGGGCCTGGAGTTCCTGTTCACCGGGATGGCGGAGAACTTTATCGGTTTCCCGCCGCTGGAGACCGTGGTCACCATCATGCTGGCGGTCGGTCTGGCCGAGCGCACCGGGATGCTCACCGCGCTGATCCGGGCAACCATCGGAGGAGCGCCGCGCTGGGTGCTGCCCTACGCGCTGGGCCTGGTGGGCGTGAGCGCCAGCGTGATGGCCGACTCGTCGATGATCATCCTGCCGCCGCTGGCCGCGCTGGTGTTCAAGGCCGCGGGCAGGCACCCGGTCGCGGGCCTGCTCGGCGGCTTCGCGGCCGCCGGGGCGGGATATTCCACGTCGATCGTGGTGACCAGCCTGGACGCCCTGTTCGCCGGTATCAGCAACGAGGTCGCCGCGACGTTGCCGAACCCGGGCACGATGGTCAACCCGATCTCGAACTACTACTTCAACGCGGTCTCGGCGGTCCTGCTGGGCCTGCTGGCCGGGTTGCTGATCGACCGGCTCATCGAGCCGCGGATGTGGCGCACCGGGGTTCCCAGCGCGGTCGCCGACCCCGAGCAGGAACCGAGCGTCGCGGTGGCCTTGGACCCCGCGGAACGGCGCGGGCTGGTCCGGGCGGGTGCGGCCTTCCTGGTGGCGCTGGCCCTGGTGCTGCTGCTGGCGCTGTGGCCGGGCTCGCCGCTGCAGAACTCCGAGGGCGCCTTCCTGCCGGAATCCCCGCTGCTCGATTCGGTGACCACGCTGATCTTCCTGGGCTTCGCGGTTCCGGCGATCGTCTACGGTGCGCTCGCGGGAACCGTTCAGCGGGCCGCCGACGTGCCGCGGCTGATGGCGCTGGCGGTGCGCGAACTCGCCGGGTTCCTGGTGCTGGCGTTCATGCTCGGCCAGTTCATCGCGCTGTTCAACTGGACGAACCTCGGCTCGCTGGTCGCCGTCTCGGGGGCGGACCTGCTGCGGTCCCTGCAGCTGGACGGCTATCCGGCGTTCCTCGGGTTCATGGTCCTGGCCTCGGTGCTGAACCTGTTCATCATCTCGGGCTCCAGCCTGTGGACCCTGATGGCCTCGGTGTTCGTCCCGATGTTCGTCCTCGTCGGCTTCGAACCGGGCTTCGCGCAGGCGGTCTTCCGCGTGGGCGATTCGGCCACCCAGATCATGACCCCGCTGAACCCCTACATGATCATCCTGCTCGGCTACCTGCGCCGCTACGAACCGAACGCGGGCATCGGCACGCTGGTGGCCAGGATGATGCCCTTCGTGGTGCCGTTCTGGCTGCTGTGGGCGCTGATCATGACGGTGTTCTACGCCGCGGACCTGCCGCTCGGACCGGGAATGGGCATCCACATCGGCCGCTGATCGGACCGATGTCTCATCTGCGTGGCGGGCCCGGTAGCGGAACCTCGGACGCCGCCGGGGTCCGGGATGCGCGACTTGAGCAGCGACCTGCGCGACGCTGCGGCTGTCCTCGCCCGACGACGTCCGAGAACCCGCGGCGGTGCCGGCCTAGTCCCACACCTGAGACGGCGGCACCGCCGCGCACTGAAACCTCTCCTCAGAGCAGCACGCGGGAGAGGAACTCCGCTACGCAGGCGGGCTTCGCCTCGTTCTCGATCTCCACCGTGGCCTTGACCGCCAGTTGCAGGCCGCCCTCGATCTCGGAGACGTCGACCAGCTCGGTGGTGGCCCGGACTCGGGCGCCCACCGGCACCGGGGTGGGGAAGCGGACCTTGTTGAGGCCGTAGTTGATGCCCATCTTGGCGTTGTCGACCCGGTAGGTCTCCGAGTTCAACTTGGGCAGCAGGCTCAGCGTCAGGAAACCGTGCGCGATCGGGCCGCCGAACGGTCCCTGGTTGGCCTTCTCCACGTCGACGTGGATCCACTGGTGATCGTGGGTCGCATCGGCGAACGTGTTGACCTGCTCCTGCGTGATGGTCAGCCAGTCGCTGGTGCCGAGGGTCTCGCCCTTGGCGTCCAGGATCTCCTGCTTGTCGGAAAAAACCTTCACCGAGCACCTCCGTTGGTCGGGGCAGGGCGACGGGAACCACGGAGTTCGCGAGCCGGAAGCCCGTGGTTCCCGTTCGCGGGTCAGTCCTTCGGTCCACCTGCGACGTAGATGACCTGGCCGGAGACGAATCCGGAGCGGTCGTCGGCGAAGAAGGACACCGCGTTGGCGATGTCCTCCGGCCTGCCCGCGCGGGCCACCGGGATCTGGCTGATCGCGGCGTTGCTGAAGTCCTCGAAGGACATCCCGACGCGCTCGGCGGTAGCCTTGGTCATCTCGGTCTGGATGAAGCCGGGTGCGATGGCGTTGGCGGTGATGCCGAACTTGCCCAGCTCCACCGACAGCGTCTTGGTCAGGCCCTGCAGCCCGGCCTTGGCGGTGGAGTAGTTGGCCTGCCCGCGGTTGCCCTGCGCCGAGGTCGACGAGAGGTTGACGATGCGGCCCCACTTGGCCTCGACCATGTGCTTCTGCACCGCGCGGGCCATCAGGAACGAACCGCGCAGGTGCACGGTCATCACCGTGTCCCAGTCTTCTTCGCTCATCTTGAACAGCAGGTTGTCCCGCAGGACACCGGCGTTGTTGACCAGCACCGTCGGGGGGCCGAGCTCACCGGCGATGCGGTCGACGGCGGCCTGCACCTGGTCCGCGTCGCCGACGTTGCAGCC
Source organism: Saccharopolyspora halophila (assembly GCF_039531955.1). NCBI lineage: Bacteria > Bacillati > Actinomycetota > Actinomycetes > Pseudonocardiales > Pseudonocardiaceae > Saccharopolyspora > Saccharopolyspora halophila. The sequence continues at coordinate 427,732 of NZ_BAAARA010000004.1, forward strand.
CACTGCCAGGGCCTTGCCGCCCTCGGTCTGGATGGCCGAGACCGTGTCCGCGCAGGCCTGCTCGTCCAGGTCGATGACCGCGACGGCGAAGCCGTCCGCGGCGAGCCGCTTGGCGGTTGCCGCACCGATTCCGCGAGCGGCACCGGTGACGATCGCGACACCACTGTCTGCCATTGGTTCTCCTTGCCGGGTTCTCGAGTTGCATCCCCAGTTCGGGGCTCATCGGGTGTAACGGTTCGATGGTCTTGCGGGTTATTCCAGCGTGCGGCGACAGCCGCGCGCGGTACGGGGCCTCAGCGATGCCGTCCCGGACCTCCTCGGGCGAGGACGTCCGCGGCGTCGCGGATGGACGTGCTCGAATCCCGGATCCCGGAGCCCGCGGGCGTCCGAGTTCCACTACCCGCACCGCCACGCGCACCGCGAACCGAACATCTCCTCGCGGATCACTTGTACTTGCGGAGCTCGCGGCGCGCCAGCGAGCGGCGGTGCACCTCGTCCGGTCCGTCGACGATGTGCAGCGTCCGCGCGTGCGCGTAGAGCTCGGCCAGCGGGAAGTCCTGGCTGACCCCGCCGCCGCCGTGGGCCTGGATGGCCCGGTCGATCACCCAGGTGGTCATCTCCGGGACCGCCACCTTGATGGCCTGGATCTCGGTGTGCGCGCCCTGGTTGCCGACGGTGTCCATCAGCCACGCGGTCTTGAGCACCAGCAGCCGCGCCTGCTCGATCTTCACGCGGGATTCGGCGATCCAGTGCTGGATGACGCCCTGGTCGGACAGCGGCCTGCCGAAGGCCTCCCGCTCGTTTGTGCGCCGGCACATCAGCTCCAGCGCCCGCTCGGCCATGCCGATCGCCCGCATGCAGTGGTGGATGCGGCCGGGACCGAGCCGGGCCTGCGCGATGGCGAATCCTTCGCCCTCGCCGGAGATGACGTTCTCGGCGGGCACCCGCACGTTGTCGAACACGACCTCGGCGTGTCCACCGTGGTCCGCGTCGGTGTAGCCGAAGACGTGCATGCTGCGGCGGATTTCGACACCCGGTGTGTCCCTCGGGACGAGGATCTGGGACTGCTGGCGGTGCCGCTCGGCGTCCGGATCGGTCTTGCCCATCACGATCAGGATCTTGGCCCGCGGGTTCATGGCCCCGGAGGAGAACCACTTGCGGCCGTTGATCACGTAGTGGTCGCCGTCGCGCTCGATGCTGGTGCCGATGTTGGTGGCATCGGAGGAGGCGACGTCCGGCTCGGTCATGCAGAAGGCCGACCGGATCTCGCCGTCCAGCAACGGCTGCAGCCACTGCTTGCGCTGCTGCTCGGTGCCGAACTCGGTCAGCACCTCCATGTTCCCGGTGTCCGGCGCGGCGCAGTTGGTGGCCTCCGGTGCGATCTTGCCGGAGCGGCCCATGATCTCGGCCAGCGGTGCGTACTGCAGGTTCGTCAGGCCCGCGCCGTGCTCGCCGGGCAGGAACAGGTTCCACAACCCGCGCTTGCGGGCCTCGGCCTTGAGCTCCTCCATGATCGGTGTTTCGGCGGGCCAGGGATCCCCCGCGGCGAGCTGCTCGGCGAATACCGGCTCGGCGGGGTAGATGTGCGAATCCATGAACTCGAGCAGCTGTCCGCGCAGCTCCTCGGTCTTCGCGTCGTAACCGAAATCCATTACGCCTCCTCGAGTTTGGCCAGGCCCTGGGCGACCAGCGGCGCCACCAGCGCGCCGACGTGGTCGAAGCCCTCGCCGACGGTCTGGCCGTGGATGAACCGGTAGTGGATGCCTTCCAGGATCACCGCGATCTTGAAGTAGCCGAACGCGATGTACCAGTCCAAGTCGGACAGATCCAGCTCGCTGCGCGCGGCGTAGCGGTCGAGCAGCTCGCGCGCGGACGGGAAGTCGTACTCCGGCCCGACGCCCTTGGCGATCGGGTTGTCCGAGAGGCCGCTGAAGCCTTCCCAGTAGACGACGAGGATGCCCAGGTCGGTCAGCGGATCGCCGATCGTGGCCATCTCCCAGTCCAGCACCGCGGTGATGCGCTGGTCGGCGTCGACGATGACGTTGTCCAGCCGGTAGTCGCCGTGCACGATCCCGGTGCGCGGCGTGTCCGGTACCGAGGAGGCCAGCCGCTCGGCCAGCTGCTCGATCCCGGGAACCTCCCGGCTCGCCGAAGCCTCCAGCTGCTTGCGCCACCGCTTGACCTGGCGCTGCAGGAAGCCCTCCGGCCGCCCGAACTCGCCGAGGCCGACCGAGGCGGGGTCGATGGAGTGCAGATCGGCGAGCACGTCCATCAGCTGACCGGACAGCTCGGCCCGCTGCGGCACGGTGAGCCGCTCGGTCTGCTCCGGGCTGCGGAAGACCGTGCCCGGCACGTACTCCATGACGTAGAAGGGCGCGCCGAGGACCTCCTCGTCGCGGCACAGCAGCTCGGTGCGCGGTACCGGCACGCTGCTGCCCGCCAGCGCGGACAGCACGGTGTGCTCGCGGCTCATGTCGTGCGCGGTGGCCAGCACGTGCCCGAGCGGCGGGCGGCGCACCACCCACTGCTTCGACCCGTCACCGACCAGGTAGGTCAGGTTCGACCGGCCGCCCTGCACGAGCTCGCCGGTGAGCTCGCCCTGGACCAGTCCGGGCCGCTCCGCGTCGAGGTGCGCGCGCAGCCTGCGCAGATCGAGTCCGGGCAGTTCGTCGGTCATCGGTTCTCCTCCTGCAGGACGGTCCCGGCGGGCAACAGCTCGGCGAGCCGAGCGCGGGTATCGGCCGGGTCGGTGTGCAACACGGTGCGCATTCCGAGCTGCTGGGCTGCTTCGATGTTGGGGGCTCCGTCGTCCACGAACACGGCGTCGCGCGCCGCGAGTCCGAGCCGGTCCAGCATCAGGTGGTAGATGCGCGGGTCGGGTTTGCGCATCGCCACCTCGCCGGAGATCACCGCGAACTCGAACAACCCGTCCAGGTGTTCCCACGGGTAGTTGTTGCCCCAGCTGTTGGACAGTAGCGCGGTGCGCAGGCCGTTGCCGCGGAGTTCGCGCACCAGGCCGAGCATCGCCGGTTCCGGGCGCATCCGCGCGAACAGTCGTCCGAGCAGGTCGGTGGGGTCGACCGGGGATCCGTCGACGGTGCGCAGCCGCGCGGCCAGGGTCTCGTTGAACTCGGCGGCGGTGATCTCGCCGGTTTCCAGCTTGTGCACCGGGGTGCCCTGCGGCGCCTTGCGGGAGAGCCATTCCTTGAGCGCGGCCGAGAAGTCCTCCGGCCGGATACCGTCGGTGGCTAGCCACTCCTGGATGGAGTCGCGCGTCGGCGTGGTCAGCACTCCGCCGTAGTCGAAGATGACCGCGCGGACGGGGGGAGCGGCGTCGCTGGAGCCCATGACCAAGTACCGTACCGACTAGACGGTATGTTGCGCTAGACCTGCTTCGCTCCTGCCTCGGCGCGCGGCGCGCGGGTGATGTCGTGATCGCGCCGCGGCCCGGGAGAGATCACCGCGGGTGGGCGCTGCCGCGCTGAATCTCCGCCTGGAAGCGCCTGGCGAGCAATCGCTCTCATCGGATCGGCGGTTGCTTTCCGCTGGGCGCGACGGCTTCGCGACGCTGCGTCAAAGTTGGGAATGTCGGGAATGCCCGATGGCGTTGACGCGAATTTTACGCGTCGGTAGCTTACGAAAACGCCGCGCGGCCAGAACCTTTCACATCACCAAATGTGAGGAGAGGCCAATGAAGTCCGCCGTTGGAGGAAAGCGCGCCGCGATCGCGGCCGCCTTCGCCGCAGTGACCGCGTTCGCCTTCGCCCCGCAGGCGATGGCGGCCACCACCGACATCAACTTCGACTGCCAGGGCGACGGCCCGCTCGGCGCCGAGCAGTTCAGCCTGCAGCAGACCACCGACACGACCGCGCCGGAGACCGTCGCCCCGGGTGAGACCTTCGACATCGTCGTCGACCCCGCGGTGAACACCATCCCGGGCGAGGTCAACGGCAACACCGTCAAGGAGGTCCGGGGCTTCGACCTCAAGATCCCGGTCCCGGCCAACTCGACCTTCGAGTCGGCCGAGCTCGCCGGTGGCTCGAACCTGGGCGACGCCGCGCCCACGTTCACCGTCGACGGGGACATGGCCACCCTGCACTTCGACGGCCCGATCGCGGGTGGCAGCGACTTCGAGCTGCCCACGGTCACCGTGCACCTCACCGCGGGTGAGTCCGGCACCGTCGAGTCCAAGCTCGCGGGCACCGGTTATGACGACCCGGGTCTGACCTTCACGGCGGTCGTCTCGTCGATCATCGGTGACGTCGACGTGCCCACCGGGTGCTTCCCCAATCCCAGTCCGGTGCTGAGCAGCACGACCATCGGCTGATGTACTCGGTGGATCCGGCGGGAGCGATCGGACCCCGCCGGATCCACCGTTCCATCCCGACAACCGGATCAGCTGCGGGGGAAGGCCGTTCTGATCTCCTCGGCCACGCGCAGCAGGGCATCGGTGTCGTCGGTGGTGAACTGGAGATCGAGGAAGGCGTCGCCGACGCCGAGCTCGGCGAGCGAACCGAGGTAGTCCACGAGATCGTCGACCGGGCCGACTCCGGGTGTGCCGGTGGGCAGCTCCTGGATCGTCGGGTTGATCCGGATGGCGGTGGCGACCCGGCTGCGGCTCACCGCGCGGGCCTGGTCGTCGATGCTGCTCAAGACGTGGCGCAGGGCGTCGATCGGCAGCGCGACCCCGAGCCAGCCGTCGGCGCGCCGACCGGCCCGGCGCAACGCGGCGGGGGAGAGCCCGCCCAGGTACACCGGCAGCGGTCGCTGCACCGGTTTCGGCTGGAACGTCCCCCGGCTGATGCGGCTGAAGCGTCCTTCGTGGGCCACCGGGTCCGGGCCCCACAGCGCCGTCAGCACGTCGAGGGTCTCGTCCAGCCGCGCGCCGCGTTCCGTCCACGGGACACCGGCGGCCTCGTACTCGTCGCGCGACCAGCTCAGCCCGAAGCCAGCGATGAGCCTGCCCTCGCTGAGCCGGTCCAGCCCGGCCAGCTCGCGCGCCAGCTGGACGGGCGCGCGCAGCGGCGCGGTGAGCGTGCCGGTGCCCAGCCGCACCCGCGAGGTCGCCGTGGCGGCCACGGTGAGCACCAGCAGCGGGTCGAGGCAGGTGCGCATCTGCGCGGGCATTCCGGCGGGACTCGGGTACGGGGTCTTCGGTTCGTCGGCGGCGTGCAGCCGTTCACCGACCCACAGGCTCTCGTAGCCGAGGGTCTCGGCTGCCGCAGCTACCTCCGCGATCCGCCCGGTGTCCGCGTGCGGTCCCATCTGCGGCAGTGCCATCCCGAGACGCATGATCGCCATCTTCCCGGACGCCGTTCGAGCCCGGCAACTACCTGCTGCGAACGATCAGGTGGGTCCCGATGCCGACGAGCAGGCCCCAGAAGACCGAGGCGATCCCGAAGGCGGTCACGTCCGCGGCGGTGACCAGGAAGGCGATCAGGGCCGGTAATCGCCCGTCGGCGTTCTCGGTGGCCTTGGCCAGCGAGGACCCGATCGTGTCCAGCAGCCCGATCCCGGCCAGCGCGGTGACCAGGGCCACCGGGAAGGCCGCGATCAGACCGGCCAGCGTCGCCCCGAAGACGCCGATCAGCAACCACCACGCGCCCGAGGTGATGGCGGCCTTGTAGCGCTGCGCCGGGTCTTCGTGGGCTTCCGGGCCCATCGCCAGCGCCGCGGTGATCGCGGCCAGGTTGATGCCGAAGCACCCGAGCGGCGCCAGCAGGAAGTTCACCAGCCCGGTCCAGGACAGCACCGGCGAGACCGGGGTTTCGTAGCCGTGCGCGCGCAGCGTCACCACGCCGGGCAGGTTCTGCGAGGTCATGCTGATCACGAACAGCGGGATCGCGATGCCCATCACCGAGTGCACCGACCAGCTCGGCCAGGTCCACACGGGTGCGGCCGGCGTCAGATCGATCGCTCCGGGCCGCAACGACCCGGTGGCCAGGGCGCCGGCCACCCCGATCACCAGCGCGATCAGCACCGCGTAGCGCGGCAGGAACCGCTTGCCCAGCACGTAGCCCAGCAGCATGGCGCCGACCAGCCAGAACCGCTCCTGCATGGTGGTGAACAGGTCCAGCCCGAAGCGCAGCAGCACCCCGCCGAGCAGCGCGGCGGCGATCGAGGTCGGGATGAGGTTGACCGCCTTTTCGAACCAGCCGGTCATCCCGACGAGGACCGAGAGCGCGGCGGCCAGCAGGAACGCGCCCACGCCTTCCGCCATCGAGATACCGTGACCGCTGGTGGCGAGCAGCGCCGCGCCCGGTGTCGACCAGGCGAGCACCACCGGCGCTCGGTAGTGCCAGGACAACGCGATCGAGGTGACCCCGATGCCCAGGCCCAGGGCGAGGATCCAGGAGGCGGTCTCGGCCGGGCCGGCGCCCAGGGCGCGGGCGGCCTGGAAGACGATGGCCGCCGAACTCACGACTCCGACGAGCGCGGTGATCGATCCTGCGGTGAGCGTCGAAACGGGCAGGGTGCGAAGTCGTGGGTGCATCCGCACTCGGACCATCCGTTCTGTTAGTGGAACGGGAAGATGCTAGGAGGAATCGGTGGAGCTGGTCAAGGTCGTCGGGGACAACCTGAAGGCGGCGCGGCTGCAGCACGGGTTGTCGCTGTCCGAGGTGGCCCGCAGGGCGGGCATCGGCAAGGGCACCTTGTCCGAGCTGGAGTCCGGCCGTCGCAACCCGACCTTGGAGACGCTGTACGCGCTGGCGACGGTGCTGGACGTTCCGCTGGGCTGGCTGCTGATCGCCGAGTCGGCCGATTCCGACGATTCCGTGGTCGTCAGCAGGGCGGGCGCGGCCGATCTGTCCGGTCAGGCGGTCGACGTCGAGCTCATGGACCGGATCGAGGAGGGCGGGCAGCGCCTGGAGATCTTCCGGCTGCAGGTGCGCCAAGGCGGCCGCTACGTCTCCGGTGCGCACCGGCCGCGGGTGATCGAGCAGATCCTGGTGCACTCCGGAACCCTTGTCGTCGGCCCGAAGTCGGCTCCGGAATCGCTGGGATCCGGGGACTACATCCGCTTCGAGGGCACCTCCGACCACATCTACGAGGCTCCGCACGGCGACGTCCTCGCCACCTTGATCATGCGCTACCCGTGAGCGGCCGGGATGCGAAGAACCCCTCCGGGACGGGGGACCGGAGGGGTTCTTCGAGCGGGTTCGTGCCATGTCGGGGCGGTACGCGATCGGGTGCTCGGGGTGAGGGGCGCCTGGATCGGGGCCGGCAGCGCCCCTCACCCGGTTCGGGGGATGCTCAGGCGTTGTCCTGCTTGAGCATGTCGGAGCACTTCTCGCCGATGGCCATGGTGGTGATGTTCGGGTTCACCGCCACCAGGAATGGCATCGCCGAGGCGTCCGCGACGCGCAGGCCCTGCACGCCCTTGACCCGCAGCCGCGCGTCCAGCGGCTTGGTGCTGTCGTCGTCCGGGCCCATCGGGCAGGACGCGGCCGGGTGGTACACGGTGTTGTGCGTGCGCTTGATGTAGTCGGCGATCTCGTCGTCGGTCTGCACGTCCGGGCCGGGGAACAGCTCGGCCCCGGCCCACTCCTGCATCGCGGGCTGCGCGGCGATCTTCCGGGCGAGCTTGATTCCCTCGGTCATCACGCGCATGTCGTGACCGCCCGGGTCGGTGAAGTACTTCGGGTCGACCTTCGCCTTGTCCCGGAAGTCCCGGCTGCGCAGCCGGACGGTGCCGGTGGAGCGCGCGCGGGTCACGTTCGGCGTCAGGCAGAACGAGTTCTCCGAGGACGGGTAGCCCTGCCGGACGGTGTGCATGTCGAAGGGCACCGAACCGTAGTGGAACATCAGGTCCGGGCGGTCCAGGCCCTCCTCGGTCCGGGTGAAGATGCCGATCTCCCACCACTGGGTGGAGTCCTCGACCATCGGCTTCTTGGCTTCCCAGCTGATGACGCCCTCGGGGTGATCCTCCAGAGTGGACCCGACACCGGGCGAGTCGACCAGCACGTCGATGCCGAACTCGCCGAGGTGCTCCGCCGGGCCGATGCCGGACAGCATCAGCAGCTTCGGCGTGTCGATGGCACCGCTGGAGAGGACGACCTCCTTGCGGGCGGTGACGCTGCGGGTGTGGATCTGGTCCTCGTCCAGGTACTGCACGCCGGTCGCGCGGGTGCCGTCGAAGTCGACCTTCTTGGCCCAGGCGTTGGTGCGGATCTCCAGGTTCGGGCGATCCATGATCGGGTGCAGGTAGGACACCGACGAGGACGAGCGGGTGCCGTCCTCCTTGGCGTTGATCTGGAAGAAGTTGGCGCCGTGGGTGACCGTCGTGCCCGAGTTGAACTCCGTGGTCGGGATGCCCTGCTGCTCGCAGGCTTCCAGCAGCGCCCTGCCCGTGGGGTCCTTCGGCGGGACGCTGCGGATGTTCACCGGACCGCTGCGGCCGTGGTGATCACCCGGGCCGTCGTTGGTCTCCAGCCGCTTGTACAGCGGGAAGACGTCCTTCGAGCCCCAGCCCGGCAGGCCCTGCGACTCCCACTCGTCGAGGTCCTCGGCCGGAGCCCAGAACGCGATGCAGGAGTTGTGCGAGGAGCAGCCGCCCAGCACGCGGGCACGGGCGTGCCGCATGAACGAGTTGCCGTTCTCCTGCGGTTCGATCAGGTAATCCCAGTCGTAACCGGACTCCAGCAGCGCCATCCACTTCTTGAGGTCGAGGATGTTGCTGTCGCCCACGTCCGACGGGCCGGCCTCGAGCAGGCAGACCGTGGTCTCCGGGTCCTCCGACAGCCGGGCCGCGACAGCCGCACCCGCGCTGCCGCCGCCGACCACGACGTAGTCGAACTGATCGGTCATGGTTCAACTAATCCTTTCAGATTCTCTACGAGGGCCTGGCTTCGCTGTCGTCCGCGGCGCTCTCGCCCCGCGTGCTCGGCGAGCACACCCACTTGTGGCGCTGAACGAACCAGTAGTGCGCGGAACCACCGAGGGCCGCGACTCCGCCGAACAGCAACCCCGCCCCGGGCGGGATTCGTCCTGCTAGAGGTTTTTGCAGTTTGCGGCGAAGCCGCCGTTTCAAGTGTGCGACTCGCCCGGCACCGCCGCGGGTTCTGACGCGTCTGTGGCGAGGACAGCCGCGACGTCGCGCAGCCGCTGCTCGAGGAGCGGATCCCGCAGCCACACGACGCGTCAGGTTCCGCTAATCGCACCGCCCCGCAAACCGGGAACTGGAATAGCCCCTTACTTCTCGGAGAACCAGTGCTGCGGGCCGGGCCGCAGGTTCTGGTAGACGTGCTTGGCCTCCTGGTACTCGCCGAGGCCCGCGCGGCCGAGCTCGCGGCCGATGCCGGACTGCTTGTGACCGCCCCACTCCGCCTGCGGCAGGTACGGGTGGAAGTCGTTGATCCAGACGGTGCCGTGCCGCAGCCGGTTGGCCACGCGCTGGGCCTTGGCCGGGTCGCTGGTGAACACGCCGCCTGCGAGGCCGTAGTGCGTGTCGTTGGCGATGCGCACCGCGTCGTCCTCGTCGGTGAACCGCTCCACGGTCAGCACCGGGCCGAAGGACTCCTCGATCACCGCGTAGGAGCCCTGCTGGACCTCGTCGATGACGGTCGGCAGGTAGTAGTGGCCGTTCGCGAACCGCTCGCCCTCGGGGCGCTTGCCACCGGTGCGCAGCACGCCGCCCTCGGCGACGGCCTCCTGGACGTAGTCGTCGACCTTCCGCAGGTGCTCGGGCGAGATCAGCGGACCGGTCTCGGCCTCGCTGTCGAACGGGCCGCCGATGCGGATCTGCTCGGCGCGGCGCACGATCTCGTCGACCAGCGCGTCGTGCATCTCGTCCTGCACGATCAGCCGGGCGCCCGCGGAGCAGACCTGGCCGGAGTGCAGGAAGATCGCCATCAGGGCGAAGTCCACGGCGGTGTCGAAGTCGGAGTCGGCGAAGACCACGTTCGGGTTCTTGCCGCCCAGCTCCAGCGCGACCTTCTTGACCGTCGGCGCGGCCAGCGCGGAGATCTTGCGGCCGGTGTGCAGGCCGCCGGTGAACGAGACCAGGTCGATGTCCGGGTGCTCGGCCAGCGGCTGGCCGGCCTCGGCGCCGGTTCCGGTGACCAGGTTGCCCACGCCCGCGGGCATGCCCGCCTCGGCCAGCGTCTTCATCAGCAGGATGGCGGTGCTGGGGGTCAGCTCACTGGGCTTGAGGATGAAGGTGTTGCCCGCCGCCAGCGCCGGGGCGACCTTCCAGGCCACCTGCAGCAGCGGGAAGTTCCACGGAGTGATCATGCCGCAGACGCCGACCGGCTCGTGCTGCACGCGGCTGATCGCGTCCGGGCTGCCGGTGTCGACCAGACGACCGGCGTCCTGTCCCGCGAGCTTGCCGAAGTAGCGGAAGCACGCGGCGATGTCGTCCATGTCGTACTCGCTCTCCACCAGGCGCTTGCCGGTGTCCAGCGATTCGGCGCGGGCGTATTCCGCCTTGTCGCGCACCAGGATGTCGGCGACGCGCAACAGCAGGTCGCCGCGGTCCCAGGCGGAGGTGCCGGACCAGGCGCCGTCCTCGTAGGCGCGGCGCGCGACGGCGATGGCGCGCTCGGTGTCGGCGGCGCCGGCCTCGGAGACGGTGGTGACCAGCTGGCCATCGGCGGGGCAGATGATCTGCCGGGTGCGGCCGTCGGCGGCCGGCACCCATTCGCCGTCGATGAACAGCGTGGACGCCGAATTGTCTGCTTGCGGCATGGCTGTTTCCCCGTTTAGTCGCTCGAAGTTCTTCGGTCGGAGCAGATCGTGTTCGCGCTCAACGCGAGAGCGCGCGTTCACAATGCCGCCGACGCTGACCGGCTGCCACGCGAATCATCGGCGCCGCTGGTGACGTGAAATTCGCTAGAAACGGAATTCACCTCCAGCGCGTTCGATTCGGTGACCGCCGGGCGCGTTTTCGCCCAATTCCGGCCGGGTCGCATTCGCGAACCGTTCCCCGCATTGGCCGCAGTGCCGAGGAGGACACTAGCACCTGACATGTACATCTGTACATCATCGGGGTCCAGCGGGCTCCGGGGCGTCTGGGAAACTGCGTATTGAACTGCGATAACGTAATCGTCGTGACCTGGGCCGCATCGCCGACGGCGTGGTTCATGGCAGGCTGGGACAATCCCAGCATTCGGTTACGCGCAGTGACACAGGAGGAACACCGAGCGCATGTCGACCACGCAGCCTGAGGCCCCGGCGCGCCGGAAGGACCCGGACCGCCGGGAGCGCATCGCGCGCGCGGCGATCGATGTCGTCGCGGACCGCGGGGTGGAGAAGCTCACTCATCGTAGTGTCGCGGCTGCGGCCGGTGTCCCGCTCGGCTCCACCACCTACTACTTCAGCACCCTGGACGACCTGCTGGCCAGCGCACTGCGCCAGGCCGCCGACGATGACGTCGAGCACCTGCGGGAATGGGCCGACGAGCTGGAGTCCGGCCGGGACTTCGCCGGCGCGCTGACCGACCTGGTGCTGTACTACCTGGGTCCCGCGCGGGACAAGACCACCGTGGAGCACCAGCTCTACATCGCCGCGCTGCACCGGCCCGCGCTGCGCGAGGTCAGTCAGGAGTGGGACACCGCGCTGGCCGAGCTGTTCGGCACCTACACCGATTCCGAAACCGGACGCGCGCTCTCCGCGCTCTTCTGCGGTTGGCTGCTGCAGGGTATCGTCCGAGGATCGGTGCCGAGCCGAGACGAAATCGAGATGAGTTTCCGCCGGTTGGTCCAACCGGGCACGAAAACCTGAACTCATCAGGCGTTTTGCTGGCGGTGTCCGGTCGGTCAACATCGGATGTCCGTTGCATTGCAGCAGAATCCGTGCTGTTGATCTCATTCGCCGCGGCGGGGAAGATGGACCCATAGCGATCCGTAGCACCCGCAGTCCGCGATGCGGCGAGATGTCGGATTTCCCTCCGGCGGAGCACATCGATGGGCGTTTCCCGGGTGTACAACGGACTTGCCGCGTCGGGGCGTGGCTCGCTCCCTGAAAATTGATCAACCAGGTGGGGTGAGACCGTGGGGCACAGCGAAGATCGCGAACTCGTGCCGCTGAAGGCCGATTTCGACACCGTTTGGTACGGATTCCGTCGATCGCAGGTGAAGTTCTACATCCAGCAGACCGAGGCCGAGCTCGAGCTGGTCACTGAGGACAGGGACTCGGCATTAAGCCAGGTCAGCGAGCTTTCGGCGCAGCTGGAAGAGGCTCGTGCCCAGGTCGAGTCGCTCAAGGGCGAGCTCGACGCGCAGGCCCGGGCGCCGATCGAGATGGACGCGCTCTCGGACCGGATGCGCCGCATGGTGCGGCTGGCTCAGGACGAGGCCGAGGAGATCCGCTCCAGTGCTCAGGCGGCCGCCGAGCACGAGTGGTCCCGGTCGGAGCAGGCCGCCGCCGAGTTGCGCGGCCGGTACGAGAAGCTGGTCTCCGAGGCCGACGAGTGGCGCAGGCAGTCCGAGCAGCAGCGCAACGACCTGCTCGCCCGCACCCGCGACGAGGTTCAGGCCATGTCGCGCGAGGCCGAGCAGCACCGCCGCCAGCTCGACGCCGAGGCCGAGGAGCGTCGTACGCAGGTCGAACGCGACTTCGAGGTGTCCATGGCGGCTCGTCGCGAGGAAGCCATGCGCATCCTCGCCGAGCGCGAGCAGGCCAGCCGCGAGGAGGCGCAGCGCCGGGTTCGCGAGGCCACGTTCGAGGCCGAGCGCCGGATCCGCCGGGCCGACGAGTACGCCGAGACCATGCTGCGGATGCGTCAGCAGCTGGCCGAGCAGGTTCGCGGTGCGCAGCAGGTGCTGGCCGGTGCCGAGCCGTTCCTGGCCGCCACCGAGGCGGGTGCGGCCAACGAGGCCTCGGACAGCTACGTCGGAACTACCGTCCACAATGGTCGTTCCGATGGCGTCGAGGTGCCGAAGCAGCGCGACGAGGAGCCGGTCGCGGCGGAGGCCGAAGCCGCCGTGTGAGCAGGACGCCGCGGCGCCCGTCCCGAATCGCCGGGAGGGGCGTCGCGCGCCGTCCCCGACCGGGGCGCTGCGGTGAGAACGCGCCGCCCGCTTCCGACGGAGCAGCGACGTCAGCAGGGGTTGCTTCCGTTTGCGGCGGCCAGCCGCATGCGGTGTGGGACGCAGCCGGCGCCGCGGCGGGCTCTCCGACGTCGTCGGGCGCGGACGGCCGCAGCGCCGCGCAGGTCGCTGCTCGAGGCGTGGATCCGGAGTCCGACGGTGTCCGAGGTTCCGCCATCCCAACCGCGAACTGGAACGAAACAGCTCCTTGGATCGACGGGCCGCCCCCGTTGGACGGGGGAGGCTCATGAAGTGGCGCCGCTCGTGCGCGCTCGCGCTCAGCGCGGCGCTGTTGCTGGCCGGAGTGCCTGCCGGTGCTGCGCCGTCGGAGGACGTCGTCGACCGGCTGGAGGCGGTCCCGGGTCTGACGGTCGTCGGTGAGCGGCGCACGGAACCGGGTTTCCGGTTGTTCGACCTGACCTTCACCCAGCCCGCTGATCACCGGGAGCCGCGCTCGGAAACCTTCGAACAGCGGTTGACGCTGCTGCACCGCGACCGCGCGGCGCCCGCGGTCGCCCACACCACCGGCTACGGGCTGCCGTCGAAGGTCCGCCGAACCGAGCCGACGCGCCTCGTCGACGGCAACCAGGTGACGCTCGAGCACCGGTTCTTCGCGACGTCCCGCCCGGACCCGGCGGATTGGGGCGATCTGGACATCTGGCAGGCCGCCACCGATCAGCACCGGATCATCGAGGCGCTGAAGCGCGTCTACCGGCACGAGTGGATCACCACCGGTGCCAGCAAGGGCGGCATGACCGCCGTGTACCACCGGCGCTTCTACCCGCGCGACGTCGACGGCACGATCGCCTACGTCGCGCCGAACGACGTGGACAACGACCGGGACGCCTACGACGAGTTCCTGGCCGAGGCCGGGACCGATCCGGCCTGCCGACGAGCGCTCGTGGACCTGCAGCGGGAAGCGTTGCGCCGGAGGGATGAACTGACCGCGAGGTTCCGCGCGCACGCCCACGCCGAGGGGCTCACCTTCGACCGGATCATCGGCGACATCGATCGCGGCCTGGAGATGGTCGTGCTCGATGCGCCGTGGGCGTTCTGGCAGTACCGGGGTCAGCAGGACTGCGGCGAGATCCCCGGCACCGATGCGAACACCGGAGCCATCTACCGCTTCCTGGACGAAACGGTCGAGTTCGCCTTCTACACGGACCAGGGCATCGAGCCCTACGTGCCGTACTACTACCAGTCCGGTACGCAGCTGGGCTGGCCCGACGTGTCCGACGCGCACCTGGCCGATCTGCTGCACCACCGGGACCTGATGCAGCCGCGCAACCTGGTCGCGCCTGAGATCCCGATGCGCTTCGAGCCCGGGCGGATGCGCCGCATCGACGCGTGGGTGCGCGGCGCGGGCTCGCAGCTGATGTTCGTCAACGGGGCCGAGGATCCGTGGAGCGCCGAGCCGTTCGAGCTCGGGCCGGGCAGCGAGGATTCCCATTCGTACCTGGTGCCGGGGGCCAACCACGGCGCGGAGATCGCAGGTCTGCCCGCCGACCGCAGGGCCGAGGCGGAGGCCGTGGTGCGGCGCTGGGCCGGCGTGCGGGAGCCGGTGCGGACGCGGTCGGAGGAGCTGGACCGGCGGCCGCTCGAGCGACGGCCGCGCTGATCCGCGCACGATGCATCGCGCGTGCGCGGGATCCGGCTCGGCCGACTGGATGCGCACCTCTTGGCAAGTGCAGCAGTGCGTGCAATTGCCCCGGTTTTCCCATCCGCGCGAAAAGGTGGCGGCTCGGGGTCGTGACTGCGGGTTGATGACTCTTCGTCACCTCGACGGAGCAGCGCGGACCGGGCGTGCGCCGTTGCTCAATCTCAGTGAAATTTGGATGCTCGCGGTCTCGGCCGTTGCGAAGGAACTGCTGGGATAAGTGGCCGTTCTCGTTCCACATCATGATCACGAACAGATCGCGAGGGTCTTCCTGTGTCGATGATCACCCAAAAGGGGATCTGCAGATGTATGCTCTCCGTTACTATCTGGTCGCGCCCCGCTGCGCTCACGAACGACGCCGCACGACCGCCTGATTAGGAACCCGTTGATGTCCACCGAGACGACCGCGCCCCATCGCGGGGAGTTCCCCTCCTGGTATCCGGTGCTGTTCGCGTTCGTGGGCGTTTTGGTGCTTTCCGGTATCGCGACCCTGACGGTGTCGGTGACGCTGACTTCGACGCAATTGGTCGTTCCGATCTTCGCCGCCGCTCTGTCGTTGCTGCTTTCCGTCGCGGTGGCCGCATTGACGCGTGCGGTTCAGATGATGCGGCATTACCGGCGCGCGGCCGCGGCCATCAACAGCCAAATGGTCCGGCTCGCCGATGAGACGCTGCCGCAGCTGGCGGGCCGGATGCGCGCGGGGGAAAGCCCGGACGCGGCCTCCCAGGAGATGACCAACCCGTTGAGCCCGCCGCACCGGCGGGTCATCAAGGCGATGGGCAAGGAGCTGGCCGCCGCCGAGCGGGCGCGCGCCGCCGCCCTGGCGACCTGCGCCAACGCCGCCGGTCGGGTGCAGGCGCTGACCACCAGCATGCTCGCCGACCTGCGCAAGATGGAGGACCGGCACGAGGACGGCGACGTCCTCGCCGACCTGCTCACCCTCGACCACAGCACCGCCCAGGCCGGTCGGCTCGCGGACAGCATCGCGGTGCTCACCGGTGCCCGTTCGGGGCGGCGGTGGAGCAAACCCATCACGATCGAGAGCGTGCTGCGCGGTGCGATGGCCCGGATCAGCGACTACCGGCGGCTGCGCGTGGACTCCACGAGCGAGAAGGCCGTGGTCGGCTACGCGGCCGAGGGCGTGATCCACGCGCTGGCCGAGATCATGGACAACGCGACCAAGTTCTCGCCGCCCGCCGAGGAGGTCCTCGTCCACGTGGACGCGTCCGAAGCCGGTGTGGTGATCACCGTCGAGGACGGCGGGCTGACGATGAGCGAGTCGGCCCTCGCCCGCGCCGAGCGCGCCGTCTCCGCCGAACCGCTCGACCTGGCCGAGGTGTCCGGGACCCGTCTCGGGCTGGCCGTGGTGGGCTGCCTGGCGCGCAAGCACGAGCTGACCGTGACCTTCCGCGGTTCCGCGCGCGGTGGCACCGCCGTGGTGCTGACCGTCCCGCCCGAGCTCGTCACCGAGCCGCCGGCCGAATCCGATTCGCAGCCGGAACCCGAACCGGAGCCCGTCGAAGACGCCCCGGCCGAGCCCGAAACCGACCAGGGCTCGGCGGAATCCGACGATCCGGACGCGCTGCCCAAGCGCCGTCGCGGCAAGACCCTGCGCGCGGCGCCCTCGAAGCAGCGCGGTGCCGAGCGCTCCGAGACGCAAGCCGGCTCCCGGTTCGGCGCCTTCGCGGGCAAGCGCAACACAGCATCCACTTCGGACGACCAACCCCGATGAAGCCGTCGAAGCCCCAGATTGGAGGTGCGGGCCGGTGTCCCAGCGGGCGCCGGCCCACAGCCTGATGACCCAGACCCAAGATCTCGACTGGTTATTGGAAAACCTCGTCCGGCAGACACCGGGCAGCAAGCACGCCCTGGTCCTGTCCAATGACGGGCTACGGCTCTGCCACACCGCCCAGCTGGGCCTGGACCAGGCCGACCAGCTCTCGGCGATCGCCTCCGGCATCCAAAGCCTGTCCTTCGGGGCCTCGATGGAGTTCGGCACCGGGGAAGGCGGCGTGCGGCAGTCGATGACCGACTTCTACGGCGGAGTGCTGTGCATCGTCGAGGCGGGCCACGGCGCGCACCTGGCAGTGGTCGCCGGGGAGGACGCCGACGTCGGAGTCCTCGGGCACAACATGAACCAGCTCGTCGAGCAGATCGGCGAGTTCCTCAGCGCTCCGACGCGTGCCCAGGTGCCATGACCCGCGGTCGCGGTCTGCTCGACGACGAGGACCCGGATCGGCTCTACGTCGTCACCGGGGGCCGCAGCCGGGCCGACGAGGAGACCTTCGACACCGTCACGCTGGTGGTCGGTTCGGGGCGGCCGGATCCGGGCATGCAGTCCGAGCACGTCAAGATCCTGCGGTTGTGCCGGGAACCGATCTCGGTGGTGGAGCTCTCGGCGGAGCTGCGGTTGCCCGTCGCCGTGGTTCGCATCCTGCTCGGTGATCTGCTGGCGGCGCGGAAGATCACCACCAGGCAGCCCTCGGCCGGAGGAGCACCCGCGAACGTTCCGAGACCCGAACTGCTGGAGCAGGTGCTCGTTGGACTTCGCAACCTCTGACCGCAGGCCGCTGCCGCGCACCGCCGCCGAGGGCGTCAAGATCGTGGTCACCGGCGGGTTCGCCGTCGGAAAGACCACCATGGTCCGTTCGGTGAGCGAGATCCGCCCGCTGAACACCGAGGAGAGCATGACCACCGCGGGCAGCGGCGTCGACTCGCTCGCCGGCACGCCGGACAAGACCACGACCACGGTGGCCTTCGACTTCGGGCGCATCACGCTCAACGAGCGCGTGGTGCTGTACCTGTTCGGCGCTCCGGGCCAGCAGCGGTTCGGCTACATCTGGCACCGGTTGTTCACCGGCTGCCTGGGCGCGGTGGTGCTGGTCGACCCGAGGAGGCTGGCCGATTCCTTCTACGCCATCGACCGGCTCGAACGCGACGGCACGCCGTTCCTGGTCGCGCGCAACAACTTCGGCGTTCCCCGGCACAGCCTCGAGCAGCTGCGCGATGCGCTGGACCTCTCCGGCGATGTCCCGCTGCTCGACTGCGACGCCCGGGAGCGGGATTCCAGCAGATCGGTGCTGATCCGGCTCGTCGAGCACCTGCGGGAGCTGTCGGTGCCTCGCGAGGTGGGGGAGTGAACGTGCCCCGGGACGCCGAAGCGCTGTTCGGCACGCGGTTCCACCGCGATCCGGCGGGCACCTACCGGCGGCTCCGGCGGGAGCACGGCGCGGTGGCGCCGGTGCGGCTGGAGTCGGGGCTGCCCGCCTGGTGCGTGCTCGGTTACCGCGAGCTGCTCCGGGTCACCGGCGCCCCGGAGCTGTTCAGCCGTGATCCTCGGTTGTGGAACCGCTGGCACCAGGTTCCCGAGAACTGGTCGCTGCGGCCCTACGTCGAGCCGCGCGCCTCGACGATCCTCACCGGCGCCGCGGAGCATCGCGCACGCGGGCGCGCGGTGCGCGAAGCTCTGTCCGGTGTGGACGTCGCGGGGCTGGCCGCTCGGCTGCACGAGTGCTGCGACGCGCTCATCGACCGGTTCGCGGGCCGCGGTTCGGCGGATCTCGTCGTGGAGTACACCCACCGGATTCCGCTGCTGGTGATGGCGCGGATCTGCGGACTGCCAGACGGCGAGGTCCCGATGCTGACCCACGACGTGGCGCTGTCCGGGCAGGAGGGCGACGAGGCCGTCGGAGCCTACGAGCGCACGATGGCGCGGATGCGCTGGCTGGCCGCCGAGCGGCGCGCCGAGCCCGCGGACGACCTCGCCTCCCGCCTGGCCGAGAGCTCGGTCGGGCTGACCGATGCGGAGATCGCCGCGGACCTGTTCCTGGTGCTGGGAAAGGCCCACCTGACGACCTCCGACTGGATGGCCAACGCGCTGCGCCTGATGCTCACCGACCCGCACTTCGCGGTGGGGCTGGCAGGCGGGCGCAACGACATCGCCCACGTGCTCGACGAGGTGCTCTGGGCGGATCCGCCGATGCAGAACTTCGTGGGCCGCTGGGCCACTCGGGACACCGAGCTCGGCGGACGGTCGATCCGCGCGGGCGACCTGCTCGTGCTGGGGCTGGCCGCGGCGAACGCCGACCCGGCGGTGCGCTCGCGGAGCGGGGCGAGCACGGGCAACCGCGCGCACTTCGCCTACAGCCACGGGGAGCACGGCTGCCCGGACCCGGCGCGGGAGCTGTCCCGGGTCATCGCGAGCACGGGGGTCGAGATCCTGCTGGATCGGCTCCCGGACCTCGACCTCGCCGTCCCTGAGGAGGACCTGACCTGGCGGCCGTCGATGTGGATGCGCGGCCTGACGTCCTTACCGGCGCACTTCGCCGCGCACCGATAGCCCCAGCGCCACCGCCGGAACCCCCGGATCCGGCGGGGCGGTGACAGTTTTGCCTAAAACTGCGGAGCACCGGCGCCCGAAATGTCCGGACAGTTATAGGCAAAACTGTCACCACCGCCCGGGCGCGGCCGAGCGCTTCAGAGCCAGCGGTAGCGTCGCTCGGGGCGTCCGGTTCCGCCGTAGCGGAGGCGCACCTCGGCTTTGCCCGTGTCGACGAAGTGCTCCAGGTACTTGCGCGCGCTCACGCGGGACAGCTCGGTGGCCTCGGCGCACTCGGCGGCGGAGAGATCGCCGCCGCCGGCGCTGCGTTCGCGCAGGATGTCAGCGACGATGCCCGAAGTCTCGCTGGACAGGCCCTTGGGCGGGGTGGCATCGCGGGTGCGCGTGCCGAAGAGCCGGTCGACGTCCTGCTGGGCCGCGTTGCCGGGCAGCTCGCCGAGGGCGCGGTGCATCGAGCGGAAGCTCTCCAGGCGTTCCCGCAGCGCTTCGTAGTCGAACGGCTTGATCAGGTAGTGCAGCGCGCCGCCGTGGATCGCCCCGCGCACCGTGTCCAGGTCGCGGGCGGCGGTGATGACCAGGACGTCCGGATCCGCCGAGCGGTGCGCGCGCAGCTCGCGCAGCACCGACAGCCCGTCCATGTCGGGCAGGTAGATGTCC
This sequence comes from Saccharopolyspora halophila, assembly GCF_039531955.1. Lineage (NCBI taxonomy): Bacteria > Bacillati > Actinomycetota > Actinomycetes > Pseudonocardiales > Pseudonocardiaceae > Saccharopolyspora > Saccharopolyspora halophila. Next base: position 447,413 of record NZ_BAAARA010000004.1, read on the forward strand.
AGCAGCACCAGGTCGGGACGCAGCTCGTCGACGGCGGTCACGGCATCGGCTCCGGTGTGCGCGACGCCGACGACCTCGAATCCCTCGATGCGGGCGACGTATCCGCTGTGGACCTTGGCGACCATGAAGTCGTCGTCCACCACCAGCACTCTGATCACGATTCCTCCAGCGGCAGCCGAGCGGTGAACACCGCGCCCTCGGCGTTGTGCACCCGTACGGATCCGCCGCGCCTGCGGCAGATCTGCCTGGTCAGGGCCAGTCCGAGCCCGCGTTCGCCACCACGCGCGGCCTTGGTGGTGAAGCCGTGGCTGAACACCTCCTCGACGATCTCCGGTGCGATCCCGGGCCCGGAGTCGCGCACCACGACGGTGACCTCGTCGGTGCGGCGCAGTTCCACCTCGACCCACTGCTCGGCATCGCGCGGGGCGGCTTCCAAGGCGTCGAGCGCGTTGTCGACCAGGTTGCCGAGCACGGTCACCAGGTCCGCCGAGAGCGTCTCGTCGATCTCGTCGAGGAACGCGTCCTCCGCCAGCCGCAGCCCGACGCCGCGTTCGGCGGCGAGGCTGGCCTTGGCGATCAGCAGCGCCGCGGTGGCCGGGTCCTGCACGCGCGCGGTGACCTCGGCGTGCCACTGCTCCCGGCTGTGGCTGACGCGCTGCACGTAGCCCTGCAGCTCGGTGTACTCGCCCAGCTCGATGAGCCCGGAGATGGTGTGCAGCCGGTTGCTGAACTCGTGCGCCTGGGCGCGCAGCGTGTCAGTGGTGTCGCGGTGGACCGCGAGCTGGCGCTTGAGGTCGACGAGCTCGGTGCGGTCACGCATGGTGACCACAGCCCCGACCGCCGAGATCGGCATCCGGTTGAGCACCACGACCCGGCCCCTGCGCAGCACGATCTGATCGACGCCGTCGGCGCGGCCGGTGAGCACGTCGCGGGCTCGTTCGCTGAGGTCGAGCGAGTCGATGTCGCTGCCGAGGCAGTCCGCGGGCAGCGACAGGAGATCGCGCGCCTGGTCGTTGACCAGCGTGATCCGGTTCTGCTCGTCCACGCCCAGGACGCCCTCGCGAACGCCGTGCAGCAGCGCCTCGCGGTGCTCCACGAGCCGGGTGATCTCCTGCGGCTCGAGCCCGAGCGTCTGCCGCTTCACGCGGCGCGCCAGCAGCACCGAACCGGCGATGCCGAGGAACGCGGCGAAGGCGAGCAGCGCCAGCGGGTTCTCCGGCGCGTTGCGCAGCCCCTGCAGCAGGTCGGGAGTCTCCCGGCCTGCTGCGACGACTCCGATGATCCGCGCGTTCTCCGAGATCACCGGCACGTGGGCCTCGAGCGTGTCGGTCCCGTCGAGCTCGACTTCGCCGACCCAGGACTTGCCCTGCAGCACAGTGCTGCGGCCGAGCGGCAGCGGCTCGCCGCGCTGGCTCGGATCGGGTGAGGTCAGCACGATGCCGCGGGCATCGGCGATGATCACGTGATCGGCGCCGGAGAGGCTGCGCGCGCTCTCGGCGAAGATCGGCAAGACGTCCCGCCGGAAGGGGTCTCGCAGGCTGGTCCGGACGCCGTCGGTGGCGGCAACGTCCTCGGCCACCGACAGCATCTTGCGCCCCTCGGTGGCCCGGAAGGCGGCGCCGGTCTGAGCCACGGAGTACACGGCGATGGTCACCAGCAGCACGAGGATGATCACCAGCTGCCAGCCCAGCAACTGCCGGGACAGCGACCCCTGCACCCGCAACACCGCGTCACCTCCTTCGGCCGAGAACGCTAACCCGGCGTGTCCGTCCGGTTCGTCGGGCCCCGCTGAAGTCCCAGCTCAGCACGGGCTCGTCGATTCCCGCAGGACGCGCGGGTGGATCGAGAAAGAGCGAGCTGCGCTGCTCGATCCCGAACCGGCGCGAAGCCTTACACAAGTTTCGGAAATGTCGTTACGTGACTAAGGGAGACACCGCGTACCTGCGACGTGCAGCATGAGCCGGCTCACGTTCCGACCACAATGGAGAGGCGGGATTGCCTGTGCGGTTACGCAGTGTGCTGGCGGTCATCTCGGCCGCGCTGCTGGTGCTGCTGGTGCCACCGCTGGTCAGCACCAGCGGCAGCGGTGGTGCCACAGCTCAGATCCAAGGCATGCGGGTGATGGTGCCGAACTCGCCGGGAGGCGGGTACGACATCACCGCCCGAACCGCTGTCAAGGCGATGGACGACGCGAACCTGCAGCGCAACGTCGAGGTGTTCAACCTGCCCGGCGCCGGTGGCACCGTCGGCCTCGGCCGGGTGGTCAACGAGCGCGGCAACGGCAAGCTCGCGATGTCCATGGGCCTGGGCGTGGTCGGCAGCGTCTACACCAACCACTCGCCGGTCTCGCTGGGCGACACCACGCCGATCGCCAGGCTGATCCAGGAGTCCAACGTCGTCGTGGTCGGCAAGGACTCCAAGTACCAAACGCTCGACCAGCTGCTGCGCGACTGGAAGGCCAATCCGGGCGCGGTCCCGGTCGGGGGCGGTTCGTCGCCGGGCGGCCCGGACCACTTGGCCCCGATGCAGATGGCCGAGGCCATCGGCCTGTCGCCGAAGCAGGTCAACTACATCGCCTACGACGGTGGCGGTGAGCTGCTCGCCTCCATCCTCGGCGGCAAGGTCGGGTTCGGCGTGTCGGGCATCGGCGAGTACCGCGACCAGATCGAGTCCGGTGAGCTGCGCGTGCTGGCGGTGACCGGTGCCGAGCGCCTCCCCGGCGTGGACGCGCCGACGCTCAAGGAATCCGGTGTGGACGTCGAGTTCACCAACTGGCGCGGCATCGTCGCGCCGCCCGGGCTGTCCGAGGAGGACCGCAAGAAGCTGGTCGGGCTGTTCCAGCGGATGCACGACACCCCGGAGTGGAAGGAAGCGATGAAGCGCAACGGCTGGGAGGACGCCTTCATGGCGGGCCCGCAGTTCGGCGCCTTCCTCAAGGACCAGAACGACCGGGTGGTCTCCGTGCTCAAGGAATTGGGGCTGGCATGACGCAGACGCAAAGCCCATCGGAAACCGAAGTCAACAAGAAGAGCTGGTTCGCGGGGCGTTCCGAGCTGGGCGTCAGCGCGCTGCTCGCCGCGATCGGCGTGCTGGTGCTCGTCGACACCGCCTCGATGTCGGGCGACTACACCGAGCGCGGCCCGGTCGGTCCGCAGACGGTGCCCACGGTCGTCGGCGTGCTGCTGCTGGTGGTCGCGGCGCTGCTGGCCCGCGACGTGCTGCGCGGCGGTCGCGGCGAGGCCGAGACGGGCGAGGACATCGACCTCTCCGCGCCTAGCGACTGGCGGACGGTCCTGCTGCTGTCGGCGGCGTTCCTGTCCAACGCGGTGCTGATCAAGATCATCGGGTTCCCGCTGTCCGGCATGATCCTGTTCTGGGGCTGCGCCTACGCCCTGGGCAGCCGCAACACCGTCCGCGATCCGCTGGTGGCTGCCGTCCTGTCGGTGGTCACCTACATCGCGTTCAACAACCTGCTCGGTGTCCCCATGCCCGGCGGCCCGCTGATGGGGGTGCTGTAACGATGGATTCTCTTCACCTGCTGCTCGACGGGTTCGCCACCGCGCTGACCCCGACGCACTTGCTGTGGGCGGCGATCGGCGTCCTGCTGGGCACCGCGATCGGCGTGCTGCCGGGCATCGGCCCGGCGATGGCGGTGGCGCTGCTGCTGCCGGTCACCTACGCCCTGGAACCCACGGGCGCGTTCATCATGTTCGCGGGCATCTACTTCGGCGGCATGTTCGGCGGCTCGACCACGTCGATCCTGCTCAACACGCCGGGGGAGAGCGCGGCGGTGGTCGCCGCGATGGAGGGCAACCCGATGGCCCGCAAGGGCCGCGGCGCGCAGGCCCTGGCCTCCGCGGCGATCGGGCACTTCATCGGCGCCCTCGTCGGCCTGACCCTGCTGGTCCTGCTCGCCCCCACGGTCGCCGAGCTGGCCGTGGACATCGGCGCGCCGGACTACCTGGCGATCATGGTGCTCGCCTTCATCGCGGTCACCTCGGTGCTGGGCAAGTCCCGGATCCGCGGTTTCGCGGCGCTGCTGATCGGGCTCACCATCGGCTTGATCGGCCTGGATCAGGTCACCGGCCAGCAGCGCCTGACCTTCGGATCGCTGCACCTGGCGGACGGCATCGACGTGGTCATCGTCGCGGTCGGCCTGTTCGCCATCGGCGAGTCCCTGTGGGTGGCCGCGCACCTGCGCCGCAGCAGCGCCGAGGCGATCCCGGTGGGGCGGCCGTGGCTCGGTGGCCCGGATCTGCGCCGCACCTGGAAGCCGTGGTTGCGCGGTCCGCTGATCGGTTTCCCGTTCGGCGCGATTCCGGCCGGTGGTGCGGAGATTCCCACCTTCCTGTCCTACGTGACCGAACGGAAGCTGTCCAAGAACAAGCAGGACTTCGGCAAGGGCGCCATCGAGGGCGTGGCGGGCCCGGAGGCGGCGGCCAGTGCCTCGGCCGCGGGCACCATGGTCTCGATGCTGACGCTGGGTCTGCCCACCACGGCGGTGACCGCAGTGATGCTCTCCGCCTTCCAGCAGTACGGGATCCCGCCCGGGCCACTGCTCTTCGAGAAGGAAGCGGACCTGGTCTGGACGCTGATCGCGAGCATGTTCATCGGCTCGGTGATGCTGCTGGTGCTCAACCTGCCGCTCGCGCCGGTGTGGGTGCGGCTGCTGCGGATTCCGCGTCCGTACCTGTACGCGGGCATCCTGTTCTTCGCCAGCGTGGGCGCGTTCGCCGTCGGCGGTGAGCCGCTGGACATCCTGCTGCTGTTCCTCATCGGGTTGATCGGCTTCGCCATGCGCCGGTACGGACTTCCGGTGCTGCCCACGATCATCGCGGTCATCCTCGGCCCGACGGCCGAACTCCAGATGCGCCGCGCGCTGCAGCTCAGCGATGGCGACGTGAGCGGCCTGGTCAACACGCCGTTCTCGATCACCGTCTACTGCATCGTGGCGCTGATCCTGGCGTGGCCGCTGATCATGCGGTTGCTGCCGAAGCGGCGGACCGAAGCGTCCGAGGAGGAGAAGGTGGACGCCTGACCCAGGCTCCCCGAGTGGCCCCGGCCGACCCCCGGCGGATTCGAGGGGTCGTCGCAACACAACTGGTCAACTGGCTTGGGTCAGGAGCTTAGCGAAGCGCTCGGCTGGGGTGTCCCAGCCGAGCGCTTCGCGTGGGCGGCCATTGAGTTCGGCGGCGACGGCGTCCAGGTGCTCGGGGGTGTGGGGCGACAGGTCGGTGCCTTTGGGGAAGTACTGGCGGAGCAGGCCGTTGGTGTTCTCGTTCGAGCCGCGCTGCCAGGGGCTTGCCGGGTCGCAGAAGTAGACCGGGATCCCGGTGGCGATGGTGAACGCGTGGTGGCAGGCCATCTCGGTGCCCTGGTCCCAGGTCAGCGACCGCCATAGGTGGGCGGGCAGGTCAGCGACCGCGTCGGTGAGGGCGTCGTGGACCAGCTCGGCGGTACGGCCGTCGGGCAGGTGGATGAGCTTGACGAACCGGGTGGCGCGCTCGACCAGCGTGCCGATCGCCGAGGCGCCGTCCTTGCCGATGATGAGGTCGCCCTCCCAGTGCCCGGGGATGGCGCGATCGGCGGCCTCGGCGGGACGTTCGCTGATCATCACCATCTTGTGGGTGTAGCGCGGCTGACGACGTTGGGCCTGACGGCGCGGTTTGCGCATGACGCGGCCGGTGCGCAGGGCTTTGGCGACCTCTCGCCGTAGCTCACCACGTCCCTGGATGTAGAGGGCCTGGTAGATCGTCTCGTGGACCACGTGCATCTCCGGCTGGTCGGGGAAGTACCGGCGTAGTTGGCCGGCGATCTGCTCGGGGCTGAGCTTGTGGTCCAGGTGGGCCTGGATGACCGGGCGCAGCTGCAGGTTCGTGGTGATCTTGCGTGGCTTGCGTACCCCTGCTTCACAAGATCAAAGTACGCAGCACGCTCACGGTGGAGACCCTTGCGTCCCGGCCCCTTGTCCCGGTCCTTGCGAATCTCGAAGTCCATCGCATCCCCGAAGATCGGGTGTTGCGACGACCACTAGAACCCAAGCCCGTCCGGCCGGGGCCACTTCGCATCGGTCCGGTCGCACCGGATCGGCCGCGGCGAGCAACGGGTTGGTGCGCGGCGGATTCGCCGAGGCACGTTGCGACGTGCGGGTGACCCGGCGGGGCGGATGCCGCCGCGGGCGCTCTTTTCGCTCAGCGCCTTCGTCGCAGCGCAGTTTGCACGCGGTAACTACACTGTGCCGAGTGGTGGAATACCGGATAGACGATCTCGCTCGCACCGCGGGCACCACGGTTCGCAACGTGCGCGTCTACCAGGATCGCGACCTGCTTCCGCCGCCTCGCAAGGAGGGGCGCACGGCGATCTACTCCGATGCGCACCTGACCAGGCTCAAGCTGATCATCAGCATGCTGGAACGCGGGTACGCATTCGCCCAGATCAAGGAGATGATCGGGGCGTGGGAGTCCGGTCGCAGCCTGGGCGAGGTGCTCGGCCTGGAGGAGGAGGTCGCTTCCCGGTCCTGGGCGCAGGACGCGCCGCGCGCGGTATCGGCGGCCGAGCTCGAGGCGAACTTCGGCGATCAGCTGACCGCGAACGTCACCAAGCGGACTCTCGATCTCGGGTTGATCGAACGTCGCGGCCGAGGGTTCGTGGCTCCGCTTCCGGAGCTCTACGAGGCCGCCGTCGAACTCGTCGCGCTCGGCATCCCGCTCGAAGAGGTCCTGGACATCGCCGAGAGCATGCAGGCCAAGGTCGACCACCTCGGTGCGGAGCTCGCTGGCCTGATCAGCGACCACGTGCTCCCGCGCGCCAGCACCGCCGACGAGGCCACGCCGTTCTACGGCGAGGTGATAGACCGGCTGCGCCCGCTGGTGTTCAAGGCGCTCAACTCCGCTGCGATCCGCTCCGCGGACCACTACATCCCGTCGATCATCGGTGCCCGGATGGCCGAGCTGATGTCCGGCCGCCGAGAACGCGAGGCCTCCTCGGCGGGCACGGACTGAACGCTCGGGCGGCACGACCGATCGGGAAGCACGAGGTCGGCCGCTTCCGCTCCGGAACGCGAAAGGACGCCTCCCGGAGCGGACGTGCGCTTGAAGTGGTCCCCGGGAGGCGCCCTTTCGATCAGCTCACTTGCGGTCGAAGCCCGCCTTGCGCAGCGCGTCGGCCATCGACCCGGTGGGCGCCGGACGCTCGCGCCCGCCGCCCCGATTGCCCTGCTTGCCGCCGTTGCGACCGCCGTTGCGGTTGCCAGCGCCACCGCCGCCGTTGCGCTTGCCGCTGCCCTGGCCGCTCGAGTCGCGCTCGGGCTTGCCGCCCGCGCCCGGCTCGTCGTCGAGGCGCAGGGTCAGCGAGATGCGCTTGCGCTGGGTGTCGACGTCGAGCACCTTCACCCGGACGATGTCGCCGGACTTGACCACGTCGTGCGGGTCGTTGACGAAGTTCTTCGACATCGCCGAGACGTGCACCAGGCCGTCCTGGTGCACGCCCACGTCGACGAACGCGCCGAACGCGGCCACGTTGGTCACCACGCCCTCGAGCGTCATGCCCGCCTTCAGGTCGGCGATCTTCTCGACGCCCTCGGCGAAGGTCGCGGTCTTGAACTCCGGCCGCGGGTCGCGGCCCGGCTTGTCCAGCTCGTTGAGGATGTCGGTGACGGTCGGCAGGCCGAACCGCTCGTCGGCGTAGTCCTGCGGCGAGATCTGCTTGAGCAGCTTGCTGTTGCCGATCAGGCCGGTGATCTCGCTTCCGGTGCCGGACAGGATCCGGTGCACCACCGGGTAGGCCTCCGGGTGCACGGCCGAGGCGTCCAGCGGGTCGTCGCCATCCGGGATGCGCAGGAAGCCCGCGCACTGCTCGAAGGCCTTCGGCCCCAGCCGGGCGACGTCCTTGAGCGCCTTGCGGTTGCGGAACGGCCCGTTGGTGTCGCGGTGCACCACGATGTTCTCCGCCACGCTGTCGCTGACACCCGAAACGCGGGTCAGCAGCGGGGCGGAGGCGGTGTTGACGTCGACGCCGACACCGTTCACGCAGTCCTCCACCACCGCGTCCAGCGAACGCGAGAGCTTCGACTCCGACACGTCGTGCTGGTACTGACCGACGCCGATGGACTTCGGGTCGATCTTGACCAGCTCCGCAAGCGGGTCCTGCAGCCGACGAGCGATGGAGACCGCACCGCGCAGCGAGACGTCCATGTCCGGAAGCTCGCGCGAGGCGTACGCGGAGGCCGAGTACACCGAGGCACCGGCCTCGGAGACCGAGACCTTGCGGAGCTTGAGCTCGGGCCGCTTGCCGATGAGCTCGCCGGCGAGCTTGTCGGTCTCGCGGGAAGCGGTGCCGTTGCCGATCGCGATCAGCTCGACGTCGTGCTGCTCGGCCAGCGCCGCCAGCTTCGACTGCGCCTGCTCCCACTTGTTCTGCGGCTGGTGCGGGTAGATGGTGTCGGTGGCCACCACCTTGCCGGTGCCGTCGACGACGGCGACCTTCACGCCGGTGCGATAACCCGGGTCCAGTCCCATGGTGGCGCGGGAGCCCGCCGGTGCCGCGAGCAGCAGATCGCGCAGGTTGGCCGCGAACACGCGCACGGCCTCGTCCTCGGCCTGCTGGCGCAGCCGCAGGCGCAGGTCAACGCTCAACCGCGTCAGGATGCGGGTGCGCCACGCCCAGCGGACCACGCCGGACAGCCAGGAGTCCGCGGGGCGTCCCTGGTCGGAAATCCCGAACTGCTGGGCGATCCGGAGCTCGTACGACGTCGGCCCCTCGACCGGGGTGCCGTCGTCGGGCTCGAGGGACAGCTCCAGCATCTCCTCGTTCTCACCGCGGAACAAGGCGAGAATGCGGTGCGAGGGCAGGCCGGTGAAGGGCTCGGAGAACTCGAAGTAGTCGGCGAACTTCGCGCCGTCCTCCTCCTTGCCCTCGCGGACCTTGGAGACCATCCGGCCGTTGGTCCACACCTGCTCGCGCAGCTCACCGATGAGGTCGGCGTCCTCGGAGAAGCGCTCCACCAGGATCGAACGGGCGCCCTCCAGCGCGGTTTGGGCGTCGGACACGTTCTTCTCGGCGTCCACGTAGCCCTCGGCGGTGGCCTGCGGATCGTTGCTCGGATCCGAAAGCAGCGCGTCCGCGAGGGGTTCGAGGCCCGCCTCGATGGCGATCTGGGCCTTGGTGCGGCGCTTGGGCTTGTACGGGAGGTAGATGTCCTCCAGCCGTGCCTTGGAATCGGCCGCGTTGACCTGCGCCTCGAGCTCGTCGGTGAGCTTGTCCTGGGAGCGGATCGATTCCAGCACCGTGGTGCGTCGTTCCTCGAGCTCGCGCAGGTAGCGCAGTCGTTCCTCGAGCTGCCGCAGCTGGGCGTCGTCGAGAGCCCCGGTCACTTCCTTCCGGTAGCGCGCGATGAACGGCACGGTGGCTCCGCCGTCGAGCAGGTCGACAGCGGACTGCACCTGGCGCTCGCGTACGCCGAGTTCCTCGGCGATCTTCTGATGAACAGTCGTCACGTGGTAGTTCCGCCTTACCTCTGCGATCTTCGCCAGATCCGGACGAGCATTCTGCCCGACCCCGTCACAGCGCAAGACCGGCACCGACCCCGGCGTGTCGGACGCGGCGCTGACGTGACCCTCGTCTCGTGCCGGTGTTGATCTGCACGCGGTCTTCGACAGGCGGGCTGCCGACCTCGGCGACCGCACCGTCATCCCCACCCGGTTCCAGCCCTACGGCCTGCAACCCCGGTCCGGAGTCGTTCGAGGAGTCCGGCCCGCTGGCCGGACGCCTGATCGCGAGCCTCCGCCTCGGCGACCTCGTGCTGCTGGTGCTCAACCTCCCGCCAGTCCGTGCGGGCCGAGCTGCCGACCATCCCTCCTCGCGCCATCTACGCCGGGGTGCTGGTCTTCGCCGACCTTGGGGGCCTGCGAGGCCGGTGGCAGCACGGTCGATCTGCTCGCCCTGTGCGGTCCCGGGGACTCGCGGGACTGGCCGATGCGGGAAGCCGGCATCCCGCTGGCCGAGCAGCAGCTGCGCGGGGCGCTGACGATCTCGGAAGGCGATCCGTCGACCCTGGTCTCCAGCCCGATCGCCGTCGCCCTCCGGGGCGCGGTCGCGGCCGCTCTGGTGTTGTCCGCGGTGGGCCGCTCCGCGGGTCGTTCGCCCGCGACGCCACCTGACGGGCACGCCTTCGAGCAGCACCGCGCTCGGGTGGGGGCTTGCCGAGCGGCTTACCCGCTGTGGTTAGGATTCAACCAGTCACCCATTTGGGTTACCGCGCGTGACGACGCGGTCGGTGGGGCGTGCACGCTTGGTGGGAATCTAGGTAGTCGCCTACGTAAAAACCTCGATGTCGCGGCACTCTCCGTCGCGGAGTGTGGGGCTCGTGAAACCCGAGACCCCCGACGAACCGCGTACCCCCGAAAACGACGATCACGCCGCTTCCCCGAAGCACGCGGCGACCGACAGCGGGTGGCACGCCACCGCACAGCGGGCCGACCAGGCCCTGCGCACCGGTGTGGATCGCGTGCGGCCGGCGATGAACCGCGTGGGCGAATGGCTTCGCCCCGTCCTGCAGCGCCTGATGCAGTGGCTCTCCCCGCTGCTCGAGCGCATCGGGCAGGCACCCGCAGTGCGGCGCCTCCGGGAGAGGGTTGCGCCGCACGTGGCCGCCTTGCAGGACAAGCTCCCCGAGGGAAGCCGCACCCGCTCCATGCAGGTGGGCGCCGGTGTCGCCGCTGTCGGCGTCGTCGGCCTGATCATCGGCGGTGTCGCCACCAGCGGTGGTGAGCAGACCTCCTACGAGGAAGCCGCCATGGCCGCGCCGATGCAGGGAGCCCAGAACGCCGCCCCCGAGCAGCCCGATGCTCCGAAGACCCCGGCCGAGACCAACTCCCCGGCGGAGAACAAGGCCGAGGCCGAGAAGCCGGAGGCCCCCGCTCCGCTGGGACCGCCGGTCGAGGGCATCGACGTGTCCAACCACAACGGCCCGATCGATTGGAACCAGGTCGCCGCTTCCGGCAAGAAGTTCACCTTCGTGCTGGCCAGCGACGGCATCGACTTCACCAGCCCGACCTACGGTGAGCAGTACCACGGCGCCAAGGACGCTGGTCTGATCGCCGGCGCCTACCACTTCGCTCGACCGAGTGATTCCTCCGGCGCGGCCCAGGCCAACCGCTTCCTGGACATCGCCGACTACAAGGACGACGGCAAGACGCTGCCGCCGGTGCTCGACCTCGAGGTCGACCCGAACAGCGGTGGTTGCTACGGCATGAGCGTCGACCAGATGCACCAGTGGACCGACGACTTCAACAACACCGTCGAGGAGCGCACCGGCCAGAAGCCCATCATCTACGCGAACCCCTCCTTCTGGTCGCAGTGCATGGGCGGGACCGACGCCTACCAGGACCACGCCCTGTGGCTGGCCTCCTACGGCGTCGACAACCCCTCGGTTCCGGCCGGCTTCGGCGAGTGGAACTTCTGGCAGTACACCGACAAGGGCTCCGTGCCCGGTATCAGCGGCAGCACCGACCTGAACCAGTTCAAGCAGGGCCAGGCGCGGCTCGAGCAGCTGGCCAGCTGACCTGCCGGTTCTCCGATCCGAGAGCGGGTCGTCCGCGATGGCGGGCGGCCCGCTCTTTCGCGCGTGCGGGCGAAAGGCGCTTGCGGCTCGACCACGACGATCGAAAGGGAGATATTCTCGCCCCCGTTCGGCGATCACCAGATCGAAAGGCGCGGCAATGTCACGGTGGGAGAAGCGCATCACCCAGGCACGCCAGCTGCTGCTCGACGGTGATCAAGAAGGCGCGGAGCAGGAATTACGCACCGTCTTCCGGAAAGGCGACCTGGAGCCGTCCGCGCAGGCCGGGCTGCAGCTCGCGGCGATGCTGGCCGAACGCGACGAGCTCACCGAGGCCCGCGAGATCTACCAGCGCGTCGTCGACACCGAGCAGCCCGGGCAGGCGCAGTCGGCCGCCATAGCGCTGGGCAACCTCCTGCTGGAGGCCGAGGAGCTGGCGACCGCGCAGGTGCTGCTGCGGATGGCCGCGGAAGGTCCCGAACTCGATGAAGCGGGCCGCGCCGAGGTGCTGCTCGCCCAGGTGCTGAGCGAGCGCGGGGACGGCGCGGGTGCGCGCGAGGCCCGCAGCCGGGCACTGTCCTCCGGTGATCCGGGAGTCGTCGAGGCCGCTCAGCAGCTGAGCCTGCCACCGGACCGCTCCGAGGGCGCCGAATACCTGCAGATCGCGTATCAGCGAGCCCTGGCGATGCTCGAGCAGGGCCGCGACCACGACGCGGAGCCGATCCTGCGCAGGCTGCTCGACAGCGGCCACCCGCACTACGGTTCGCTGGGGGCGGCCAAGCTCTACGCGCTGCACGCCGACGACACGGCCGTCGCGCACGAGCTCGCCGACAAGATCATCACGCTGGCGCACCCCGAGCACCTCGCGTGGGGGCACATGCTGCTCGGCGGCGTGCTCGAGGACCTCGACGACCCCTCGGGAGCGGCGGAGGCCTACGAGCGCGCCGCGCAGGACCCGCGCCCGAAGGTGCGGCTGCACGCGCTGATCCGGATGGCCATGCAGCTGGGGCGGCTCGACGGCAGCCCGCAGCGCGCCCGGCAGGTGCTGCGGGAGGTCATCGACACCCGCCACCCGCGCTACGGGGTGGAAGCGCTCGGTGTGCTGGCCGAACTGCAGCGCGACGCCGGTGAGATCGAGGCCGCCATCGAGACCTTCGGACGGGTGGTGGACTCCGGGCACCCGGACAAGGCGCCGCTGGCCGCCTACCACCTCGGCGTGCTCCGCTACGACCGGGACGATCCGGAGAGGGCCGCCGAGGCGTTCCGGCAGGCCGCGCAGGCGCCGGACACCAACGTCGCGCACCAGGCCGAGCTCGCGCTATCGATGATGGACCCGGAGCAGCAGAGCATGGTCGACACCGACCGAGCACCCGCCGTTGAGGTCGCTGCTGAGGTCGACCCCGCGGAGTCCGCTCCGGAGGCCGAGCCCGCGGAGTCGTTGCGCCGGGCCCGCAAGGCCGCCGCTTCCGCCGATGTGGAGAGCGCGCGCACCGGTTACCTGAAGTTGCTCGAGTCGGAACTGGCCGCGACCGCTCGGATTTCGCTGGGCCTGGCCGAAGCCGCGCTCGGGGACCTCGCCCGGGCGCGCCGGTTGCTGCGCGAGGCGGCGGGCGCCGACGGCTCCGCACAGGCGCGCTACGCGGCCTTCCTGGACGCCGTCTGCGACGAACCGGCGGCGCGCACGGTGCTTCCCGTCCTGCTGCGGGTGGAGGCCGGTGAGTCCGTGGTGGATCCGCACGAGCTCGTCGCGGTGGGCGCCGCCGAGTTCACCGGCGAGGCATCCGTGGAGGCGCTGACCGGGCTGGCGGAGTCGGAGAACCCGCTGGTCTGGTCGATGTCCAGCACCGTGCTCGCCGATCAGCTGATCCGCCGCGAACAGCCCGGCGACGCCCGGCCGCTGCTGCAGCGGGTGCTCGCCGACGGGCACCCGGCACCCCGCCCGTGGGCGGCCATCGCGCTCGGTGAACTGCTGATGGAACGCGGTGAGCTCGACGGCACCGTCTCCGCGTTCGAGACCGCGCTGGGCAGCGGGCATCCGGTGCTCGTGGGCGATGCCTTCGACAGGCTGGCGCTGATCTACCGCACGTTCGAACGCCGCGAGGAGCTGCTGGACCTCTACCGGCGCACCGCCGCGGGCGGGCACCCCGAGGTCGGGCCGCGCGCGGCGTTCCTGCTGGGCGAGGAGATGGTCGGCTCCGGCGAACTGGACTCCGCGCTCGACCTGTTCACCCGCGCCGCGGGATCGACCTCCTCCGCCGGTTCGGTCGCGGTGTTCGGGATGCGCGCGATCCGCCAGGATCTCGAATCGGCCCGGGAGACCTTCCTCGCGCTGGCCGACGGTCAGGAGCAGCACCGCAGCGCCACCCGGCTGTGCCTGGACCTGGCGCACCGCTACGTGGATCGCGGGGTCACCACGTTCACCGAGTGGGCGCTGCGCCTGGTCGGTGAGTCCGGGCACCCCGACATGCGCCAGCAGGGCTGGTTGTACCTGGGCGCGCTGCACAGCGAGCGCGGCGACACCGAGACCGCCGTGTCCGCCTGGGAACGGGCGGCCGACGGTACCGACCGGGAGGAGGCGGCGGTCGCCAAGGCGAGCATCGCCGATCTCGTCGCGAGCACCGGCGACACCGACCGGGCGGTGGCGCTGCTGGAGGAGGTCGCCGCGGCCGACGTGCGCAACTCCGCCGAGGCGGCCCGGCGGCTCGCCGAGCTGCGCGCGGACGAATCGCGGAGCGTCCCGCCGCCGCGCAGCGCGAACGGCACCGCACCGCAGGAAGGCGAGTTCGACGGCGAGCGGGCCGAGCGGCTGCTGCGCGAGGGCGACGCCGAGGCGGCCAAGGACGTGATCAGCGCGCAGTACGACTCGGACCTGCTCGCCGAGTTCTGGCTCGCCGCGCGCACCGACGTGACCGCCGCGGCGCGGCTGCTCGACGAGGCCGGTGACGAGGACAAGCGGAACTGCTCCGAACTGGCCCTCGAACTCGGCAGGCGGCAGGCCGCCGCAGGCGGGTACGAGGCGCTCGCGCGGCTGCGCCTGGTCGTCGATCGCGGACATCCGGAAGCCGTGCCGAAGGCGCACATCGCGCTCGGCAAGTACGCCGAGCAGCGCGGCGAGAACGCGATGGCGCTGAGCTGGTACCGGCGCGCGATCCACGCCGACGAACCGGCCGCGGTCGCCCGCGCGGGCGTGCTCATGTCGCAGTTGCTGGCCCGGCTCCACGACCTGCACGGCGCGATCTCCATCGCCCGCCACTCGCACGTCGAGGGCACCGGATCGGCGGGCCTGGAGGCCGGAGTCCTGCTCGGGCACCTCCAGCACCTCGCGGGAGAACCGGAGGAGGCCCGGCGCACCTGGGACGAGGCCGAGCAGTCGGCCGATTCCGCCGAGCAGTTCGGCACCGCCCTGCACCGCCGCATCCGCGTCGTCGGGGAGACCTCGGCCGAGGCGGCCGACATGCTCCAGCGCGCCGCGGAATCCAGCGACCCGGCCACCGCGGCCATCGCGCTCCGGTGGCTCGCCGACCGCGCGAGCGATCCGTCCGAGGCCGTGCGGTACTTGCAGGACGCCGCGCGCAAGGACGTGCCCGAGGATTCCGAGGCCGCTCGCGGCCGGCTGGCCGAACTCCTGCTGGAGCAGGGCGATTCCGAGGCCGCCGAGAACCAGTTCGAGCGGGTGCGCCGCAGCTCGGAACCGAAGGTGGCCGCGCGCGGCGAGTTCGGGCTCGGTCTGATCCGCTACGAGTCCGGCGATCTGCCCGGTGCCGTCACGGCGTTCGTCCAGGCAGCCGGGCACGCCCCGGAGGAGGACCTGGGCGAGGACGCGCTGAACAACGTGCGCGTGGTGCTCGACGATCAGCGCGGCAGCGGCGACCACCAGGGAGCTGCCGACACCTTGCGCCGGATGGCCGAGGTCGTCCCGGACGATCACGTCGCGGAGTGGGCGCAGGAGGCAGGCGACGAACTGCTGGGCGAGGGAGACCCGGACTCGGCACTGGTCTACCTGCGGTGCGCGGTGGAGATCGGTGCGCCCGACCCGGCTCCGGAAGCGGTGCTCGCGCTGGGCACGGCGCTGCAGCGGCGCGGTGATGTCTCCGGAGCTCGGCAGGCGTACCAACGGGTGCTGGGCAGTGCCGAGGAGCGTCTGGTGGCCGTGGCCAACGACCGGCTCAACGAGCTTCCCTCGGGGGAGAACGTCTTCAGCGGTGGGGAACGCCGACTGGGCTGATCTGCGCTGAGATCCGGCATTGCTCGGTGGCTGGCGGCGAAACCTCGTGCGGTTCGGCGGATTCCGCGCCCCGTTGCGGGCCCCGGATGGGAAGCGCACCCGGTCCCGCGACAGCGGCTAGGCCCGGATCAGCGGCTCCGGTAGGGCCAGGACCTCGTCGAGGACCTGGTAGACGTCGCCGATGGTGCGCCAGAACGCCCCACCGGCCTCGGTGCTGATCTCGCCGCGCCTGGGCACTCGTGCCGCGCGGACGTTGTCCTCCGCGATGAGCTCCACGACGTCGATGATGTCGCCCTTGGGGCGGACGTAGATCAGCGCTTCCAGTTCCCCCGCGGTGTCGCGGACGGGAGGCATGAGTTGGAAGCCGCGAACCATCAGCTGACGTAGTCTCGCACTTGCGTCGGGTTGGGATTCATCCGACGAGAGCATTGCCGCCCCCAGTGTTTTCTCCGGTTCTACCGTCTGCCCGTGCGTCTGCACGTGCAGATGGAGCAGCGTAACACAGCGGAGAGCAACCAGTCGATCACGGAACGTGATTACAGCTGGAGTTCGCACAGCGAACGATGTGACCAAACGCTTGCTTGTTTTTTCCGTGCCGGGCTAACCTCTTCCCGACTTCCCGCGCAGGCGGGTCGCCGGTGAGAGGAGCCGCGAATGGCCGAGGCGTACATCATCGACGCAGCGCGAACAGCGGTCGGCAAGCGCGGTGGCGGTCTCAGCGGCGTGCACCCGGCCGACCTGTCCGCCCACGTGCTGCGGAATCTGGTAGCGCGCAGCGGAATCGACCCGGCGGCCGTGGACGACGTGGTGTGGGGTTGCGTCGACACGGTCGGGGCGCAGGCGGGCAACATCGGGCGCACCGGGTGGTTGGCCGCGGGATATCCCGAGCACGTTCCCGGGGTCACGGTGGACCGGCAGTGCGGTTCCTCGCAGCAGGCCGTGCACTTCGCCGCGCAGGCGGTCATGGCAGGGGTGAACGACCTGGTGATCGCCGGTGGCGTGCAGAACATGAGCGCGATCCCGATCGGAAGCGCCCTGCTGGGTTCCGAGCAGCTCGGTTTCCCGGTCGCCTACGGGCCGAACTCGGGTTCTCGGGGCTGGCAGCAGCGCTACGGGGACGAGGTCGTCACCCAGTTCCGCGGGGCCGAGCTGATCGCGGAGAAGTGGGGGATCTCGCGGGCGGACATGGAGGCCTTCGCGCTGCGCAGTCACCAACGCGCCGTCGCGGCCGTCGATTCCGGCCGCTTCGCGGACGAGATCGCCCCGCTGCAGGGCGTTTCGCAGGACGAGGGACCTCGGCGCGACACCAGCGCGGACAAGCTCGCCGGGCTGCAGCCGCTGAGCCCGGACGGCAGGCTCACCGCCGGGCTGGCCAGTCAGATCTCGGACGGTTCGGCGGCGTTGCTGCTGGCCTCGGAGCGCGCGGTGCGCGAGCACGGGCTGCGGCCGCGGGCGCGCGTGCGGCACATGAGCGTGCGCGGGGACGACCCGGTCTTCATGCTCAGCGCACCGATTCCGGCCACGCGGCAGGCGCTTTCGAAGGCGGGCCTGAGCACCTCGGACATCGACGTGGTGGAGATCAACGAGGCCTTCGCCAGCGTGGTGCTGGCCTGGCAGTCCGAGATCGACATCGACCCGGATCGAGTGAATCCCAACGGCGGCGCGATCGCCCTCGGTCATCCGCTCGGAGCCACCGGCGCGCGGCTGATGACCTCGATGCTGGGCGAACTCGAGCGCACCGGTGGCCGCTACGGGCTGCAGACCATGTGCGAAGGCGGCGGCACCGCCAACGTGACCATCATCGAGCGACTGTAGGGAGCTGGTGTGATCAATCGGGACTACGTGGGCTTCGAGTTCCACTCCGACGAGGTATACGAGGTCACCCGGGGCAAGATCCGCGAGTTCGCCGACGCGATCGGCGATCCCAACCCCGCCTATCGGGATCCGGCCGCGGCCGGGGAGCTCGGTCATCCGGACGTGATCGCGCCGCCGACGTTCGCGATCGTGGCCACCGGCGCCGCGTCCTCGGCGAACCCGATCCTGCGGCCGGACTTCGGGCTCAACTACCGGATGGTGGTGCACGGCGAGCAGCGGTTCGCCTACCGCCGCCCGATCCGGGCCGGGGACGTGCTGCGCTCGACCGGCCGGATCGCCGAGATCCGCGACGCGGGGCGCAACGAGCTCGTGCGCATCGAGACCGACATCGACGACGCCGACGGCGAACGGGTCGGGACCGCCACCAACGTCATCATCTCGCGAGGCACCGCAGCAGGGCAGGAGTGAACATGGCCGCCACCGTGCGATACGACGAGGTCGAGGTCGGTACGACGATCGGACCGCAGCGCTATCCCATCCAGCGCCTCACCCTGGTGCGCTACTGCGGCGCCTCCGGCGACTTCAACAGCATCCATTGGAACGAGCGCATCGCCAAGGCCGCCGGACTGCCCGACGTCATCGCCCACGGCATGCTGACGATGGCCGAGGCGGCGCGGCTGGTGACCGACTGGCTGGGTGATCCGGGGGCCCTGGTCGACTACGGCGTGCGCTTCGCCAAACCCGTGGTCGTGCCGGACGACGACACCGGTGTGGAGGTCGAGGTCTCCGGCGAGCTGACCGAGAAGCTCGACGGGAATCGGGCCGTCATCGCCCTCGCGGCGACCGTCGACGGAGCCGAGGTCCTGGCCAAGGCCGAGGCCACCGTCCAGTTGCCCTGAGATCCCGCGCTCCGCGGGGATGTTTCAGTTCGGGGTTTGCGCGGCGGAACCTCGGACGCCGCCGGGCTGCGGGATCCGCGGCTCGAGCAGCGGCCTGCGCGGCGCTGCGGCCGTCCTCGCCCGGCGACTCCGAGAATCCGCTGGGGTTCCGGCTGGGCCCCACACCGCATCACCGCCACATTCTGCAAGGACCCAGCAGCCGTCCTGCGGGCCGCTCGCGGCTCCCGCAGGACGGCTGTCGTGCTGCGCCGGGCGAGGGCTCACCCCAGCAGTGCCGCCCGGTGGTGCGACGGCGTCCCGAACAGCTGCGCGTTCGCGTGCGCGCGCTTGAGGTGCAGGTGCGCTTCGTGCTCCCAGGTGATGCCGATGCCGCCGTGCAGCTGGATGCCCTCGGCGGCAACCGCCTGGTAGCACTCGGTGCAGGCCGACTTCGCCATCGCGGTCAGCTCGGGGGCGCGCTCGTCCCGAGCGGCCACCGCCCACGAAGCCGCGTGCGACAGCGAACGAGCGGCCTCGACGTCGACGTGGCGATCGGCGAGACGGTGCTTGAGCGCCTGGAACGATCCGATCGGACGACCGAACTGCGTGCGCACCTTCGCGTACTCCACCGTCTCGTGCAGCCATCGCTGCGCGGCTCCGACGGACTCGACGGCCACCGCGGCCGCCGCCACCTCCAGCACCCGGTGCACGTCCGGCCGGCCCAGCCAGGTGCCAGGGGTGTCGTCGAGCTCGACCCGGGCGGGCTGCCTGGTCGGATCCAGGGGCGTGGTGGCCACCACCGACCCCGGATCGACCGCGAACAGCGCGGGACCGTCGTCGGTGGTGGCGATGACGAGAACGGTGTCGGCCCGCGAGCCGTCCAGCACGTGGACCTTGCGTCCGGTCAGCCACCACCGGCCGTTCACGAGCGCTGCCGCGGTGGTGAAATCGTCCGTGCGCCAGCCGATCCCGGGTTCGGCCCACGCCAGAGACGCGATTTTCTCGCCGCGCGCCAGCGGCGGGAGCAGCCGCGCGCACTCCGGATCGTTGCCGGTCGTCTGCAACGCCTCGGCCGCGATCAGGCCGCCGAGGTAGGGGACGCGGGCAAGCCCGCGCCCCAGCTCCTCGACCACGATCAGCGCCTCGAGCAGGCTGAACCCGTCGCCCCCGTAGGCCTCCGGGACCGCGAGCCCGCAGACGCCCACCTGGCCGGACAGCTGCGACCACAGGTCCTCGTCGAACCCGGGACCGTCCGCGGGCTCGCGGATGGTCGGCCCTCCGTTGCGCTCCACCGCCGTGCGCACGACGTCGCGGAGCGCCTCCTGCTCCTCGGTGAACGCGAACCGCATGCGACCTCCAGGTTCAGCTCGTGCCGATCGGGGCATCGGGATTCAGGACCTGGGCGAGCCGATCCCGGTGCCATGCCGGAGTTCCCCACGACTGGCGCAGCGCGGTGATCTTGGTGAGGAAGCGGTGCAGCTCGTGCTCGGCGGTGTAGCCGATGGCGCCGTGCAGCTGCAGCGCCGTGCGGGCCGCGCGGTGCGCCGAGTCGGCCGCGGTCAACTTGGCCGCGGAGGTGTCCCGGGAACCTTGCGGGCCGCGCACCGACAGCGCCGCCGCGCGCACCAGCGGACGGGCGAACTCGAGGTGCAGCAGCGCATCGGCCAGGTGGTGCTTGACGGCCTGGAACTCGCCGACCGGACGTCCGAACTGGTGGCGCTGCTTGACGTGCTCGGTGGCCAGGTCGAGCGCCCGGCGGCCCATGCCGAGCAGGTAGGCGGAGCAGCCGAGCACGGCCAGGTCGAAGGCCTGCTCGAACGGCGCGCTCGGAACGGTCTCCGAACCGGTGTGCTCGACCTCGAACAACCGCCGCGCCGGATCGAAGGACTCCTTGCGGTGCAGCGAGATCCCGGTCAGCCGACGCGGACCACCGGGACCGCAGTCGTAGACCGCCCCGGCCTGGTCGGCGTCCAGCGCGTAGGGCAGGACCTGCGGGATCAGCGCCGTGCCCACTTCGGAGCCGTCGAAGCCGGGCAACAGGGCGGGCAGCAGCGCCAGCGACTCGATCACCGGTCCCGGCAGGCCGGCGTAGCCGCACTCCTGCAGCACCACCGTCAGCTCCACCGGCCCGAGCCCGAGACCGCCGCGCTCGGCGGGCACGGTCAGCCCGGTGACGCCGAGCTCGCCCAGTTCGCCCCACAGCTTCCGCCATCGCGCGGGATCGCGCGCGGCCCACTCCCGCGCGATCGCGGGCACGTCGGCCCGCGCCAGCACGTCGCGCAGCGTTTCGGCCATGTCCTGCTGTTCGGTATCCAGCACGAATCTCATCGCGACCCCCTGGGCAGTCCGAGCACGCGTTCGGCGGCGATGTTGCGCTGGATCTCGTTGGTGCCCGCGTAGATCGGGCCCGCCAGCGAGAAGAGGTATCCCTCGGCCCAATCCGAGGTCTCGGCATCCGGTCCGAGCAGTTCCCAAGCGGTTTCGTGCATCGAGACGTCCAATTCGGACCAGAAGAGCTTGTTCAGGCTCGCCTCGGCTCCCAAGCCACCGCCGTCGAGGATCTTGGTCACCGTCTCGAAGGTCGCCAGCCGGTAGGCCTGCGCGGCGATCCAGGAGTCGACCACCCGCGAGTCCGCCAACGCCCCGGGGACCTCGGCGAGCCTGCGCGCGGTGGCCAGGAATCGTCCGGGGCTGCGCAGCGTCAGGCCCCGCTCGTTGCTCGCGGTGCTCATCGCCACCCGCCAGCCATCGCCGACCCCGCCGAGCACGTCGGAGTCCGGCACGAACACCTCGTCCAGGAACAGCTCGGCGAAGGCGGGCTTGCCGTCGATCCGCGGGATCGGGCGCACCGTGACTCCGGGTGCGTCCAGCGGGAACAGGAAGTAGGTCAGGCACCGGTGCCGCTGGGCCTCCGGGTCGGTGCGGAACAGTCCGAAGGCCATGTCCGCGAACGCCGCTCGCGAGCTCCAGGTCTTCTGCCCGCTGAGCGCCCATCCGCCGTCGACGCGTCGGGCGGTCGAGCGCAGGCTCGCCAGATCGCTGCCCGCTTCCGGTTCGGACCAGGCCTGGGCCCAGATGTCGGTGCCCGCCGCCATCCGCGGCAGGTACCGCTGCTGCTGTTCGGCGGTGCCGTGCTCGAAGAGCGTGGGAGCCAGCAGGAAGATGCCGTTCTGGCTGACCCGTCCGGGGGCTCCGGCGGCGTAGTACTCCTCCTCGAACAGCACCCACTGCAGCAGCGAGGCCGCGCGGCCGCCGAACTCCGCGGGCCAGGACACCACCGACAACCGGTCGGCCGCCAGCGTGGCCTCCCACTGCCGGTGGGCGGCGAAGCCCTCCTCGGTCTCCAGCGACGGCAGCGGCTCGGCGGGTACGTGCTCGTGCAGCCAGGCCCGCACCTCGTCGCGAAAGTCCAGGTCTTGCTGCGGGATCGAGAGATCCATGGCCTACTCCTGGTTGCCGTTCTTCATGCTGCGCGCGTTCATCCCGGCCAGCGAGTCGCTGCCGACCTCGGCGTTGTGCGCGTGCGCGAGGTGGTGCAGCCCGAACGCCGCGTCCATGCCCGAGCGCATGCCCATCTGGTCCTCGGCCTGGTTGATCGCCTGCTTGGCCAGCGACAGCCCGAACTTCGGCATCGCGGCGACGTCCTCGGCCAGCGCCGTCGTGGCGTCGCCCAGTCCGGCGGCGGGCACCACCCGGTTGACCATGCCGACCTCGTAGGCGCGCTGCGCGCCGATCCGCTTGCCGGTGAACAAGAACTCCCGCGCCATGCGCGGTCCCAGCACCCAGGGGTGCGCGAAGTACTCCACGCCCGGAATGCCCATCCGCAGCACGGGATCGGCGAAGAAGGCGTCCTCGGCGGCCACGATCAGATCGCACACCCACGCCAGCATCAGCCCGCCCGCTACGCAGGCGCCCTGCACCGAGGCGACCATCGGTTTGGGCATCTCCCGCCATCGGCGGCACATGCCCAGGTAGACCTCCGACTCCCTGGCGAAGCGCGATTCACCGCCCTCGTGCGCGGTGTGATCCCACCAGAGCCCGGCCCGGCGCGGATAGCTGACGTCGACGTCGCGTTCCGGGGAGCCGATGTCGTGCCCGGCGGAGAAGTGCTCGCCCTCGCCTGCGAGCACGATCACCTTGATCTCGTCGTCGGCGCAGGCCCGGTAGAACGCGTCGTCGAGCGCGTAGGTCATCGCCGAGTTCTGCGCGTTGCGGTATTCGGGCCGGTTCATGGTGACCACGGCGATCTGACCGCGACGTTCGTACCGGACCGGCTGCTCTGCTGCCATCGGGCGCTCCTCGCTGACCGTGCGGTTTCGGCATGACGAGGTTAGCCGAACAAGCAAGTGCTTGGTAGAGTCAACGTCCTCTGGACCGCGGGAGGAGGCGTTGTGGACCTCACCGACAGCGCTGCGGAGGCGGCTTTTCGCGCCGAAGTGCGGCAATGGCTGAGCGATCACCTGACCGGGGAGTTCGCGCAGGCCCGAGGTTTGGGTGGGCCCGGTAGCGAGCACGAGGGCTTCGACGTGCGGCTGGCCTGGGACCGGCTGCTGGCCGAGCACGGGTGGACCTGCCTGGGGTGGCCCGCGGAGTTCGGCGGCCGGGAGGCGGGGATCGGCGAACAGATCATCTTCCACGAGGAGTACGCCCGCGCACGAGCTCCGGTGCGGGTCGGCCACATCGGGGAGGAACTGCTCGGGCCGACGCTGATGGCCTTCGGCAGCGACGAGCAGCAGCGCCGCTTCCTGCCCGAGATCGCCGGGGTTCGGGAGCTCTGGTGCCAGGGCTATTCCGAGCCGGGAGCCGGATCCGACCTGGCGGGGGTGTCGACCACCGCGCGGCTCGAGGGCGGCAAGTGGGTGATCAACGGGCAGAAGGTGTGGACCTCGCTGGCGCACGTGGCCGACTGGTGCTTCGTGCTGGCGCGCACCGACCCGGACAGCACCCGCCACGCCGGCCTGTCCTACCTGCTGGTGCCGATGGACCAGACAGGAGTTCGCACCCGGCCGATCTTGCAGCTGACCGGCACCTCGGAGTTCAACGAGGTGTTCTTCGACGACGCCGTCACCGACGCGGGCAACGTCGTCGGGGCGGTGGGCGAGGGGTGGAAGGTCGCGATGGGCACGCTCGGCTTCGAGCGCGGCATCGGCACCGTGGATCAGCAGGTCACCTTCCGCCGCGAACTCGCCGAGATCACCGAGCGGGCGCGCGCCAACGGCGCGATCGACGACCCGCTGGTGCGCGACCGCATCGCGCGCGCCTGGACGGAACTGGAAGCACTGCGCTGCACCGTGTTCCGCACGCTGGGGCGGGACGGGCCGCCTGGCCCGGAGGCCTCGGTGGTGAAGCTGCTGTGGTCGACGTTCCACCGCGGCCTCGGCGAGCTCGCGATGGAGGTGGCCGGGCCGGACGGGCTGACGGCGCGCGGTGAACCGTACGATCTCGACGCCGCGCAGCGGCTGTTCCTGTTCACCCGCGCGGACACGATCTACGGCGGTTCCAACGAGATCCAGCGCAACATCATCGCCGAGCGGGTGCTCGGCCTGCCCCGCGAGCCACGATGAAGGAGAACCCCTTGGTGCAGGAACCGCAGCCGCACGGATTGCTCGACGGCAAGACCGCGGTGGTCACCGCCGCGGCGGGCAGCGGGATCGGCTCCGCGGCCGCCCGCCGGATGCTCGCCGAGGGCGCCAGGGTGGTCATCAGCGATCGCCACGAACGCCGGCTGGCCGAAACCCGCGCCGAACTCGCCGAGCTCGGGGAGGTCGTCGCGGTGCCCTGCGACGTCACCGATGACGAGCAGGTGCGGGACATGCTGGAGACCGCCACCGCCGAGTTCGGTCAGGTCGATGTGGTGGTCAACAACGCCGGTCTCGGTGGTACCGCGTCGATCCTGGAGATGACCGACGAGCAGTGGAGCAAGGTCGTCGACATCACCCTGGGCGGGACGTTCCGCTGCACCCGCGCGGCGACGCAGCTGTTCCAGCGGCAGGGCAACCCGGGCGTGATCGTGAACAACGCCTCGGTCGTCGGCTGGCGCGCTCAGGCCGGGCAGGCCCACTACGCGGCTGCCAAGGCGGGCGTGATGGCGCTGACCAGGTGCGCGGCCATGGACGCGGCGCACCTGGGGGTGCGGATCAATGCGGTCGCGCCCAGCCTGGTGATGCACGACAACCTCGCCAAGGTCACCTCCGAGGAGATGTTGTCCCGGCTCACCGAGCGGGAGGCCTTCGGCCGCTCGGCCGAGCCGTGGGAAGTGGCCAACGTGATCGTGTTCCTGTCCTCGGACTACTCGACCTACCTCACCGGCGAGGTCGTCTCGGTCAGCAACCAGCACCCGTGAGCAGCGCCTCCGGTGCTGCTCTGAGAGGATGACCTCGTGGTTTCGAGCAAGCGCTTGTCCGCCCGCACGCGGGAGTCCGGTTCCGAACGTCGTGCCGAACTGCTGGCCATCGCCGCCGAGCTGTTCGCCACCCGGGGTTTTCTGGCCACCACGGTGCGCGACATCGCCGATGCGGCGGGCATTCTCTCCGGCAGCCTCTACCACCACTTCGATTCCAAGGAATCCATGGTGGACGAGATCCTGCGCGAGTTCCTGGACGATCAGCGCCGCACCAACGAGCGGGTCGTGCGCGAGGCCGCCGATCCCCGCTCGGCGATCACCGAGCTGATCCGGCAGGCCTTCGGCGCGTTGCTGCGCCACCCGGCGGCGATCGCCATCTTCCAGAACGAGTCGAAGCACCTCGCGCAGTTCGACCGCTTCGACTACCTGCCGACCGTCGCGGACGAGTTCGAGGACACCTGGATCGAAGCGCTGCACGCGGGGCAGCAGGCCGGTGTCTTCCGCGAAGACCTGGACCTCAAGCTCACCTACCGCTTCATCAGGGACACCGTCTGGACCGCGGTCCACTGGTACGACCCCCAGGGCAAGCACTCCCCGCAAGCCATAGCCGAGCAGTACATCACCATCCTCTGCAACGGCATCGTCAGCCCGGAAGAGTAGTGACAGTTCTGCCTGAGGAGATGTGCCGTTTGCCGTGTGCGTGGCGGTGCGGGTGGCGGAACCTGACGCGCCGCGTGGCTGCGGAATCCGCCCCTCGAGCAGCGGCCTACGCGGCGTCGCGGCTGTCCTCGCCACACGGCGCGTCAGAACCCGCGGCGGCGCGGGTTGAGGCCCGCACCTGAAACAGCGGCTGCCGCCGCATACTGCAAGGACCCCTAAAATTTCGAGCGGTGCGTGCCCGAAATGTCCGGACAGTTTTAGGCAAAACTGTCACGGCGTCGCTCGGTCGCACCGTCCGTGCCGATTGAGCCGCGAGCCGGAACAGCTGCTCAGGTGAGGTGGTGAACCCTGCCCAGGGTGCGGGTGGCTTCGGTGATGATCCCGTCGATGAGTTGTTCGCAGCTGGGGAGTTCGTCGATCATGCCGACCACCTGGCCAGCCGGGAGAACGCCGGCCTCCGGGCGGCCGTCGACCAGCGCGCGCTTGATCAGCATCGGCGTGTTGGCCGCCAGCAGGACCCGGTGCAGCGGCAGGTCTTGAGCCTTGCGGGTGGCCAGGCCGTCGGTGATCAGCTCGCGCCAGGTCATGCCGGTCATCGATTTGAACTCCACCGCTCGCCGCAGGGCGTCCGGCAGCCGGCGCAGGACTCCGCCGCGCTCGGCCGCGTCGGTCAGCGGGGTCCGCAGCATCCGATGCGGTAGGCCATCGACCTTGCTGGTCACGACCGTGCCGGACACCGATGCGTCCAAGTAGGACCGCTTGACCTCGTCCGGCACCCTGCTGTCCGAGGTGAGCAGGAAGCGGGTGCCCATGGCCACCCCGGCCGCGCCGTAGCACAGCGCGGCGGCCAGCCCGCGGCCGTCGTAGAAACCGCCCGCGGCGATGACCGGGACGTCCACGGCGTCGACCACCTGCGGGATCAGCAGCGTCGTGGCGACCGGGCCGGTGTGCCCGCCGCCCTCGCCGCCCTGCACCAGCACCGCGTCGGCGCCCCAGGAGGCGACCTTCTCCGCGTGCCGCCGCGCACCGACCGACGGGACGACCACGACACCCGCGTCCTTGAGCTTGCCGATCAGCCGCTGGGACGGCGCCAATGCGAAGGACGCGACTCGGACTCCCTCCCGGATGAGCAGTTCCACCCGCTGCTCGGCGTCGCCGGCATCGGCGCGCAGGTTGACGCCGAAGGGCCGGTCGGTGCGTTCCTTGACTTCGCGCACCGCGGATTCCAGCTGTTCGAGGGTCATCGTCGCCGAGGCCAGCACGCCCAGACCGCCCGCCTCTGCGGTCGCCGACACCAGGCTCGGGCCCGCGACCCATCCCATTCCCGTCTGCACGACCGGATGGCGCACCCCGGCCAGGTCGCACAGCGGGGTGCGCAGCCGCTGCTCGATCACGCGGCGACCTCCTGGTAGCGCAGGCCGTTCGGATCGATCGCGCCGCGGATCAGGTTCAGCTCGCGCTCGGTGGGTTCCCGGGTCTCGACGACCTCGCCGACGGTGAGCTCGAAGCCGGTCCGCGCGCGCACGTCGGCGATGCTCACGCCGGGGTGCACCGATCGCAGCCGCATGCTGCCGTCGGGCCCGGTGAAGTCCAGCACCGCCAGATCCGTGACCACCACCCGCACGTCGTGGAACCGCGCTCCCGACTGCCGAGCGCGGTCGTGCCCGACCCCGGCGACGAGGTCCACCGACTCCACGAACACCTTCGTCGAGTGCTGCGGGATCCAGTAGTTCGTCGTGTGGTTGACGGTGTTTCCCGGTGCGCCGCGCACCCCGACGAGCTGGACCTTGGGCTCGGCCCAGTCGCCGATGCGCGAGATGTTCTGGTTGCCGAAGCGGTCGACCTGCGAGGCGCCCATCATGACTCGTCGCCGTCCTCCGGCGAGCAGGTCCAGGACCTGCCGGTAGGGCAACCAGCCCTCGACCGTGGCGTCGGATTCCTCGCCGAGCGCGGGGGTTTCGGACAGCAGCATCGCCTCGCCGTCGGTCAGCAGCAGGTCCGGGGCGCTGGTCAGCCGCGCGAGCCGGGCGCCGATCGACGGAACGGTGCCGAACGGCGAGGCGATCGCGGCCCCGGCGTCGGCGAAGGAATCCGCGCAGGCCACCGCGCAGAACTCGGCTCTGGACACGCTCATGCCGGTACCTCCCTCGCGTGAAACGCCCGCACGGCCGCCTGGTAGCCGTCCTCGTCGGCGGCCAGGAACTCGTCCCGGAATCCTTCCCACGCAACGGGTTTCGCGCTCGCCACGTAGTGCCGCTGGAACGCCTCGTCGCGTCCGTAGTCGGGTGCGCAGCTGGTGAAGTGCGCCCCGTTCGGGGTTTCCACCACGCCTTCCGGGTGCATCCGGTTGATCAGCAGGGTCTGCGGTGCCGCACCGGAGAGCTCCTCGGTGGGCACGATCCGCTCGCAGCTGACGAAGCTGCGAGCGGCCGCGGCGCACATCAGATCGTCGAAGTACGGGTCGGGACCGAGGTATTGGGCGTTGCCGTACCGATCCGCCCGGTTGAGGTGCACCAGCGCGGCGTCCAGGCGCAACGCGGGCATCGCGACCAGTTCCTCGCCGTCGTCGTAGGGCGAGCGGACGGTGCGCAAACCGGGATTGAGCGCCATCACGTCCGAGCCCAGGCCCGCCCGCGTGGGCAGGAACGGCAGCCGGGCCGCCGCGGCGCGTAGCCCGGCCAGGATCATGCCTTCGTCGTACTCGGAGACCTCGACCGCACCGCGCTGCCGGGCGGCGCGGAAGTGCGGGTCCAGCGGGATCGAGTCCAGCGAGACGAACCCGTAGATCAGCTCGCGCACCTTGCCAGCCGCGCACAGCAGTCCGACGTCCGGGCCGCCGTAGGAGACCACCGTGAGGTCCTTCAACGGGGAGCGCAGGATCGCCCGCACCAGCGCCATCGGCTTGCGCCGAGACCCCCACCCGCCGATGCCGATCGTCATGCCGTCGCGCAGCCTGGCGACCACGTCATCGATGCCAAGTCGCTTGTCCTGCACCTACGCCTCCCCGCGGATGAACTCGGCGCGCGCGGAATCGGACACGCCGGTGAGGTTGAGCTCGAAGGTGAAACCCTGCTCGTAGCGGTAGCTGCGATTGACGTCCACCGGATCGATGCCGTTGAGCGCGGCCTTGGCCTTGCGGATGACCAGCGGATCCTTGGCCGCGATGTCGGCGGCCAGGTTCATCGCGGCCTCCCGCAGCCCGTCGTTGGGCACGACCTGGTGCACCGAGCCGAACCCGTGCAGCTGCGCGGCCGTCGCGGTCGTTCCGGTGTAGAACATCGCGCGCATCATGTGCTGCGGCACCAGCCGGGACAGGTGGGTGGCCGCACCCAGCGCGCCCCGGTCGACCTCGGGGAGGCCGAACGTGGCGTCCTCGGCGGCCACGATCACATCGGAGTTGCCCACCAGACCGATCCCGCCGCCGACGCAGAACCCCTGCACCGCGCTGATCACCGGCACCGGGCACTCGTAGACCGCCTTGAAGGCCCGGTAGCACCCGTCGTTGACGGCGACGAGCTTCTGATGACCGGTGTCGGCGGCGAGTTCCTTGATGTCCACGCCCGCGTTGAACCCTCGGCCTTCGGCCCGCAACACCACGACGCGGTCCTCCGGAGCTGTTCCGCCGAGGGCTTCGGCCAGCTCGTACCAGCCGCGCACCGGGAGCGCGTTGACCGGCGGATGATCAACGGTGAGGACGACGATCCCGTCGTCGCGACGTTCGATTCGGGTGCCCATGCCACCTGCCAAACCTAGCACTTGTTTGGTTGGGTTGTTACCGTAGCAACACCGCAGCACGACCCGCCAGCATCCGGTCCACGAAGGGGTTTTCGACGATGGCGATCTCTATCGACCTGACCGGCAAGGTCGTGCTGGTCACCGGAGGAACTCGTGGCATCGGAGCGGGGATCGCCGAGACCTTCCGGCGCGCGGGCGCCGAGGTCGTGGTCTGCGCGCGCAATCCCACGCCGGGCGCGCTGCAGGCCGACGTGCGCGACGAGGAGCAGGTCGCCGAACTCGTCGCCGAGGTGCTGCGACGCGCCGGCAGGCTCGACGTGCTGGTCAACAACGCCGGCGGCACACCGGTGGCCGACACCGCCAGCGCCTCGATCCGGTTGCACCGCAAGGTCGTCGAGCTCAACCTCCTCGCCCCGCTGCTGCTCGCGCAGCACTGCCGCGCGGCGCTGACCGACACCGGCGGGTCGATCATCAACATCGGCAGCGTGTCCGGGAGGCGTCCTTCACCGGGAACCGCGGCCTACGGAGCGGCCAAGGCGGGGCTGGACAACCTCACCGGCACGCTGGCCCAGGAACTCGCCCCGGCAGTCCGGGTCAACGAGGTGGTCGTGGGGCTGGTGCGGGCCGGAGATCAGCAGGAGCACTACGGGTCGTCCGAACTGGACTCGCTGGTGCCGATGGGCAGGCTCGCCGAGCCCTCCGACGTCGGCGACGCCTGCGCGTTCCTGGCCTCACCGCTGGCGGGCCACATCACCGGATCGATCGTGACCGTCGACGGCGGCGGCGAGCGATCGGCATACCTGAGCGCGGTGCGCTCGTGAGGAGGCATCGATGATCTGCGCGGGCAGAGTGGCGATCATTACCGGAGGTGCCCGCGGTCTCGGCCGCGCGCACGCGCTCGAGCTCGCCCGGCAGGGCGCGCGCGTGGTGATCAACGACATCGGCGTCGGGCTCGACGGCACCGGTGGTGACGGCGCGGCCGCCCGCGAGGTGGCCGGGGAGATCCGCGCGGGTGGTGGCGAAGCGGAGGTGCACGGCGCCGACGTCGGCGACTGGCAGCAGGCCCGCGAGCTCGTCGACTTCGCGGTGCAGCGCTTCGGGCGCCTCGACGTGCTGGTCAACAACGCCGGGGTCGTGCGCGACCGGATGTTCGTCAACCTCTCCGAGGACGAGTGGGACCAGGTCGTCCGGGTCCACCTCAAGGGGCACGCCGCCACGATGCGGCACGCCGCGCAGCACTGGCGGGATCGCTGCAAGGCGGGGGAGGACGTCCGGGCCAGCGTGATCAACACGACCTCGGGTGCCGGGCTGCTCGGCAGCCTCGGGCAGACGAACTACGCCGCGGCCAAGGCGGGCATCGTCGGGCTGACGCTCAACACCGCTGCGGAGCTCGGCCGCTACGGGGTCGCGGTCAACGCGATCGCTCCCGCGGCGCGCACCCGCATGACCGAGACCGTCTTCGCCGACACGATGGCCCGGCCCGAGGACGGCTTCGACGAAATGGCCCCGGACAACGTCGCGCCGCTGGTGGCCTGGCTGGCCGCCCGTTCGACCGAGGTCTCCGGCCGGGTCTTCGAGGTGGCCGGCGGCACGATCACGGTCATCAACGGCAACACCCGCGGTCCCACCAGGGACGCGGGCCGCCGCTGGCGCCCGGAGGAGCTCGGCCCGGTCGTCAAAGATCTGCTGGATCGCTCCCCAACGCCCCTGCCGGTCTACGGCACCTAACCCCTCCGAGCGGTCCACGCCCCGGATTCCGCGGCGTTCGCGGCGTGGGTCGGGAGTGTGATCTACGTCCGGTTCGGGGTCGTGCGGTGGCGTGGTAGATCTGGAGCGGGACGGTTTCGGTTTCCCCGGTCGCGATGGGGCGAATTGCTGGAGGACGAGTGAACGACGCGCGCCACGCTTGGATCGAGCCCGGAGCCTTCGAGGTCGCGCCCGGCGTGCACCGGATCCCGCTGCCGCTGCCCAACGACGGTTTGCGCGCGGTCAACGTCTACGCCGTCGAGGATTCCGACGGCCTCGTGCTCATCGACTCCGGCTGGGCGCTTGCCGATGCCCGCGGCCAGTTGGAGAACGCCCTCGGCGAGATCGGCTACGGCTTCGAAGACGTGCAGCGCTTCCTGGTCACGCACGTGCACCGCGATCACTACACCCTCGCGGTGACGCTGCGGCAGACCTTCGGTTCCAAGATCAGCCTCGGCGCGGGGGAGCAGCCCTCGATGGACCTGCTGCTCAACGGTGGCCAGACCGACCGCGAGGTGGAGCGGCTGCACCGGTGGGGCGCGGACCGGCTGATGACCCAACTCGCCGAGGCCTACGGCGACGAGCCCCGGCAGAAGAGCCCCTACGAGGCCCCGGACGAGTGGATCGAGGGCAAGGTCGAGATCCCGCTCGGATCCCGGACCCTGCTGGCGGTGCCCACCCCGGGCCACACTCGCGGACACGTCGTGTTCATGGACGCCGATGCGCAGGTGCTGTTCTCCGGCGACCACATCCTGCCGCACATCACCCCGTCCATCGGCGTCGAACCCGCCCGGCCCGAGCTCCCGCTCGGTGACTTCCTGGACTCGCTGCGGCTCATGCAGTCCTACCCGGACCTGCGCATGTTCCCCGCGCACGGCCCGCCGGGTGGCAGCACGCACGCGCGCGTCGGGGAGCTGCTCGAGCACCACGAGCAGCGACTGGCCCAGACCCTCGAGGTGATCCGCGACGGCGCGGGCACGGCCTACGAGGCGGCGCTGCAACTCGGCTGGACCCGCCGGGAGAAGAAGCTCGTCGACCTGGACCTGTTCAACCAGGTGCTCGCCGTGGGCGAGACCAGCGCCCACCTCGACCTGCTGGTCACCCGGGGGCAGCTGTCGGTCGACCGGCACGGCGAGGTCGCCGAGTACGCCGTGGTGGGCTGAGCCGCGTCGCGTCCCCGGGCGGTCAGCTCTTCAGCAGCAGGCGGACCGTGAGCTCCAGACGGCTGGTCACGTCGGAGGCCGAGGCGCGGCGGGTGACCCAGGCGACCAGGTTCGACAGCCAGACATCGCCGATGACCCGGGCGATGGCCCTTTCCTCCTCGGTCGGGTCGCCATCGGTCATGGCCGCGGTGAACAACCGCTCCACCAGCTCCGCGACCTGGTCGACCTCGTTGGCAACCGAGGTGTCGGCGAACATGAACGCCCGCGTCATCGCCTCGGTCAGCTGCGGGTTGCGCTGCAGTGTCCGCGTGGTGCGGCTGAGCACGTACAGCACGCGTTCAGCGGCGTCCTCACCGGGGATCTTGCTGCGCTCGAGCTTGCTCTGCTCGCGCTCGAACTCGCGGGCAAGGCCCACCACCAGCAGGTGGATCTTCGACGGGAAGTAGCGGTAGAGGGTGCCCAGCGCGACGTCGGCCCGCTCGGCCACCGAGCGCATCTGCACGGCTTCGTATCCGCCCTTGCTCGCCAGTGCGATGGTGGCGTCGATGATGCGCTTCCGCCGCTCGGCTTGCGCCGTCGAACCGGATTCGCCGGCTCGGGGCGTCTGCAGAGCACTGCGTGCGCTTGCCATGTGATCGTTCTCCTCGAAAGTTCATCGAACGAAAACCGCGTGTTCGTCACCACGCGGCTCATCGCCTTGCCCTACTCGCGGGTTAAGGTGAGCAGGATATCTCCATCGAAACATGTTCCAGTCTATCCAGCCCGCGGCCCCCGGGCAGTGTGAGGTGAATCGTGCGGATCGCATTGCTGTCCTACCGGAGCAAACCGCATAGCGGCGGTCAGGGCATTTACGTGCGGTACCTCAGCCGCGGTCTCGCCGAGCTCGGACATCACGTCGAGGTCTTCTCCGGCCAGCCCTACCCGGAACTGGACCCTGGCGTGGACCTCTGCCGGGTGGACAGCCTCGACCTGTACAACGACGCGGCCCCGTTCCGCACGCCGCACCCCCGGGAGATCCGCGACCACGTCGACCTGCTCGAGGTGGGCACGATGTGGACCGCGGGCTTCCCGGAGCCGCTGACGTTCAGCCTGCGCGCCGCCAAGCTGCTGCGCGCCCGCGCCCACGAGTTCGACGTCGTGCACGACAACCAGTGCTTGGGCTACGGGCTGCTTTCCATGCAGCGCGCGGGCATCCCGCTGGTGGCGACCGTGCACCACCCGATCACCCACGACCGCCGCGTGGAACTCGCCGAGGCCAAGCGGTTGCGCAAGATCACGCTGCGCCGCTGGTACGGCTTCACCCGCATGCAGGCCCGCGTCGCGCGTCGCGTGCCGAACCTGCTGACCGTCTCGCGGAACTCCGCCGAGGACATCGCCCGCGACTTCAACGTCTCCCCGGAGCAGCTCAACGTCGTCCCGCTGGGCGTGGACGCCGACGTGTTCAAGCCGCCGGAAGCGCCCCGCCGACCCGGCCGCATCGTCGCGATGGCCAGCGCCGACACGCCCATGAAGGGCGTGGGCGTGCTGCTGGAGGCCGTCGCCAAGCTGCGCACCGAACGCGACGTGGAGCTGGTGCTGGTCAGCAAGCTCAACCCGACCGGCCCGACGGCCCAGCACATCGAGGAGCTCGGCATCGGCGACGTGGTGCGCACGGTCAGCGGTCTGACCGACACCGAACTCGCCGAGCTGCTCGGGTCGGCCGAGGTGGCCAGCGTTCCCTCGTTGTACGAGGGCTTCTCGCTGCCGACCGTGGAAGCCATGTCCTGCGGCACCCCGCTGGTGGCCAGTCGTGCCGGTGCGATCCCGGAGGTCGTCGGGCCCGAGGGCGAATGCGCCGACCTGGTTCCGCCCGGCGATGCCGAGGCGCTCGCCACGACGCTGTCCCGGCAACTGGATTCGCCCGCTCGCCGGGCGGCTCTCGGCGCCAACGGCCGCCGGCGGGTCTTGGAGCGCTACAGCTGGAAATCCGTGGCAGCGGCGACCGTCGACTGCTATGCCGAAGCGATCGCGCGCAGCTCGCGCGCAGGGAAGGGAGCAACGCGTTGCTGACGGTGGACTTCGACAAGCTCGGCGTGCAGCCGGGCCAGCGAGTGCTGGACCTGGGCTGCGGGGCGGGCCGGCACGCCTTCGAGCTGTACCGGCTCGGTGCCGACGTGACCGCCTTCGACCACGACGTCGAAGAGCTGGACAACGTGGCCGCGATGTTCGCCGCGATGAAGACCGAGGACGAGGTGCCCGCGAACGCGCAGGCGCAGACCGTCGTCGGCGACGCGCTGGCGCTTCCCTTTCCCGACGAGCACTTCGACGTCGTCATCGCCTCGGAGATCATGGAGCACATCCCCGAGGACGAGAAGGCGATGGCCGAGCTGGTGCGCGTGGTCAAGCCGGGAGGCCGCGTCGTCGTCACCGTGCCCCGCGACTGGCCCGAGCGGATCTGCTGGGCGCTGTCCGACGAGTACCACCAGGTCGAGGGCGGCCACGTGCGGATCTACTCGGCGGCCGAGCTGATCGGCAAGCTCTCCGACGCGGGTCTGCGGTTCGCCTTCCAGCACCACGCGCACGCGCTGCACTCGCCGTACTGGTGGATCAAGTGCGCGGTGGGCACCGACAACGACGACCACCCGCTGGTCAAGGCCTATCACTCGTTCCTGGTGTGGGACATGATGCAGGCGCCGTGGATCTCGCGGACGGCCGAGCGGCTGCTTAACCCGGTGGCGGGCAAGAGCCTCGCGGTGTACCTGGGGAAGCCTCGTGTCCGCTCCTGAGATCGTCGGCGTCGTCTCGGCCGAGGCGCTGGCGCAAACCGGCAAGGCCATCGCCGCGGTCCAGCTCCCGACCGGGGAGATCCCGTGGTTCCCCGGCGGGCACACCGATCCGTGGGACCACGTGGAATCGGCGATGGCGTTGTCGGTCACCGGTTTTCACCACGAGGCCGAACGCGCCTACGACTGGCTGCGGGAGACCCAGCGCGCCGACGGCTCCTGGCCGCTGCAGGTGCGCGACGGCGTGGTCGAGGACGACGGCGCGGACACGAACTACTGCGCCTACCCGGCCGTCGGTGTGTGGCACCACGTGCTGATCACCGGTGATGCCGCGTTCGCATCGCGGATGTGGCCCGTGGTGCGCTCCGCGATCGATTTCGTGCTGGGCGCGCAGCACGAGCGCGGCGAGATCGATTGGGGCGTCGGCGAGGGCGGTCCGACCGGCGAGGCGCTGCTGTCCGGCTCGGCCAGCATCCACCAGAGCCTGCGCTGCGCGCTGGCGCTGGCCGAGCACCTGGGGCACCCGCAGCCGGGGTGGGCAGATGCCGTGCGCAGGCTCGGGCGCGCGCTGCGCGAGCACCCGGAGGCGTTCACGCCCAAGAGCCGCTACTCGATGGACTGGTACTACCCGGTGCTGGGCGGTGCGGTGCGCGGCGAAGCCGGGCGGCGGCGGATCCTGGCTCGGTGGGACGATTTCGTGGTCGACGGGCTCGGGATCCGTTGCGTGGACGACCATCCGTGGGTGACGGGTGCCGAAACCTGCGAGCTGGTACTGGCTTTGGACGCGATCGGCGAGCCGGAGCGAGCTCACCAGCAGCTCGCGGCGATGCAGCACCTGCGCGATCCGGACGGTTCCTACTGGACCGGCTACGTGTTCACCGACGACGAGCGCTGGCCGGTCGAGCGCTCCACCTGGACCGCGGCAGCGGTGGTGCTGGCGGCCGACGCGCTGTCGCGCACCACCCCGGCCAACGGCATCTTCCGCGGCGACGACCTCCCCGCGGTCGAGGCCTGACCCAGCACACGCGCCAAGCGGCAGTTTTGGGAGTTGTTTCAGTTCGGGCTTGCGTGGCGGTGCGGGTGGCGGAACCCGACGCGTCGTGTGGCTGCGGGATCCGCCACTTGCGTAGCGGCCTACGCGACTGCAAGGCCCCCTAAAACTGTCCGGACATCTCGGG
This sequence comes from Saccharopolyspora halophila, assembly GCF_039531955.1. Lineage (NCBI taxonomy): Bacteria > Bacillati > Actinomycetota > Actinomycetes > Pseudonocardiales > Pseudonocardiaceae > Saccharopolyspora > Saccharopolyspora halophila. The sequence goes on from NZ_BAAARA010000004.1 coordinate 483,475, forward strand.
CGCCGAAGCCTGCAGTTTTAGGCAGAACTGTCACTAGAGCACGCCGGGGGTTCCGGTGGTGCGTTGCAGGACTCGGAGGGAGCCCGTGGTGGTGAGGTCCTTGAAGGCGCCGGTTTCGAGGGCTCGGAGGTAGATGCGGTAGGGGGCTTGGCCGCCGTCTTCCGGGTTCGGGAAGACGTCGTGGATGACCAGGGCGCCGCCCGGGGCGACCCACGGTGCCCAGCCCTCGTAGTCGGTGCTCGCCGCGGCGTCGGTGTGCCCGCCGTCGATGAACAGCAGGTTCAGCGGTGTGCGCCAGAAGCCCGCGACGTCGCCGGATCGGCCGATGATCGCGGTGACCTCGTCCTCGAGGTCGGCGCGTGCGAGGGTGCGGCGGAACTCGCCCACGGTGTCGAGCTTGCCGACCTCGGGGTCGACCAGGCCAGGGTCGTGGTACTCCCACCCGGGCTGGTGCTCCTCCGAACCCCGGTGGTGGTCCAAGGTGACGACTCGTCCGCCGGTGTGCCGGGCCGCCGCGCCCAGGTAGATGCTCGATTTCCCGCAGTAGGTTCCGATTTCCACCGCCACGCCCGTGCCGAGGTGATGCACGGCGGCCTCGTGCAGCGCCAGCCCTTCGTCGACGGGCATGAAGCCGGTCGCGGCTTCGGCGAGTTCCAGCAGCTCCGCAGGCATCGACGGGTGGTGCTCGCGGTTGGTGGTCGATCCCTGCGTCACGTGCTTCCTCCATGAGTTCCGGCTGCGCGTTGCAGGCTACCTGTTCAACGGGCTAGGTTTCCTAGAACGTGTTCTAACTCTGCGAGGAGGCACCGTGCCGATCGCGATCACCGAGGAACAGCGGGCCCTGCAGGAATCCCTCCGCGGTTGGGCAGCGGGCGGGGCCACCGACGCGGCACGCAAGCTGGAGACCACCGAACCGCCGCGCTGGCACGAGCAGACCACCTGGGCCGAGCTGACCGAGATCGGTCTGTTCTCCCTGGTCGTGGACGGTCTCGGTACGCTGCCGGATCTGGCTGCCGGACTGGAGCAGACCGCCGAGGCGCTGGTGCCCGGACCCGTGTGGTCCACGGCGCTGACCGCGACGTCGCTGCATCGGGCGGGCGCGGACGAGGCGCTCGTCACCGCCCTCGCCGAAGGGCGCGCCACGGCCGGCGTCGCGCTCGAGCCCGGCGACCTGGTCGGCACCCGCCAAGACCGGGGGCTGCGCGTGTCCGGCACCGTCGGTCCGGTCCCGGCCGCGATGGGCGTGACGCACCTGCTGCTGCGCGCTCGGGTGGGGGACACCACCAGCTGGTTCGTCGTCGAGGCGGACTGGGTGGAGCGCCGCCCGCGGAGCTCGCTCGATCTCACCCGCCCGGCAGCCGACGTCACCCTGGACGATGTCCCGGTCGGCGAGGTCGGCGCGCAGGTGTCCGACCTCGCCGTGACCCTCGCCGCCGCGGAGGCGGCGGGAATCGCGGGCTGGTGCCTGCGCACCGCGGTCGAGCACGCCCGCACTCGCGAGCAGTTCGGCCAGGTCATCGGTTCCTTCCAGGCGATCAAGCACCTGTGCGCCGGAATGCTGTGCCGGGTCGAGCAGATCACCGCCCTGGCCTGGGACGCAGCCCGGGCGGCCGAGGACGTCGAGGCCGGGGGAGACGAGCACGCGCTGGTGGCGGCAGCGGCCGGTGCGGTGGTCTTCGACGAAGCCGTGCAGGTGGCCAAGGACTGCGTGCAGGTGCTCGGCGGCATCGGCTTCACCTGGGAGCACGACGCGCACCTGTACCTGCGGCGGGCCGCTGCGCTCCGGGCGATGTTCGGTGGCCCGGCCCGGTGGCGGCGCCGGGTCGCCGAACTCGCCGCGCGCGGCGTGCGCCGCAGCCTCAGCCCGGGCGACCTGCCCGAGCACCGACGTGCCGAGGTGCGCCGCGTGGCCGAGGAGATCGCCGGGTTGCCGGCGGGGCAGCGGCGGGTGCGGTTGGCCGAGACCGGTTTTCTCGCGCCGCACTGGCCGGCGCCCTACGGGATCGGGTCGGGGCCGCGCGAGCAGCTGATCATCGACGAGGAACTCGACCGCGCCGGTGTGCGCCGGCCGGATCTCGTCGTCGGGAACTGGGCGCTGCCGACGATCCTCGAGCACGGCAGCGACCGGCAGCGGGAGCGGTTCGTGTGGCCGACGCTGCGCGGCGAGATCGTGTGGTGCCAGCTGTTCTCCGAGCCGGGCGCCGGATCGGACCTCGCGGCACTGCGCACGCGCGCCGAGAAGGTGGACGGCGGCTGGCGCCTCAGCGGGCAGAAGGTGTGGACGTCGCTGGCGCTGGAGGCCGACTGGGCGATCTGCCTGGCCCGCTCCGACCCCGACGCGCCCAAGCACCGCGGGATCTCCTACTTCCTGGTGGACATGCGCACCGAGGGGATCAGCGTGCGCCCGCTGCGCGAGATCACCGGCGAGGCCCGGTTCAACGAGGTCTTCCTCGATGAGGTGTTCGTGCCGGACGAGTCGTTGGTCGCCGAGCCCGGCCAGGGGTGGAAGCTCGCGCGCACCACGCTGGCCAACGAACGCGTTGCTCTCGGTGACTCCAGCCTCGGCCAGGACGTCGAGCGGTTGCTGGAGAACCCGCCGCAGGACGATCCCGCCACCCTCGAGCGCCTCGGTGCGGCTGTGGCCGAAGGGCTGACGGTTTCGCTGCTGCGACTGCGCGCCACGCAGCGCAGCCTGCACGGCCAGGGCCCGGGTGCGGAATCCAGCGTGGAGAAGCTCCTCGGCGTGCAGCACCGGCAGAACACCGCCGATCTCGCCGTCGGCCTGCACGGTTCGGAGGCGCTGGCCGCCGACGGGGCGGCGGCCGAAGCGGTTCACGAGTTCCTGCTCACCCGAGCGCATTCCATCGCTGGTGGCACCACGCAGGTGCTGCTCAACGTCGCGGCCGAACGCCTTCTCGGGCTTCCCCGCTAGGGCTCTGCTGCGGCCTTCCCCCCGGGGCGGAGCTGCCGGTGTCCGGAGACTCGGTGGCGAGCGCTCTCGAAAGCTCCTCGCTCCGGCCTCTTGCGCGCCGAGTTGATCGAACGGTAGAAGTAGAACAAGTTTCAGATGGCAGCCGCGCTGGCTGAGGGGGCGGGATGGAGTTCGCGCTCGACGAGACGCAGCAGGCCGTGCGGGATCTCGCGGCCGATGTGCTGGACGGGCAAGCGCAGCGATTCGAGGCCGACGGTGAAATCGGTTTCGATTCCGCGGCGTGGAAGGCGCTCGGCGAATCCGGTTTGTTGTCGCTGGCGGTTCCCGAACGATTGGGCGGCGACGGGCTCGGGCCGCTCGAGGTCGGGCTCGTGCTCCGCGCGGTCGGTAGGGCTGGTGCACGGGTGCCTGCCCTGGCGACGCTGGCCCTCGGGGTGCTGCCGATCGCCAGGCTCGGTACCGAGCGCCAGCAGGACGAACTGCTCGGCGAATCCGGCCGGGTGTTCACCGCGGCCCTCAGCGAACCGTCGAACCCCCTTCCGGGGCAGCCGAGCACGACGCTGCGCGGAACGCGGGTCACCGGGCGCAAGATCGGCGTGCAGCACGCCGATCTCGCGCACCGGCTGCTGGTTTCGGCGGACACCGGCGATGGCCCGGCCGTGCTCGTCGTCGACCCCGGTGCCGACGGGGTGCGGTTGCACGAGGCGCCTGCCGCGCTGGGCACCGATTGGGTCATCGAATTCGACTCCGCCCCAGCGGAATTGCTCGGCGACGGCACCGGATTGGCCGATCTGCACACCTGCGCGCTGGCGGGCTTGTGCGCGCTGGGCGACGGGGCCGTCGCGGCGGCTCTGGACCTCACCGCCGAGCACGTGCGCACCCGCCAGCAGTTCGGCAAGCCGCTGGCCGCGTTCCAGGCCGTCGCGCAGCAGATCGCCGACGTCTACGTGCTCGCCCGGACGCTGCACCTGGCGACCCTGTCGGCCTGCTGGCGGCTGGGAACCGGACGCGATGCGACCGAGGACCTCGACGTGGCCGCCTACTGGCTGGCGGAGAAGGCGCCGGCGGCGATGCGGACCTGCCAGCACCTGCACGGCGGGCTCGGCCTGGACATCACCTATCCGATGCACCGGCACTACTCCCGGATCAAAGACCTCGCCCGGCTGGCCGGGGGCGCGGCCCACCGGCTGGAAGCCATCGCAGCGCACGAGGGGTAGCTGATGCACATCGAACTCACCGAACAGCAGCTGGCGCTGCAGGCCGAGCTCCGGGACTACTTCGGCGGTCTCGTCACGCCCGAGGAGCGCGAACGGCTCGGCGTGGACCGGCACGACCGGGCGCACCGCGACGTGGTCCGCCGGATGGGCCGCGACGGCTGGATGGGCGTCGGCTGGCCGGAAGCCTACGGCGGCAAGGGATTCGGCGATGTGGAGAACCACGTCTTCGCCGACGAGGCCGCACGCGCCGACGTGCAACTGCCTTCGGTCACCCTGCAGACCGTCGGTCCCACGCTGCAGTCCTACGGCACCGACGAGCAACGGGAGTTCTTCCTGCCGAAGATCCTCGCGGGCGAGGTGCACTTCGCCATCGGCTACACCGAACCCGAAGCGGGCACCGACCTCGCCTCGCTGCGCACCACGGCGGTGCGCGACGGCGAGGACTTCGTGGTCAACGGGCAGAAGATCTTCACCACCGGCGGGCACGACGCCGACTACATCTGGCTGGCCTGCCGCACCGATCAGGACGCGCCCAAGCACAAGGGCATCTCCATCCTGATCGTCGACACCCGCGATCCCGGCTATTCGTGGACGCCGATCATCACCGCCGACGGCGCCCACCACGTCAACGCCACCTACTACAACGACGTGCGCGTGCCGGCATCCGGGCTGGTCGGCGAGCTGAACGAGGGCTGGAAGCTGATCACCACCCAGCTCAACCACGAACGCGTCATGCTCGGTCCAGCCGGCCGCATCGGCGGAATGCGCGACCGGGTCCGGAACTGGGCTGCCGACCGCAGCGCGCCGGACGGCACCCCGCTGCTGCAGCTGCCCGACGTGCGCGGCGTGCTCGCGCGGGTGCGCGCCCACGAGCGGATCAACGAGCTGCTGAACTGGCAGGTCGCCGCCTCCGCCGCGCTCGGACCGGTCGAGGTGGCCGATGCGTCGAGCACCAAGGTGTTCTCCTCGGAGAGCCTGCAGGAGATCGGCCAGGAGCTCGAGGAGCTGGTGGGCCGCCACGGCGATCCCGCCGATGCCGCGACCGCCGAGCTGCTGCGCTGGCTCGACGTGCAGGCCAAGCGCAACCTCGTGCTGACCTTCGGTGGCGGGGTCAGCGAGGTGCAGCGCGAGCTCATCGCCACCGCAGGCCTCGGCCTACCACGGGTACCGCGTTGACAGGGGAGTGGCAGTGAGCGACGAGGACATCCGCGCGGCGGCTCAGCGGATCACCGAACGAGGTCCCAGCGAGCCGAGGTTCGCCCGCGACCCGGTGAACCAGCCGATGATCAACAACTGGGTGGAGGCGCTCGGCGACACCAACCCGGTCTACACCGACGAGGCCGCCGCGGCCGCTTCCGTGCACGGTGGCCCGGTCGCCCCGCCCGCCATGGCGCAGGTGTGGACCATGGGCGGGCTCCACCCCGAACGCGACCCGAACGATCCGCTCCACTCGATGATGCGCGAGCTGGACGACGCGGGGTTCGTCGGCGTCGTGGCCACCAACTGCGATCAGACCTACCACCGCTACCTGCGCCACGGCGAGCGCGTGTCGGTGACGACCCGGCTGGAGTCGGTGATCGGCCCGAAAACCACCGGTCTCGGCGAGGGCTGGTTCGTCACCACCGGCAACACCTGGTACGTCGGCGACGAGCCGGTCGCCGAGATGACCTTCCGGGTGCTGAAGTTCAAGCCCGCCGCAGCCAAGTCCGAAGTGGACGAGCAACCCGCCGAGGTCGTCGAGCAGGTGATCCGTCCCGCGATCAACCGGGACACCGCCTACTTCTGGGAGGGCACGGCCAAGGGCGAGCTGCGAATCCAGCGCTGCGGCGGTTGCGGGCTGCTGCGCCACCCGCCGGGCCCGATGTGCCCGGAGTGCGGAGCCACCAAGCCCAAGCACCTCGTCTCCGACGGGCTCGGCGAGGTCTACAGCTACGTCGTGCACCACCGGCCCGCGATCCCGGGCAAGCAGCTGCCGCTGGTGATCGCCCTGGTCGAGCTCGACGAAGGGGTGCGGATGCTGGCCGAACTGCACGGCCTCGCACCCGAGGACGTGCGCATCGGCCAGCGCGTCGAGATCGCCTACCAGCGCGTCGACGACGAACTCACCCTGCCGTACTGGAAACCCCGAGGGAGCCGGTCATGACCCGAACAGCCGCCGAGGTCGGCGTCGGCGACGCCTTGCCCGAGGAACGCATCGAGGCCACGCCCACGTTCATCGTCAGCACCGCGCTGGCCACCCGCGACTTCCAGGACGTCCACCACGACCGGGATCTCGCGGTGGCCAAGGGATCCGAGGACATCTTCCTGAACATCCTGACGAGCACCGGGCTGGTGCAGCGCTACGTCACCGATTGGGGCGGGCGGGACGCGCTGGTGCGCGGAGTGTCGGTCAAGCTCGGCGTGCCCTGCTACGCCCACGACACCCTGACGTTGCACGGGCAGGTCCTGGAGCGAACTGGCGAGGAGTTCGTCGTCGAAGTGCTCGGGCGCAACCGGCTCGGCACCCACGTCACGGCCAAGGTCCGCGTCGTGCTGCCGGAGGTGGACGCATGATTTCCGGGAAGACCGCGATCGCGGGCATCGGCGCGACCGAGTTCTCCAAGGACTCCGGGCGCAGCGAACTGCAGCTGGCCGCCGAGTGCGTGCGCTCCGCGCTGGACGACGCCGGGTTGGAACCCGGTGATGTGGACGGCCTGGTCACCTTCACCATGGACGCCAACACCGAGACCGCGGTGGCCCGCGAGGTCGGCATCGGCGAACTGGGCTTCTTCAGCCGCATCGGGTACGGCGGCGGGGCGGCGTGCGCGACGGTGCAGCAGGCCGCGATGGCCGTGGCGACCGGGATGGCCGACGTGGTGGTCTGCTACCGGGCGTTCAACGAGCGCTCCGGGCAGCGGTTCGGGCAGTTCAACACCGCCCTGACCGGGCAGGCCACCGCAACCGGACTGGACAACAGCTGGACCTACCCGATGGGGCTGGGCACGCCCGGCTCGCAGGTGGCCATGTTCGCTCGCCGCTACATGCACGAATACGGTGCGACCAGCGAGGATTTCGGGCGGGTCGCGGTGGTGGATCGCGAGCGCGCCGCGACCAACCCGAACGCCTGGTTCTACCAGCGCCCGATCACCCTGGCCGAGCACCAGCAGTCGCGCTGGATCACCGAACCGCTGCGGCTGCTCGATTGCTGCCAGGAGAGCGACGGCGGGGTCGCGCTGGTGATCACCGGGCTCGATCGCGCGCGCGATCTGCGGCATCCGCCCGCGGTGGTGGCCGCTGCGGCGCAGGGCAGCGGTGCCGACCAGTTCACCATGACCAGCTACTACCGCGACGACCTCACCGGGTTGCCCGAGATGGGGCTGGTGGCGAGGCAGCTGTGGCAGCAGGCGGGCCTGGGCCCGCAGGACGTGCAGGTCGGCATCCTCTACGACCACTTCACCCCGTTCGTCCTGGCGCAGCTGGAAGAGCTCGGGTTCTGCGGACGCGGGGAAGCGCGGGACTTCATCGCCGACGGCAACCTCGAGCTCGGTGGGAGCCTGCCGCTGAACACGCACGGCGGGCAGCTCGGCGAGGCCTACATCCACGGGATGAACGGCATCGCCGAAGCCGTCCGCCAACTGCGCGGCACCGCGGTGAACCAGGTCGAGCAGGCCGAGACGGTCCTGGTCACCGCGGGCACCGGAGTCCCCACCTCGGGCCTCGTCCTGGAGGCCTGAGGCGGGGAGCGGCGGCGCTATTCGTCGTAGCTGATCTCCACCTGATCGGTGACCGGAACGGACTGGCAGCCCAGGACGTAGCCGTCGTCGAGATCCTCCTGCTCGAGGATGTTGTTCTGCAGCATCTTGACCTCGCCGGACTTGACCAGGCAGATGCAGGCGCTGCAGCGGCCCTCCCGGCAGGAGAAGGGCGCGTCGAGGCCCCGGTCCAGCAGCCGGTCCAGCAGCTTGGTGTCCGGGGACCAGTCCATCTCGTGGTCCTCGCGATCGAGCCGGACCTTCAGCCGCGTGCCCGGAGCGGCCTCGGAGCCGGCCGCTCCGGCCGGCTCGGTGTCGTGGCGCTCGAACGGGTTCCCGGCCAGCGAGGCGAAGCGTTCGGCGTGGATGCGCCTGCGCGGGACCTCCAGCGCGCGCAGCGCGGCGGTGACCGAATCCATGAACGCGGGCGGGCCGCAGGTGTAGATCTCCGCGTCGGTGAACGGCCGCAGCGTCGCCGCCAGTCCTTCGGGAGCGGGCAGGCCCTGCAGGCTCTCCAGCCAGTGCACGACAGCGAACCGGTCCGGATGCCGTTCGGCGAGCTCGCGGAGCTCGTCTCGAAAGATCACCGAGCTCTCGTCCCGGTTGGCGTAGAGCAGCACGATCCTTCCCGCGCCCGCGGCCAGGGTCGATTTGGCGATCGACATGATCGGCGTGATCCCGCTGCCCGCGGCGACCAGCAGCAGGTCGCCGTCCAGGGTCTTGGGCGTGAACTTGCCCGAAGGGGGCAGCACTTCGAGCTCGGTGCCGGGGGAGGCGTTCGCGCACAACCACGCCGAACCGGGTCCCACGCTCTTGACGGTCACCTTGAGCAGGTCGTCGGTGTGCGGCGAGCTGGACAACGAGTAGCAGCGGGCCAGCGAGGTGCCGTCCTCCCCGGGGATGCGCACGGTCAGGAACTGCCCCGGCCGGTAGTCCCAGCCCTGCGGGGCCTGGAAGACCAGGGATCGGCTTTCCGGCGTCTCGGTGACCACGTCGTGGACGGTCAGGCGGAGTGGGACGTCGGTCATGGGCTCCTCGCTTCACTCGACGCGGGCTGCGGAACTCCCGCGAGCTAACTGAAACATGTTATAGATTTTAGCGCCATAATCGCTATGATGTAGCCCGGAGCTGGATGTTGTTCCGCCCGCTGGACGGGAGGAACCTGTTCCAGTAGTGAGGCGTTAGGGCCTACCCCTGGAGGTCGCATGCTCAGTGCCGGTCAGCGCACCGAACTCGCCGATTCGCTGTGGCGGGCCGAACGCGATCGCGCGCCCATCCCACCGCTGGTGCGGACGAACCCGGACATCGACACCGTAGACGCCTACGAGATCCAGTTGATCAACATCCGCCGCCGGGCAGGCGAGGTGGTCGGGCACAAGGTGGGGCTGTCCTCACCGGTGATGCAGCGCATGATGGGCGTCGACGAGCCCGACTACGGGCATCTCCTCTCCGCCATGCGGCTGGCCGAGGACGAACCGCTCGACGCGGGCGCCTACTGCTACCCGCGGGTCGAGGTGGAGGTCGCCTTCCTGCTGTCCGAGGACCTGCCGCCCGACGTCGACGAGGAAGGGGTCCTCTCGCGCACCGAGGCGCTGATCCCGGCTATCGAGCTGATCGACAGCCGGATCACCGACTGGCGGATCAGCATCGCCGACACCATCGCCGACAACGCCTCGTCGGCGGGGTTCGTCCTCGGTCAGGAGCGCGACGACCCGTCCCGGCTCGATCCGCGCGCCATCGACGCGGTCCTGCACCGCAACGGCGAGGTCGTCGAACGGGGGCGTTCCGATGCGGTGCTGGGCGATCCGACCACCGCGGTGGCCTGGCTCGCGGCCAAGATCGCCGCATTCGGGGTGCGGTTGCGCGCGGGCAACGTCGTGCTCCCCGGCTCCTGCACCCGCGCGATCGACCTGCGTCCCGGCGATGCGTTCCGGGCGGACTTCTCTGGCATCGGCAGCGTCGGACTCGTCGCGAAGCCCTGAGGAGTTCTTGAAGTGCGCGGCGGAGCCGCTGTTTCAGGTGCGGGAGTGCGCGAGGGCAGCCGCGACGTCGCGCAGGTCGCTGCTCGAGGAGCTGATCCCGCAGCCGCACGGCGCGGCAGGTTCCGCCACCCGCACCGCCACGCAAACCCAAACTGAAATGTCCCTTAAGCAAGGGAGGTCCCATGACCGCGAAGGCGGCCATCGTCGGGTCCGGCAACATCGGCACCGACCTGCTCTACAAGCTCAGCCGCTCATCCGATGTCGAACCGCGCTGGATGGTCGGCATCGACCCGGACAGCGACGGCCTGCGCCGCGCCCGAGATCTCGGCGTCGAGGTCATCGCCGACGGCGTGGATCGCCTGCTGGAGGGCGAAGCGCCCGATGTGGTCTTCGAAGCGACCTCGGCCGGGGTGCACCGGGCCAACGCGCCGCGCTATGCCGAGCGGGGGATCCGGGCCATCGACCTGACCCCGGCGGCGGTCGGGCCCTACGTCGTCCCGCCGGTCAACCTCGGTCAGCACCTCGATGCGCCGAACATCAACCTGATCACCTGCGGCGGCCAGGCCACGATTCCCATCGTGCACGCGGTCTCGCGGGTGGCCGAGGTGTCCTACGCCGAGATCGTGGCCTCGGTGGCGTCGGTGTCCGCGGGGCCGGGAACGCGGCAGAACATCGACGAGTTCACCCGCACCACCTCCACCGGGATCGAGGTCATCGGGGGCGCCGCGAAAGGCAAGGCGATCATCGTGATGAACCCGGCCGATCCGCCGATGATCATGCGGGACACCATCTTCTGCGCGATCCCGGCCGACGCCGACACCGGCGCGATCGCGGCCTCCATCACCGAGATGGCCGAGAGCATCGCCGAATACGTTCCCGGCTACCGGCTGCTCGCCGAGCCGCAGTTCGACCCTCCCGCACCGGCCACCGGCGGCTACGCGCGGGTGGCGGTGTTCGTCGAGGTCGCGGGCGCGGGCGACTTCCTGCCCGAGTACTCGGGAAATCTCGACATCATGACCGCCGCCGCGGTCCGGGTGGGCGAGCAGCTCGCCCGCTCCGGGGCGCTCACCAAGGAGGGAGTGCGGTGACCAGCGCCGATATCGCACCGGCCAAGACCTACAGCCCGGACCTGGACCTGCGCATCACCGACACCTCGTTGCGCGACGGGTCGCACCACAAGCGCCACCGGTTCACCACCGAGGAAGTTCGCTCCATCGTGACCGCTCTCGACGGCGCGGGCGTCCCGGTCATCGAGGTGACCCACGGCGACGGGCTCGGCGGATCGTCGTTCAACTACGGCTTTTCCACCACGCCCGAGCAGGAACTGATCTCCACGGCGGCCACGACCGCGCGCGCGGCGAAGATCGCCGTGCTGATGCTTCCCGGGGTGGGCGTCACCGACGACATCCTCATCTCCCGGGACAACGGCGCCTCGGTGTGCCGGATCGCCACCCACTGCACCGAGGCCGACGTGTCCGTGCAGCACTTCGGGTTGGCCCGCGAGCACGGCATGGAAACCGTCGGCTTCCTCATGATGGCCCACTCGCAACCACCGGAAGTGCTGGCCAAGCAGGCGCGCATCATGGTCGACGCCGGTTGCCAGTGCGTCTACGTCGTCGACTCCGCCGGAGCGCTGGTGCTCGAGCAGGTCAGCGAGCGCGTCGCGGCCATCGACGCGGAGATCGGCCGGCAAGCTCAGATCGGTTTCCACGGGCACGAGAACCTCGGTGTCGCCGTGGCGAACTCGGTGGCCGCCTTCCGCGCCGGCGCGGTGCAGATCGACGGCAGCGCGCGGCGCTTCGGCGCGGGCGCCGGGAACACGCCGGTGGAGGCCTTCGTCGGGGTCTGCGACAAGCTCGGCTACCGCACCGGCATCGACTTCTTCGCCATGGCCGACGCGGCCGAGGACGTGGTCCGCCCCGCCATGCCCGAAGAATGCCTGCTCGACCGCTCCGCGCTGACCATGGGCTACGCCGGGGTGTACTCGAGCTTCCTCAAGCACGCCGCGCAACAGGCGCAGCGCTACGGCGTCCCCGAAGCGCAACTGCTGGTCCGGGCCGGACAGCGCAAGCTCGTCGGCGGCCAGGAGGACCAGCTCATCGACATCGCCCTCGAACTGCGAGAAGAACGGAGTGGCGCATGACAGAGCGGGACAGCACCGAGGTCCTGGAAGCGGTGCAGAAGCTGTTGCCCGGAATCCGAGACCGCGCGCAGCGCGCCGAGGACGAACGTCGCATTCCGGCCGAGACCATAGGCGAACTCGCCGAGGCCGGGTTCTTCGCGCTGTTGCAGCCGCAGCGCTACGGCGGTTTCGAGGCGGATCCGGTCCGCTTCTACACCGCCGTGAAACTGCTCGCCGGCGCCTGCGGCTCGACCGGTTGGGTCGCCTCGATCCTGGGCGTGCACCCGTGGCATCTGGCCCTGTTCCCCGAACGGGCCCAGGACGAGGTGTGGGGTGGTGACCCGGCAACCCGGATCTCCTCCTCGTACGCCCCGATGGGCAAGGCCCGCGTCGTCGACGGCGGTTACCGGCTCACCGGGCGGTGGAGCTTCTCCTCCGGCTGCGACCACGCGAGCTGGGTGTTCCTCGGCGGACCGGTGCTCAAGGACGACAAGATGGTCGACTTCTGCACCTACCTGCTGCCGCTGGAGGACTACCAGATCGTCGACGTGTGGGACACCGTCGGCCTGCGCGGGACCGGGAGCAACGACATCGTGGTCGAGGACGTGTTCGTCCCGGAACACCGGGCGTTGAGCTTCATGTCCATGTCCCAGACCCAGTGTCCCGGCCACGAGGTCAACCCGTCGCCGCTGTACCGGTTGCCGTGGGGAACCGTGCACCCGTCGACGATCACGGCGCCGATCGTGGGAATGGCCCAGGGCGCCTACGACGCGCACGTCGAGCACCAGGCGGCCCGCGTGCGCGCCGCCTACGGCGAGCAGACCAAGGACGACCCGTTCGCCAAGGTGCGCATCGCCGAGGCCGCCAGCGAGATCGACGCGGCGTGGATGCAGCTGACCGGCAACATCGCCGAGGAGCTCGCGCTGCTGGAGGCCGGCGAGGAGGTCCCGATGTCGCTGCGGCTGCGGGCGCGCCGCGACCAGGTGCGCGGTACGGCGCGGGCGATCGAGGCCGTGGACCGCCTCTTCGAGAACTCCGGCGGGCGCGCGCTGCAGCGCGGAACGCCGATCCAGCGCTTCTGGCGCGACGCGCACGCGGGCCGCGTGCACGCGGCCAACGACCCCGAACGCGCCTACACGATGTTCGGCAGCGGGGAATTCGGTCTACCGGTGAAGGATTCGATGGTCTGATGGTTACCAGCCAGGATGTGAAACTCCGCTCCGGACTGCGGTTGCACTACCACGAGGCGGGGGAGGGCAACGCCGAAACCGTGGTCATGCTGCACGGTGGCGGTCCGGGCGCGGCCGCGTGGAGCAACTTCAGCCGCAACATCGAGGTGTTCGCCGAGGACTTCCACGTCCTCGCCGTTGACCAGCCGGGGTTCGGCAAGTCCGACAAGCCCACCGAGCACGGCCAGTACTTCACGCACAGCGCCACCGCGCTGCACGAGTTCTTCGACGAGCTCGGCATCGACAAGGCGCACCTGCTGGGCAACTCGCTCGGCGGTGGCACGGCGGTCCGGTTCGCGCTGGACTTCCCGGATCGCGCGGGCAGGCTGGTGCTGATGGGGCCGGGCGGGCTGAGCCTGAACGTCTTCGCGCCGGACCCCACCGAAGGGGTGCAGCGGCTGGCGGCGTTCGGTGGCGCGCCGAGCAAGGAATCCCTCGAGGCGTTCCTGCGCACCATGGTCTACGACCAGTCGCTGATCACCGATGAACTCGTCGAGGAGCGCTTCGCCGCCGCCAGCACGCCCGAGTCGCTGGCGGCGATGCGGGCGATGGGGAAGTCCTTCGCCCAGGCCGAGACCTTCGAGGAAGGGCTGCTGTGGCGGGAAGCCCACCGGCTGCGGCAACGGGTGCTGCTGATCTGGGGCCGCGAGGACCGGGTCAACCCGCTCGACGGAGCGCTGGTCGCGCTCAAGCTCATCCCGCGCGCGCAGCTGCACGTGTTCGGTCGCTGCGGGCACTGGGCGCAGCTGGAGAAGTTCGCCGAATTCAACCGCATCACCAGAGATTTCCTGTTGGACTGACCGAGGGAGATGGTTCCCCATGGGTATTCGCTCACTCGGATACCTGCGCATCGAGGCCAGCGACATCGATGCCTGGCGGGTGTTCGCGCTGAAAGTGCTCGGCATGGTCGAGGGCAGTGGTACCAATCCGGACGCGCTCTACCTGCGGATGGACGACTTCCCGGCGCGGCTGGTGATCGTGCCCGGCGAGGCCGACCGGTTGCTCGCCGCGGGCTGGGAGGTCGGCACCGAAGCCGAGCTCCAGGAGGTTCGGGACGCGCTGAGCGCCAACGGCATCCCGTTCAAGGAGGGCACGGCCGAAGACCTCGCCGACCGGCGGGTGGTCGAGCTGATCCGGTTCGCCGACCCGTCCGGCAACGACCTCGAGGTCTTCCACGGCGCCGCGCTGCAGCACCGCCGCGTGGTCAGCCCCTACGGGCACCGGTTCGTCACCGGTGAGCAGGGATTGGGCCACGTGGTGTTGTCCACCCACGACGACGAGGCCGCGCTGCGGTTCTACCGCGACGTGCTCGGGTTCCGGCTGCGCGACTCGATGCGCATGGCACCCGAGCTGGTCGGCAGGCCCGCCGACGGCGAGCCCGCGTGGCTGCGGTTCTTCGGCTGCAACCCGCGGCACCACAGCCTGGCGTTCCTGCCGATGCCGACTCCCAGCGGGATCGTGCACCTGATGGTCGAGGTCGAGGACGTCGACGACGTCGGCCTGGCCCTGGATCGCGCCCAGCGGCGCGGGGTGCCCATGTCGGCGACGCTGGGCCGCCACGTCAACGACCTGATGCTGTCCTTCTACATCAAGACGCCGGGCGGGTTCGACGTGGAGTTCGGTTGCGAGGGGCGGCAGGTGGACGACGAGAAGTGGATCGCTCGCGAATCCACCGCTGTCAGCCTTTGGGGCCATGACTTCTCGGTGGGCCATCACGCACAGTAGATCCAGAGGTCTTCGGCCGGAGGAGGTTCCGTGGATCAGGTCATGACCGCTGAGGAGATCGACAGCGCCACCTTCCGCCGGGCGCTCGGGCACTTCTGCACCGGAGTGACCGTGGTGACCGGCATCGACGGAAGGCGGCCGGTGGGATTCGCCTGCCAGTCGTTCGCGGCGCTGTCGCTGGACCCGCCGCTGGTGCTGTTCTGCCCGGGCCGCTGGTCGCGGACCTGGCCGCTGATCGAACGCTCCGGGACCTTCGGCGTCAACGTGCTCACCGCCGAGCAGCGCGAGATCAGCTCGGTGTTCGGCCGCAGCGGCGAGGACAAGTTCGCGGGCCTGTCCTGGCGGCCGGCGCCGTCCGGTGCCCCGGTGCTCGACGGCGTGCTGGCCTGGCTCGACTGCACCGTCGAGGACGTCCACGACGGCGGGGACCACCGCATCGTGGTGGGCCGGGTGCAGATCCTGGGTCCCACTGCGGAGTCCGACCCCCTCCTCTTCCACAAGGGCTCCTACACCACGGTCGCCCCGGACCTGGCTCCGGCACCCCAGGACTTCCTCACCTGGGACGCGGACGACTGGCTATAACCCACCCGAGCGACCAGAACCCGAATTCCCTGGAATTCGGNCAGGGAATTCGGGTTCTGGTCAGGCGTCAGCGGGGTGGGGTGGGCTTGAGTCCAGCCGGGGGTGCGGAGGCGTTCGAATGCGTCGAGGGCAGGTCGAGGGCGAACTCGAACTGCCTCGTCGCAGCCGGCGCGCAACCTGGAGAGGTCGCCGTCGATCGCGGCGACGGTGATCGCGCCGAGGTTCGGGTAGTTGCCGACATGCGCCGGACCATCGCGTCGCGCTCGTCCGGATTGCGGGCGGCGCGGCCGCCCACCGGGAGAAGCCCCGAGCAGCAGGCAACCGCCCGCGAACGGCACTCCGGACAGCGGAGCGATTCCCTCCAGAACTCCGGGCGTGCCGTCGCTGCCCGCGCCGTTGAGGATGCCGAGGAAGTTCGCCACGAACTTCGCGGAGTGGTCGGCGATCACCGCAGGATCGGCGCGTCTCGGTGCAGGAGGTGAAGGACCTGGTCAGCAGGCAGAGGAACGCCAGGAGGGCGAACCCGGTCAGGCCGGGGATCCCGGGATTCGGGAACCTGGCGGAGGTACAGGCCGGGCATGCCGATCAGCCCGAGGCCGGACATGGCGAAGGTGAGCCAGCCGGTGACCGCCCGCATCGGCGTGAGCGTGCTGGCGACCTCGTCGAGCGTGCGGACGAGCTGGACGCGGGCGAAGAGCAGCCCGGCCAGCGGCGTGGCCACGGCGGCTGCCCCCGCGGCGTCGACTGCGCGCGGGCGATCTCCCGTGCGGTGTCCGCCGTGCAACTCGACGGCCTCGCCGGTGGTGCGCCTAGATCCGCTCGATGATCGTCGCCGTGGACATGGCGCCGCCCGCGCACATGGTGACCAGGGCGGTGGTGGAGTCGCTGCGCTCGAGCTCGTGCAGGGCCGAGGTCAGCAGTCGTGCGCCGGTGCTGCCGACCGGGTGTCCCAGGGCGATGGCGCCGCCGTTGACGTTGACCCGGTCCATGTCAGGACCGTGCGCGTCGGCCCAGGACAGCACCACCGACGCGAACGCCTCGTTGACCTCGAACAGGTCGATGTCGCCCGGCTTCATCCCGCTGCGCCGCAGCACCCGTTCGGTGGCCTGCACCGGGCCGTCCAGGTGGTAGTAGGTCTCGGCGCCGACCAGGCACTGCTCGACGATGCGCGCGCGTGGGCGCAGGCCGGCGGCGCGCGCGTGCTCGGAGTCCATCAGCAGCAGGGCCGCGGCGCCGTCCGAGATCTGCGAGGACGTGCCCGCGGTGTGCAGACCGTCGTCGAGCACCGGCTTGAGCCCGCCGAGAACCTCCAGATTCGTGTCGCGCAGGCCCTGATCGCGGGTGACTTCGCCGTCCGGGGTGCTCACCGGGACGATCTCGCGCTCGAACCGGCCCTCCCGCCAGGCCTGCTGCGCCCGCTGCTGCGAGCGCAGCCCGAACGCGTCCAGGTCGGCGCGGGCGAGCCCGCGGCGACCGGCGATGCGGTCGGCGGCCTGGTACTGGTTCGGGAGGTCGATGTCCCAGGATTCGGGCCTGGGTCTGCCCACCTCGGTGCCCATGTTGCTGCCCAGCGGAACCCGGCTCATCGCCTCCACGCCGCACGAGATGCCGACGTCGATCGCGCCGGTGGCGATGAGCCCGGCGATCAGGTGCGTGGCCTGCTGGGCCGAACCGCACTGCGCGTCGATCGACGTGCATCCCACGTGCTCCGGCAGCCCTGAGTGCAGCCACGCGGTGCGGGTGATGTTGCTCGCCTGCTCGCCCGCCTGGGTCACGCAGCCGCCGATGGCCTGCTCCACGTCGGCGGGGTCGACGCCCGCGCGTTGCAGCAGTCCCCGCTGCGCGGTTCCGAGGATCTCCGCGGCGTGCAGCTCGGAGAGCCACCCGCGGCGCTTGCCGATCGGAGTCCGCACGGCATCCACGATCACCGGAGTGCCCACCTGAACCTCCTCTTACCACGATGGCTGCCGACTGAAACCTAGAACATGTTCACGTCATCGAACAACCGAAGTCGTCGTGCGATCGAGATTTTCCTTGCACTGACACGATTCACGCAAGGAAACGGGGGTTTACCGGGGCCTAGTTTTGTGGTTCTCTTCACATAGAACTCGTTTCAGTTCGTGCAGGAGGTAGCCGTGGCCTCACCGAGTCTTCCGGCCGGTTTCGACCCCACTGACCCGGATCTACTAGCCGAGCGAGTCCCGTTGGACGAATTCGCCGAACTCCGGCGCACCGCGCCGATCTGGTGGCAGGAGCAGCCGTACCGGATCGGCGGGTTCGAGGACACGGGCTTCTGGGTCGTCAGCAGGCACGCCGACGTCAAGGAGGTCTCTCGCCGCACCGATGTGTTCTCCAGCAGGGAGAACACCGCGATCATCCGGTTCAACGAGGAGATGACCCGCGACAAGATCGAGATGCAGCGGTTCATCATGCTCAACGTCGACCCGCCGGAGCACACCAAGATCCGCCGCCTGGTGGCCCGGGGCTTCACCCCGAGGGCGATCAACGGGCTGCGCGAAGTGCTGCACGAGCGGGCCGAGAACATCGCCACCGGCGCCCTGGAATCCGGCACCGGCGACTTCGTCACCGACATCGCCTGCGAGCTGCCCCTGCAGGCCATCGCCGAGCTGCTCGGCGTCCCGCAGGAGCACCGCAAGGAGATCTTCGACTGGTCCAACCAGATGGTCGCCTACGACGACCCGGAGTACGACGTCGAGCCGGAGGCGGCATCGGCGGAGATGCTCGGCTACTTCATGAACGTGGCCGATCAGAAGCGCAAGTGCCCGATGGACGACATCGTGACCAAGCTGGTCGAGGCCGACGTCGACGGCAGCGCGCTCACCGACGACGAGTTCGGGTTCTTCACGATCCTGCTGGCCGTGGCGGGCAACGAGACGACCCGCAACGCCATCAGCCACGGCATGCACGCCTTCATGCAGCACCCCGAGCAGTGGGAGCTCTACAAGCGCGAGCGCCCGGAGACCACCGCCGACGAGATCGTCCGCTGGGCGACGCCGGTGGTCTCGTTCCAGCGCACCGCCCTGGCTGACACCGAACTGGCCGGCCAGGAGATCAAGCGCGGTGAGCGCGTCGGCATGTTCTACAGCTCCGCGAACTTCGACCCGGAGGTCTTCGACGAGCCGGAGAAGTTCGACATCACCCGCGACCCGAACCCGCACGTCGGATTCGGCGGGACCGGCGCGCACTACTGCCTGGGTGCCAGCCTCGCCCGGCTGGAGATCGACCTGATCTTCGGCGCCATCGCCGACCACATGCCCGACATCCGCCAGCTGGAGGAGCCCCGCCGCCTGCGGTCGGGCTGGCTCAACGGCATCAAGGAGTACTCGGTCCGGTACTCCTGAGCGATCCCGCGCCGCCACGCACAACCCCAAGATGATGTCTCTCCTGAGTTCGCGGCGGTGAAGCCGAGGCGTCGCCCGGCGAGGGAACCGAGACCCTGCGCGGTCTCGCGAAAGCCCTCACCGGACGGCGCCTCAGCGCGACCGGACCGGCACCGGATCGGGGCCGGAACGCGAACGACGCCGTTCAGTCCGCGGGTCGGAGGGTGGCCATCGCGCGGTCGAACTCCCAGAACGCGCGGATGGCGAGGATCTTGCCCGATCCGTCGACGCGGTAGGAGAACACGCCCTCCGCGGTCATGGCGTTGCCGTCGGGCAGGGTGGTCACGATCCGCCCGGTGTTGGCGACCTCGTTGCCGCAGGCGAACGAGTCGTCGATGTGGAACTCGATCCGCTCGGCCTGGCTGATGGCGAGATCCCAGAATGCCGAGATCCCTTCGTCGCCGTGGTGACCCTTCCCGTCGGGATCGAAAGCCGAAGGGCCGACCGGGTCCTCGACCACGGCTTCGTTCGCGAACAGATCCAGCCACTCCTGCTTGGCACCGCGCGCCACCGCGCTGATCGAGGCGAACGCGGCGTCGCGCGCCGGGTGCGCCTCCCGGCTCGCCTTCCAGAACACACCTTCACTCATGACTTCACCTTCCGGTACGTGCGACGAATCGGCGCCGGGTGGCTGGCTTGCCCCCCGGCGCCGAGGGGGATTTCAGAGCTGCTCGATGACCTCGGCAGCGAACTTGCGGATCGAGTCCTTCTTCGCCTCGATCGGAGCGTCGAAGCCGTGGCCGTCGAACATCCAGGGGACGGTGATCGCGTCGGTGATGCCGGCCTCGGCCTGCTCCCGGAAGCCGTCGAGCCCGAAGCGGTCGATGCAGACGGCCTGGATCTCGAACGGCTCGTCGGCGCGGTCGTAGGCGGCCCGCAGCTCGCCCAGCCGGTCCATCGTCTCGCGCAGCTCGGAGAGCTTCATCATGGCCGAGGCCCAGCCGTCGCCGACCCGGGCCGCGCGCTTGAGCGCGGGCTCGGTGTGGCCGCCGATGTAGATCGGCATGCGGGCACCGGGAGCGGGCGAGATCTGCAGCCGGTCGAAGTCGAAGAACCTTCCGTGGTACTCGGTCATGCCGCCGTCGAGGATGCGCCGGATGATCTCGATCATCTCGTCGACCCGGGCGCCGCGCTTGGCGTACGGGGCACCGCACCACTCGAATTCCTCCGGGGCCCAGCCCAAACCGACTCCGAGTCCGAAGCGGTCTCCGGTGAGCGTGCACACCGAGGCCAGTTGCCGGGCCAGCAGGACCGGGTTGCGCGGACCGAGCTTCATCACCGAGGTGTAGAAGCGGATCTGCGAGGTCACCGCGCCCATCGACGCGGCGGCCACCAGCGGATCGACCCACGGGGTCTCGGCGTCCCACATCCGGGAACCATCGGGCGTGTAAGGGTATTCGGCCGATACCTGCTCGGAGTAGAACAGCGAATCGGGCAGTGCGATCGAGTGGAAGCCGCACTCCTCGGCGGTTTTGGCCAGCTCGGCGAGCTGGTCCAGGGGGCTCATCGCCACCGACATCGTGAACTTCAATTCAGCCTCCGGGCTTGCTGGAACCGACGACCCACATGGAGAAGTACTGCGAGCCACCGCCGTAGGCGTGCCCCACGGCGATCCGCGCGCCGTCGACCTGGTTGTCCCCGGCATCGCCGGTGACCTGCCGCGCGGCCTCGGCGAAGCGCAGCAGTCCCGAAGCGCCGATCGGGTTCGAGGACAGCACCCCGCCGGACGGGTTGACCGGCAGGCGCCCGCCGATGGCGGTCTCGCCCGCCTCGGTGAGCTTCCAGCCCTCGCCTTCGGCGGCGAAGCCGAGGTTCTCCAGCCACATCGGTTCGAACCAGGAGAACGGCACGTAGATCTCGGCGGCGTCGACCTCGGAGAGCGGATCGGTGATGCCTGCCTCTCGCCACAGGGCCGCGGCGGCGTCCTTGCCCGCCTGCGGGTTGACCTGGTCGCGCCCGGCGTAGGTGGTCGGCTCGGTGCGCATCGCCGTGGCGTGGATCCAGGCCGCCTCGCGGCCGGCCGCGGCGTGCTCGTCGCCGATGACCACCGCGCAGGCGCCGTCGGAGGACGGGCAGGTCTCGTCGTAGCGGATCGGGTCCCACAGCATCTGCGAGGCCAGCACCGAATCGACGGTGATATCGGGCTGTTTGAGGTGCGCGTACTCGTTTCGGCTGCCGTTGCGCCGGTCTTTGGCCGCCACCATCGCCCCGGTGTGCTCGGGTGCCCCGCTGCGGCGGATGTAGGAGCGCACGTGCGGCGCGAAGTATCCGCCGGCCCCGGCGCCCACCGGCATGCTGAACGGCGGCACGATCGACAGCGCCCACATGGCGTTGGACTCGGACTGCTTCTCGAAGGCCACCGCCAGCACCCGGCTGTGGACGCCGCCCTGCACCAGGCTGGCCGCCACGTTCCCGGTGGAGCCGCCCACCGATCCGGCCGTGTGCACGCGCAGCATCGGTTTTCCGGTGGCGCCGAGAGCGTCGGCGAGCTGCAGCTCGGGCATCATGACGCCCTCGAACAGGTCGGGTGCCTTGCCGACCACCACCGCGTCGATGTCGGCCCAGTCGACACCCGCGTCGGCCATGGCGCGGTCGACGGCCTCGCGGCACATCCCGGCCATCGAGACGTCGTGCCGCTTGGTGGTGTGGTGGGTCTGGCCGGTGCCCAGCACGGCCGCCAACTGCTTGCCCATCAGGCTCGTCCCTCCATCGCGCACACCAGGTTCTGCTGCAGCGCGGGCCCGCTGGTGGCGTGCGCGAGCGCGCGTTCGGCGCGACCGCTGTGCACCTGCGCGGCGGCCTCGCCGATGCGGGAGAGCCCGGCGGCGAACATCGGGTTCCCGCACAACACCCCACCGGACGGATTGACCACGACGTCCTCGGACAGCCCGAGCGCTCGGCGCAGCAGGATCTCCTGGTGGGTGAACGGCGCGTGCAGCTCGGCCACCTCGACGCCATCGATGTCCAGCGCCTTGCCCGCGCTCTCGGCCGAGCTGGATCTGCGCAGGTCGCGGGCGCCGAGACTGCTCGATTCGATGCGGTGTTGCATACCGGTGATCCAGGCTGGCCGCTCGTGGATCTCGCGGGCCCGGTCGCCCGCAGCCAGCACGATCACCGAGGCGCCGTCGGTGATCGGCGCGCAGTCGTGCGCGCGCAGCGGCTCGGCCACGTAGGGCGCGCCGAGCAGTTGCTCGGCGTCGGCCGCGCCGGAGAACTGCGCGTGCGGGTTGTCCTCGGCGGCGGCGCGGTTTCGCACCGCGACCTCGGCCATCTCGCGAGTGGTGTAGTCGCCCGCGTCGAGTCCCATGCGAGCCTGCAGGCCCGCGATGCTCACCGAATCCGGCCACAGCGGCGCCACCGAGTACGGATCCAGTTGCAGGGCCAGGGTCCGGCGCAGGTCGCCTGCCGAGGACTTGCCGAACCCGTAGACCAGGGCGGTGTCCACCTCGCCGGTGCGGATCTTCACCCACGCCTCGTACAGGGCCCAGGCCGCGTCCATCTCCACGTGCGACTCGTTGATCGGCGGCACCGCGCCGATCGCGTCTACCGCGGCGATGAACGAGAACGCCCTGCCCGCGAGGTAGTCGGACGATCCGGAGCAGAAGAAACCGATGTCGTGCTTGGACAACCCGGTTCGCTCGAAGACCTCGTGGAAGATCGGGACCAGCATCTCGACACCGTTGGTGGTGCCCGCGGTGTTGCGCACGTTCGGGGCCTGCGCGAAGCCGACGACGGCCACGTCTGTCATGACAGCTCCTTCACAGGTGGTGGGCGTAGGAGTCGAACGGCGCGTCCGGTTGCCCGGTCGGTTCGAAGTGGTCGATGTTCTCCAGCGTGTGGGCCCACTGCTCGCGGGGCTTCCACGACGCCTTGACCCGCATGCCCATCCGCACCTCGTCGGCCTCGCAACCCAGCACCAGGTGCAGGAAGGCGATGTCGGCGCCGTCGAGCAGGACGTAGGCCGCGACGTAGGGCGGTTTGATGCGCTGGCCGAGGAACGGGACGTTGACGATGCAGAAGGTGGTCACGATCCCGGTGTCGGCCAGTTCCACCTCCTCCTCGGTGGGCACGCCGTCGGTCGGGCAGGCGCCGCGCGGGGGGATGTAGACCTTCTCGCAGGCCGGGCACCGCTGCGCGAGCATCCGGCCCTCGGCCAGACCGCGCAGGTAGCGGCTCTCCTCCGGCGAGGCCGAGTGCTGATAGCTCAGCCGGATCGGCGAGGTCAGCATGGTCACCGGATCCTGGCCGGTGGTTTCCGGTGGATCGGGCGGGGTGTCGCCGGGCTCGAAGCAGGCGATGTCGCGGATGCCGCCACCGCGCTCGGCGGCCCAGCGGACCCGCACCCGCATCCCGGTGTCGATGCCACCGGGGGAGCCGGCGTCCACGGCGTGCAGCAGGGGAGTGTCGGCGCCGTCGAGGCGGATCAGGGCCCAGGCGAACGGGTGCGCCAGCGGCTGCCCCTCCAGGGGCTCGGGCATCCAGGTCCAGCTGAGCACCGTTCCCCGGGTGCCCACCTCGACGAAATCGTCCAGCGGGGAGGCGGTTTCCGGGTCGTACTCGAGAGGTGGAACGTGCACCCGTCCGTCGCTGCCGCGCACGCCGATGATGCGACCTTCGCGCAGCTCGGTGGCGAACCGGCTGAGCACCGGTCCGAGCGAGCGGGTGTAGTCGAAGCCGATGTCCAACGGAGCGCTGAGCGGTTCGGAGATCCCAGTCACAACGCAAAGTGAAACATGTTCTCGCAATCGCGGCAATATCCGGTGCAGTATGGAGGAGACCGGTTCGATGCCCGGGAAACGGAGGTTCAACCGTGAAAGTCGGACTGCAGCTCGGATACTGGGGTGCCGCTCCACCGCCGCACGCGCAGGAACTCGTTCTCGAAGCCGATCGCGCCGGGTTCGATGGCGTATTCACCGCCGAGTCGTGGGGCTCGGACGCCTTCACGCCATTGGCCTGGTGGGGGTCGCGGACCGAGCGGGTGCGGCTGGGCACCTCGGTCGCGCAGATCTCCGCCCGCTCGCCCGCGTCGCTGGCAATGCACGCGCTGACGCTGGATCACCTCTCCGGCGGCCGGGCCGTGCTGGGGCTGGGCGTGTCCGGGCCGCAGGTGGTGGAGGGCTGGTACGGGCAACCGTTCGCCAAGCCGCTGGCGCGAACCCGGGAGTACGTCGAGATCGTCCGGCGGGTCCTCGCTCGCGAGGGGCCGGTCCGCAACGACGGCGTGCACCATCGGCTGCCCTACGACGGGCCCGGTTCGTTGGGGCTGGGCAAGCCGCTCAAGCCGATCACCCATCCGCTGCGCGCGGACCTGCCGATCTGGCTCGGTGCGGAGGGGCCGAAGAACGTCGCGCAGACCGCCGAGATCGCCGATGGCTGGCTCGCGGTCTACTACTCGCCGCGCGTGGGTCCGATGTACGAGGACTGGCTCGCCGAGGGCTTCGCGCGGCCGGGCGCCCGGTGCAGCAGGGAGGAGTTCGAGGTCGCCGCCAGCTGCCAGATCGTGGTCACCGACGACCCGGTCGCCGAACGCGCGAAGCTCAAGCCCTACGCCGCGCTCTACATCGGCGGGATGGGCGCTCCCGGCATGAACTTCCACGCGGAGCTGTTCCGCCGCATGGGTTATGGCGAAGCCGTCGACGACATCGAGCGGCTGTTCGCCGCGGATCGCCGCGACGAGGCCATCGCCGCGGTTCCGGACGAGGCCATCGAGGACGTCTCCATCATCGGCGACGCGGCCTACGTCCGCGATCGCGTGGCGCTCTGGGAGAAGGCGGGGGTGAACACGTTGCTGGCCGGCTGCCGCGACGTCGAGCAACTCCGCGCCGTGAGCCGGGCTCTCGACCTTGCCGAATAACTGCAACACGTTCTAGGTTTGTGCCGCCCGGCTTCGCGAAGCGTCGGAGCCGGGGTCGGGCCAGCTGTCACCGTGGACGGGGAGTCGTGCCGTGGCCGATATAGGACTGTGGAAGATCGCCGAACAGCAACCGGAACGCACGGCCGTGATCACACCGGATGGTGCTGCGGTCGGGTATGGCGAGTTGGCCGCCACGGCCGACCGGTACGGGCGCGGGTTGCAAGCCGTGGGGCTGCAGCCCGGTGACAGCATCGTGCTGATGCTGCCCAACGGGGTCGATCTGGTGGCGGCCTACTTCGCCGCCCTGCAGACCGGGCTCTACGTCGTGACGGTGAACTGGCATCTGGTCGGCGCCGAGGTCGCCTACATCGCCGACGACAGCGGTGCGAAGGCGTTCATCGCGCACCAGCGCTTCGCCGAGGTCGCCGTCGAGACCGCCGAGCAGAGCGCGCTGCCCGCCGAGGGCTGCTTCGCGGTCGGTGAAGTGCCGGGATTCCGGCCGCTTTCCGAGCTCGGAGCCGATGAGCCGCGCGAGCGTCCCGACGTGCGCACCGCCGGTTCGCCGATGCTCTACACCTCCGGGACCACCGGCAAGCCCAAGGGCGTGCGCCGCCCGCTGACCGGAGCCGACCCGGACGAGGTCCCGGTGGCCAGCACCTGGTTCTTCGGGATCTTCGGGCTGGAGGCCTTCGACGATCACGTGCACCTGTGCGGGTCGCCGATGTATCACACCGCGGTGCTCAACTTCGTCGGCATCTCGATCCAGCTGGGCCACACCGCGGTGCTCATGGATCGGTGGGACGCCGAGGAGATGTTGCGGCTCATCGAGCGGCACCGGGTGACCCACAGCCACATGGTGCCCACCCAGTTCCACCGGTTGCTGGCGCTGCCGGAGGACACCCGCGAGCGCTACGACGTCTCCTCGCTGCGCGCGATGATCCACGGTGCCGCGCCTTGCCCGAACGAGGTCAAGCGCGCGATGCTGGACTGGTGGGGCCCGGTGGTCATCGAGTACTACGCGGCCACCGAAGGCGGTGGCACGGTGATCCCGGCGGAGGAATGGCTGGCCAAGCCCGGTTCGGTGGGAAGGCCGTGGCCCGGCTCGGTGGTCACGATCCTCGGCGAGGACGGTGCGGAGTTGCCCGCGGGTGAGATCGGCACCGTCTACATGCGGATGGGTTCGTCGAAGTTCGAGTACCACAACGACGCGAACAAGACCCGCGAAGCGCGCGTCGGCGACCTGTTCACGCTCGGCGACGTGGGATACCTCGACGAGGACGGTTTCCTGTTCCTGTGCGACCGGCGCAACGACATGATTATCTCGGGCGGGGTGAACATCTACCCCGCCGAGATCGAGAACGCCCTGTCGGTGCACCCGAAGGTCGCCGACGTCGCGGTGTTCGGCGTGCCGCACGAGGATTGGGGCGAACAGGTGAAGGCGGTGGTCCAGCCGGCCGAGGGGATCGATACCGGCGAGGGCCTGACCGAGGAGATTCTCGAGCACGCCCGCGGCAGGCTGGCGAAGTTCAAGATCCCGCGCAGCGTCGACTACCTCGACGAACTGCCGCGCGACCCCAACGGCAAGCTCTACAAGCGCAAGCTGCGCGATCCCTACTGGGCGGACAAGGACCGCGCCATCTGACCCGCCATCTGGAGGTTGACAGTTTTGCCTAAAACTGTGCGGACATCTCGGGTGCCGAGACCGTGCAGTTTTAGGCAAAACTGTCATTTCTGCTCGCCGGTGGGTTGCTGAATCGGTTCTCCGGAATGTTGATCTTTGATGGCCGGGCGCCGCGTTTCCCGATGGGGGGTTTTTCGTTGGGTGGTAGGCGGGGTGCTTTCCGGTTGAGTTCGGCCACTTTTGGTGCTTGCCAGTAGCGATAACACGTTCTACTTTTTTCGAGTGGCTCTCAACATCGCAGATCTCTTCGAGCACGCAGTCGACCTGACCCCCGAGCGCGTCGCCGTGGTCTGCGGCGAGCGCCGGGTGACCTTCGCGGAGCTGGAAAAGCGCTCCAACCAGCTGGCTCACCACCTCGCCGGGCAAGGTGTCGGGAAGGGCTCGCACATCGGCGTGTACTCCCGGAACTCCATCGAGGCCGTGGAAACGATGCTCGCCGCGTACAAGCTGCGCGCCGTCGCCATCAACATCAACTACCGCTACGTTCCCGCCGAGCTCGAGTACGTGTTCGGCAACGCGGACCTGGTGGCTCTCGTGCACGAGCGCCGGTACGCCGACAACGTCGCCGAGGTCCTGCCGAAGGTCCCGCGGTTGAATCACGTTCTAGTCGTCGACGATGGCGTCGAGGCGGACCACGCGCGCTACGGCGGCGTCGACTACGAATCCGCGCTCGCCGCCCAGCACGCGGACCGCGATTTCGCCGAGCGCTCCTCGGACGACCTCTACCTGCTCTACACCGGTGGCACCACCGGAATGCCGAAAGGCGTGATGTGGCGGCAGGAGGACGTCTGGCGCGTCCTCGGCGGCGGCATCGACTTCATGACCGGCGAGTACCTCGCCGATGAGTGGGAACAGGCACGCACCGGCGCCGAAAGCGGTGGGCTGGTGCGGCTCCCGTGCGCGCCGTTCATCCACGGAGCAGCGCAGTGGGCCACCTTCGGCAACCTGTTCGCCTGCTCCCCAACGGTTTTCGTGCCGCAGTTCGACCCGCACGAGGTCTGGCGCGTCGTCGAACGGGAGAAGGTCAACGTGCTCGCCATCGTCGGCGACGCGATGGCCCGGCCGCTCATCGAGGCCTACCACGAGGGCGATTACGACGCCTCCTCGCTGGTGGCGATCTCGAGCACCGCGGCGCTGTTCTCCACCTCGGTCAAGCACCAGTACCTCGACGCGTTGCCGAACGTGGTCATCACCGACGCGATCGGCTCGTCGGAGACCGGCTTCGGCGGCATCGGCATCGTCACGCGCGACGGGGTTCAGAACGAGGGCCCGCGCGTGAAGGCCGATTCCGAGCTGCTGGTCATCGACGACCAGAACCGCCCGCTGTCGGCGGGAAGCGGCGAGATCGGGTGGCTGGCCAAGGGCGGCCACGTCCCGATGGGCTACTACAAGGACGAGGAGAAGTCGGCCTCGGTCTTCGTCGAGGTCGACGGGAAGCGCTACGTGGTGCCCGGCGACTACGCGCGCCTGGAGGCCGACGGTTCGGTCACGCTGCTCGGCCGCGGCTCGATGTCCATCAACACCGGTGGGGAGAAGGTCTTCCCGGAGGAGGTCGAGGGCGCGCTGAAATCCCATCCGGACGTCTTCGACGTCCTGGTGGTCGGTGTTCCCGACGAGCGGATGGGGCAGCGGGTCGCCGCGCTGGTGCAACCGCGTCCGGGGACCACGCCGCAGCTGGCCGATCTGGACGCGCACGCGCGGCGCGGCATCGCGGGCTACAAGGTGCCGCGCAGCCTGTGGCTCGTCGACCGGCTCGGCCGCTTGCCCAGCGGGAAACCCGACTACACCTGGGCCCGAAGGCACGTCGAGAGCACCGAACCCACCGCTGTGCAAGACCAGGCGCGGCGCGAAGGCGCAGCTGGCTGAACGACGCCCCCCGCCCTCGCCCGTCCCGGCGGCGCGAGCGGCGGGTCCGGGAAAGGCACGGAAAGGAAGAGCATGCGAACGACCCTGTGCGACACGCTCGGCATCGAGCATCCCATCGTCGCGTTCACGCCCTCCGAGCACGTCGCGGCCGCGGTCAGCAAGGCGGGCGGGCTCGGCGTTCTCGGCTGCGTGCGGTTCAACGACGCCGACGAGCTCGACGGCGTGCTGGACTGGATGGACGCCAACACCGAGGGCAAGCCCTACGGCGTGGACGTGGTGATGCCCGCGAAGGTGCCCTCCGAGGGCAGCGCGGGCGAGATCGACGAGCTCATCCCCGCCGAACACCGCGCGTTCGTGGACCGCACGTTGCAGCAGCTCGGCGTGCCCGAGCTGCCGGAAGGCCAGCAGCGGGACGGGGTGCTGGGCTGGTTGCACTCGGTGGCCCGGTCGCACGTCGACGTCGCGCTGCGCCACCCGATCAAGCTGATCGCCAACGCGCTGGGCTCACCCCCGGTGGACATCATCGAACAGGCCCACTCGCACGACGTCCTGGTCGCGGCGCTGGCGGGCAAGGCCGAGCACGCCGTGCGGCACGTGGACAACGGCGTAGACCTCGTCGTCGCCCAGGGGCACGAAGCCGGCGGGCACACCGGGGAGATCGCCAGCATGGTGCTCATCCCGGAGATCGTGGACGCGCTGGGCGGCCGCGCACCGGTCCTGGCCGCGGGAGGCATCGGTTCGGGCAGGCAGATCGCGGCGGCACTGGCGCTGGGCGCCTCCGGCGCCTGGATGGGCTCCTACTGGTTGACCACCTCGGAGTACGCCCAGTCCATGGGCGACGGGGTGCTGCAGCAGGCCCTGCTGGCGGCCGGATCCAGCGACACGGTCCGCTCGCGCATCTACACCGGCAAGCCCGCCCGGCTGCTCAAGACGAAGTGGACCGAGGCCTGGGAATCTCCCGATGCGCCCGAGCCGTTGCCGATGCCGCTGCAGAACATCCTCGTCAGCCAGGCCCACCAGCGGATGATGCGGGCGGCCGATCCCCAGGCGGTGTCGATGCCGGTCGGGCAGATCGTCGGCCGGATGAACGAAGTCCGACCGGTCTCGGAGGTGTTCGCCGATCTCCTGCGAGAGCTGGAGGAGACCTTCACCGGGCTGGACAAGCTTCGCTGAAACCGGTTCGGTTGAGTCGACGGCCCAACCGAGCGCCCCGAGGAGACGTGGTGAGCGAGTTCGACGGCGTGCACGCCGATACACCGGTGCTGGTCGGAGCCGGGCAGTTCTCCGAGCGGATCGACGAGTCCGGGTACCGGGCACTTCCGGCGGTGGAACTCGCCGCCGCGGCCGCGCGAGAGGCGTTGTCCGACACCGGTGTCGAACACCTCGCAGGTGAGATCGACGTGGTGGCGGGAACCCGGCAGTTCGAGAACTCCGATCCGTTCACCCCGGCTCCGCACGGGCGCTCGGACAACTTCCCGCGCTCGGTCGCCTCGCGAATCGGGGCGGATCCGGAACGGGCGATCCTGCCGGTCACCGGTGGGCAGTCGCCGCAACAACTGGTCAACGAGCTGGCCGGTGCCATCGCGGGTGGTTCCCACCGGGTCGCGCTGATCTGCGGGGCGGATGCGGTCTCCACCCAGCAGCACCTGCTGAAGTCCGGGCGGCAGGCCGACTTCACCGAGCGCATCGACGGCCAGCTGGAGGACCGCGGGCACGGGCTGGAGGGCATCGTCACCCGCATGATCGCCCTGCACGGCCTGGTGGAGCCGGCCAGCCAGTACGCGCTGGCCGAGAACGCCCGCCGCGCAAGGCTCGGCGCATCGCGGACGGAGTACGCTCGCGCGATGGCCGAGCTGCTGGCCCCGTTCAGCCGGGTCGCGGCCGCCAACCCGCACGCTGCCTCGCCGGTCGCGCGCAGCGTCGAGGAGCTGGCCGAACCGAGCGCGGCGAACCGCCCGATCGCCGAGCCCTACCTGCGCTACGCGTGCGCGCGGGACAAGGTCAACCAGGGCGCGGCGCTGCTGCTGATGTCGGCGGGCGCGGCGCGGCGGCTGGGCATCGACCCGCGGAAGTGGGTCTTCCTGGCGGGCTGCGCCGACCTGCGCGAGCAGGAGCTGCTCAAACGCGCCGATCTCAGCACCGGCCCGGCCTCGGCTCTCGCCGTCCGGCACGCGTTGGAACTGGCGGGCATCGGCCTGGACGAGTTGACCACCATCGACCTCTACAGCTGCTTCCCGATCGCGGTGTTCAACATCTGCGACGCGCTCGGCCTGGCGCCCGACGACCCGCGCGGGCTCACGGTCACCGGCGGGTTGCCGTTCTTCGGGGGCGCGGGCAACAACTACTCGATGCACGCCATCGCCGAAACCGCGCAGCGGTTGCGGGCACGTCCCGGCTCGTTCGGCCTGGTCGGTGCCAACGGCGGCATCCAGAGCAAGTACTCGACCGGGCTCTACGCCAGCACCCCGGTGCCGTGGCGCGAGCCCAGGAACGCCGAGCTGCAGGCCGAGATCGACTCCGAGCCGGTGGTCGCGCAGGCCGAGCGCGCCGACGGCCCCGCGCGGATCGAGACCTTCACCGTCCGGCACGGGAGCGAGCAGGGCGTGGTCGTCGGACGGCTGCAACGCGATGGCAGGCGCTTCATCGCCACCGCCGATCCGGCGCTGCTGGCCAACGATCAGCCCATCGGGGAGCGCGTCCACGTGCGCTCCACTCCCGAGGGCAACCGCATCACCCGGGACGAGCCCGCCGCGCGGACCGCCACCTTCCGCAGGACCTACGAGCACCTCGAGGTCCGCAGGGACGGGGCGTTGCTGGAAATCGCCATCGACCGCCCCGAGCACCGCAACAGCCTGCACCCGCCGGCGCACGCCGAGCTGGACGAGGTCTTCGACGCCTTCTTCGCGGACCCGGGACTGCGGGTGGCCGTCCTGACCGGGACCGAGGAGGTCTTCTGCACCGGTGACGACCTCGCCCACCGGGCGAGCGGCCTGCCCTGGTGGATGCCGCCCCGCAACGGTCAGGGCGGGCTGAGCGCTCGCGAGCACCTGCCGAAACCGGTGATCGCCGCGGTCAACGGCCCGGCGCTCGACGGGGGTCTCGAGATCGCTCTGGCCTGTCACCTCGTGGTGGCCGACCCGGCTGCCGAGTTCGCCCTGGCCCAGGCCCGTTCCGGGCAGTTGGCCACAGCGGCCGGACTGGTCCGCCTCCGCCGCGAGATCCCGGCGAAGCTCGCCACCGACATGCTGCTCACCGGACGCCGGGTCGCCGCGGGACTGGCGCATTCGCACGGCCTGGTCAGCAGGCTCTCCGAACCGGGCAAGGTCGTCGAGACGGCCAGGGAAGCGGCTTCCGAGATCCTCGCGGCCTCGCCGCGCGCGATCGAGCTGAGCCTGCGGGTGCTGACCGACACCACCGGTATCGCCGATCCGGCCGAGGCGATCGCGAATCCGCACGACGCCTACGACCACCTGGTGCTCAGCGAGGACTACCACGAGGGCATGCGCGCCCACGCCGAGAACCGCCGCCCGCGCTGGAGGGAATGAGCCGACGCGGAACCGCCCTCCGCCCCGCCCGAGCGGGTTGGAGGGCGGTTGCCGGACGTCCGGCCGGTCAGCGGCCCTTGAAGTCGGGCGTGCGCTTCTCCGCGAAGGCCTTGGGACCTTCCTTGGCGTCTTGGCTGGTGAACACCCGCATTCCGAGCTCGGCGTCGACCTGGAAGGCGTCGTTCTCCGGCATCCCCTCGGTGTCGCGCATCGTCCGCAGGATGGCCTGCACGGCCAGCGGGCCGTTGGAGGCGACCAGGTCGGCCAGTTCGAGCGCCTTGTCGAGGGCGCTGCCGTCCTCCACGACGTGCCCGATGAGGCCGAGATCCTTCGCCTCGGGTGCTTTGATGTGACGGCCGGTGAGCAGCAGGTCGGCGGCGACCGTGTAGGGGATCTGGCGGGGGAGCCGCACCGCCGAGCCGCCGAGCGGGAACAGGCCCCAGCGCGGTTCGGAGACGCCGAACCGCGCGCTCTCGCCCGCGACCCGGATGTCGGTGGCCTGCAGGATCTCCGTGCCGCCCGCGATGGCCGGGCCCTCCACCGCGGCGATCAGCGGCTTGGTCAGCCTGCGTCCCTTGAGCAGGCCCTCGATGCGGGCCGGATCGAACTCGGATTGCCGATCTCCCGGGTGGTTGTTGCTCATGCTCTTGAGATCGGCACCCGCGCAGAACGCACCGCCCGCGCCGGTGAGCACGCAGGCCCGGATGTCCGGGTCGTTGTCGACGCGGTCCCAGGCCTCGATCATGATCGAGACCATCTCGCCGGTCAGCGCGTTCTTGGCGTGCGGTCGGTTCAGCGTCACCACCAGCACGTTGCCGCGTTGCTCGAGCAGGCAGTGAGGTTCGTTCGCGGCCTGCGCGCTTGTCGAGGTCATCTCCGGTGCCTCCCGGTTCGCGACTGCGTCCGCACCGACGGTAGCCGACGGCGAGAACAGGTTCTACTCGTTGCGGGTCAGGAATCGGCGATGGTCTGGGCGGCCAGGTAGCCGAAGACCATGGCAGGTCCGATCGTGGCGCCGGCGCCCGCGTAGGTGTTGCCCATGACCGCACCGCTGGCGTTGCCCGCCGCGTACAGGCCGTCGATGGGCGAGCCGTCCGCGCGCAGTACCCGGGACCTGGGGTCGGTGCGCAGTCCGCCCTTGGTCCCCAGGTCGCCCGGCACGATCTTGACCGCGTGGAAGGGCGCCACCTCGAGCGGGGCCAGGCTCGGGTTCTGCAGCCGCGGATCGCCGTAGTAGTGGTCGTAGGCCGAATCACCACGCCGGAAGTCCTCGTCGGTGCCCCGGTGCGCGAAACCGTTGAACCTGCGCACGGTTTGCACCAGATCGCCCGCGGGGACCTCGATCGCCTCGGCCAGTTCCTCGAGCGTGTCCGCCGAGCGCACCACCCCCGCCTTGTACCAGCGGCCGGGGAAGCGCTGCCGCGGCGGCAGTCCGGCGAAGGTGTAGCGGTTGCGGTAGCGCTGGTCGGCGATCAGCCAGCACGGGATGTGCGAGACCCCGGTCTCGTTGCCCGCGTACATCGCGTGCACCGCGTCGACGTAGGGCGTGGCCTCGTTGACGAAGCGCTTGCCCGCCGCGTTGACCATCACGCAGCCGGGCAGGGTGCGCTCGGAAAGGCAGAAGTACGGGCCGCCGGTCAGCGGGATCGACGGGCCCCACCAGGCGTCGTCCATCAGGTCCAGCGCCGCGCCGAGCCGTTGCCCGGCTTCGATCGCGTCTCCGGTGTTCTCCTGGGCGCCCACCGTCCACTCGGTGCTGATCGGTTCGCGCTGGTATTGCTTGCGCATCCGCTCGTTGCGCTCGAAACCGCCCGCGGCCAGGATCACGCCGCGCCGGGCGCGCACCCGGACCTCGGCGCCCCGGCGTTCCACCAGCACGCCGGTGACCCGGTCGCCGGAGGTCTCCAGTTCCAGCAGCGAGGTCGACAACCACACCGGCACGTCCGCGCGTTGCAGGCCCGCGCGCAGGCCCGCGACCAGGGCCTGCCCCAGTGCCAGCAGCGGGCGCTTGCGGGCCAGCGAGATCATCCGGCGAACGGCGACGCGAGCTGCGGTGATCAGTCCGCGCGGGTGCCGCGCGATGAGGTTCATCCACTTGTACTCGGCCGCTGTGACGGTCATCCCGACCGGGGCTTTCAGGTAGGGCGGTTGCAGGTTCGCCAGCTCCGAGCCGAGCAGGCGCCCGTCGAAGGGCTTGGGTTCCAGGGTGCGTCCGCCCGCCAATCCGCCGGGCAGCTCCGGGTAGTAGTCGGAGTAGCCGGGGATCCACTTCAGCTCCATCGGCGTGCGGCGCAGCACCAGCGAGAGCATCTCGGGGCCGTTGTCCAGCAGGGCGCGCCTGCGCTCGGCCGAGACCTGCTCGCCCACGAGGTTTTCCAGGTAGGTGGCGGCCAGCTCGGCGCTGTCGCCCGCGTTGGCCTTGCGCAGCAGTTCGTTGTCCGGGACCCACACGCCGCCGCCGGAGCGAGCGGTGGAACCTCCGTAGTAGCGGTCCTTTTCGATGACGACGACCGACAGGCCCCGGTCCGCTGCGGTCAGCGCCGCGGTCATGCCCGCGGCTCCGGAGCCGACCACGACGACATCGAAGGTGGCCTCGTCGGCGGGTTCGGAATCGGCCGCTGTCATGGCACCTCCATTGACCTCAAGATGCTGAAACACGTTACAGTTTTGCTCGCGGAGATGCTACTGTTCATTCGTCTTCCAGTGACAGCGGTAACGCCATATCCCGAGAACTTGTTGCACGGAGCGGGGTGCGCCGATGACTCAGCAGTGGGACGACGAGACCGATGTGCTCGTGGTGGGCTTCGGCGGAGCGGGCGCCTGCGCCGCGATCGAAGCCGCCGACAACGGCTCGGAGGTGCTCGCGCTGGACCGCTTCGACGGGGGAGGGGCGACCGCGATCAGCGGCGGCGTGGTCTACGCGGGCGGCGGGACCGCCCAGCAGAAGGATGCCGGCTTCGCCGACACCACCGGGGCGATGCTGGAGTACCTGCGGCTGGAGACCAACGGGGCGGTCTCCGACGAGACCCTGCGCGAATTCTGCGAAACCAGCATCGACAACCTCGAATGGCTCCAGTCGCACGGAGTCCCGTTCGACTCCAGCTTCTGCCCGTACAAGACCTCGTACCCGACCAACGAGCACTACCTGTACTACTCGGGCAACGAGATCACCCCGCCGTACTCCGAGGTGGCCGAACCCGCCCCGCGCGGACACCGGGTGCACGGCAAGGGAACCTCGGGCAAGGGGCTGACCGACAACCTCGACGCCGCCGCGCGCGCCAAGGGCGTGCGGGTGTGGCGCCAGAGCACCGTCACCGAGCTGATCACCGATGCGAGCGGGAACGTCATCGGGGCTCAGTGCATGCGGTTGCCCGGCGGGTTCAAACGCGCCGCCCACCGGCTGCTGTCGAACTGGAACCGCAAGCTCAACATCTACTACCGGCCGCTGGGCAAGCGCCTGGACGGTCCGCTCCGGCGGATCGAGCGCTCCGGCGTGCTCACCCGGGTGCGGGCCCGCCGGGGCGTGGTGCTGGCCGCGGGCGGTTTCGTGTTCAACAAGCCGATGCTGACCGAGCACGCGCCCGCCTACCGGTCCGGATCGGCGCTGGGCACCATCGGCGACGACGGCAGCGGCATTCGCCTGGGACGAGCTGTCGGCGGCGCCACCACCCGGATGCATCGGGTCTCGGCCTGGCGGTTCATCAACCCGCCGGTCGCCCTGTCCAAGGGCGTGCTGGTCGACGGGGCGGGGGAGCGGTTCGTCAACGAGCTGTCCTACGGCGCCAAGGTCGGCGAGCGAATGGTCGAGGAGCACGGCGGCATCGCGTACCTCATCGCCGACCAGCGGCTCGTCGACGAGGCCAAGCGGCAGCTGCCCGAGCAGACGCTGTGGTTCCAGCGGCTGCAGATGGAGTACCTCTTCCGCGCCGGCCACATCAAGGCGGACAGCGTCGAAGAGCTCGCCCGCCGTACCGGTATCGACGAACGCGGCCTGGTGCGCACGCTCTCGGCCTACAACGCGGGCGGTCCGGACGCCTTCGGCAAGGCCGAGCAGTACCTGCAAGCCATCGAGCGCGGTCCGTACTACGCCTTCGACTGCTCGCTGCGCACCCGGCAGGGCTACCCCTGCCCGATGATCACCCTCGGCGGACTGGCCGTCGACGAGGCCTCCGGTCTGGTCGCGCGCGCCGACGGCAGCACCATCGCGGGCCTGTACGCGGCGGGGCGCAACGCGAGCGGCATCTGCTCGGAGTCCTACGTCAGCGGGCTGTCCCTCGCCGACTGCGTCTACTCCGGACGCCGCGCGGGACGCCACGTCGCCACCCGGGAGAGCAGCGCATGAAGTACGGCATCGTGCAGTTCACCAGCGACACCGGCCCGTCACCGCTGCAGGCCGCGCGAGCGGCGGAACGGGCCGGTTTCCACTCCTTCTGGGTGCCCGAGCACACCCACATCCCGGTAGCCCGCGAAGCCGCGCACCCCGGAACCGGGACCTCCGAGCTGCCCGACGACAAGTACCTGCGGACCCTGGACCCGTGGGTGGTGCTGTCGATGATCGCGGCGGGCACCGAGCGCATCCGGCTGTCCACCGCCGTGGCGCTGCCCGTCGAGCACGACCCGATCGCGCTGGCCAAGACCATCGCCACCCTCGACCACCTCACCGGCGGGCGGGTCACCCTGGGGGCCGGGTTCGGCTGGAACACCGACGAGCTCGTCCACCACGGCGTACCGCCGCAACGCCGCCGCACGGTGCTGCGCGAGTACCTCGAGGCCATGCAAGCGCTGTGGAGTCAGCAGGAAGCCTCCTACCAGGGCGAGCACGTCTCGTTCGGGCCCAGCTGGGCCTTCCCGAAACCCGCGCAGCAGCCCCGGGTTCCGGTGCTCATCGGCGCTGGCGGGACGGAGCGGACGTTCGACTGGATCGCGCGCTCCGCCGACGGCTGGATCACCACGCCCACCGAGGGCGCGCTCGACGACAAGGTCGCGCTGCTGCACCAGACCTGGCGCGAGGCCGGCCGGGACGGGGCACCGCAGATCGTGGCGCTGGCGGGCAAACCCGACCCGGAACTGCTGGCGCGCTGGGCGGAGCTGGGCGTCACCGAGGTGTTGTTCGGCTTTCAGCACAAACCCGCCGACGAGGTCGAATCCTTCCTCGTGCGACTGGCGGGCAAGCTCGGAATCTAGGAGGGTGCATGGGACGGCTTGCGGGCAAGGTCGCGTTGATCACCGGTGCGGCGCGCGGCCAAGGTGCCGCGATCGCACGGGGTTTCGTCGCCGAAGGCGCCTCGGTGGTGATCGCCGACGTGCGCGAGGAACTGGGCAAGCGAACCGCCGACGAGCTCGGTGACGCCGCGATCTTCCAGCGGCTGGACGTCTCCGACGAAACCGACTGGGCCGCGGCCGTCGTCGCCACCACCCAGCAGTTCGGGAAGCTCGACGTGCTGGTCAACAACGCCGGCGTGCTCACGTTCTCCGCGCTGGAGGACATGGAGCTCGCCGAGTACGAGCGCATCGTGCGGGTCAACCAGTTCGGCACGTTCCTGGGCATGCGCGCCGCGGTTCCGGAGCTCGACGCTGCGGGCGGCGGCTCCATCGTCAACTTCTCCTCGGTCGAGGGCCTCGGCGGGATGCCCAACCTCGTCGCCTACACCGCGAGCAAGTTCGCCATCCGAGGCATGACCAAGGCCGCCGCCACCGAGCTCGGCCGCCGCGGCATCCGGGTCAACTCGGTGCACCCCGGCATGGTCGACACCGGCATGATCCGCGACTTCACCGGCGACGGCGACATCTCGCCGATCGGCGAGATGGTCCCGCTCGGCAGACCGGGCGAGCCCGAGGACGTGGTCGGCCTGGTGGTCTTCCTGGCCTCCGACGAGAGCGGCTACTGCACCGGCGCCGAGTTCGTCGCGGACGGCGGCTGCACCGCCACCCACGCCTTCTACCGCCCCTAGGTATTTCGATTTCCGGGGTATTCCAGTTTGGGGTTTGCGTGGCGGTGCCGGGGTGCGGAACTCGGACGCCGCCCGGCTGCGGGATCCGCGACTCGAGCAGCTGCCTGCGCGGCGCTGCCGGCTGTTCTCGCCCGGCGGCGTCCGAGGAGCCGCTACCCGCACCGCCACGCAGGGCCCGGGATGCGACATCGCCCGAGACCTACGGGCGGAGCAGCAGGCGCACCGTTAGTTCGAGCCGGTGCGAGACGTCGGAGGCCGTGGCTCGGCGGGTCACCCACGCCACGAGGTTGGACAGCCAGACGTCGCTGATGACCCCGGCGATGGCGACCTGCTCGTCGGTGGGGGAGCCCTCGGCGAGGATCCGGATGAACATCGAGGTCACCAGGTGGTTGGCCGCGTCGACCTCGGCGGCGGCCGAGGTGTCGGCCGACATGAGGGCGCGGGTGACCGCCTCGGCCTGATTGGGGTTGCGCTGAAAGGCGCGGGTCAGGCGTCCCAGGACCACCAGGAGCCGTTCGTAGGGGGTGTCGCCGGGCACCGGGGACCGTTCCAGCCGGTCCTGGATGCGCTCCAGCTCGCGCACCAGGCCGGCCACCAGCAGGTGCACCTTCGAGGGGAAGTACCGATAAAGGGTGCCCAGCGCGACGTCGGCGCGTTCGGCGACGGTGCGCATCTGCACCGCGTCGAACCCGCCCTTGTCGGCCAGCGCGATCGTCGCGTCTATGATCCGTTTTCGCCGATCGCGCTGCCCGGAGCCGTTGAGCTCGGCTTCGGCCATCGGGCTCAGCGCATCACCGCTGCGGTTCGCTGGACTCACTCGTTTCCCCCGGGACCGGTATCCGGCCCTCGTCGATGGCTCGGTGGATGCTGCTGCGCAGCCGCGGGCAGGTGTCGATCTCGGCCGGATGCTCGCCACCCGCGGCACGGGCGGCGATCTCCGGGCAGGTCGTCGCCGGGCCGGTCCACTGGATGCTGGTCTGCTCCGGGCTGAGCTTCTTGACCAGCACGTGGACACCGCAATCGCGGCAGCTCAGCGGGCGCAGACCGCCGTCGAGGTACTCCCGGCGGTCCGACTCGGTGCTGGTCACGACGTGCTCTCCGCTTCCCGAGCCGCGAGGTTGGCGGCCACTTCGGCCTCCCACGCCTCGACCGCGCGCGTGGTGTCCACCTCGAACTCGAAGCGGGCCGCCATCTCGTCGGTGACCTCGTCGGCGTCCACGTAGAACTGGTCGTACCAGCGGCGCAGCTGGTAGACCGGCCCGTCCTCCTCGACCAGCAGCGGGTTGTCGATGCGGGTCTTGTTCCGCCAGATCTCCACGTCCTGCATGAAACCGACGCCGAAGGACTTGGCGAACTTCTCGGCGACCAGGTCCGCCTGCTCGTCGTCCAGACCGGGCAGCTTCTTGACCGAAACACCCCACTGCAGCACGAAGCTCGTCGGCGAGACCGGGTAGTGGCAGTTGATCAGGAACGCGTCGATCGGCGTGCCCTTGAAGTCGGTCCACAGCCGGTTGATCATGTAAGCGGGCCCGTAGTAGGACGCCTCGGAGCGCAGCTCGGTGTCCTCACCGGAGTAGTTGCCGCCCGCGCCCACGTCCGGCCTGCCGCGCGAGCGCAGGTACTGGGTGGCGACGTGCCCCTCGAAGATGTTCTTGAAGTACGTCGGGAAGGCGTAGTGCACGTAGAAGAAGTGCGCCATGTCCACGACGTTGTCGATGATCTCCCGGCAGTTGGAGTCGTCGATGCGCACCCGGTCCCAGGTCCAGTTCGACCACTCGTCGGTGAAGACCTCCTCGATGCGCGGCACCGTCACGTCCTCCGGCGGCGGATTGCCCTCCGGGTCGTGATAGATCAGCAGCTGCTTGTTCTCCTCGATGGTCGGCCAGGACCGGGTTCGCGCGCGCGGCGGCACGCGCTTGGCGTACGGAATCGAGGTGCAGCGGCCGTTGCCGCCCCAGCGCCAGTCGTGGAACGGGCACGCGACCGCGTCGCCCTTGATGGTTCCCTGGGTGAGGTCGCCGCCCATGTGCCTGCAGTAGCCGTCGAGCACGTGCAGCTGGCCGCCGCTGTCGGCGAACACGACGAGTTTGGTGCCGAAGGCCTCCACCGCGTGCGGGTTTCCGTCGCGGAACTCGTCGGCAAGGCCGAGGCAGTGCCAGCCCCGGGCGAATCGTTGCGGTGGGGCGCCGGCATCGATCGTGCGCGCCCCGTGCTCACGCTCCGTCCCGCTCATCGTGTCCCTCCATCGAGAAGTATCTGAAACAGGTTATAGGAATGCGTGCAATGTGCGCTATGGGATCGGGCAACCCGGTCTAGAACTGGTTCCATTACTTGGCTGCCAAACGGGCCCCGATGCGGCGGAGCTGGGTCGTGGCGCCGCCGAGGGCGAACTCGCCGCGCTTGGCCGCCACGAAGTAGCGGTGCAGCTCGTGGTCCAGGTCGATGCCGACTCCGCCGTGCACGTGGACCGCGGTGTGCGCGACCCGGTGGCCGGCTTCGGCGGCCCAGAACTTCGCGGTGGCGACCTCGGTGGTGCACGGCAGGCCTTCGGCGGCCGTCCAGGCGGCCTGCCACATCGTCAGCCGCGCGGCCTCGACGTCGATGAAGCCGTCGGCGAGCCGCTGCGCCACGGCCTGGAAGCCGCCGATCGGTCGGCCGAACTGCACTCGCTGGCCCGCGTAGTCGCTGGTCCGCTCCAGCGCGGCCGAGAGCACGCCGACCTGATGCGCGCACACCCCGATGGTCGCCCGCTGCAGCAGCGCCTCGAACGCCCCGGCCGGGAGCGCTTCGGAGTCGGGGACTCGCACGGCGGTCAGTTCGAGCGACCCCTCGCTGTCGGAGTCGACGATCTCCTGCCGCTGCGCTCGAAGCCCGGTGGTGCCGGGTTCGACGAGGAAGACCCGGGTGCCCCGCTCGGTCGCGGCGGGGACGAGGATCAGATCGGCGAGGGCCATCGCGGGCACGTTCGTCTTCGCGCCGGTGAGGACCCAATCGGCACCGTCGCGGTCGGCGCGCGTCACCGGAGTTCCCGGATCGGTGCCGGGATCCTCGGTCAGCGCCGCCGTCAGCACGACCTCGCCGCGCGCGGCGGGCGCCACCCACCGGCGGCGGTGCTCGGCAGTGCCGAACTCGGCCAGGATCGCCGCGCCCGCGGTGATCGACGACAGGTACGGAACCGGGGCGACGGTCCGTCCGAGCTCCACCAGCACGCCGCACTGCTCGAGCAGGCCGAACCCGCCGCCCTCCGGAGCGGGCAGGGCCGCGCCGAGGACGTCGGACTCGGCCAGCTGCTTCCACAATCGCTGGTCGAACCGGTCGTCGAGCGCCTCGATCTCCCGGAGGCGCTCGTTGGTGACCTGGTCGGAGAGGATGCGCGCGGTCAGCCCCGCCAGGTCCTGCTGCTCCTCGCTCGGTGCGAAGTCCATGTCGTCTCCAGGTCAGCGTTTGGCGTGCGGGAGTCCGAGACCGACGGTGGCGATGATGTCGCGCTGGACCTCGTTGGTCCCGCCGCCGAAGGTCAGGATCAGGGCGGAGCGGTGCATGCGTTCGATGCGTCCGGCGAGGACCGCACCGGCCGAGCCGCCGCGGACGTAGGCCGCCGAGCCGAGGACCTCCATCAGCAGGCGGTATGCCTCGGTGGCGAACTCGGTGCCGTAGACCTTGGTGGCCGAGGCCGCCGCCGGGGTCGGGTGCCGCTCGGCGGTGGTGGCGATCTTCCAGTTCATCAGCTTGAGGAACTCCGCGCCCGCGTGCACTCGTGCCAGGTGCTGCTGCACCCATTCCTGGTCGATGACCCGGCGCCCGTCGGCCAGCCGCGTCGCCAGCGCCCAGTCCCGGACCTCCGAGAGCGCCAGCTGCAGAGGTGCGGCCGAGGTCAGCGCCACGCGCTCGTGGTTGAGCTGGTTGGTGATCAGCGGCCAGCCCTCGTTCTCGGTGCCCACCAGCTCGGAGGCCGGGACCCGCACGTCCGAGTAGTAGGTCGCGCTGG
Source organism: Saccharopolyspora halophila (assembly GCF_039531955.1). Taxonomy (NCBI): domain Bacteria; kingdom Bacillati; phylum Actinomycetota; class Actinomycetes; order Pseudonocardiales; family Pseudonocardiaceae; genus Saccharopolyspora; species Saccharopolyspora halophila. Next base: position 525,281 of record NZ_BAAARA010000004.1, read on the forward strand.
TGGTGGGGCCGGCGACGGTGCGTACCGGCGTCCAGGAGAAGCCCTCCGACTCGGTGGGGACGACCAGGATGCTCAGCCCCTTGTGCTTCTTCGCCTCCGGATCGGTGCGGCAGGCCAGCCAGACGTAGTCGGCGTATTGGATCAGGCTGGTCCACATCTTCTGCCCGTTGATCACGTACTCGTCGCCGTCGCGCACCGCGGTGGTGCGCAGCGAGGCCAGGTCCGTTCCCGCCTCGGGCTCGGAGTACCCGATCGCGAAGTGGATCTCGCCTGCGGCGATCTTGGGCAGGTAGTGCGCCTTCTGCTCGGGGGTGCCGAAGCGCATGATCGTCGGCGCGATGCTGTTGAGCGTCAGGAACGGCACCGGCGCACCGGCGATGGCCGCCTCGTCGGTGAAGATCAGCTGATCGAGCATCGAGCGGTTCTGCCCGCCGAACTCCTCCGGCCAGCCCAGGGCCAGCCAGCCGTCGGCGCCCATCTGCCGGACCAGCTGCTGGTAGGCCCGCCCGTCGCCGTAGTCGCCACCGGCGGTGAGCTCCGCGCGCAGCTCCGGTGTCATCAGGTCGGCGAAGTAGGCGCGCAACTCCCGCCGCAGCTCGTCCTGCTCGGGCGTGTAGGCGATGCGCATGCGTCCTCCCGGACGGGAAGCGTGTGAAACACGTTTCTAAAACCATAGACCGCGACCGCTGTTGAGGTCGAGAGTGCGCGGCAGTGGCCGCATGGCGTATTCTAGAACGTGTTCTAATAATGTCCAGGCGTTGCCCGAATGGAGTAGTGACCCGGACGGGGGAGGGTCGTTGAAGGGGCGGGCGTGGCGGCCGGAGGGCTCCGGCGCCGACCATCGTGTCCAATTTGTTAGAACACGTTTTACCTGGACGCGGAAGCCCATTTGCGCTGAACACGCGGCATAAGACCGTAATTTCAGGGCATCTATTGATCCGCAACGAGAACTCATTCTACTGTGTGTGGCTAACGTCACGGCAGTACAACGCCATCGTCACCTTCGACAGAGGTGAGGCTCAGTGTCGAGTTTGGATGGAAAGGCAGCGATCGTCACCGGCGCCGGTGCCGGTCTGGGGCGCGCCGAAGCCCTGGAACTGGCCCGCAACGGCGCCGACGTGGTGGTCAACGACGTCAGCGAGGCCGCGCACGAGGTGGTCTCGGAGATCGAGGAGATCGGGACCAGGGCGGTCGCCGTCGTCGGCGACGTGTCCTCGCGCGAGACCGCCGACGAGCTGCTCGACGTCGCCGTGCGGCGCTTCGGCGGGCCGCAGGTGCTGGTGAACAACGCCGGGCTGCTGCGCGACCGGATGCTGTTCAAGATGTCCGACGAGGAGTGGGATCAGGTGCTGGCGGTGCACTTGCGCGGTCACTTCCTGCTCTCGCGCAACGTTTCCGCGCACTGGCGTCAGGAGTACAAGGACACCGGCGCGACCTGCGGCAGCATCATCAACACCGCCTCGGAGGCGTTCCTGCTGGGCTCCGCCGGGCAGCCGAACTACGCCGCGGCCAAGGGCGGCATCGCCGCGCTGACCGTGTCCACCTCGCGCGCGATGGCGCGAATGGGCGTGCGCGCCAACGCGATCTGTCCGCGCGCTCGGACCGGAATGACCGCGCACACCTTCGGCGAGGCGCCGGAGGGGGGAGTGGACCCGTTGTCGGTCGAGCACGTCGCACCGCTGGTGACCTACCTGGCCGGACCGAGCGCGCGGGCGATCAGCGGGCAGGTCTTCGTGGTGCACAGCGGTGTGGTCGCGCTGCTCGCACCGCCCGCGGTGGAGCAGCGCTTCGAGACCGATGGCCCGCTGTGGACCCAGCAGGAGCTGGAGAAGGGGCTCGGTGACTACTTCGCCGACCGCGACCCGGACAGGACGTTCGCCGCGACGGACGTGCTGTCGATCCCCTGAGAACCGGGAGGAACGATGAGGCTGGGCACCGCGACCGCGGTGGGGCCGCGATGACCGCGCCTACCTCGGGCTTAGTGGCCTCGTTCGGCCACGTGGGCAGGATCGCCACCCTGGCGTGGGAGGTGCTGCGCAACATCCCGCGCAGGCCCTTCGCCGTGCGCGAATGGATCCAGCAGGCCTGGTTCTTCGCCAGCGTGACCATCCTGCCCACGGCGATGGTGGCGATTCCGTTCGGCGCCGTGATCGCCATGCAGCTGGGTTCGCTGACCCAGCAGATCGGTGCCCAGTCCTTCACCGGCGCGGCCAGCGCCCTGGCGATCCTGCAGCAGGCGAGCCCGCTGATCACGGCTCTCCTGGTGGCCGGGGCAGGCGGCTCGGCCGTGTGCGCCGACATCGGGGCGCGCACCATCCGCGAGGAGATCGATGCGCTGGAGGTGCTGGGCGTCTCGCCGGTGCACCGCCTCGTCGTGCCCCGGGTGTGCGGGGCGGTGCTGATCTCGCTGCTGCTCAACGGGCTGGTCAGCGTCGTCGGCGTGCTCGGTGGCTACTTCTTCAACGTGATCCTGCAGGGCGGCACCCCGGGTGCCTACCTGGCGAGCTTCAACGCGCTGGCCAGCCTGCCCGACATCTGGATCAGCGAGCTCAAGGCCGCCGTCTACGGCTTCGTGGCCGGGGTGGTGGCCGCCTACCGCGGGCTCAACCCCACGGGCGGTCCGAAGGGCGTGGGTGACGCGGTCAACCAGGCCGTGGTCATCACCTTCCTGCTGCTGTTCCTGATCAACCTCCTGCTGACCGGGATCTACCTGCAGCTCGTCCCGCCGAAGGGGTTGTGATGGCCGTTCTGGACCGCGTCCCGACGTCGACGACCGCGCAGCGCGAACTGCGCAAGGCCGCTGCGGTGCCCGGCAACGTGCTGGAGAACCTCGGGTGGCAGCTGTGGTTCTACCTGCGGGCGCTGCTGCTGATCCCGGTCACGCTGCGCCGTTACCGCAAGGAGACCCTGCGGCTGCTCACCGAGGTGGTCTTCGGCAGCGGCGCGCTGGCCATCATCGGCGGCACGCTCGGCGTGATGGTCGGCATGACCATGGCCACCGGCGCCGTGGTCGGGCTGCAGGGCTACTCCTCGCTGGACCAGCTGGGGACCGCGGCGCTGACCGGGTTCATCGCCGCCTACTTCGACACCCGCGAGGTGGCACCGCTGTCGGCGGGCCTGGCGTTGTCGGCGACGGTCGGCTGCGGTTTCACCGCGCAGCTCGGCTCGATGCGGATCTCCGACGAGATCGACGCGCTGGAAGTGATGGGCGTGCGCAGCGTTCCGTACCTGGTGACCAGCCGGGTGCTGGCCGGGGTGGCCGCGGTGATCCCGCTGTACGTGGTGGGGCTGCTCGGGTCGTACCTGGCCTCCCGGCAGATCACGGTCTGGGTCTACGGCCAGTCAGCGGGGACCTACGACCACTACTTCCACCTGTTCCTGCCGCCGGAGGACGTGCTGTGGTCCTTCGGCAAGGTCATCGTGTTCAGCGTCGCGGTGATCCTGACCCACTGCTACTACGGATTCACCGCGCGCGGCGGACCCGCGGGCGTCGGGATCGCGGTCGGCAACGCCGTGCGGACCTCGATCGTGCTGGTGACCGTGCTGGACTTCTTCTGCAGCCTGGCGATCTGGGGATCGACCACGACCGTTCGGATCGCCGGATGAGCGCGGGGCCGAGCCGGCGGAGGCTGCAGGTGATGGGCGTGGCGTTCCTCGCCGTGGTCGCGATGTTCCTCGCGGGCACCATCGGCGCCTACAACAAGGTCTTCACCCCGCACGTCCCCATCACCCTCGAGGCCGACACCGCGGGCAACCAGATGCAATCCGGCGCCGATGTGAAGGTGCGCGGAGTGGTCGTCGGCGAGGTGCGCGAGATCAACGCCGGAAGGGGCGGCGCCCGGCTGCGACTGGCGCTGCAACCCGACAAGGCGGAGATGATCCCCGCCAACGTCCGGGCCCGGTTGCTGCCGAAGACGCTCTTCGGCGAGCGCTACGTCTCGCTCGACATCCCGCAGCGCACCGCGAACGCCACGCTGGCCTCCGGCGATGTGATCGCCCAGGACCGCAGCGAGTCGGCCATGGAGATCGAGGAGGTGCTGGACGATCTGATGCCGGTGCTGCAGGCCGTGCAGCCGCAGCAGGTCGCCACCACGCTCGACGCGGTCTCGCAGGCGTTGCGGGGCAGGGGTGAGCAGCTCGGCGACACGTTGGTTCAGCTGGACGCCTACCTGGAGAAGTTCCACCCGTCGCTGCCCAAGCTGGAATCGGTGATCGACCGTCTGGACGAGGTGTCCAACACCTACGCCGATGCCGCTCCCGACTTGCTGCGCGCGGTGCGGGACATGTCGACGACCAGCCGCACCATCGTGGAGCAGAAGACCCAGCTGCAGCACCTCACCGGAACGCTGACCTCGGCGAGCACCGATATCGACCGCTTCATGGAGGTCAACGCGGGCAACTTCATCCGACTGGCGGACACCTCCCGGTCCACATTGGAACTGCTGGCCGAGTACTCGCCGGAGTATCCCTGCATGCTCAAGCAGTTCGAGGCCGGGATCGAACCGGCGAACGAGTCCTTCGGCAAGGGGTCGAAGCACCCCAACATCGGCAAGTTCACCCTCGAGGTGACCGCCAGCCGCGGCAAGTACGTTCCCGGGCGCGACGACCCGAAGAACCTCGACCAGCGCGGCCCCCGCTGCTACCCGTTCGTGGAGCCGCCGGACACCTTCCCGCAGTACCCGCCCGGCGGGCCCATCCAGGACGGCTCGATGCACCCGGAACCGCCGCGCTCGCGCGAGGAGGTCTTCCCGTGGGAGAACGACTCGCCCGCACCGGCTTCCACCAGTCCGCAAGCGGCCACCGGTGATTCGGTCGCCAACTCCCCGGCCGAGCGGGACCTGCTGTCGGTGCTGCTGTCCGGGCAGCTCGACGCCCGACCGGCCGACGTGCCGGACTGGAGCTCCCTGCTGGTCGGTCCGGTCTACCGGGGAACGGAGGTGAACCTGAAATGAGATCGGCCAGGTCGATCACCGCGCCACTGCTCAAGCTCACCGCTTTCGTGCTGGTCACGGTCACCCTCACGGGCATTCTGGTCTCCACCATCGCGGCCAACGACGCGGGCGACTCGGAGATCTACTCCGCGAAGTTCGCCGACGCCTCCGGGCTCGGCGAAGGCGATGACGTGCGGATGGCCGGGGTGCGCGTGGGGCGGGTCAGCGAACTGGAGATCGTCGACGGCAAGCACGCGCTGGTTCGCTTCGACCTCGCCGCCGACCGCAAGTTGCCCCGCGACGTGGAAGCGACCGTGAAGTTCCGCAACATCGCGGGCCAGCGCTACCTCGACCTGGACGCGCCGCTGCGCGACCCGGGCGAGGTGCTGGAGCCGGGCGCTCAGATCCCGATCGAACGCACCCACCCGGCGCTGAACCTCACCGCGCTGTTCAACGGGTTCCAGCCGCTGTTCAAAGCGCTCTCGCCCGAGGACGTCAACAAGCTGGCCGGGGAACTCGTGCAGGTGCTGCAGGGCGAAGGAGCCACCGTCGAGAACCTGCTGCAGCACACCGCCTCGCTGACCAACACCTTGGCGCAGAAGGACCAGGTCATCGGTCAGGTCATCGAGAACCTCAACGCGGTGCTGGGCACGGTCAACGCGCGCGGGCCGCAGCTGGAAGAGCTCATCGACGCGCTGCAGAAGCTCACCAGCGGACTCGCCGAGCAGCGCGAACCGGTCGGCGAGGCCATCGTGGCGCTCGATGAGCTCACCAACACCACCGCGGGCCTGGTGCACGATGCCCGGAAACCGCTGCGGGACAACATCAGCGCGCTGCGCGACGTCACCGGAGTGCTCAACGAGGACCTCCCGATGCTCGAGCGCACCCTGCAGACGATGCCCGACCGGCTCAACCGGCTGACCCGGACGGTCAGCTACGGCAGCTGGTTCAACTACTACGCCTGCCGGGTGACCGGCCGCATCCGGGTCGATCAGCTCGAGATCAACGTGCCCATCACGCCCGTGCCCACCTCCGAGATGCCGGAGAGGTGCCAGTGAAACCGCTTCGGGAACGCAACCAGGCCACTGTAGGGGTGGTGACCCTCGTGCTGCTGGTGACGGGAACGCTGCTGGCGTTCTCCGCCAAGGACCTCCCGCTGGTCGGCTCGGGAACGGGCTACCAGGCCTACTTCTCCGAGTCGGCCGGGCTCGACTCCGGCGACGAGGTGCAGATCGCCGGTATCAAGGTCGGCGAGGTGGATTCGGTTGCCCTGGAAGGAAACCGGGTCCTCGTCGATTACACGGTGGATGGACGCGAGCTGGGTGATCGCACCACCGCGAGCATTCAGATCAAAACGCTGCTCGGCGAGAAGTTCCTCGAACTCGAACCCGCGGGGGCGCGCGAGCTCGACGAGGCGATCCCGCTGTCACGCACCACCGCGCCCTTCGACATCCCGGACGCCATCGACGAGCTCACCCACACCACCGGCGAGCTCGACGCGGAGAAGCTGGCCGCGAGCTTCCAGACCATGTCCGACACCATGCGCGGCGCGCCGCAGCACATGAGCCGGGCCGTCGACGGGCTGGCCAAGCTCTCCGAGGCGGTGGCCAAGCGCGATCAGCAGCTGGCCGATCTGGTGCGCAACGCCAGCGACGTCTCCGGCATCGTCGCCTCCCGCGATCAGCAGGTCGACCGGCTCATCAAGGACGGCAACCTGCTGCTGTCGGAGGTGCAGGCGCGCAAGGAGGCCATCAGCGGACTGCTGGAGGGAACCCGCGAGGTCTCCCGGCAGCTGCGCGGCATGGTCGCCGACAACCAGCAGCAGATCCAGCCAGCGCTGGCGCAGCTCGACGAGCTGACCTCGATGCTGCAGCACAACCAGGAGAGCCTGGACAAGGCTCTGGGCGCGCTCGCGCCCTACGTGCGGGGCTTCAACAACACCATCGGCAACGGGCGCTGGTTCGACGGTTACTTCTGCGGTCTGCTGCCGCCGCCGATCAGCTCGGGCCCGGTGCAGACCAACGAGCCCGAGTGCTCCATCCCGGTCCCCGGCGGAGGTGGCCAATGAGCAGGCGTTACCGCTTCCTCGCACTGCTGACCGCGCTGGTGCTGGTCACCGCGGGAGGGATGTGGTGGATGTTCAGCGCCAGCGGTACCCGCGTGACCGCCTACTTCGATCGCGCGGTGGGGCTCTACGCCGGATCCAGCGTGCGGGTGCTCGGCGTGGAGGTCGGCCAGATCGAGTCGGTGCGACCGGAAGGGCCGAACGTGCGGGTGGACATGCACGTCGACGACGGGGTGCGCATCCCGCGCGACGTGGGCGCCATGGTCGTGGCGCCCAGCCTGGTCAGCGATCGCTACGTGCAGCTCACCCCGGCCTACACCCGCGGCCCGGTGCTCGCGTCCGGCGCCGTGCTGAAGCCCGAGCGCACCGCCACGCCCGCCGAACTCGACGAGCTGTTCGCCAACGTCAACAAGCTGTCCGAGGCGCTCGGGCCGGACGGAGCCAACCGCGACGGTGCGCTGTCGGATCTGATCAACACGTCCGCGGCGACGGTGGACGGCAACGGCCAGGACCTGAACACCACCATCAAGCGCCTCGGCGAGCTGTCCACCGTGCTCTCGGAGAACCGCGGGGATCTGTTCTCCACCGTCGACCACCTCAACCAGTTCACCGCGACGCTGGCGCGCAGCGACCAGCAGATCCAGGAGCTCTACGGGCGCATGGCCGACACCACCACGTTCCTGGCGGGCGAGCGCGAACAGCTCGGCACCGCGCTGCAGGAGCTGGCCGGCGCGCTCGGCGAGGTGCAGCACTTCGTGCGCGACAACCGCGAGAACGTCTCGGCCAACGTGGAGAACCTCACCGGCGTCACGCAGGCGCTGGTCGACCAGCGCGAGGCGCTCGCCGAGGTCCTGGACCTGATGCCGCTGGCGACCACGAACTTCATCAACGCCTACGACTCCGCGTCCGGTTCGGTCACCTCCCGCTGGCATCCCAACGAGCTCACCGAGCCCCCGGTGCTGATGCTGTGCAAGCTCATCGCGGGCGTGACGCCCGGTCCCGAGGGGATTCCGCAGGCGTTGCGCGACTCGTGCGCCGAGCTCAGCGGGCAGATCCAGGGCGCGGTCCCGCTGCCGTCGGTCGGGGAAGTTCTGGGCAACCTCCAGGTGGGCGCCGGTGAGGCCACCGACCGGCTGGAGCGCGGTCCCAATCCCATCCCGCTGCCCCTGGTGGACGCGATGCGCGAAGGGGCGGGTCAGCGATGAGGCGTTCCGCGATCCTGGTGATCCCGCTGTCGCTGCTGCTGGCGACCGGATGCGGCGCTGCGGGCTTCAACGGCCTCTACAACACGCCGCTGCCCGGTGGCGCCGAACTCGGCGACCGGCCGTTCGAAGTCACCGTGCACTTCGCCGACGTGCTCGACCTGGTGCCCCAGGCCAGCGTGAAGGTCAACGACGTCTCCGTCGGGCGCATCGACCGCATCGCGCTCAGCCCGGACAACACCACTGCCGTCGTCACCATGCGGGTCAACGGCGACGTGCGGCTGCCCGCCAACTCCTACGCGCGGCTGCGCCAATCCAGCCTGCTGGGGGAGAAGTTCGTCGAACTCGCCCCGCCACCGGAGAACGGCACCGGCAGGCTGCGCGACGGCGCCGTCATCCCGCTGGAACGCACCAACCGCAACCCGCAGATCGAGGAAGTGCTCGGCGCGGTCTCGCTGCTGCTCAACGGCGGTGGCATCGATCAGCTGCACACCATCGTCGGCGAGCTCAACAAGGCGATGACCGGGAACGAGGCCGAGATCCGGTCCCTGCTGGGCAACGTCAACGACGTGGTGACCCGGCTGGACGCCCAGCGCGGCGAGATCACCAAGGCCATCGACGGGCTCGACCGGCTCTCCGCCACGCTGCGCGCTCAGACCGGCGACATCGAGACCGGGCTCGATCAGCTGTCCCCGGGCCTGCGCGAACTCGAGGCGCAGCGCGGCAGGCTCGTCGGGATGCTGGAATCTCTGGACGAGCTCTCGACGACCGCGACGCAGACCATCCGGAGCAGTCGCGAGGACCTGGTCGCCGATCTGCGGGCGATGGCTCCGACCTTGCGCCAGCTCGCCAACACCGGATCCGATCTGCCCAGGGCGCTGGCCTTCCTGTCCACCTATCCGTTCCCGGAATACGCGATGAACGCGCTCAAGGGCGACTTCTTCAACGCCGACGTCTACGTCGACCTCGATCTGTCCGGGCTCTACGAGAACTTCACCCGTTCCTCGGGGCCGCCGATTCCGATCCCCGGGATCTCCGACAGCGGTGAGTCCGGCGCCGACGTGCCCGCTCCGCCCGACGGCCCGCAGCTACCGCCGTTGCCCATCCCGGAACCCGGCGACCTGCTCGGAGGTGGCTCGTGACCAGCCGCAAAGTCAAGATCCAGCTCGCGCTGTTCCTGGCGATCGCGGTGCTGGGCACCGGCTACGTCGGTGGCCGCTACGCCGGGCTGGACCGGCTGTTCGGATCCAACGGGTACCCGGTGACCGTGGACATGGCCGAATCCGGCGGGCTGTTCACCAACTCCGAAGTGACCTACCGGGGTGTCACGGTCGGCCGGGTCACCGCCATTCGCCTGACCCACGACGGAATCGCCGTGCGGCTGCACATCAACGATTCCGCGCCGCCGATCCCGGCGAACACGCGTGCCGTGGTCGCCAACCGCTCGGCGGTCGGCGAGCAGTACATCGACCTGCAGCCCGACCGGCGCGGCGGCCCCTTCCTGGCGGAGGGGGCGGTGATCCCGGCCGAGCGCACCGCCATCCCGCCCGCGCCGGAGACGTTGCTGGTCAACGTCGATCGGCTGGTCTCGGACGTGCCGACCGAATCGCTGCGCACGGTCGTTACCGAGGTCGGTACCGCGTTCGACGGCGCCGGCCCGCACCTGCAGCGCCTGCTGGACACCGCGGGGGAGTTCACCGCCACCGCCGACGCGCACCTGCCGCAGACCCAGGCGCTGCTGGAAAACGGCGATGCGGTGCTGCGCACCCAGCAGCAGCAGGCGCAGCGGCTCACCGAGTTCTCCGGCGGTCTGCGCCGGATCGGCGGGCAGCTCAAGGCCTCCGACCCGGACCTGCGCGAGGTCATCGACAAGGCACCCGGCGCGGCCACCGAGGTGCACGAGCTCACCCGCGACCTCGGTGACGACTTCGGCGTGGTGGTCGCGAACCTGCTGACCACCACGCGGCTGACCAGCGTGCGCGAACCCGGGCTGGAGCAAACGCTGGTCGCGCTGCCGATGATCTCGGCGTTCACCCACTCGCTGGCGCCCGACGGCACCGGGCACCTCGGTCTCGTGCTCAACGTGTTCAACCCGCCCAACTGCACGAAGGGCTACGAGGGAACGCCGCGCCGCGAGGGCAGCAACACCTCCGAAGGACCCACCAACTACGACGTCGGCTGCGATGAACCCAAGGGTAGCCCGATCGGGGTACGCGGGTCGCAGAACGCCATCCGGTACCCGGTGCCCGATCCCGCCGCGCCACCGCTGCCGCTGGGGCCGTGAGTTGGACGCGTTGCGTGCTGCTTCGCATACTGGCCGTGAAGCTCGCAGGACCTGCGCAATCGGCTCGGAGAGGAGCTCGCGATGGGACGCGCGGTCGGCATTGATCTGGGTACGACCAATTCCGTGGTGGCTGTGCTGGAGGGTGGCGAGGCCACCGTCATCGCCAACTCGGAGGGCGCCCGCACCACGCCGTCGGCGGTGGCCTTCGCCAAGAACGGCGAACTGCTGGTCGGTCAGCCCGCGAAGAACCAGGCGGTCACCAACGTCGACCGCACCATCCGGTCGGTCAAGCGGCACATGGGCACCGACTGGACCGTCGGCATCGACGAGAAGGACTACACGCCGCAGGAGATCTCGGCGCGCGTGCTGCAGAAGCTCAAGCGCGACGCCGAGTCGTATCTCGGCGAGGAGGTCACCGACGCGGTGATCACCGTGCCCGCGTACTTCGACGACGCGCAGCGCCAGACCACCAAGGAGGCCGGCCAGATCGCCGGGCTCAACGTGTTGCGCATCGTCAACGAGCCGACCGCGGCGGCCCTGGCCTACGGCCTGGAGAAGGGTGAGAAGGAACAGACCATCCTGGTCTTCGACCTCGGCGGTGGCACCTTCGACGTCTCGCTGCTGGACGTCGGCGAGGGGCTGGTCGAGGTCAAGGCGACCTCCGGTGACACCCACCTCGGCGGTGACGACTGGGACGAGCGCATCGTCGAATGGCTGGTCGAGAAGTTCCGCGCTTCCTCGGGCATCGATCTGACCAAGGACCGCATGGCCATGCAGCGGATCAAGGAAGCCGCGGAGAAGGCCAAGATCGAGCTGTCCTCCTCCTCGCGGACCAGCATCAACCTGCCCTACATCACCGTGGACGCGGACAAGAACCCGCTGTTCCTGGACGAGACCCTCTCCCGGGCGGAGTTCGAGCGCATCACCTCGGACCTGCTCGAGCGCTGCCGCAAGCCGTTCGCCAACGCGGTGCGCGACGCCGGGATCTCCGTCGACGACATCAACCACGTGGTGCTCGTCGGCGGCTCCACCCGGATGCCCGCGGTCACCGACCTGGTGCGGGAGCTGACCGGTGGCAAGGAGCCGAACAAGGGCGTCAACCCGGACGAGGTCGTCGCCGTCGGCGCCACGTTGCAGGGCGGTGTGCTGCGCGGTGAGGTCAAGGACGTCCTGCTGCTCGACGTCACGCCGCTGTCCCTGGGCATCGAGACCAAGGGCGGCATCATGACCAAGCTGATCGAGCGCAACACCACGATCCCGACCAAGCGCTCGGAGACCTTCACCACCGCCGACGACAACCAGCCGTCGGTGCAGATCCAGGTCTTCCAGGGCGAGCGGGAGATGGCGCTGCACAACAAGAAGCTCGGCATGTTCGAGCTGACCGGGCTGCCGCCAGCGCCGCGCGGGGTGCCGCAGATCGAGGTCACCTTCGACATCGACGCCAACGGCATCGTGCACGTCAACGCCAAGGACACCGGCACCGGCCGGGAGCAGTCGATGACCATCACCGGCGGCTCCGCGCTGCCGAAGGAGGACATCGACCGGATGGTCTCCGACGCCGAGGCGCACGCCGAGGAGGACCAGAAGCGTCGCGAGGAGGCCGAGGTTCGCAACCAGGCCGAGTCGCTGGTGCACCAGACCGAGAAGGTGCTCACCGACAACGCCGACAAGATTCCCGACGACACCCGGGCTCCGGTGCAGGAAGCCGTCACGGAGGTCAAGGAGGCGCTCAAGGGCGAGGACGTCGACCGCATCCGCGCCGCGATGGACGACCTGGCGGCGAAGTCGCAGACGATCGGTCAGGCCGTCTACGGCCAGGGGGCGCAGCCGGGTGCCGAGAGCGCGGCGACCGGGGGCGACGGCGGTGCGACGACGCAGGACGGTGAGGACGTCGTTGATGCCGAAGTGGTGGATGAGGACGACAAGAAGAACTGAATCGCCGCCACCGGGGTGACACCGAATTCGGCGACGTCGCCAACACCTCCACCGATCGAAGTAGCGAGGTTCGGGGTCTCGACGCTCTTGGATGCGGAACGTAGGAATTGATCACGAATGCAATGCCTGCGGGTAGTTCTGCCTAACTCGATGTGGTGATGATCGGCGCGTCGCGCTGGTCATTGCGGCGGCAGTCGGCCCCGCCGGGCCCGGACGGTCGCCTTGATCGTGTTGATAACCCCACTCCTGGGCCGGACAGTTACTGCTTACGACGCAACAGTGCTGGTGGCTGGGAGGCCGTTATGCGGGGGGTAGCAGCTTGTCAATTGGTTGTCGTCAGTCTGATCGCAGCCGTGGTGACCTCGTGCAGCACGCAGCCCGAGGAATCCGCGGCGTCGGTGAGCTCGTCGATCCCCAACGCCGCGCAGAACCAGGCGCCCGGTGATCCGCTCGTCCTGACGGCGCAGAAGGGGCAGCTCACGTCGGTGTCGGTGACGGCGAACGGCAAGCCGGTGGCCGGCACCCTCGACCCCAGCGGGACGAAGTGGTCCACGAACGGTCCGCTGGACTTCGGCGCGAAGTACCAGGTGCAGGCCAAGGCTCGGGACGGCAAGGGCCGTACCACCGAACCGCTGAACTCCTCGTTCAAGACCGCGGTGCCCACCGAAACCTTGGCGGTCGAGCGCACCTGGCCGGCCGAGGGGCAGACGGTGGGCGTGGCGATGCCCATCTCCATCTACTTCGACAAGCCGGTGCAGGACCGCGCGGCAGTGGAGCGCAATCTCTCGGTCGAGGCGTCGGTGCCCACCGAGGGGTCGTTCCACTGGATGAGCGACGAGCGGGTGAACTGGCGTCCCAAGGAGTTCTGGAAGGCCGGCACCGACGTGACGGTCAAGGCCGACCTCTACGGCGTGGACGCCGGTGGCGGCGTGATGGCCGACCGGAACTTCCAGACCCACTTCAAGATCGGCCGCGATCAGCGCTCGGTGGGCGACGTCAACGCGCACACCCTGACCGTCTACCAGGACGGCAAGGAGATCCGGACCATGCCTGCGTCCTTCGGGCGACCCGTCTACCCGACGCAGTACGGCATCCACGTTGCCTCGGAGAAGGCCGAATCGGTGCGGATGCGCTCGGACTCCTGGGGCGGCCCGGCGCGCGGTCAGGCCGGTTTCTACGACGAGGTCCTGCACAACAACGTGCGGATCTCCAACAACGGCGAGTACATCCACTCCAACCCGGACACGGTCGGGGCGCAGGGAAGCAGCAACGTCTCGCACGGCTGCGTGAACCTCTCGACGGCCAACGGCAACTGGTTCATGAACTTCACGCAGATCGGTGACCCGGTCGACATCAGGGGTTCCTCGCGGCCGCTCACCCCGGCCGACGGGGACATCTCGGACTGGACCATTCCCTGGGAGGAGTACGTCAAGGGCAGCGCGCTCCACGAGAAGCCCTGAGGCGTGATCGGTGCGGCCGCGGTCGCGCTCGAACTGAGGTGAGCGACGAGGGTGCGCGAAGGGTCCGGTCCGGCCCTTCGCGCACCCTCGTCTCGTCGCGTGCTTGGATCCTGGTGTGGACTTGCTTCGGCATCTGGGCTTCTTCGTGGCGGTGGCCGAGGAGGGGCACTTCGGACACGCCGCGGATCGGATGGGCATGAGTCAGCCGCCCCTGTCGCAGGGCGTGCGGCGGCTGGAGTCGCGGCTCGGCGTCACCCTGCTGATCCGGGGCTCGCGCGGCGTCCGGCTGACCACAGCCGGAGCGGACCTGCTGCCGCGGGCACGGGCCCTGCTGGACGGTCGCGAGCAGTTCCTCGACGCGGCTCGGCGCCAGCGGGAGAGCCGGGGCGCGGTGCGCATCGGGGTCATCGCCGCGCTCAGCGACCTGCAGGTCGCGGCGCTGACCGCCGCGGTTCGGGCGGCGGCGCCGGACCCGGACGCGCGGACCGTCATCATCAGCACCGCACCGACGGCGGAACTCGTCGACGCGGTCACCGGCGGTCGGCTGGACTGCGCCGTGGTGCACCACCCGGCGCTGCTCGGCGAACTGCGCGCCGGACCGGTGCTCAAACTCCCGCGCATGCTGCTGATGCCCGACGGACACCCGGCCGCTCGGGGCAAGCCCTCGCTGCGCGCGCTGAGCGGGCTCGCGTGCGCGACCGCGCCCCGGGCGCACGGCACGGCCGCCTTCGACCTGCTGGCGGACACGTTGCGCGCGAAGGGGCTGGACCCGGAGTTCCTGCCCGCGCCCGGGGACCGCGATGCGCTCAGCGCTGTCGTCGCGGGCCGGGCGTTCGCGCTGAGCGCGGACCTGCGGCTGGAGGCCCCCGGGGTGCGCGCTGCGCCGGTCGGCGAGGAGCTGGCGCTGCGCGTCCGGGTGGTCCGGCCCGACCCGGTCCCGCAGCAGGACGTGCCCGATGCGCTCGAGTCGGCGCTGGCGGGCATGTCGTGAGCTTGGAACAGCGGGTGCGGGAGATCCTCGCCGACGCCGGTGCGCAGGGTTGGGTCCACGCGATCCGGCTCGGCGGCGGTCGGGCTCGCGAGGTCGACGTCGGCGCGGACGAGCTGGTGGTCACGGCATCGGTCTACAAGCTGGCTTTGCTGGTCGCGCTGTGCCGGTCGTTCGACGCGGGAGCCCTCGATCCGCGCGAGCGCGTCCTGCTGGACCCGGCCTCGTGCACCCCGGGGCCGACCGGCGTGTCCACCTTCCTGGATCCGGTGCGGTTGTCCTGGCGCGACCTGGCCGCGTCGATGATCTCGGTCTCCGACAACGCCGCCGCCGACGTCATCCTCGGCGCGATCGGGCTCGATGCCGTGGCCGAGGCGCTGGCCGCCGCGGAGCTGACCCGCACCCGGGTGGTCGGCGGCACCGCTGACGCGCACGCCGCGCTCGTCGAGGAGATGGGCGCGAGCAGTGCTGCCGAGGCCTTCGCGCTGCTCGCCGACAACGACGAAGCCCGTACGGTCCGCGCCTACGACCCCTCCTACGCGTCGGCGACGACGCCGCGCGAGATGACCCGGCTGCTCGGGCAGATCTGGGGCGATGAGATCGCTTCGCCGCAGCGGTGCGCGTTCATGCGCCGACTGCTGGCCGGGCAGGCCTGGATGCACCGGGTCCGCGCGGGCTTCCCGTTCCAGGGGGTGCGCGTCGCGGGCAAGACGGGAACGATCGGCGCGGTCCGCAACGAGGTCTCGGTGGTCGAGTTCGAAGGCGAGGACCCGGTCGCGGTGGCCGTGTTCACCCTCGCCGCGCGCGCCGATCCGGCGTTGCCACGGGTGGACTCGGCCATCGCCGAATGCGCCCGGATCGCGGTCACCGACCTGCGTTCGGGCCGGTTGTAGGAGATTTTTTCCCGGCGTCGCGGTCTCCGGGCATCCCGGACCCTGCGGGGATATCGAGGCGCTATCGGGCAGCGGGTGTCAGCTTATTGGCGCTATCGGCGAGCCGGTGGTCGACTGGTGCGCACAACCTGCTCGTGAAGGGGAAATCCTTGTCCCAGAACATCTCTCGCCGCTCCGTGCTGGGTGCGCTGCTGGCGGCCCCGGTGGTCGCGTGCGCCCCGAGGTCCAGTCCCGCGTCGGCCACCGACGCGCCCGGGCTCGATGCGGAACTGCTCGCGCTGGAGCACCGCTTCGACGCGCGGCTGGGCCTGTTCGCCCGCAACGCGGCGACCGGTCGCACGCTGGCCAACCGAGCGGACGAACGCGCCGCGATGTGCTCGACCTTCAAGGTCTACGCGGTCGGTGCGCTGCTGCGCGAGCGCGGACTGGCCGGTGGCCACTTCGAGCGCCGCATCACCTACGGGCGCGGCGATCTGGTCGAGTACTCGCCGATCACCGAGACCCGGGTGGACACCGGGATGACGATCGGCGAGCTCTGCGCGGCCGCGCTGCAGCACAGCGACAACACCGCCGCCAACCTGCTGCTGCGCGAACTGGGCGGCCCGCGGGCCATCGCGCCCTTCGCCCGGTCCATCGGTGACGACATGACCCGCCTCGACCGGTGGGAGACCGAGCTCAACAGCGCGGTTCCCGGCGACGAGCGGGACACCACGACCCCGGCCGCCTACGCGTCCGGATTGCAGCGGCTGCTGCTGGGCGACGTCCTGGCGGGCCCGGAACGCCGGCGGTTGACCGACTGGATGCTCGGCAACACCACCGGTGACGACCGCATTCGCGCCGGTCTGCCGGGAGACTGGCGCACCGCCGACAAGACCGGTGGCGGTTCCTACGGGGTGGCCAACGACGTCGCGGTGACCTGGACGAGCGCCGGAACGCCGATCGTGGTCGCGCTGTTCACGCGTCGTCACCGCGAGCACGACGAGCACGACGACGCCCTGCTCGCCGAGGCCGCTCGAGTCGTGGCCCGGCGGTTGGCGTGAAGCGCTGCGGCTGCCGCGCCCGACGACGTCCGAGAACCCGCCGCAGTGCCGGCTGAATCCCCACCGCACGCGGCTGCCGCCGCATCCTGAACATCCCCGAAGGCGGTAGCGCGCGAGCCGGGGGCGCTCCGCGTTGAGCGCGGGGCGCCCCGGTGCCCGGTGCTGCGGTCGTGCTGCGACGCGCGGGTCAGAGGTCGAATCGACCTGTCTTGATCGCCTTCACGAAGCAGCGCCACTGGGTGCTGTCGGCCGTCACGAGTCCGCCCGAACGGTCTTTGGTGTCGCGCACAGCCGCCCCGCCTATGACGCGGCCGACCTCGACGCAGTTGGTCTCTTGGCTGCTCCGGCTCGATTTGCGCCAGCCGACCGGGGACTGCAGCAACGTCACGGTGTCGTCTCCTCTCGGTGGATGATCTCGGCGATGAGACGAACCGAGTCGTCGCAGCTCATCGCGAATTGCCCCAGATCCTTGCCTGCTTTGATGAATGCCGTCACGTCACCGGGATCGCGCAGGAACGCGCTGGACCGGTGGTGTTCCAGGTGCACGACCGGGGACGCCTTGGCGAACCCCAGGAGCACGAAGGGCCCGGCGTGCGCCGGCGTCCACCCCGTGTGCAGCGGGATGATGCGGATGTCGACGTTGTCCCGTTGGCTGGTCTCGAGCACGTGGCGCAGCTGGTCCAGCAGCACCGCGCGGCCACCGATCGGTTGGTGCAGCACGGACTCGAGGAGGAACGCCGTGTAATGAACCGGCTCGTCGGGTCGGGTGAGCACCTCGCGTCGTCCGAGTCGGAGCGCGACGCGGGTGCTGACCTCGTTCTCGGGAATGCCGGTGCCCATGATCGCCCGGGCGTAGTCGGGCGTCTGCAGCAGCCCGGGGATGAGGATGGGCGAGACGTCGGTGATGGTGGTGGCGATCCGCTCGAACTCCAGCAGCGCGGTCAGCTGGTCGGCCTCGCCCGCCGACCCGATCGACACGGAGTTCGGCGGTTCCGCTTGAGCGTCCCGGGTGAGTCGCAGCAGCCGGTCGCGAGCAGGGCTCGACAACCCCAGGACCGCGCACACGGCGGACACCGACTCGGTGGACGGAACGCGTTCACCGCGCTCCCAACGCACCACTACCGAGTGCGAAACGTCGAGCCTGCCCGCGAGTTGCCGCAGTCCGAGACCGGTGCGCGAACGCGCGTCCCGGATTTCCGCACCCAGAACGTATGCCCGGGGTGCAGGGGTGGTCTCGCTCATGCACCACAGCTTATTAGGTGGGCTGCGCGCCGAATCGGCGGGTCGCACGCAACGCGAGTTCGCGACTACGCAGTGCTTCTGATGCACCGAATGGAGTCATGCGATCGGGGACTTGTCGCAGTGGTCTCGGGACCAGCAGCATTGGTGCCGCTCTTGATCGCAGCCTGCGTCGGGTCCAGGGAGGGAACTCGCGCGGGTGCAAGGGAATTCAGTTCGGTGGCCGGTGTCCGCCGACGACAAGGGGGAAGAGAATCGATGCATTCGTTCCACTGGGTTCCGGGAGATGGCAAGCGGCACGCTAGCCGGGACAAGCGTCCCTGGGGCAGTGCCTATCCGAGTGGCATGCGCGTGAACACCCTGTGCCGGCAGGAAGTCGTCGCCGAAGCCACCGCGCAGGCCTGGCTTTGGGGAACTTGCCTCGAGTGCAACGGTGAGGCCCGCAAGCTCGCCGAATCCGCGAACCGCGTCTCACCCGGTCTTCTCGCATGACGGTGCGGCCGCAGGAGCCTCGATGCCGTCCGGCAGACGCGCCGCGGCGGTGCGGCCGTCGCCGCTGAAGTCCGGAGGCCGGCGGCGTCTGAGGTTCCGCTCCCGGCGCCAGCGCGCAAGCTGCAAACCGGAACGTCCCCTGAGGGCACCCGGCGCCGGTCCTAGCTGTCGCGCTTGGCCCTGCTGGGTGCCACTCGCGGCGGCTCGCCGGGCTGCTTCGGGTACACCGGCGGCCACGGTGCGTCCTGCAGCCCCGAGCTCAGATCGCTGCGGGAGCGCTCCAGCAGCGGTTCGATCGACTGCGGCTGCCGGTCGGCCCACGGGTCGCCGCGCTCGGCGAGCCGGTCCGGCACGGTCGCGATGGTCAGATCCGCGGGTTCGACCTCGGACAGCTCGTCCCAGGAGATCGGGGCGGACACCGTCGCGCCGGGCTTGGGCCGCACGCACCAGGCGCCGAAAACCGTTCTGTGCGGCGCGTTCTGGTTGTAGTCGACGAACACCCGGTCGCCGCGCTCCTCCTTCCACCACTTCGCGGTGATCAGGTCGGGGTGCCTGCGCTCGAGTTCGCGCGCGAGCGCTACCGCCGCCGCGCGGACCTGGTAGCTGTCCCAGCTCGGCTGCAGCAGGGCGTAGAGGTGCAGACCGCGGGAGCCGGAGGTCTTCACCCGCACGTCGATGTCGTGCTCGGCGAGCATCTCCCGGCTCAGCAGCGCGGCCTCGCACACCTGCCGGTAGGTCACGCCCGGCGCGGGGTCGAGGTCGATGCGCAGCTCGTCGGCGATCTGCGGGGCGTCCGCGTGGTACGGCCAGACGTGGAAGCCCAGGCAACCCAGGTTGACCGCCCAGACGACGTGCGCCAGGTCGGCGGCCACCAGCGCCGCGCTGGTGGTGCCGTTCGGCGTGGTCACCACGGTGGTCCGCAGCCACTCCGGCGCGGATTTGGGCACGCGCTTCTGGAAGAACGACTTGCCGTCCGCGCCGTCCGGGTGGCGTTCCATCAGCAGCGGACGGCCACCCAGCGTGTCCAGCAGCGGGCGCGCGACAGCGCGGTAGTAGCGGACGAGGTCGAGTTTGGTCTCACCGCGCTCGCTGAAGAAGATCTTGTCCGGGTGCGACACCGTGACCTCGGTGCCTTCGACGTCGACTGCGACGGACTCGCTCACCGGTCCAGACTAGGGGCGCGGGCCGACGACGGCGAGATCACGGCCGCGAGCCCGGTGCCGGACTCGCGGCCGTGGCGCTCACCAGCCTCGTTCGCGCCACTCGGGAAGCTTCGGGCGCTCCGCGCCGAGCGTGGAGTCGTCGCCGTGACCCGGGTAGAACCAGGTGTCGTCCGGCAGCTCGCCGAAGATCCGGTTCTCCACGTCGTCGATCAGCGAGCGGAAGTCCGCGGGCGATCCGGTCTTGCCGACCCCGCCCGGGAACAGCGAGTCCCCGGTGAACAGGTGCGGGTGCCCGTTCGGGTCGCGGTAGACCAGCGCCACCGACCCGGGGGTGTGGCCGCGCAGGTGGATCACCGACAGCTCGCAGTCGCCGAGGGCGATGGTGTCGCCCTGCTCGACCAGGCGGTCCGGCGGCACCGGGAGCTGTTCGGCATCGGCCGGGTGCGCTGCGGTGAAGCACCCGGTCTGACCCGCGATCGCGCCCAGCGCCTGCCAGTGATCCGGGTGCTGGTGGGTGGTCACGATGGTGCGCAGCCGCGGCCGCTGATCATCGTGCCCGAGCAGGTCGGAGAGCCGCTCCGAATCGTCGGCGGCGTCGACCAGCAGCGCGTCCCCGGTGTTGCGGCACACCAGCAGGTAGGCGTTGTTGTTCATCGGGCCGACCGAGATCTTGGTGATCGTCAGCGCGTCGAGCACGCGGCGGGCGGCGACGCCGCCCGGTTCGACATGTCCGGTGTACTCCTCAACAATCTGCACGCTTGCGAGCCTAACGTTCGCTTCCGGTTCTCGTGGCGGGCCTGCGCGACGTCCTCGGCAGGAAAATCGGAACGGACCGGATCCGGTCCCGGGGGAGCGGGCCGTGCGGGTTGTTCCGGTGCGCGGCGGGCAGCCGCATGCGGCATCAGGGCCATTCGGGCAGTTCGGGCGGGTCGCCCGTCAGTTCCTCGGGGCCCGTGCGGCCGAGCAGCCAGCCGAGCATCGGGCCGGGCTCGCCGCTGACCTTGCTGGGGCGCTCGGTCGTCCCGCGCAGTTCCCAGGTGCGGCGGTGGGTGCCGAAGTCGACCTCCAGGCTCAGCGCGGGCACGTCCGGGCGACCGCCGAAGGACTGGGTGACGTCCTCCAGCAGCTGTTCGGAGTGCGCTGGCGGGATGCTGGCGAAGTCGATGTCGTGGTCCAGGTCGACGGTGTGCACCCACACCTCCAGCAGGCGGGCGCGCAGGGTGTGATGGGCGGGCATCGGGTCGCCGATCGCGTCGTAGAGCTCCGCCGTCCACGCCTGGGTGGGCAGCGCGCGGGCCGACGTCGCGAAGCGCTGGGACGCCGCGGCCAGGTCCTCCACCAGCAGCCGGTGGCTGTGCACCGCCCCTTCGTCGATGGCTTCGTCGCGGTCGTCCCCGCTGGAGTACATCGGGTGTTCGATCCCGGTGCGCGCCCAGATCAGCAGGTTGGTGCAGCCGTCGGCGTTGCGGGCCAGGTGGGTGATCACGTGCGCCCGGCTCCACCCGTCCAGCAGGCTCGGCTGCCCCACGGAGAGGTCGTCGAAGCTCTCCACGGTGCCCAGCATCACCTCGGTCGCGTGCTCGATCGCGGCCAGCTGGCGCCGGACCTCCTGGGCGAGAGCTGCGAGATCGACGGACCCAGGACCGGGGCCGAGAGCGGTGTCGGACATGGGCTACCTCACGCGGTGGGAGGGGCGTAGGTGCGTCTTGAGCGTAATTGCGCAGGCCACACCGGCAACAGTGCCGAAAGCGGGCGGATTTGCGTATCGTCGAGACCGGTGCGGATCCGCCCGAGCCAAACTCGCTCGTTCGGGTGAGAGCCGGGGGAGGTGCCGACCGGCCGACGCCGTCGGTCCGAGTCTGTCGGTGGCCCGGAATAGCATGGAACCGGCAACGTCGCGACCCGATCCGCTCAGCGGTAAGCGCCCCGCATCGGTGCGCTCGCAGCCGGCCGCGCGTCCACGCAACGCCAGAACATTTTCGAAGGGATCAACGTGGCTGACCGCCTCGTCGTTCGCGGCGCCCGTGAACACAACCTGCGCGGGATCGACATCGACCTGCCCCGCGACAGCCTGATCGTGTTCACCGGGCTGTCCGGCTCCGGCAAGTCCAGCCTGGCCTTCGACACCATCTTCGCGGAGGGGCAGCGCCGCTACGTCGAGTCGCTGTCCGCCTACGCCCGGCAATTCCTCGGGCAGATGGACAAGCCCGATGTGGACTTCATCGAGGGCCTGTCCCCGGCGGTGTCGATCGACCAGAAGTCCACCAGCCGCAACCCGCGGTCGACGGTGGGCACCATCACCGAGGTCTACGACTACCTGCGACTGCTGTTCGCGCGCGCGGGCAAACCGCACTGCCCGACCTGCGGCGAGGCGATCGAGAAGCAGACGCCCCAGCAGATCGTCGACCAGGTGCTGGAGATGCCGGACCGCGCCAAGTTCCAGGTGCTGGCGCCGGTCGTGCGCGGCCGCAAGGGCGAGTACGTCGACCTGTTCGAGCAGCTGCGGTCGTCCGGTTACGCGCGCGCCCGCGTCGACGGCGCGGTCTACCCGCTCGACGAGCCGCCGAAGCTCAAGAAGCAGGAGAAGCACGACATCGCCGTGGTCGTGGACCGGTTGACGGTCAAGTCGGGTGCCAAGCAGCGCCTGACCGACTCGGTGGAGACCGCGCTGCGGCTGGCCGACGGCCTGGTGGTCGTCGAGTTCGTCGACCTCGACGAGAGCGACCCGGACCGCGAGCGCAAGTTCTCCGAGAACCTGGCCTGCCCGAACGGCCACGCGCTCGGCGTGGACGAGCTCGAGCCGCGCTCGTTCTCCTTCAACTCGCCCTACGGCGCCTGCCCGGAGTGCGCGGGCCTGGGCATCCGCAAGGAGGTCGACCCGGAACTGGTCGTGCCGGACGAGGACCTGGCGCTCGGCGACGGCGCCATCGCGCCCTGGGCGGGCGGGCACACCGCCGAGTACTTCACCCGGCTGCTCACCTCGCTGTCGGAGGCCATCGGGTTCCGGATGGACACCCCGTGGCGGCAGCTGCCCACCAAGGTCAAGAAGGCGGTGCTGCACGGGACCAACGACCAGGTGCACGTGCGCTACCGCAACCGCTACGGCCGCACCCGCTCCTACTACGCCTCCTACGAAGGCGTGATCCCGTTCCTGGAACGGCGGCTGGAGCAGACCGAGTCCGACTACGCGCGCGAGAAGTACGAGGGCTACATGCGCGACGTGCCGTGCCCGGCGTGCGACGGGACGCGGCTCAAGCCCGAGATCCTCGCGGTGACCATGGCCAACGAGGAGTTCGGCGAGCTGTCCATCGCCGAGACCAGCGCGCTCAGCGTCAGCGAGTGCGCCGAGTTCCTCGGCGGGCTGGAGCTCGGCCAGCGGGAGCAGATGATCGCGGGCCGGGTGCTCAAGGAGGTGCAGTCGCGGCTGGGCTTCCTGCTCGACGTCGGCCTGGACTACCTGTCGCTGGACCGCGGGGCGGGCACCCTGTCCGGCGGGGAGGCCCAGCGCATCCGGCTGGCCACGCAGATCGGCTCCGGTCTGGTCGGCGTGCTCTACGTGCTCGACGAACCGTCCATCGGGCTGCACCAGCGCGACAACCACCGGTTGCTGGAGACGCTGAGCAGGCTGCGCGACCTGGGCAACACGCTCATCGTCGTCGAGCACGACGAGGACACCGTGCGCAGCGCGGACTGGGTGGTCGACATCGGGCCCGGTGCCGGTGAGCACGGCGGCCGGGTGGTGCACAGCGGGCCGTACGAGGACCTGGAGAAGAACGAGGAGTCGTTGACCGGCGCCTACCTGGCGCGCCGCAAGGAGATTCCGGTCCCGACGGAGCGCCGGGTGCCCGACCGCAAGCGGCGGCTGACCGTGGTCGGCGCCCGCGAGCACAACTTGCGCGGCATCGACGTCTCGTTCCCGCTGGGCACCATGCTCGCCGTCACCGGCGTGTCCGGGTCCGGCAAGTCCACGCTGGTCAACGAGATCCTCGCCTCGGTGCTGGCGAACAAGCTCAACGGCGCGCGCCAGGTGCCCGGCAGGCACACCCGGGTCAAGGGCCTCGAGCACGTCGACAAGCTGGTCCAGGTCGACCAGTCGCCGATCGGCCGCACCCCGCGGTCGAACCCGGCCACCTACACCGGCGTGTTCGACCACATCCGCAAGCTGTTCGCGGCCACCAGCGAGGCGAAGGTGCGCGGTTACCAGCCGGGCAGGTTCTCGTTCAACATCAAGGGCGGCCGGTGCGAAGCCTGCGCGGGCGACGGCACGCTCAAGATCGAGATGAACTTCCTGCCCGACGTCTACGTCCCGTGCGAGGTGTGCCAGGGCGCCCGGTACAACCGGGAGACCCTCGAGGTGCACTACAAGGGCAAGACGATCGCAGAGGTCCTGGACATGCCGATCGAGGAGGCCGCGGAGTTCTTCGAGCCGATCAAGGCCATCCACCGGCACCTCAAGACGCTGGTCGAGGTCGGGCTCGGCTACGTGCGGTTGGGTCAGCCCGCGCCCACCCTCTCCGGCGGGGAGGCGCAGCGGGTGAAGCTGGCCAGCGAGCTGCAGAAGCGCTCCACCGGTCAGACCGTCTACATCCTCGACGAGCCGACCACCGGGTTGCACTTCGAGGACATCCGCAAGCTGCTCGGCGTGATCAACGGCCTGGTCGACAAGGGCAACACGGTGATGGTCATCGAGCACAACCTGGACGTCATCAAGACCGCCGACTGGGTCCTGGACATGGGGCCGGAGGGCGGCAGCGGCGGTGGTCAGCTGATCGCCGAGGGCACCCCGGAGGACCTGGCCCAGATCGAGGACAGCCACACCGGAAGATTCCTCGCGGAAGTCCTGCACTAACCCCCGTCGAGAGCGGCGCCGCCGCGTGACAGCTTTGCCTATAACTGTGCGAACACCTCGGGTGCCGAGACCCTGCAGTTTTAGGCAAAACTGTCGCGGCCGTGCCTTGGGCGAAGAGTTGCGTGATCGCCCTCCCGGGGGTCTACCCACTGGTAGCCAGGGGTGCACGGGTTTGTAACCTGTCCGACACGACGCGGGTCGTCACCGATCACATGGTGGCGGCCCGCTTCGGACGACAGTGAGCGGTGAACGTCGCAGGCCTTCACGAGAGTGCCGACCGACGCCTGATTCCCCGCACCACCCGATGCGGAAAGGAACGCCAGTGGAAGCGCTCAACGACGCGATCGTCGCGCTGAACGACACGTTCTGGCTCTACCTGATCATCCCGGTGCTCGCGCTGTTGAGCCTGTACTTCACGGTGCGGTCCAAGGCCGTGCAGATCCGGATGCTCCCCGAGATGGTGCGCGCCATCGGCGGGCGGTCCGAGACCGCGGAGGACGGCGGGAAGACGGTTTCGTCGTTCCAGGCCTTCGCGATCTCCGCGGCAGCCCGGATCGGAACCGGCAACATCGCCGGTGTGGCCACCGCGATCGCGCTGGGCGGTCCCGGTGCGGTCTTCTGGATGTGGGTGATGGGCCTGGTCGTGGGCTCGACCAGCTTCGTGGAGTCCACCCTGGCGCAGTTGTACAAGGTGCGGGACAGGACCGGATATCGGGGCGGTCCGGCCTACTACATGCTGCACGGTCTGCGGGTGCGCTGGATGGGCGTGCTGTTCGCCGTGGTCATCACGGTGACGTTCGGTTTCGTGTTCACCGCGGTGCAGAGCAACACGATCGTCGACGCCATCGTCACCTCGGCGGAGACGGTCGGCTTCGACGGCGGCGGCTGGCTTCCCCCGGTGCTCGGCCTGATCATGGTCGTGCTCACCGCCTCGATCATCTTCGGCGGCGTGCGCCGCATCGCGCACACCGCGCAGTTGCTGGTCCCGTTCATGGCCTGCCTGTACATGGTCCTCGGCCTGGTCGTCGTGGCGCTCAACATCACGGCGGTCCCGGGCGTCATCGCGGACATCTTCAGCCACGCCTTCGGTTTCGAGGCCATCGCCGGTGGTGGCCTGGGCGCCGCGATCGTGCAGGGCGTGCGGCGCGGCATGTTCTCCAACGAGGCCGGCCTGGGTTCGGCGCCGAACGCGGGTGCGACCGCTTCGGTGAGCCACCCGGTCAAGCAGGGCCTGGTGCAAACGCTCGGCGTCTACTTCGACACCCTGCTGGTGTGCTCCACCACCGCGTTCATCGTGCTGCTGTCCAACCCGACCTACGGCGAGGACCAGGGCGCGAGCATGACGCAGAACGCCATGCAGGCGAGCCTGGGCGGCTGGTCGGTGCACCTGCTCACGCTGATCATCATGCTGGTCGCGTTCACCTCGGTACTGGGCAACTA
Source organism: Saccharopolyspora halophila (assembly GCF_039531955.1). Lineage (NCBI taxonomy): Bacteria > Bacillati > Actinomycetota > Actinomycetes > Pseudonocardiales > Pseudonocardiaceae > Saccharopolyspora > Saccharopolyspora halophila. Next base: position 551,262 of record NZ_BAAARA010000004.1, read on the forward strand.
CTACTACGGTGAGTCCAACGTCGGATTCCTGACCCGGAACCAGGGCGTGCTGACCGGCTACAAGTGGCTCGTGCTGGTCGTGACCTTCCTGGGCGCGATCGGTTCCTCGGAACTGGTCTGGAACCTCGCCGACACCACGATGGGCGTGATGGCGCTGGTCAACCTGATCGCGATCGCCCCGCTGAGCGTGGTCGCCTTCAAGCTGCTGCGCGACTACAACGAGCAGCGCAAGCAGGGGATCGACCCGGTGTTCACCCGCGACCGGATTCCGGAGCTCACCGGCGTGGAGTGCTGGGAGCCCCGGGAGAAGGTCACCAGCTGACGCTTCGAACCACGAGACGCGGGCGCCTCGCACGGGGCGCCCGCGTCTTTTCGCGGATCCGCCGCACCGTTCCCGGAACGTGATGTCGCGTCGCTAGTTTCGCGGGCATGACGCAGAACGAGACATCGGTGTCCGACAGCGTGCTGGTCGACGCGACTCCGGAAGCCGTCTTCGACCTGTTGGCCGACCCGCGGAAACACCCGCTCATCGATGGTTCCGGCACCGTAACGGGCGAACTCCGCGCGCCCGAGCGGTTGTCGCTGGATGCGAAGTTCGGGATGCGGATGAAGCGCGGTCTGCCGTACCGGGTGACCAACCGCGTCGTGGAGTGGGAGGAGAACCGCCGGATCGCGTGGCGCAACCTGTTCCCGCACCGCTGGCGTTACGAGCTGGAGCCGGAAGGCGACCGGACCCGGGTCACCGAGACCTACGACTACAGCAGGTTGCTGCCGGGCGTGGTCTCCCGCACCGGCGTGCCGAAGGAGAACCTGGCCTCCATCCGAACGACTCTGGAGCGGTTGAAGGACCATTTCGCGACGGCCGCGGACTGAGGAGTCGAGGCTCCGGCGCCGGGCGGGCGGCAGCTAGTCCGGCGCTCGGCAGCCCGGATCGTCGGCCGTCCCGCACGCCCAGACGACCTGCGGATCGGTTTTCGGTCCGTTGAGCCGGAGGATCGAGATGGTCTTGTTCGCCGGTACCTGCCCGGTTTCCCCGCCGTAGTCGATGAATCCGGTGCTGCCGGGCATGTGCGCGGTGCCGTTGGTCTCGGCGATGCCGTGCCAGACGGACAGCCCGTTCAGCGGAACCGGTTCGGCTCCGCCGGGGTCGACCTCGCCGCCGGTCACCTTCCGCACCGCCAGCTGCACGACCTCGACGGCGTCGTTGGCCAGCAGCGCGCGCCCGCGCAAGCCCTCCTGCCGTTCGGTGACGCCGTAGAACGAGGTGTATTCCAGGGTCACCCCGTTCGGCAGGTCCCTGTCGAGCACGAACTTGTTGATGTCGTCCCCCGCCATCAGCAGCGGTGGCTCCCGAAGCGGGCGAGCCGGGCGCACCCGGTTTGCGGCAATTCGCAGGAAGGTCGGTGGTCAGCGCGGCTGTCCGGGAACACCCGGCCGCGTTTGCCAGGGGTGCGGACCGTCGAGCGGCCGGTACTCCACTCCGCAGGCGTCCAGCCTGGGCAGGTGGTGCTCGGTCAGCCGCCCCGCGAACTCCGGCAGTTCCCGCTGCGCGCTCCAGGCGACCTCGGCGAAGGCGCACAGCCGGGGAAACGCCGCGTAGTCCACGCGGCGTGGCGAGTCCAGGTGCTCGGTCCACACCTGAGCCTGCACTCCCAAGGCGTTTCGCACCGCCGGTCGGTAGCCGTGGACGTGGCTCAGGGTGCTGAGGTAACCGACCGGGATCGGCTCGTCGGGATGCTCGGACTGGCGGTGGTCGAAGTAGAAGTGCGTCTCCGGGCACAGCAGCACGTCGTGACCGAGCTCAGCGGCTCGGTGCGCGGCCTCCGAACCGCGCCAGGCCAGCACGATCGTCTCCCGCGGCAGTTCGGTCGTGTCCACGGCTTCGTCCCACGCCGAGGTGCGCCTTCCGCGGGCGTGCACGTGCTCGGCCAACCTCCGCAGCAGCGATCCGTGCGCCGGGGTGGCTCCGGGGACCTCGTCGCCGCCCAGGCAGATCACCGGCGCGGGGAACACGGACATCACGTGGTCGAGCACGGTCCGGTAGAAGTCGAGGGTCGCGCGTCGCGGGGCCAGGATGTTGTCGCTGACGCCCCAGGAGTCCCACACCCGCGGTGGTTCGCCCGTGCCCAGCTCGGGGTAGGCGGCGATCGCGGCCTGGCTGTGCCCGGGAAGGTCGATCTCCGGGACGACCGCGATGTGGTGCTCGGCGGCGTGCGCGACGATCTCGCGCAGGTCCTCGGTCGTGTAGTAACCGCCGTGCGGGCGGTCGTCGTACTCGGGCTGCTCGCCGCGGCCGACCATCGACCGCGATCGCCAGGACGCGACCCGGGTGAGCTCCGGCAGGTCCGGTACCTCGATGCGCCAGCCCTGGTCATCGGTGAGGTGCAGGTGCAGCACGTTGAGCTTGTGCATCGCGAGCAGCTCGACGAACCGCTGCACCTCCCGCTTGGGCAGGAAGTGCCGGGCCACGTCGAGATGGCAGCCGCGCCACCCGAAACTCGGGCGGTCGGACAGCGTTCCGCACGGCAACGACAGCTGGCCGCGCGCGATGGGAGCCGAGCGGAACACGTCCGGGGGCAGCAGCTGGCGCAACGTCTGGGCCGCGTGGTGCGCGTGTTCGGGGTTGCTCGCGATGGCCCGCGCCCCGGACGGGGAGATCTCCAACCGGTAGCCGTCGACGCCTGCATCGAGCTCGAAAGCGATCGTCGGCCGGTCCGACTCGGCCAGCGGCAGTCCGGTCGCCGCGCCGACGTGCCGCCGGAACCACCGCGACGCTGCGGGCTCGCCGCCCACGGTCGTCGACGCGTCCAGCTGCAGTGTCCCGGGCGAAGGGCTGACCTCGGCGGGACGGGGCAGCAGGGAATCCCAGCTCATTGCTTCACCGCCCCGGAGAGCCCGGAGACGAGGCGGCGTTGCACCAGCACGAAGAAGATCAGCACCGGGATGGTCATCAGCGTCGAACCGGCCATGATCGCACCCCAGTCGTTGCCCTGCGGGCTGAAGAACACCAAGATCGCCATCGGCAGCGTCTGGTTCTCGGTCGCCGAGATGATGAACGTCCGGGCGAACAGGAAGTCGTTCCACGCGTGGATGAACGCCAGCACGCTGGTGGCCACGAGTCCTGGTGCGACCAGCGGGAACAGCACCTGCCAGACGAAGCGCGACCGGCTCGCGCCGTCCAGCGTGGCGGCTTCCTCCAGCTCGGTGGGCACCGCGGCGACGAAGCCGCGCAACATCCAGATCGCCAGTGGCAGCGAGAAGGCCAGGTGCACCAGCACCAGCGACCCCAGGTGGTTGAGGCCGAACACCGGTGCCACCGAACCGACTTGGCGCATCAGGAAGAACAGCGGGATGGTCAGCGCCTCCACCGGGACCATCTGCGCGACCAGCAGCATGACCAGCAGCACCGCGCGGCCGCGGAAGCGGAACCGGGTCAGCGCCACCGCCGCCAGGAACGACATGAACAACGACAGCACCACCACCGCGCCGGCCACGATGAGGCTGTTGACGAAGTACCCGCCGAGGCCGTCCACGGTCAGCACCCGTCGGAATCCGTCCAGGGTGGGCGCGGTCGTCCACGGCCGGGGATCGGTGGACAGCAGCTCGTCCTCGGGCTTGAACGCCGCCAGCACCATCCAGTAGAGCGGGAACGCGATCACCACGGCGAAGGCCACCGCGACCGCGTTGGCCGCCAGCAGCCGGGGTTTGCGCACGGGTTTCACACCGTCACCTCGCTTCCGCGCTGCGCGCGCAGGTAGCCGAGCGTGATCACCAGCAGCAGCGCGGTCATCACCACGCCGATGGCCGAGCCCAGCCCGTAGTTCGAGGCCGCGAAGGCCTCCTGGTAGGCGTAGACGTTGAGCACCAGGTTCTGCCCGGCGACGCCGCCGCCGTTGGTCATCACGTAGATCTGGGTGAACACCTTGAAGTCCCAGATGATCGACTGGATGGTGGCGATGAGCAGCACCGGGCGCAGCATCGGCAGCAGCACGCTGCGCGTGGTGCGCCACACCGAAGCGCCGTCCAGCGCCGCGGCCTCCACCACCTCACCGGGAATACCGGTCAAACCGGCGTAGGTGGTCACCAGCACGAACGGGAACGAGCACCAGATCACCTCGGCGGCGACGAACCCGAAGGCCACGTACTTGTCGTAGGTCCAGGAAAAGCCCTCGGCCGCACTCATTCCCGAGCCGGTGAGCAGCTCGTTGACCAGACCGAAGTCCTGGTCGAAGAGGAACAGCCACACCGTCGAACCTGCCACGGCCGGTGTCGCCCAAGCGCCGATCGCGGCCAGGAACAGCAGCATCCGCGGGATCCGGCCGATCTTGGTCGCCAGCACCGCCAGCCCGATTCCCAGGACCAGGCTGCCCAGCACGCACAGCGCGGCGAACAGGCAGGTCTGCAACAGGATGGTCCAGAACCGGGAGTCCGAGAGCAGCGCAAGGTAGTTTCCCGCGCCGAGGAACTCCAGCGGGGCACCGCCCGATGCCTGCGCCTGCCCGTACTCGTAGAGCGAGAGCTGCACCAGCTGGTAGAGCGGGTAGCCCATCATGCAGACGAGCAGCACCCCGGCCGGGATGAGGTAGAGCAGCGGCATCTAGCGCCCCTCGAAGGCGTCGTTCATCCGCTCGGCGGCCTGGCCGGTGGCCTGTTCGACGGGGACTCCGTTGACGATCCGCTGCACCATGGTGGGCAGCACGTCCTGGGCGTCGATCTGCGACCACGCGGGCGTGTCCGGTACGAAACGGGTTCCGCTGCGCAGGGTTTCCACGAACGGTTCCGACGCCGGATCCGCGGCCGCGACCTCGCGCTGCACGTCGACGAACGTCGGCAGGTTGCCCATCGCCTCGTACAGCTTGCGCTGGTACTCCTTGCCCGCCAGCAACTGCGCGAACTCCCGCGCCAGCGTCGCCTTCTGCGAGGACTTGAGCACCCCGAGCAGGTTGCCCCCGGCGAAGGCGGGGGCCGTCGAACCGGGAGCGCTGCCGGGCAGCGGGACGACGGCGTAGTCGTCCCCGACCGGACCGGATTCCACCGCCGAGCGGTTGAAATCACCGCCGATGGTCATCGCGGCCTTGCCGGCGGCGAACGCCTGCACGCTCTGGCTGCCGGTCATGTCCGCGCACTGCTCCTTCGGGCAGGCTCCACCGGAGATCAGCGAGGTGAAGGTCTCGACGCCCGCGCGGGCCTGCGGGGTGTCCAGCGCGGAGACCCACTGGCCGTCCCGCTCGCGGGCCAGCTCGCCGCCCGCGGCCCAGATGAACGGCATCAGCGCGTAGTGGTACTCGCCGCCCGCGGCGATGCCGTAGAGGTCCGGGCGTTCCCGCTGGATCCGCTGCGCGGTGTCCACGAGTTCGGCCAAGGTGCGCGGGGGCTGCAACCCCAGTTCCTCGAAGACGTCCGTGCGGTAGTACAGCGCGCGCACCCCGGTGTAGAACGGCAGGCCGTGGACCTTTCCGTCCACGCGAGCGGTGTCGAGCGCGGAGGGGGACAGGTCGGCGGCTTCGTCCCAGCGCGGCAGGTGCTCGGTCAGATCGGCGAGGCCACCGGCGGCCACGTAGCCCGCCAGGTCGGTGTTGCCCAGCTCGGCGACGTCCGGTGCGCTCGCGGGATCGTTGAACGCGCCGGTGAACCGCTCCGCTCGGGTTTCCACCGCGATGTAGCGCACGTCGACCTCGACGTCGGCGCGTTCGGCCTCGAAGCGGTTCACCGCCTCGTCGACCACCTTCTCCTTCGGGCCGCGGTCGGCCTCGTCGAACAGCCACACCCGCAGCGTCCCGGTGCGCTGGTCCTCGACCGGTTGGGTCTGCTGGACCTGCGGTGGCCCGCAGGCCACCAGCAGGGCGCCGATGGCGGCGAAGGTGACGAATTTTCCTGCGCGCATGGCGGTCTCCGTTGGTCCCGATGGAATTGTCGGCTGGATACCGAGGAATCGGATGTTATGGTCCAGACCTCTTCCAATCAAGGTCTGGACCAATCTTCAGGTCGTTCCTACCGCTGGGCGAAAAGCGGTGGGGAAACGGGAGATCGGTGAACCGATCAGCGGCCGAAGGTCAGCGCCGCCACCGACGGGCAGGCGTACTCGTCCGATGTCGGTGCCAGCGAACCCGTTCCGGGGTCCCGGGTCAGCCGGGTGATCGTTCCGGAGCGCTGGTTGGCGACGTAGAGCGAGCTCTCGGCCGGATCCAGCGCGCAGAAGCGCGGCCAGTCACCACCGGTGGGCGTGACCGACCGGAACTCCAGACCTCCTGGAGTCGTGGCGAACACCGCGATGTCGTTGTCGCCCCGGTTGGAGGCGTAGACGAACGATCCGTCGCGCGAAACCGCGATCTCTGCGGGGAAGTTCTCCCCGGAAGCGCCGGGCGCCCGGCTGGAGACCACCTGCCCGGCGGTCAACCTCCCGGTCTGTGCGTCGAAGTCCAGCACGATGATGTTCGAGGCCAGTTCGTTGAGCAGGTAGGCACGATCGCCGTGGAAGGCCAGGTGTCGTGGCCCGGTGCCCGCGGGCAACTCGAGGCGCTGGTTCTCGACGAGCCTGCCGTCGCGCAGAGCGTAGATGAACACCGAGTCGGCCCCGAGATCGACCGCGAGCACCCACCGCCCGCTGGGATCGACGACCACCTGGTGGGCGTGCGGTTCGGCGCCGGGGTGCTGGATCAGGTCGGTGTTCTCGCCGAGCGTGCCGTTCGGGGCGAGCCGGTGGACGGCCACCGTCCCGTCGGTGTAGTTCGCGGTGAGCAGGAACTTCCCGTTCGGGTGCGCGGTCAGGTGGGTCGGTCCCGCTCCGCCGCTGGAGACGCTGCCGCGCACGGTCGGTTCGCCGCGGACGTCGATCGCGGTGATCGAGCCCTGGGCGTTCTCATTGGTCAGGTACAGGAACTTCCCGTCGGGCGACCACGCGAAGAACGAGACGTCAGCGATCCCGTCGAGCACCCGCCGCCGGGTCAGCGCGCCGTCCGCGCCCCGCTCCGCGAGCTCGAGCCCGCGACCGCCCGAGGTCCCGGAGGTGTAGCTGCCGATGAAGGTCATCGCTCGGCCGCGAGGTCTTCCTCCGGCTGCGGCCGCAGGTCCCGCGGCACTCCCTGCGATTCCTAGCGCGCCAACGGCTCCCAGAAATCCACGACGCGAAACCGCCACGATGCCCTCCCGGCTCGACGACTCGATGCGGTGTAGTCTGCCGCTTCGCCGCGCAGTGGACTAGACCAAAACGGCGGGATGGCGAGAACTGACCGCGCCGGTGCGCGGACTCAGGAGACATTTCCGTGTGGGGTTCGCGTGGCGGTGCTGGTGGCGGAACCTGACGCGCCGTGCGGCTGCGGGATCCGCTCCTCGAGCGGCCGTCCTCGCCGCACGACGCGTCAGAACCCGCGGCGGTGCCGGTTGAGGCCCGCACCGGCGCATGCTGCGAGGCCCCTCACCCCGCGACGACGGACAACGAGGCCGCCATCGCGAACGCGACCACCGACAGGATCGTCTCCAGCACCGTCCAGCTCTTGAGCATGTCCGCGACCGGAATGCCGAAGTACCGCGAGATGATCCAGAAGCCGCCGTCGTTGACGTGCGAGGCGATGATCGAACCGGCCGCGATGGCCACCGCGATCAACGCCAGCTGAGCCTGCGAGTGATCCCCGGCCTGCAGCAGCGGTGCCACGATGCCGCCGGTGGTCACGATCGCCACCGTCGCCGAGCCCTGCGCGATCCGCAGCCCGCTGCTGATCACGTAGGCGGACACCAGCATCGGCAAGCCGGTCGCCTGCAACGAACCCGCCAACGCGTCGCCGACCCCGGTCTCGGCCAGCACCTTCCCGAAGAAACCACCGGCACCCACGACCAGCAGCAGCATCCCGAGCGGGCGCAACGCCCCAGCGGTCAGCTCGGACAGCTGCGCACCGGTCATGCCGCGCCGGGTGCCCAGCAGCCAGAACGAGAGCAGCACCGCGATGGTCAGCGCCACGGTCGGATTGCCCAGGAACGTCACTGTCGCCAGCAGTCCTCCCGCCGGCAGCGTGATGCTGCCGAAGGTGCCGCCGAGGATCAGCACCATCGGCAGCCCGATGATCAACGCCACCGTCCCGAGGCCCGGATCGGGGCGCCCCTGCTCGGTTCGCTCCCGCGCCATCGCGTCGGCGGTGGCGAGCATGTCGTCCGGTACTGGCAGGTGGATCCGGTTGCCGATCCAGACCGGGTACAGCAGCCCCGCCAGGATGAACGCCGGCAGGCCGCAGGCCAGTCCCATCAGGATGATCCAGCCCAGATCGACCCCGAGCAGTCCGGCCGCGACCACCGGTCCCGGGTGCGGGGGCAGGAACGCGTGCGTCATGGACAGCCCGGCCACCAGCGGCAGGCAGTACAGCAGGATGGAGCGCTTGCCCTCCCGCGCCACGACGTAGACCAGCGGGGCGAGCACGAAGATGCCGATGTCGAAGAACACCGGGACTCCGAAGATCAGCCCGGACAGCCCCATGGCCAGCGGTGCGCGGCGTTCCCCGACTGCGGTCAGCAACTCGCGGGTGAGCAGTTGCGCGCCTCCGGAGGCCTCCAGCATCGAACCCAGGATGGTGCCGAGCCCGATGATGGCGGTGATGTGGCCGAGGATCGAGGCGAATCCGTCCTCCAGCAGCGAGTCGCCGCTGGACTGCGCGGTACCGACGATCTCCTCGGGCGAGAGCCCCGCAGCCAGGGCGATCAGCAGCCCGGTAACCAGCAGCGCGATGAACGGTTCGATCCGGAAGCGGATGATCATCAGCAGCAGCGCCGCGATCCCGGCCGCGCAGAGCACGAGCAGTCCGGGTGTCTCGTGCTGCAGCCAGTGCAGGAAGGTGGCCAACGGGCTCTCCTGGGGTCTGCTCGGGAACGGCTTCGCTCGGCGGTGCGACAACGGGACCTGCGCCGCTCCTGGTGCGCGGCACGGCGCGCATTGGCGTGCAGCCCGCGGCGGGGTGGGCAGAGTTCGTGCTCGAAACGACGGCTCCGCCGCGCTCCTGAACTGCCTAGCGGTTCTTGCGCAGCGCGCGGCCGGGCAGGGCATCGGTGCGGTGACCGTCCTGGATCACCGCGACCCCGCCGACCAGAACGTGCGGGATTCCGGCGGCCTGCTGCCGCGGTTCCTCGAAGGTCGCGGTGTCGGCGACCTCGTCCGGATCGAACAGCACCAGGTCGGCGACGTTGCCGGCGCGGATGCGGCCGCGGTCGGTGAGCCCGAGCCGGTCGGCGGGACGCGAGGTGAGGTGCGCGACGCACTCCTCGAGCTCCAGCACGCCGGTCTCGCGCACGTAGTGCCCGAGGTAGCGCGGGAAGGTGCCCCACGAGCGCGGGTGCGGGCGCGCCCCGACCAGCAGGCCGTCGCTGCCCCCGGTGTGCGCGCGGTGGCGCATGATCGCGCGCACGTTGTCCTCGTGGCCCACGTGCATCAAGCAGGAGCTGCCCAGCTGCTCGTTGATCAGCACGTCGAGGTAGAACTCGGTCGGCTGCTCGGCCGCGGCCCGCGCGGCATCGGCAACGCTGCGCCCCACCAGGTGCGCGTTGCCGGGCTCGCGGACCCCGCTGATGACGATGGTGTCCCACTCCACCGGAACGCCGTGGCAGCCGTCGGATCCGGTGATCTCGAGCTCGTGACGAATCCGGGCCCGCTGCCCGGGATCCCGCAACCTGTCCAGAGTGGACGACACGCCGCCGGCCATGGCCCAGCTCGGCAGCAGCGCGTGCAGCGAGGTGGCGCCCGGCAGGTACGGATAGCTGTCCAGGGTGACGTCGCGGCCGTCGTCGATGGCGCGATCGAGCATGGTCAGCAGCTCACTCGCGCGACCTTCGTTCACCCCGAAGTTCATGGTCGCGTGCGCCAGGTGCAGCGGGCAGCCCGAGCGCTCGGCGACCTCCAGCATCTCGGCGTAGGCCTGCAGCGCGCCCGCGCCGTAGCTGCGGTGGTGCGGGCTGTAGAACCCGCCGTGGGCGGCCACCACCTCGCACAGCGCGGTCAGCTCCGCGGTGTCGGCGTACATGCCCGGGGTGTAGGTCAGACCCGAGGACATCCCGAAGGCGCCCTGCCGCAGGGATTCCGCCAACACCTCGCGCATCCGGTCGAGCTCGTCGGCGGTGACCGGCCGGTCCTCGTAGCCCGCGCACAGCAGCCGGAGGGTGCCCTGCGGGACCAGGTAGGCGGCGTTGGTGGCGATGCCCTCGTCCAGGCGGTCGAGGTATTCGGCCACGCTGCGCCAGTTCCAGTCGAAACCGGGCGGATCGTCGTTCCAGCCCGCGATCTGCTGGCGCAGGGTCGCCAGCGTCTCGTCGTCGACGGGCGCGTAGGACAGGCCGTCCTGGCCGATGACCTCGAGCGTCACGCCCTGCGAGACCTTGGCCGTGTGATCGGGCTCGGCCAGCAGTTGCAGGTCCGAATGCGCGTGCATGTCCACGAAACCCGGCGCCAGGACCAATCCACCCGCGTCGATGCTGCGCTCGGCGCTGAGCCGGTGGCCGATCTCGGCGATGCGTCCCGCGGAGATCCCGACGTCGGCGAAGTAGCGCGGTCCGCCGTCGCCGTCGACGATGTGCGCTCCCCGGATGATGAGGTCCAACCGTGGTCCTTCCGACGTGGATTGGTCTGCACCAGATTGGGCGATCCTAGGTAGGATCGATCGCGAATGGCAATGGCTCGCGCGCGGTACTCGTTACCGCCGGATTTCGGTGCGTCTCAGCCGGAATCGCCGAATGGGAGGATTCACCCGATGAGCAGCAGGACCGTCGTCAGCACTGACAACGCACCCAAGCCGCCCGCGCACATTCCGCTGTCGCAGGGCGTGCGCAAGGGCAACATGCTGCAGGTTTCCGGGCAGACCGCGGTGAACCCGGAAACCGGCAAGCTCGTCGAGGGCGGTGTCGCCGAGCAGACCGAGCAGTGCCTGCGGAACGTCATCGCGGTGATCGAGGCCGAGGGCGGTTCGCTCGAGGACGTCCTGATGCTGCGCGTGTACCTCACCGACACCTCGCAGTTCGCCGAGATGAACGAGACCTACGCGAGGGTGGTCGGCGAACCGTTCCCGGCGCGCACCACCGTCTACGTCGGGCTGCCCGCGGGGCTCCTCTGCGAGATCGACGCGCTGGCCGTCCTGGACTGATCGACGCGCCCGGGGCGCCCGCAGGCGTTCCCCGGGCGGATCAGAAGAAGGTGCGGACGAGATCGGTGACCTCGTCCCCCTCCGTCACCGGGATGAGGGTCCACTTGTCCAGGACCGTGCACGGGTGCGAGAGGCCGAAGGCGATCCAGTCGCCGACCTCCGGCTCGGCGCCGCCGAGCTCCAGGAAGGCGTGCTGGTCCGCCAGGCCCCGCACCCGGCACGAGCCGGTGGGCAGCTCCCGGGCGCTTCCGTCGGCCGCGCGCAGCAGCTGGGGCTCGGGGAGTCCCTGGTCGAAGGAGACGTCGCGGCGTCCCATGGTCAGCAGGGCCAGATCGGGTTCCGGGCGCGAGATGACCTGCGCCCAGATGCGCATCGCCGGGTGGAACGGTGCTTCGCTGCTGGCGAGCCGGTGCTGGCGGCCGAACGGGGAGCGGATCCGGTAGAAGCCGTCGTCGTGCAGCAGGTACCCGCCGCTGCGCAGCACCGGCACCACCGGCAGGCCTTCCGGCCAGGGGCGGGTCAGCGCCTCGGCGACCTGGTCGAAGTACGCGCTGCCGCCCGCGCTGACGATCACCTCGTCCAGCCCGTCGAAATGCCCGTCCGCGGCGAGTTCGGCGACCAGCGAGCGCAATTCGCGCAGGTAACCATCCACTGCGGACAGCGACGACTCCTCGACGTCGTGCGCGACCTCGCCCTCGTAGCCGGCAACACCGACCAGCCGCAGCTCTGGCCGGGCCCGCACCGCCTCGGCCAGCTCGCGGGCCTGCGCGGCCGTGCGCGCGCCGGTGCGCCCGCCCTCGTTGCCGAGCTCCACCAGCACGTCCACCGGGCGCGAGCCGCCGTGCTCGGCCAGCGCGGCGGCCATCAGCTCCACGCCGCGCGGCGAGTCCACGTAGCAGCAGAACGCGAAGTCGGGGTCGGCGTCGAGCTCATCGGCCAGCCAGGTCAGTCCGTGCGGATCGACCAGCTCGTTGGCCAGCAGGATCCGCCGCACGCCGAACGCCCGGTACACCCGCAGCTGGCTGATGTTGGCCGCGGTGATGCCCCACGCCCCGTGCGCCAGCTGCCGCTCGAACAGCCGCGGTGCCATCGTCGTCTTGCCGTGCGGCGCGAGCCGCAGCCCGTGCTCGGCGCACCAGCCGGCCATGGTCGCGAGGTTGTGCTCCATCGCGGCGTCGTCGAGCGTGAGGATCGGTCCGACGAACCCCGCCTCGAACAGCTTCGGCCGGGTTCCGAGGAACTCCCCGACGGTGGAGCCGAAGGACGACGAGGGCATGCCCTTGAAGCGCCAGTCGATGCGCTCGTCGTGCAACGCGCGGACCGCGCTGGTGTCGATGCCCGTCAGGTCGTTGCCCGATGCCGCCACGGCGCCTCCCATTGCGTAGGGTGCAACACGCGTTGCACAAATGGCGAAGAGGTATGTACCACTGCGCGCTGCGGTGCGTCAACGCTGATCGGAGGGGCCGGTGAGCCAGAGCCTGGAACGCGGACTCGCGGTGCTGAGCGCGCTCGCCGACGGCCCGCGCACGCTCGACGAGCTCGCCGAGCGGCTCGGCGTGCACAAGACGACGGTGATGCGGCTGCTGCGCACTCTGGAGGCGGGCCGTTTCGTCCGTCGCGAGGACGCGCACCGCTACCGGCTCGGCAGCACCGTGTTCGACCTCGCGCACCGAGCGCTCGAAGACCTCGACGTCCGCGACGTCGCCCGCGCGCACCTGCAAGGGCTGGGGGAGCGCAGCGGTCACACCGCGCACCTGGCGATGCTGGACGAGGACCAGGTCGTCTACATCGACAAGGTCGACAGCGTGCACCCGGTGCGCATGTACTCCCGGATCGGCCGCCGGGCGCCGGTGCACTGCACCGCGGTGGGCAAGGTCCTCGTGGCCGACCTGCCGGCATCGCGCAGGCAGCGCCTGGTGCAGCGCATCGGCTATCCGAGGTTCACCCCGAACACGATCGACTCGCCGGAGCGGTTCCGCGTCGAGCTCGATCGGGTGCACAACCAGGGCTACGCCGTCGACCGCAACGAGCACGAGGACTTCACGCACTGCGTGGCCGCGCCGATCCGCAACCACCGCGGCGAGGTGGTGGCGGCCGTGTCCATGTCGGTGCCGAAGGTCATCCTCCCGCTCTCCGAGCTGTTCACCTGGCTCGACGACCTCCGGGCGACGGCGAACGCGATCTCGGCGGAGCTGGGGCGCCGGGACTGAGCCGTTCGCGCGGATCGCGCGGCGGTCCCTCGAACGCGAAGAGGCGCCCGCGGCCGGGAAGGTCGCGGGCGCCTCTCTTTCGCGCGGGTTCCGGGTTCGGTCAGTAAACCGGGCCGGTGTACTTCTCGCCCGGCCCCTGGCCGGGAGCGTCCGGGTGGGCGGATGCTTCGCGGAAGGCCCGCTGCAGGGACTGCAGACCGTCGCGGATCGGACCGGCGTGCGGTCCGAGGTACTCGACCGAGGAGGTCACCAGGCCGGCCAGCGCCGTGATCAGGCGGCGGGCCTCGTCCAGGTCGCGCGTGGGCGCGTTGTCCGGGTCCTCGTCGGAGAGGCCGAGCTTCTCGGCGGCGGCGGACATCAGCATCACCGCGGCCCGGCTGATCACCTCGACGCTGGGAACATCGGGAAGCGCGCGGACGTTAGAATCGTCGCCCGCGTCGTGCGCATGCTCGCCGATCGAATCGGTGGAGGTCGCGGTGTCGGGGGGAGTGGTTGGCTGCGGTTCGGTCACGCCTGCTACCCTGACACGCACGACCAGCCCCTGCTCAGCCGGGGGCGGCAAAGTGGAGCCCCGCTCCCACCCGCGAGGCCGTAGAGGTCTCCGGGTTCCGGTCCTACCGACGTCCATGCGGTTGTCGGTGGTGCGAACGGTGTCTTGGACGCCGGTTCGATCGGTTTGGAGTCAGGGTCCCGCGGGTCCGCGTCGAGCGGAGCCAGCGGGACTTTTGCATTCCGGGGTGAGCTCTACACGCCGCGGTGCAGTTACAACAGCCATCGAACCGAGGAGGCCCCATCAGCTCCGAGACGCGCATCAATGACCGCATCCGGGTACCGGAGGTCCGACTGGTCGGACCCAACGGTGAGCAGGTCGGAATCGTCCGCATCGAGGACGCGCTCCGGCTGGCACAGGAAGCGGATCTGGACCTTGTCGAGGTCGCCCCGCAGGCGCGCCCGCCGGTCTGCAAGCTCATGGACTACGGCAAGTTCAAGTACGAGAGCGCGCAAAAGGCTCGCGAATCGCGCCGCAATCAGCAGCAGACCGTCATCAAGGAGCAGAAGCTCCGTCCGAAGATCGACCCGCACGACTACGAGACGAAGAAGGGCCACGTGTCCCGCTTCCTCGGTCAGGGTCACAAGGTCAAGGTGACGATCATGTTCCGCGGTCGCGAGCAATCGCGTCCCGAGTTGGGCTTCCGCCTGCTGCAGCGACTGGCCGATGACGTTGCCGACCTCGGGTTCATCGAGTCGAACCCGAAGCAGGACGGTCGCAACATGATCATGGTTCTTGCGCCGCACAAGACGAACAAGACCAAGCCCAAGGCGAACGCGTAAGACGAATTCGTCAGGGCTCGTGATGTGACGCCGGGCTGGACGCGACTCCGCGCCCACCCGGCCTCAGTACGAAACGAGGACGAGAGCATGCCGAAGAACAAGACCCACAAGGGCACTGCGAAGCGCTTCAAGGTGACCGGCAAGGGCAAGCTGCGGCGCGAGCAGGCGGGACGCCGGCACATCCTGGAGAAGAAGTCCAGCCGTGTCACCCGTCGCCTCGAGGGCACCGAGCAGGTGTCCAAGAACGACGCTCCGCGCGTCAACAAGCTGCTGGGTCGCTGACGACGCCGCTGCTTCCCGGACGGGACAGCGCGAGTCGTGAGAACCCAACCACCCGCACGGGCGGGCACCCGCCCCCGATGAGATAACAGGACGGACCCCGTGGCACGCGTCAAGCGGGCAGTCAACGCCCAGAAGAAGCGCCGCACGATTCTCGAGTCGACCCGCGGCTACCGCGGTCAGCGTTCCCGGCTGTACCGCAAGGCCAAGGAGCAGATGCTCCACTCCTTCACCTACTCCTACCGGGACCGCCGCGCCCGCAAGGGTGAGTTCCGCAAGCTGTGGATCACCCGCATCAACGCGGCGACCCGGCAGCACGGCATGAGCTACAACCGGTTCGTGCAGGGCCTCAAGGCCGCCGAGGTCGAGGTGGACCGCAAGATCCTGGCGGAGCTCGCCGTCAACGACCCGCAGGCCTTCGAGGGCCTGGTCGAGGTCGCGCGCAAGAACCTGCCGGAGAGTGCGGCCTGAGCGTCGAGCACACCTCCGATCCGCGACCCGGGAACCCGCTCACCGAGCGGTCCTCCCGGGTCGCGGTCGCTCGTAAGCTCACCCGCCGCGCCGGCCGGGACAAGGCCGGAGCGTTCCTCGCCGAGGGCGCTCAGGCAGTGGGTGAGGCGCTCTCCGCGCACGAGGCGGACGAGCTGCGCGTGCGCGACGTGTTCGTCACCGACGCACCTCGGCACGCCGAGTTCGCCGATCGCGCCCGCGCGGCCGGCGTCCCCGTGCACGAGGTGACCGAGCGGGCGGCCGCGTCGCTGTCCGAGACCGTCACCCCGCAGGGCCTGGTCGCGGTCTGCGACCAGCCCGGCACGGACCTGGCGACCGCGCTCGCCCAGCGCCCGCGCCTGGTCGCGGTGCTGGTCGGCATCGCCGACCCGGGCAACGCGGGGACAGTGGTGCGCGTGTCCGACGCCGCCGGAGCCGGTGCGGTGCTGTTCGCCGGGGACGCCGTCGACGCCTACAACGGCAAGGCGGTGCGCGCTTCCACCGGCAGCCTGTTCCACCTGCCGGTCGCCAGGAACCGCGATGTCGCGGCCGTGCTCGCCGCTTGCCGGGAGGCCGGGCTGCGCCTGGTCGGTGCCGATGGTCACGCCACCGGCGACCTCGACACCGCCGATGCGTCCGGTGAACTGGCCGAACCCACCGCGTGGGTGTTCGGTAGCGAAGCGCACGGCCTGTCCGAGGAGGTCACGGCCCAGCTGGACACCACCTTGCGGGTGCCGCTGCACGGGCGCGCGGAGAGCCTCAACCTGGCCACCGCCGCGGCCGTGTGCCTCTACGCCTCAGCTCGCGCCCAGCGCCGCTGACGCGAGCGGGAGATCTCCGCGTAATGCGCTGGAGACCGTCGCTTAGAATCGAAGGTCAAGCTCGCGGCTCTGAGTCGGATGCCTCCGCGCGACGCGGGGGCGCAGGCGGCAGTCGTATGCAATCCAAGCCGGACGCAACGCAAGCAGGTTCGCCGGCCCGGTCAGCCGGGGCGGTGCTGCCTGCGGGACCAACGGGAGTCACGCACTAACGATGTCTGGAGCCAACGACTCGTACGACCCGAAAGAGGTCGCCGCGCTGTCGCCGGAGACGCTCGACCAAGCGGTCGCCGACGCGACCAAGGCCTTCGCGGAAGCCGCCGACCTGGACGAGCTCGCCGCGGTCAAGCCCGCTCACCTCGGTGACAAATCGCCGCTGCTGACCGCGCGGCGCGAGATCGGCGCGCTGCCGCCGAAGGCGCGTTCCGACGCGGGCAAGCGGGTCAACCAGGCGCGCGAGGCAATCCAGAACGCCTTCGACGAGCGCCGCGCCGCGCTGCAGGCGGAGCGCGACGAGAAGGTGCTGCGCGAGGAGACCGTCGACGTGACCCTGCCCTGGGATCGCGTCGCGGCCGGTGCCCGGCACCCGCTCACCCAGCTCGCCGAGCAGATCGAGGACACCTTCGTGGCCATGGGCTGGGAGGTGGCCGAAGGCCCGGAGCTCGAGGCCGAGTGGTTCAACTTCGACGCGCTGAACTTCGGCAAGGACCACCCGGCGCGCACCATGCAGGACACCTTCTACGTGGCGCCGGAGGACTCCGGCCTGGTGCTGCGCACGCACACCTCGCCGTCGCAGATCCGCGCGCTGCTGGAGCGGGAGCTTCCGGTCTACGTGGTCTGCCCGGGCCGGACCTACCGCACCGACGAGCTCGATTCCACCCACACCCCGGTGTTCTCGCAGGTCGAGGGTCTGGCCGTGGACAAGGGCCTGACCATGGCGCACCTGAAGGGCACGCTGGACGCCTTCGCGCGTTCGATGTTCGGCCCCGACTCGGGGACCCGGCTGCGGCCCTCGTACTTCCCGTTCACCGAGCCGTCGGCCGAGATGGACATCTGGTTCCCGGAGAAGAAGGGCGGCGCCGGCTGGGTCGAATGGGGCGGCTGCGGCATGGTCAACCCGAACGTGCTGCGCGCCAGCGGTATCGACCCGGACGTCTACACCGGCTTCGCCTTCGGCATGGGCCTGGAACGCACCCTGATGTTCCGCAACGGCATCCCGGACATGCGCGACATGGTCGAGGGCGACATCCGCTTCACCCTGCCGTTCGGCATCTGATGCCCGTCCAAACCACCCACCTGAACGAGAGAAGGGCCTGACCAAGTGCGGATTCCGGTTTCCTGGCTGGCCGAGCACCTTGAGCTGCCCGAGGAGACGACCGCGGAGACGCTGGCTGAGGCGTTCGTCCGGGTCGGGTTGGAGGTCGAGGAGGTCGAGCACCTGACCCAGGTGCGCGGCCCGCTCGTGGCCGGTCGAGTCGTCGAGATCGAAGAGCTCACCGAATTCAAGAAGCCGATCCGGTACTGCCAGGTCGAGGTGGGCAAGACCGAGGACGACGAACCGAAGTTGCAGAGCATCATCTGCGGTGCGCGCAACTTCTCCGAGGGCGAGCTGGTCGTCGTCGCGCTGCCCGGTGCGGTGCTGCCCGGTGAGTTCGAGATCACCGCGCGCAAGACCTACGGCAGGACGAGCGAGGGCATGATCTGCTCGGCCAAGGAGCTCGGCCTGGGCGAGGATCACGACGGCATCCTGGTGCTGCCGCCCGGTTCGGCCGACCCCGGCGCGGACGCCGTCGAGCTGGTCGGCCTGGACGACTCGATCATCGAGCTGGCCATCACTCCCGACCGCGGCTACTGCTTCTCGGTGCGCGGCCTCGCCCGCGAGCTGTCCAACGCGCTGGAGGTGCCCTTCGGCGACCCGGGCGCGCGCCCGGTGCCGGAGCAGGAGCGCCCGTCCTGGGGCGTCACGCTGGCGGACGAGACGGCGGCCTCGCGCTTCGTGGTGCGCCGGGTCACCGGTGTGGACCCGACGGCTCCGAGCCCGTGGTGGATGCGTCGCAGGCTGGCGCTGGCCGGTATCCGGTCGATCTCGCTGGCCGTGGACATCACCAACTACGTGATGCTCGAGCTGGGGCAGCCGCTGCACGCCTTCGACGCCACCAAGGTGACCGGTGACCTGGTGGTCCGCCGCGCCGAGACCGGCGAGAAGCTGACCACGCTGGACGGCCAGGTCCGCGCGCTCGACGCCGACGACGTCGTGATCGCGGACGAGACCGGCGCGGTCTCGCTGGCTGGCGTGATGGGTGGTGCGAACACCGAGATCGGCGACGGCACCCACGACGTGCTCCTCGAGGGCGCGAACTGGGACCCGGCGAGCATCGCCCGTGCGATCCGGCGGCACAAGCTGCCCAGCGAGGCGGGCAAGCGCTTCGAGCGCTCCGTGGACCCGGCGGTGGCCCCGGTCGCCGTGGAGCTGGCCGCCCAGCTGCTGGTCCGCTACGGCGAGGGCACCATCGCCCCGGGACGCACCGACGTCGGCGAGCCGACGAGCCCGGCACCGGTGACCATGCCGCTGGCGCTGCCGGACCGGGTCGCGGGCGTCGCCTACGAACGCGGCGTGACCGCGCGGCGGCTCAACCAGGTCGGCTGCAAGATCGACCTGAGCACCTCGGACGACGGCGTCGGGCAGATCACCGCCACCCCGCCGTCCTGGCGCCCGGACCTCACGCAGCCGTTCGACCTGGTCGAGGAGGTGCTGCGGCTGGAGGGCTACCACACGATCCCGTCGGTGCTGCCCGCAGCGCCGCCCGGCCGGGGACTGACCGGCGCCCAGCGCCGCAAGCGCGATGTCTCCCGGGCCATGGCCGGTGCCGGGTTCGTCGAGGTGCTGCCCTTCCCGTTCACCGGTGACGAGACGCTGGACGCCTTCGGCCTGGCCGAGGACGATCCGCGCCGTCGCACCATGTCGGTGCTCAACGGGCTGGAGGCCGACAAGTCGCGGCTGACCACCACGTTGCTGACCGGTCTGCTGGACACCTTGCAGCGCAACGTTTCCCGCGGCCAGCGGGACCTGTCGCTGTTCCACATCGGGCAGGTCGTGCTGCCGGGCGAGGAACTGCCCGCGGTGCCCGAGGTCGGCGTGGACGGTCGTCCCGGCGACGAGCAGCTGGCCGCGTTGCGGGCCGCGCTGCCCGAGCAGCCCACGCACGTGGGCGCGGTGCTGACCGGGCAGCGAGAGCAAGCGGGCTGGTGGGGCAAGGGCCGCGCCGCCAACTGGGCGGACGCCGTTCAGGCCGCGCGAGTGGTGGCCTACGCGGCCGACGTCGAGCTGACCGTCAGCGCCGCCGAGCACGCGCCGTGGCACCCGGGGCGCTGTGCCGAGCTCAAGGTCGGCGAGACGGTCGTCGGTTACGCCGGTGAGCTGCACCCGAAGGTCGTGGAGGCGCTGGGCCTGCCCAAGCGCACCTGCGCGATGGAGCTCGATCTCGACGCGCTGCCGCTGACCGAGCGCCGCACCGCTCCGGACATCTCGGCGTACCCGCCGGTGCTGATGGACGTGGCGCTGGTCGTGGACCAGTCGGTGCCCGCGTCCGAGCTGGTCGAGGTGATCCGCGCGGGAGGCGGTGAACTGCTGGAGGACGTCCGGCTGTTCGACGTCTACGCCGGCGAGCAGCTCGGGGAGGGCAAGAAGTCGGTGGCGCTGGCGCTCCGGTTCCGCGCCCCGGATCGCACCCTCAAGCAGGAGGAGGCCACCGAGGCCCGGGACGCGGCCGTGCAGGCCGCCGCCGATCGCCTCGGAGCGACCCTGCGCGCGTGATCGCGATGTGCGACGGCCCCGCTCGGAGCAACCTCTGGCTGCTCCGGGCGGGGCCGTTTCGCATTCGAGAGCGGGCGGAGGTTAGGGGATCTCGTATGCGGCGGATCCGCATGCGGGGCGGGAGTCAGTCGGCACCGCGGCGGGTTCTCGGACGTCGTCGGGCCAGCACAGCCGTAGCGCCGCGCAGGTCGCTGCTCGAGTCGCGACTCCCGGAGACCGGTGGCGTCCGAGGTTCCGCTCCCGGCACCGCCACGCAACCCCCGAGCTGAAAGCTCTCCTCAGTCCCGGCGCGGCAGGTGCCGGGTGGTGAAGTCCTGCGCGGTCAGCCCCATCAGGATCAGCTCGTGCACGCCGTCGGAGAGCGAATCCGGTTCGACGGACCGGTCTTCCACCTGGAAGCCGAGCTTGTCGTGCAGCGTCAGGGACGGCTGGTTGTCCGCGTAGATGCCGACCTGGCACTTGCGGTAGCCGCGCTGGGTGAACATCAGGGCCAGCAGCGTGACGATCGCGTCGTCGGCGTAGCCGCACCTGCGGAATTGCGGGCCGATGCCGACGCCGTAGCCGAAAACCCCCGGCTCGTCGGCCTGGCTGGTGCACATCGACCCGACCAGCTGCTGATCGCGGCGGGTTTCGATGGCCAGTTGGAAGTCGTCGACCGCGTCGGGGTGCTGGGCGCGGTGCGCGGCCCAGTGCCGGTATCCCTCGGCTTGGGCCAATCCGCGGGTCGACGAGCGGTCGAAGCGGACCAGGGTGCGGCGGTCCGCGGGGTCGATCGCGCGTAACCGGATTCTCCGCCCCACCCAGCCGGACGTGGTGATCGGCGCCGCTGCGTGGCGGGCCCCCGGATTCGGGTGCGGCGGGATCATCGTCATCGATCCGATGATGCCGGTTTGGTGCCGCGAAGTCACCAGGGGGGTGGACAACCTGTGACCTTTCCCCAACGCTGTGAAACCTTCGTGTCGGCCGAGTTACCGCACATCAAAGCGATGACGGAGTTCCAGCTGCGACGGCCGGAATCGGCGCGGCGACCGGTCAACCTCGGCGCGATAAGACGGTCATCACACTCGAATTCACTCGTTCGAAGAAGATGATCCCTGCGAGGACGGACAGCGTCGGACCGATCGGGATGATCCGGGTCGAACGGAGACCTGCCTCGGTGAACAGCCGCTCGATCCCGGGTTCGGTGCGCTCGCGGCCCGGCAGCCCGAGCATCATCAGCACGTCCACCGCCATGCGCGTGACGTTGCCGGCCGGGAGAACCGTGTCCACCACGAGAATCCGGCCGCCGCCGGCCGCCGCCTCGCGGCAGTTGCGCAGGATCCGCACGCACTGCTGGTCGTTCCAGTCGTGCGTGCCGTAGCGGAGCGCGTGGACATCGCCACCTCGGGGAATCATCTCGAAGAAGTCGCCGGTCGCCAGCTCCCACCTGCCCGGTTCGCCGAGCTCGTCGAGCACGTGCTCCTCCTGCACCGCGGGCTGGTCGAACAGCACCCCGCGAAGCCCCGGGTGCTGCCGCAGCGCTTCCAGCAGCACGCCTCCGATGCCGCCGCCGACGTCGACCGCGACACCGGCCGCCGGGAAGTCGTACTCGCTCCCGAACAGCTCGTCGGCTCCCGGGGCGAAGGCGGCCACGCCCGCGTTGAACAGCTCGCCGTTGAACAACTCGCAGGCGCGGGGATTCTCGGCGGTGCCGAGCTTGACCGCGGTCCGCAACGCCGCCGGGAACAGGAACCCGAGCGCCTCGTCGAGGACGAAGGACGCTGCTCGTGGCCCTTTCCGATGGTTGGGCGTCGGAGGGCAACTCGAGGCACCTCGCCCGCGTTCGCAGCTCGCTCAGGGCTTTCCGGCGAGCGGTAAGCGCGACCCCGTTCCAGGCGCTTGTCGCTCGTTCGCAGGAGCCGCAGCGCGCCGGTGCCGGACCGGCGATCTCGCGCACCGCTGCGAAGCCGCCGGATGCCGACGCCGGGCTCCGCTGCAGCTCACGACCAGAGACATCACAGTTCGCGCCGGTCGGGGGAGTGGAACACTGGGGGTGCGCATCGATGGTCGTTTGATTGATTTTGCACCGTAGTGCATACTTATCCGCATGACGGTTCATGTGGCTGTGGCTGGCGCCAGTGGATACGCGGGCGGGGAGCTGCTCCGCCTGCTCCTGGCGCACCCGGAGGTGGAGATCGGTGCGCTGACCGCAGGCGGCAACGCGGGCAGCAAGCTCGGGCAGCATCACCCGAACCTGCTGCCGCTGGCCGAGCGCGAGCTCGCCGAGACCAGCGCCGAGGAACTGCGCGGTCACGACGTCGTGTTCCTGGCCCTGCCGCACGGTCACTCCGCGGCCCTCGCCGCCGAACTCGGCGAGGGCATCGTGGTCGTCGACTGCGGCGCGGACCACCGGCTGGACGACGCCGCCGACTGGGAGCGCTGGTACGGCGGCGACCACCCCGGCACCTGGCCCTACGGAGTGCCCGAACTGCCCGGCGCCCGGGACCGGCTGCGCGGTGCCACCCGGATCGCGGTGGCGGGCTGCTTCCCGACCGTGTCGTCGCTGGCGCTGGTTCCTGCCGTGGCCGCCGGCCTGGTCGAGCCGGAGGCCGTGGTCACCGCCGTCACCGGCACCTCGGGCGCGGGCCGCGCGCTCAAACCGCATCTGCTGTCGGCCGAGGTCATGGGCTCGGCGAGCGTCTACGGCGTGGGCGGCGCGCACCGGCACACCCCGGAGATCATCCAGAATCTCAGCGCCGCCGCGGGTGGGCGCGTGAAGGTCAACTTCACCCCGGTGCTGGCGCCGATGGCTCGCGGCATCCTGGCCACCTGCTCGGCGCCGCTGCGGGCGGGCACCGACAACGCCGCCGCGCGGAAGGCCTACCTCGACGCCTACGGCGACGAGCCCTTCGTGTACCTGCTGCCCGAGGGCGCGTGGCCGCAGACCTCGGCCACGCTCGGCGCCAACACGGTCCACCTGCAGGTCGCCGTCGACCCGGACGCGGATCGGCTGGTCGTGGTCGGCGCCGAGGACAACCTGACCAAGGGCACCGCGGGTGGTGCCGTGCAATGCATGAACCTGGCCCTCGGCCTACCCGAGACGACCGGCCTGCCCACCGCGGGCCTCGCGCCGTGACCACCACCCCGAGCAGTGCGAACCAGGGAGAAGCGATGAGCGTGACCGGTCCTGCCGGTTTTCGGGCGGCCGGTATCGCCGCCGGGATCAAGGACGCGGGGAACAAGGACCTCGCGCTGGTGGTCAACGACGGCCCGCAGCAGGCCGCTGCCGGGGTGTTCACCACCAACAAGGTCAAGGCCGCACCGGTGCTGTGGTCCCAGCAGGTGCTGCAGGAGCGCAAGTTGCGCGCGGTGGTGCTCAACTCCGGTTGCGCCAACGCCTGCACCGGTCCGGGCGGGTTCCAGGACACCCACGCCACCGCCGAGAAGGTCGCCGACGTGCTCGGCGTGGGAGCCATCGAGATCGCGGTGTGCTCCACGGGTCTGATCGGGGAGCGGCTGCCGATGGACGCGCTGCTTCCCGGAGTGGACACCGCCGCGGGCGCGCTCGACGCGGGCGGGCAGGCCGGCCTCGACGCCGCGAGCGCGGTGCTGACCACCGACAGCATGGCCAAGCAGGCGCACCACGCTCACGACGACGGCTGGTCGGTCGGCGGATTCGCCAAGGGCGCGGGCATGCTCGCGCCGAACATGGCCACCATGCTCAGCGTGCTGACCACCGATGCCGCCATCAGCGGTGACGATCTCGACGACGCGCTGCGCTCGGCCACCGCGGTCACCTTCGACCGGCTCGACGTCGACGGCGGGACCTCCACCAACGACACCGTGCTGGTGCTGGCCTCCGGGGCCTCCGGCACGCAGGTCGACAAGGCCGAGTTCACCCGGGTGCTCACCGAGACCTGCCAGGATCTGGTGCGCCAGCTGCAGGACGACTCCGAAGGCGCCACCAAGACCATCGACATCACCGTGCGCGGAGCCGTCAGCGAAGCCGACGCGGTGACCATCGGGCGCGTCGTGGCCGAGGACAACCTGGTCAAGACCGCGATGTTCGGTTCCGACCCGAACTGGGGGCGCATCGCGATGGCCCTGGGCCGCGCGCAGGCCGAGATCGACGTGGACAAGGTCGCCATCGCCACCAACGGGGTCACGCTCTACGCCGACGGCGCCACCGCGGCCGATCGCGCCGAGGCGGACCTGTCCGGGCGGCACATCGAGATCCTCATCGATCTGGGCCTGGGCGAGCACACCGCCACGATCCTGAGCACCGATCTGTCCCACGGCTACGTCGAAGAGAACAGCGCCTATTCCTCATGAGCAACGAAATCGATGACCGGCTGGCCACCGCCGCGGCGAAGGCCAGCGTCCTGGTCGAGGCACTCCCGTGGCTGCAGCGCTTCAACGGCGCCACCGTGGTCATCAAGTACGGCGGCAACGCCATGATCGACGACGAGCTCAAGCGGGCCTTCGCCGAGGACATGGTTTTCCTGCGCCTGGCGGGCTTGCGGCCCGTCGTGGTGCACGGAGGGGGACCGCAGATCACCTCCATGCTCGATCGGCTCGGCATGCAGGGCGAGTTCCGGGGCGGCCTGCGGGTGACCACCCCGGAGACGATGGACGTGGTGCGCATGGTGCTGGTCGGTCAGGTCGGCCGCGAGCTGGTCGGTCTGGTCAACCAGAACGGGCCCTACGCCGTGGGCATGTCCGGTGAGGACGCGGGGCTGTTCACCGCCGCGCGCCGCACCGCCACCGTCGACGGGGAAGCGGTCGACGTGGGGCTGGTCGGCGACGTCGTGGACGTCAACCCGGAAGCAGTGCTGGACCTGATCAACGCCGGGCGGATCCCGGTGGTCTCCACCGTGGCACCCGACGAGGACGGCGTCGTGCACAACGTCAACGCCGACACCGCCGCCGGAGCGCTGGCCGAGGCGCTCGGCGCGGAGAAGCTCGTGGTGCTCACCGATGTGGAGGGCCTCTACACCGACTGGCCGGACCGCTCCTCGCTGGTGAGCCGTCTCGACGCCGACGAGCTCACGAAACTCCTGCCGAAGCTGGCCTCGGGCATGGTCCCGAAGATGGAGGCGTGCCTGCGCGCGGTGCGCGGCGGCGTGCCCCGCGCCCACGTCATCGACGGGCGCCTGGCGCACTCGGTGCTGCTGGAAGTGTTCACCAAGGCCGGTGTGGGAACCATGGTCTTCCCGGCGGGAACCGACTCGGAGGATCAGTGATGACGAGCAATCTCGCGGGCGCCCAGCGCTGGCAGGCGTCCATGATGGACAACTACGGGACGCCGAAGCTGGACTTCGTCAGCGGTTCCGGGGTCGAACTGACCGACGCCGACGGCAAGACCTACCTGGACTTCGTCAGCGGGATCGCGGTCAACGCGCTCGGGCACGCCCACCCGGCCATCGTGCGGGCGGTCTCCGAGCAGGTCGGCAAGCTCGGCCACGTCTCCAACCTCTACGCGCACGACCTCGGTCTCACCCTGGCCGAGCGGTTGCTGGAACTGGCCGGCGTCTCGGGCCGGGTGCTGTTCTGCAACTCTGGTGCCGAGGCCAACGAGGCTGCGTTCAAGATCGCGCGGCTGACCGGGCGCAGCAAGATCGTGGCCACCGAGGGCGGTTTCCACGGCCGGACGATGGGCTCGCTCGCGCTGACCGGCCAGCCCGCCAAGCAGGAGCCGTTCGCGCCGATGCCTGCGGGCGTCGTGCACCTGCCCTACGGCGACATCGCCGCGCTGGAGTCCGAAGTGGACTCCGACACCGCCGCGATCTTCCTGGAGCCGATCCAGGGCGAGAACGGCGTCGTCGTCCCGCCCGAGGGCTACCTGCGGGCCGCTCGCGAGATCGCCACCCGCAACGGGGCGCTGCTGGTGCTCGACGAGGTGCAGACCGGCGTCGGCCGCACCGGTAGCTGGTTCGCCTTCCACCGCGAAGGCGTCACCCCGGACGTGATCACCCTGGCCAAGGGCCTCGGCGGCGGCCTGCCCATCGGTGCCTGCATCGGCGTCGGCGCGGCGGGCGACCTGCTGCACCCCGGCCAGCACGGCACCACCTTCGGCGGCAACCCCGTGGTGTGCGCGGCGGCGTTGGCCGTGCTGGACACGATCGCCTCGGAAGGACTGCTCGAGCACGTCGACGAGATCGGCGAGGAGCTGCGCTCCGGTGTCGAAGCCCTCGAGCACCCGCTCGTCCGCGAGGTGCGCGGTGCCGGGCTGCTGGTGGCCGTCGAGCTCACCGAGCCGGTTTCGGCGAAGGCCGCCGTCGCCGCGCAGGAACGCGGCCACCTCATCAATCCGATCAAGCCGGACACCATCCGGCTGTGCCCCCCGCTGATCGTGCGCGCCGAGCAGGTGCGGCGACTGCTCGCCGACCTGCCCGCATCGCTCGACGCCACCAAGGAGAGCTGAACATGCCCCGGCACTTCCTCCGCGACGACGACCTCACCCCCGCGGAACAGACCGAGGTCCTCGACCTCGCCGACCGGCTCAAGGCCGACAAGCTCGGTTGCACGGAGCTGACGGGCAAGTCCGTCGCGGTCATCTTCGAGAAGAACTCCACCCGCACCCGGCTGTCCTTCGAGGTCGGCATCCACCAGCTCGGCGGTCAGCCGATCGTGGTGGACGGGCGGATGATGCAGCTCGGCCGCGAGGAGACCATCGAGGACACCTCCCGAGTGCTGTCCCGCTACGCGGACGCCGTGGTGTGGCGGACCTTCGCCCAAGCGCGCATCGACGCGATGGCCTCGGTCTCGCGCGGTCCGGTGATCAATGCCCTCACCGACGAGTTCCACCCCTGCCAGGTGCTGGCCGACCTGCAGACCATCCGGGAACGGCACGGCGCGCTGGCCGGGCTGACCCTGAGCTACCTCGGCGACGGCGCCAACAACATGGCGCACTCGCTGCTGGTGGGAGGCGCCACGGCGGGAATGCACGTGCGCATCGGCGCGCCCGAGGGCTTCCGCCCGGTGGAGTGGGTGCTCGAAGCCGCGCGCAAGCGCGCAGCCGAGACCGGTGGTTCGATCGAGCTGCACAACACGCCCAACGGCGCGGTGGACGGAGCCGACGTGCTGGTCACCGACTCCTGGACCTCGATGGGGCAGGAGAACGACGGCAAGGACCGGGTCAGCCCGTTCCGCCCGTTCCAGATCAACCCCGAGCTGCTGGCCGCCACCGGCAAACCGGACACCAGCGTGCTGCACTGCCTGCCCGCGCACCGCGGCATGGAGATCACCGACGAGGTGCTCGACGGCCCGGCCAGCGCGGTGTTCGACGAGGCCGAGAACCGGCTGCACGCCCAGAAGGCGCTGCTGACCTGGCTGGTGCGACGGGCATGAGCACGACCAGGGTCGCCCGCCAGGCGCGCATCGTCGAGCTCGTGTCCGCGATGGACATCCGCAGCCAGACCGAGCTGGCCAAGCTGCTCGCCGATGACGGAATCGAGGTCACCCAGGCCACGCTGTCCCGCGATCTCGACGAGCTCGGCGCGGTCAAGCTGCGCGGACCCGACGGCGGGGCAGCGGTCTACGTGATCCCGGAGGACGGCAGCCCGGTGCGCGGCGTCCAGGGCGGCACCTCCCGGCTGAGCCGCCTGCTCGGAGAGCTCCTCGCGGGTGCGGACGGCTCGGGCAACCTCACCGTGCTGCGCACCCCGCCCGGCGCCGCGCAGTTCCTGGCCAGCGCCATCGACCGCGCCTCCATGTCCGAGGTGGTCGGCTCCATCGCGGGCGACGACACGGTCATGATCGTCGCCCGCGAGCCGCTGACCGGCCTGGAACTCGCCGACCGCTTCACCGCCATGGCCGAGGGCGGGCGCGAAGCGGCCGAGGACGATCCCGAGAGCGGGGCCATCCGCGAAGAAGCCCAGTCCCGCTTGACCTGAACCGGCCGCGGTCCGGGAAGGACCGCGTGGCCGACGCACCAACCGACGACTTGAGGAAGCACCGTGACCGAGCAAGCTAGTGAGCCCACGAAGCTGTGGGGTGGCCGGTTCGCCTCCGGCCCGGCCGAGGCGATGGCGAAGCTGAGCCTGTCGACCCACTTCGACTGGCGCCTGGCGCCCTACGACATCGCGGGATCTCGCGCGCACGCCCGCGTGCTGCACAGCGCGGGCCTGCTCACCGCCGACGAGCTCGAGCGCATGCACGCCGGGCTCGACGAGCTGGCCGCCGACGTCGAATCCGGCGCGTTCACCCCGGTGCTGGAGGACGAGGACGTGCACACCGCGCTCGAGCGCGGACTTCTCGAGCGGGTCGGCCCCGAGCTCGGCGGCAAGCTGCGAGCCGGGCGTTCCCGCAACGACCAGGTCGCGACCCTGTTCCGGATGTGGTTGCGCGATGCCAACCGCCGCATCGCCGCAGGTGTCCTCGACGTCGTCGAAGCCCTCACCGAGCAGGCCGCGACCTACCCGGACGCGGTGCTGCCGGGGCGCACCCACCTGCAGCACGCCCAGCCGGTGCTGCTCGCGCACCACCTGCTCGCGCACTGCCAGGCGCTGCTGCGCGACGTCGACCGAATCCGCGACTGGGACGCGCGCACCGCATACTCGCCCTACGGCGCCGGTGCACTGGCCGGCTCCTCGCTGGGCCTGGACCCGCAGGCCGTCGCCGCCGAGCTCGGCTTCGACGGCGCCACCGACAACTCCATCGACGGCACCGCGTCCCGGGACTTCGCGGCCGAGGGCGCGTTCTGCCTGGCCATGCTCGGGGTCAACCTCTCCCGGATCGCCGAAGAGGTGATCATCTGGAACACCGCCGAGTTCGGCTACGTCACGCTCGACGACGCCTGGGCCACCGGCAGCTCGATCATGCCGCAGAAGAAGAACCCGGACGTCGCCGAGCTGGCCCGCGGCAAATCGGGACGGCTGCTCGGCAACCTCAGCGGTCTGCTGGCCACGCTCAAGGCCCAGCCGCTGGCCTACAACCGGGACCTGCAGGAGGACAAGGAACCGGTCGTCGACTCCGTCGAGCACCTCGACCTCCTGCTTCCGGCGATGGCGGGGATGCTCGGCACCCTGACCTTCCACACCGACCGGATGGCCGAGCTCGCCCCGGCCGGTTTCACGCTCGCCACCGACATCGCCGAATGGCTGGTGCGGCAGGGCGTGCCGTTCCGCGTCGCGCACGAGGCCTCGGGGGAGTGCGTGCGCATCGCCGAGTCGCGCGGGGTCGGCCTCGAGGAGCTCACCGACGAGGAGCTGGCCGGCGTCAACCCGGCGCTGACCCCGCAGGTCCGCGAGGTGCTCACGGTGGCCGGTTCGATCGCGTCCCGTGACGCGCACGGGGGTACGGCGCCTGTTCGGGTCACCGAGCAGCGCGAACGGGTGAGCGAAACGGTGCAGGAATATCGCGCCTGGCTGTCGAAGTGATCACGGCCGGGTGGTGGCCGGTAGGGTTTCCGACGTGAGTCAGTTGACGCGTGATGAACTCGCCCGGGACCCGCTGTGGGTCGCCCGGAGCCTGCTCGGCTGCGAGCTGCGCGCCGATGGTGCGGACGGTCCGGTGGCCGTCCGCCTGGTCGAGGTCGAGGCATACCGGGGCACGGACGATCCGGCCTCGCACTGCTACCGGGGCCGCACCGAGCGCAACGCGGTCATGTTCGGCCCGGCCGGTCACCTCTACGTCTACTTCGTCTACGGGATGCACTTCTGCATCAACGTGGTCTGCCTGCAGGACGGCGTCCCCGGTGCGGTGCTGCTGCGCGCCGGGGAGGTCGTCGAGGGCGCCGAGATCGCCCGCGCCCGGCGGCCCGCCGCGCGCAAGGAGGCCCAGCTGGCCAGCGGGCCCGCCCGGCTGGCCGGGGTCCTGGGCATCACCCGGGAGCACAACGGCATCGACCTCACCGACCCGAACTCGCCGATCCGCCTCTACGCGGGCTCCCAGGTCGCCGAGGACGACATCCGCAGCGGTCCGCGCGTCGGCGTGTCGACCGCGACGGAGCTGCCCTGGCGCTCCTGGGTCGACGGGTCCGAATCCGTCAGCTCCTACCGGCGTGGCGGGCGTCGCCGGACGCGGGCCCGGGCGTAAATCCGCTTGCGGGCATGCGCGAAACTGAAGCGCGTGAGTGAGCACATCCTTGACGAGCTGACCTGGCGCGGACTGATCGCGCAATCCACCGACCTCGACGCCCTGCGGCGAGATCTGGACAACGGTCCGCTCACTCTCTACGCCGGTTTCGACCCGACGGCGCCGAGCCTGCACGCCGGTCACCTGGTCCCGATGCTGATGCTGCAGCGGTTCCAGCGGGCCGGTCACCGCCCGGTGGTCCTCGCGGGTGGCGCGACCGGCCTGATCGGGGATCCGCGCGACGTCGGGGAGCGCAACCTGCACGACGCGGAAACCGTCGAACAGTGGACCGAGAAGATCCGCGAGCAGCTGTCCACCTTCGTCGACTTCGATGATTCGCCGACCGGTGCGATCGCGGAGAACAACGCGCGATGGACCGCGGAGATGCCGGTCACGAGCTTCCTGCGGGACATCGGCAAGCACTTCTCGATCAACACGATGCTCTCGCGGGAGACCGTCAAGCGGCGGCTGGAAACCGACGGCATGTCCTACACCGAGTTCAGCTACATGCTGCTGCAGGCCAACGACTACGTCGAGCTCAACCGGCGCTACGGCACCAAGCTGCAGATCGGCGGCTCGGATCAGTGGGGCAACATCGTGGCCGGCGTCGACCTGGTCCGCAAGCAGGAGGGCGCCGTCGCGCACGCGCTGACCCTGCCGCTGGTCACCGACTCCGAGGGCCGCAAGTTCGGCAAGTCCACGGGCGGCGGCAACGTGTGGCTGGACCCGGAGATGACCACGCCGTACGCCTGGTACCAGTACTTCGTGAACACCGCCGACGCCGACGTGTCCAAGTACCTGCGGTTGTTCACCTTCCTGGATCGCGAGGAGATCGAGGAGCTGGAGCGGACCACGGCGGAACGCCCGCAGCTGCGCGCGGGGCAGAAACGGCTCGCCGAAGAGCTCACGACCCTGGTGCACGGCGCCGACGCGACCCGCAAGGTGATCGAGGCCAGCCAGGCGCTGTTCGGGCGTGGTGAGCTGGCCGAGCTCGACGCGGCCACGCTGGATGCCGCCATGGCCGCGGTTCCGACGGCCGAGGTGCGCCTTTCCGATGGACCGACAGCGGTGGACCTGCTGGTGGAGACCGGACTGGTCAACGGCAAGGGAGCGGCGCGGCGGACCATCAGCGAGGGCGGTGCGTACGTGAACAACGGCAAGATCGCCGATGAGGACTGGGCTCCGAGCGAGGACGATCTGCTGCACGGCCAGTGGTTGGTCGTCCGCCGTGGCAAGCGCCACACCACGGGTGTCAAGGTGCTGCGCTGAGCGCAGGACGGATCTCCGGGAAGGGTGCTGACCTGCGGGTTCGCACCCTTCTCCGGTTTCCGGACCCCCGGTTTGACCCCCGCTGCGAGCGCCGTGTAGATTATTTCGGGTCAGCGCGATGCGGGCCGGGAAAAACCGGGCCGGGCCTGACGCGGGGCTGCGAACCGGACTTTCACTGCGAGTGCTAGGCTGGGCGCCCCGAATCGGGGAAATTCGGAAAGTGCTTCGGTGGGTTTTGTGCCTGCGGGGTGCGGACGGGTTTTCCTCCTGCTCTTTGAAGAACTTAAGCGTCTGG
>NZ_BAAARA010000005.1:0-176445 GCF_039531955.1 Saccharopolyspora halophila
CGCCGACTCCAGCGTCATGGACCTCATCTCCAAGGGACTCAACACCTCCAGCGACGACTGACCGGTCGAGACAGACCCCGCCACAGGCGAGTGGCCAGGACGGCAGGACCGTCCTGGCCACTCGTGTTCGAACCGGCAGTCGCGCAGAGCCGTCGGGGCTTCCGCGAGCGGCAGGCACCTAGCTCGCGGTGTTCGCGGCGGGTCGGCGTTGCGCGCAGCTGCGATCGCCGCGGGCAACCGGCCTCGGCCGCAGCGCGATCACGCCGGCCAGGGCCAGCAGGAACCCGGGAACTGCGGTCACCTGCAGCGGCTGATCGAGCGCGGCGGCGCTCCAGGCCGCGGCCACGGACGGGGTCAGGAACAGCAACGCGCTGACGGCCAACGAGCCGGAGCGGTCCAGCACGAGCAGGTAGGACCCGTACCCGCCCACGAACGACACGACGACCAGCAGGACCTGCGTCACCCAGAACCCCGACCCGGCCGGCGGTGCTACCTCGCCACCGGCGACGGCGACGATCGCGAAACCGGCCAGCGCGGCGCCGGACTGCACGGTGAGCGAGTCCAGCAGGTCGTAGCCTGACGGGCGCGGACGCCGATCACCCAGCAGGGTCGCCAGGGCGAGCCCGGCCATACCCCCGACGACGACCAGAACGCCGAGCGGACCGCCTCCGGTACCGACGTCGGTGGCGACCACGATGGCGACCCCGCCGAAACCGGCCAGCAGCCCGAGCGCGCGGCGAGCGCCCAGCGGTTCGCGCGCCATCCGGCTGGTGATCACGGCCACGACCACCGGCTGCAACGAGGCGATCAGCGCGCTGGTGCCGGCGGGAACGCCGAGCGTGGCGCCGTGGAAGACTCCGGAGAGGTAAACGGCCTGGCCGAGCACGCCG
Source organism: Saccharopolyspora halophila (assembly GCF_039531955.1). Taxonomy (NCBI): domain Bacteria; kingdom Bacillati; phylum Actinomycetota; class Actinomycetes; order Pseudonocardiales; family Pseudonocardiaceae; genus Saccharopolyspora; species Saccharopolyspora halophila. The sequence goes on from NZ_BAAARA010000005.1 coordinate 891, forward strand.
AGGACGATCTCGCGGGCGAGGAACGCCCGGCCGTAGCGGCGACCGCGCGCCACCGCGATGACCAGCAACAACGCCGTGGTCATCGCATAGCGCCAGAACAAGGTGGTGTTGGCGGCTGCTCCGGTTTCCGCGGCGAGGCTGGCACCGACGAAGCCGGAGCTCCAGCACACGACGAAGGCAACGGGCAGGAGCGCGGAGAGAACTCGCATATCACGAAGTAACCACACCGGTAGGTATACTCGCAGTATCCACTTTGCGGACCCGGCCGACGGAGGAGCGACGATGGTGCGAGCACCGAATCCGGACACGCCTGCGGGCAGGAGGATCCTCGAGGTCGCCGGGACCCTGTTCTACGAGCGCGGCATCGGCGCGGTCGGCGTCGACCTGATCGCCGACGAGGCGGGCACCACCAAGAAGACCCTCTACGACCGATTCGGCTCCAAGGACGCGCTGGTCGCCGCCTATCTGCGCGACCGCGAGCAACGCTGGGAACGGTTCCTCGACGAGTGGTTCCGCACCCGCGCTCCCACGCCGGGACCGGAGCGGGTGGTTGCGGTGCTCGACGCCGAGGAGGCGTGGTGGGCGGGCAGCCGCCGGGGCTGCGCGTTCGTCAACGCCTTCGCCGAGCTGGGCGAGGAGGACCATCCGGGACGCGCCGTGCTGCGCGCGGGCAAGCAGCGGGCGCGCGCGATGTTCATCGCGCTGCTCACCGAAGCCGGCGTCGCGAACGCCGAAGCGCTCGGGGCGCAGGTGCACCTGGTCTACGAAGGAGCGATGGTCAACCTGACCGCGGGCGGCATGGACAGCGCCTTCGACGAGGCCAGAGCGGCGATCCGCGCACTGGTGGGCTGAATCGGCCGCGCCCGAGAGCCCCGTCGCGGCGAGCACCTCGGCACCTTCAGCCGGTCACCCGGCTGCGCAGGCCGTCGAGGACGAGCTGGATGCCGCGTTCGAAGTCGGCGGGCCCTCCTGGGGCGCGCTCGATCGCGCCCGCGCTCGCGGCCTGCAACGCGGTCTGCTCCTCGGCGGTGTGGCCGAAGACGAGGTGCAGCAGGGCCCGGGTGCCCACCCCGACCAGCTCGTCGGGCAGGCCGCCGTCGCGCAGCGCCTCGCGCAGCTCTTCGGCGGGTTCGCCCGCGCCGAGACCGAAGGTGTGCGCGGTGACGACCACCTCGGCGCCGTCGCGGTAGGCCAGCATCGCGTCGCGCAGCTCGCCGCAGACCTCCAGGACCCGCTGCTCCCACGCCCCCGCCCGGCGCGGGCGACGGCCGCGCGCCAGGATCTCGTCCGCGATCGCGGCCAGCAGCGACTGCTTGTTCGGCACGTGGTGGTAGAGCGCGCTCGGCTGCACCCCCAGTTCGGCGGCCAGCCGCCGCATGGTCAGCGACTCCAGCCCGTACTCGTCGAGCACCGCGATCGCGCGGTCCACGACATCGCTGCGGTGGTAGCGCACCCCTGCCCCTCTCATGTTGACCGATCTACCGACCCAGTCTATCTTGAACAGCGTTCAGGTGAACAGTGTTCAGGTAGGGAGCGACGATGGGCGGTACCTTTCAGCAGATCGCGGATCGGGTCCTCGCGGGGACACCGGCCACGCCCGAGGACGCGCTGGCGGTGCTGCGCGCGCCCGACGACGAGCTCATGTCCGTGGTGGCCGCCGCGGCCGAACTGCGCCGAGCGCACTTCGGCAACACCGTTAAGGTCAACTACCTGGTGAACCTGAAATCGGGACTGTGCCCGGAGAACTGCAACTACTGCTCGCAGGCGCTGGGTTCGAGCGCGCCGATCCTGAAGTACTCGTGGCTCTCGCCCGAGGAAGCTCTCGAGCAGGCAGGCGCCGGGCTCGGCGGCGGGGCGAGCCGGGTGTGCCTGGTCGCCTCCGGTCGCGGTCCGTCCGACCGGGACGTCGACAAGGTCACGTCGATCGTCGGCGAGCTCAAGGAGAAGCACCCCGGCGTGGAGGTCTGCGCCTGCCTGGGACTGCTGGGCGAAGGTCAGGCCGAACAGCTGGAGCGAGCCGGGGTGGACGCCTACAACCACAACATCAACACCGCCGAGAGCAACCACGAGAACATCGTCCAGACGCACACCTACGACGACCGCGTCGACACGGTGCAAAAGGCCAAGAGCGCGGGCATCTCACCGTGCTCGGGCCTGATCGCGGGCCTGGGCGAGACCGATGAGCAGCTCGTCGAGGCGCTGTTCGCGCTCAAGGAGCTCGACGCGGACTCGATCCCGGTCAACTACCTGATGCCCTTCGAGGGCACGGCGTTCGAGAACACCTGGGAGCTCACGCCCGCCCGCTGCGTGAAGATCCTGGCGATGGCGCGGTTCGTGTGCCCGGACAAGGAGGTGCGCATCGCCGGAGGCCGCGAGATGCACCTGCGGTCGCTGCAATCGATCGCGCTGCACGTGGCCAACTCGATCTTCCTGGGCGACTACCTCACCTCGGAGGGCCAGGACGCCGAGGCCGACCTGGCGATGATCCGGGACAACGGCTTCGTGGTGCTGGGTTCCGAGGAGGAACTGGCGCAGCGGGACCACCGGGACCCGGCCATCCGGCGCCGCGGCGCGGGCACCGATCTGCTGCCCAACGCCTGATGAGCACCGCGGACCCGCTCGCCTTCGACCGCGAGCACCTCTGGCACCCGTACACCTCGATGACCGATCCGGCACCGACGCGCCTGGTCACCGGCGCATCGGGCAGCCGGATCACGATCGACGGCGTGGGGCCGGTCGTCGACGGGATGGCGTCGTGGTGGTCGGCCATCCACGGCTACCGGCACCCCGTGCTCGACGATGCGCTGCGCGATCAGGTCGAGAACATGGCGCACGTGATGTTCGGCGGGCTCACCCACCGACCGGCGGTCGAACTCGCCCGGCGACTGGTCGAGGTGACTCCCGAGGGCCTCGATCGCGTGTTCCTGGCCGATTCCGGTTCGGTGAGCATCGAGGTCGCGATGAAGATGGCGCTGCAGTACCAGCGCGGTGCCGGTCGTCCCGGGCGGACCCGGTTCCTCACGGTCCGCGGCGGCTATCACGGCGACACGTTCGACTGCATGAGCGTCTGCGACCCGGCCGGCGGAATGCACTCGATGTGGTCGGACGTGTTGCCGCAGCAGGTCTTCGGCGAGCGACCGCCTCGCGAGAAGTCCGAAGTCGCGGCGTGGGCCGAGGGATTCCGGGAATTGGCCGCGTCGCAGGCGGATCAGCTCGCCGGGCTCGTCGTGGAGCCGCTGCTGCAGGGCGCCGGTGGGATGCGTCCGTACCCGGCGGAGTGCCTGCGGGTGTTCCGCGAGGTCGCCGACGAGCACGGCCTGGTGCTGGTCTTCGACGAGATCGCCACCGGATTCGGCCGCACCGGAACGTTCTTCGCCGCCGAGGCCGGTGGGGTGAGCCCCGACGTGCTCTGCGTCGGCAAGGCGTTGACCGGTGGCTACCTGACGCTGGCGGCGACGCTGTGCACGCCCGAGGTCGCCCGCGGCCTGTCGGACAGCGATTCCGGGGTGCTCATGCACGGGCCGACCTTCATGGGCAATCCGCTGGCCTGCGCGGTGGCTTCGGCCAGCATCGATCTGCTCGTCAACTGCGATTGGGCCGCCGAGGTCGGCCGGATCAACTCCGGGCTGCAGGCGCTGCACGATATCGACGCCGCCGACGTGCGCGTGCTCGGCGCGGTCGGCGCGGTCGAGCTCGATCACCCGGTGGACGCGGCGAAGGCCACCGAAGCCGCACTGGCGCACGGGGTTTGGCTGCGCCCGTTCCGCAACCTGATCTACACGATGCCGCCCTACGTGTGCAGCGACGCGGACGTCGCCACCATCTGCGCGGGCATCGCCGCCGCCGCGGAGGCGGGATGAGCGCCTGGGCCGAGTGGTTCACCGCGCAGCGGGCCGAACGCGAGGAGGCCGGCCTGCAGCGGACGTTGCGCCCCCGGGCGGCCGACGAGCAGGTCATCGACCTGGCGAGCAACGACTACCTGGGGCTGAGCGCTCATCCCGAGGTGCGCCGGGCTGCCGCGGACGCCGCGCTGACCTGGGGCGCCGGATCGGCCGCGTCCCGGCTGGTCACCGGTACCACCACGCTGCACGCCGAGTTGGAGCGCGAGCTGGCCGAGTTCACCGGGCACGAGGCGGCGCTGGTGCTGTCCACGGGCTATCACGCCAACCTCTCAGCGGTGACGGCGTTGGCCGGCAAGGACGCGCTGATCGTCTCCGACGCGCACGTGCACGCCTCGCTCATCGACGCCGCCAGGCTCTCGCGGGCTTCGATCGAGGTCGTCGCGCACAACGACGTGGCGGCGGTGCGCTCCGCGCTGGCCTCCAGCGGTAAGCGGGCGATCGTGCTGACCGAGTCGGTGTTCTCGGTCCTCGGCGACGCCGCCCCGCTGGCCGAGCTCGCCGGGGCGTGCGCCGATCACGACGCGCTGCTGCTGGTCGACGAGGCGCACGGGCTCGGCGTGCGCGGCGCGGGTGGCCGAGGGCTGGTGCACCAACTCGGCCTGGCCCGGCACCCGAACGTCGTGGTCACCGCGACGTTGTCGAAGTCCCTCGGGGCGATGGGCGGCGCGGTGCTCGGCTGCCCGGACCTGGTCGACCACCTGATCAACCGAGCGCGCCCGTTCATCTTCGACACCGCCCTCGCCCCGCCGGCAGCGGCGGGCGCGCTGGCCGCGCTCCGGCAGCTGCGCTCAGATCCCGCACTGCCGCGGCGGGTTCACCACCGCGGCGAGCGTCTCGCCGCCCGGCTGCGGGTTCCCGGATCGGCGGGCGCGGTGTTGTCGGTTCCGATGCCCGCTCCGCAGGTGGCCGTCGCCGCGCAGGCCGAGGCACTGGCCGAGGGCGTCCGAGTGGGCTGCTTCCGGCCTCCGTCGGTGCCCGATGACGTCTCGCGCTTGCGCATCACCACCCAGGCGGGCCCCGACGAACAGCGCTGGAACGAGGCCGTCGAGATCCTCGCCCGCGTCATCGAGGAACACCGGAGCCAGCAGTGATCACCATCGTCACCGGAACCGACACCGGAGTCGGGAAGACCATCGCGACCGCGGCGCTCGCGGCCACGTCCGGACCGGAAACGCTCGTGGTCAAGCCCGCTCAGACCGGGGTCGGCCCCGATGTTCCCGACATCTCGGTGGTCGAGCGTCTGGCCGGGTGCGCGGTCGCGGAGTTCACCCGGCTCGAGGACCCGCTCGCCCCGGACACGGCGGCTCGACTGCGCGGCGTCGAGATCCCGTCGATCGCCGAGCACGCCGCGCGGATCCGCGAGCTGGCCCGCACCCGCGACTCGGTCATCGTCGAGGGCTCCGGCGGACTCCTCGTCCGCCTGGACACCGCCGGGGGCACGCTGCTGGATCTCGCTCGCGAGCTCGCCGGGGAACAGCGCCTCGAGATCCAGGTCGTCACGCGCCCCGGCCTGGGAACGCTCAACCACACCGAGCTCACCGTCGCCGCCCTGCGCGCCCGCGGCCTCGAACCGGCGGGCCTGATCCTCGGCGCGGTCCCGCGCTCGGTCTCCCTCGCCGAAGAGCAGAACCGCACCGAACTCCCCCGCCTCACCGGACTACCGCTCACCGCGGCGATCCCCGAAGGCGCGGCGACCCTGGCACCGGACGTGTTCCGCAAGGCCGCGGCCAGCTGGATCACCGGTCGCTGTGACAGTTTTGCCTAAGGGGTGCTTGCAGAATGCGGTGGGGCCGCTGGTTCAGGTGGGGACTCAGCCTGCGCCGCCGCGGGTTCTCAGACGTCGTCGGGCGAGGACAGCCGCGGCGCCGCGCAGGTGGCTGCTCGAGCAGCGGATCCCGCAGCCCGGCGGCGTCTGAGGTTCCGCTCCCGGCACCGCCACGCAAACCGCAAACTGAAATGTCCCCAAAAACTGTCCGGGCAAAACGGACGTGCTCGCGGGGTCTCCGCGGGGGTCGCACCGCGGAGCGTTCGGGGTTCGCCGGGTGAGGTGTCCTCCGCCGAGGCGTCCGGCAGCGCGCGCTCGGCGGAGGACACTGGAGCGCCGGAACCCAGCGCCCCGGCCTGTCCCCGGTCGTTGCGTGCCTGCGCGAGGCCAGAGCCGGCCCTGCACGAGCAACCGACACCGCAACGTGTTCCGGCACCCGCACCAGCACGCAGCGAGCACGGGGACAGGTGTTCGGGGCGAGGTGCGCTCGCCGGGGCGTGATCCGGCGAGCGCACCTCCGTCGGACCGCGGGTCCGTTCCCGGCTTCCGGACCCGCGGCCCCGCTCAGGGGTTGGCGACCGGTTCCGGCTCGATCAGGGCGTCGATGCTGGTGCCCCGCGCCGTGGACGCCTCCCGTTCGATCATCACCTCGACCAGCACCGGACGGCTGGTGTTCACGGCCTCCTTGCGGGCCCACTCGATGGTCCCGCGCAGCTCACCGGGTTCGAACACGCGAGCGCCGGTGCAGCCGTAGGCTCGCATGAGAGCCACGTTGTCCGTGCCGTTCTCGTCGTAGTGGATGTCCACTTCGGTGTTCATGCCGAACCCGTCGGCCTCGGCCTGGCGGATCAGCCCGAGGTACTCGTTGTTCAGCATGATGATCACGAACGGCACGTCGTACTGCGCCGCGACCGCCAGTTCCTCGACGAGGAACTGGAACGAGTAGTCCCCGACCACCGCGACGACCTCGGCGTCCGGTTCCGCCGACTTCACCCCGATCGCGGCGGGGATCTCCCAGCCCAACGGCCCGGCCTGCCCGCACACCTGGTAGTGCCGGGGCAGCTGCGCCCGCTGGAACTGCCCGCCCCAGATCTGGTAGAGGCCGATTGCGGTGGTGAAGTAGGTCTCCGGCGGGAAGATCTCGTTGATCTCGCGGTACACCCGCGGCGCCTTGATCGGCACCGTGTCGTAGTCGTCCGGCCGGGTCAGCGTCCGCTTCAGCTCGCCGACGCGCCGCACCCACTCGTCGAAGCCCCGGTGCGCCTCGCGCTTTCGCGCCGCGTCGAGCAGCGCCTCCAGGAACAGCCGGGCGTCCGAGACCACCCCGAGGTCGGGGCCGAAAACCCGGCCGATCTGGGTCGGTTCGACGTCGACGTGGATGAACCGGCGTTCGCCGCGGTAGACGTCCAGCGCACCGGTGTGCCGATCGCCGAAGCGAGCACCCACGGCCAGCACCAGATCCGATTCCAGGAACGACCGGTTGCCGTAGCGCTGCGAGGTCTGGATCCCGGTCATCCCGGCGTAGAGCTCGTGATCCTCCGGGAAGGCCCCCTTGCCCATCAGGGTGACCTGCACCGGAACGCCGAGCAGTTCGGCGAGTTCGCGCACCTGCCCGGACGCCTCGGCGCCGATCACGCCGCCACCGGCCAGGATCAGCGGGCGTTCCGACTCGAGCAGCATGTCCAGCGCCCGCTCCACGCGCGGCGGGTGCGGTTCGAGTCGCTGCACCGGCAGTGGGGCGTCCAGCTCGGGATCCCACTCGATCTCCTGCTTCTGCACGTCCAGCGGCAGGTCGATCAGGACCGGGCCGGGCCTGCCCGAACGGGCGATCCGGAAGGCCTCGCGGAAGATCCACGGTGCCAGCGCGGCTTCCTTGACCTGCACGGACCACTTGGTGACCGGCTTGGCCACCTCGACGATGTCGACCGCCTGGAACGCCTCCTGGTGCAGCTTCGAGGACACCGCCTGCCCGGTGATGCACAGCATCGGGATCGAATCGGCCTGCGCGGTGTACAAACCGGTGATCATGTTCGTGCCGGCGGGCCCGGAGGTGCCGATGGCCACGCCGACGTTGCCGTTGGTGCGCGCCCAGCCGTCGGCCATGTGCGTGGCGCCCTCTTCGTGCCGCACGATCAAGTGCCGGATCCCGCTGTCCTCCATCGCCTCGTACAGCGGCAGGATCGCCGCTCCCGGGCACCCGAAGGTCACGTCGATGCCCTCGGATTCGAGCAGCTCGACAACGGCCCGCATGACAGGAACTCTGGCCATGATGTAAGACTTCCTCTCGGGTGCGCGCCTCTCGGGCGCGCACCAAGTTGGGAACGGGTCGGCGGCGTGGTTGCTTGGCGGCGCTAAGCCGCCGGCCCGTGACCGTCTTCGCCGGGGGTTGTGCTGGTCGATACCTCCTTCGAACCGCTCCCGCCCGCGGCGAGGCCGAGGTGCGTCCCCGGCCCGCGCCGCCGGGCGGAACCGGCCCGTCGCAGGAGCGGTCAGGAACTCGCGTTGAGCGCGGTGATCTGACGCAGCAGGCCGGAGTGGTCCAGCGACCCGTCGCCCTGCGCCACGGCGGCGGCGACCAGCTGGCTGACCAGCGATCCGAGCGGAATGCTCAACCCGGCGTCGCGCGCGGCGGACTGGACGATGCCGAGGTCCTTGTGGTGCAGCTCCAGGCGAAAGCCCGGGGCGAACTCCCGGTCGCGCATCTTGCCGCCCTTGGCGTCGAGCACCGCGCTGCCCGCCAGGCCCCCGCCGAGGACCTGCAGGCCCGCTTCGGTGTCGACGCCGTGGCTTTCCAGGAACACCAGCGCCTCGGCGAGCAGACCGATGTTGCCCGCGACCATCAGCTGGTTAGCGGCCTTGACCGTCTGACCGGCGCCTGCGGGACCGACGTGCACGATCGTCGCGCCGACCGGCTCCAGCACGTCCCGGGCGGCCTCCACGTCCTGGTCGGAGCCGCCGAGCATGATCGACAGCGTGCCGTCGATGGCCTTCGGCTCCCCGCCGCTGACCGGTGCGTCCAGCGCGCGGACCCCCTTCGCCGCGGCGGCCTCGGCCACGCGGCGCGAGACATCGGGACGGATCGTGCTGCAGTCGATCAGCAGCGTTCCCGCAGCGGCGTGCGCGAGCACACCGTCGTCGCCGAGCACGACCTCTTCCACGTCCGGCGAGTCCGGCAGCATGGTGAACACGACCTCGGCCCCGGACACCGCCTCGGCCACGGTGCCCGCGCCCTTGCCACCCGCCTCGACCAAGCGGTCGATCTTGGGCTGGCTCCGGTTGAAACCGGTGACCTCATGACCGGCCTTGACCAGGTTGGCCGCCATCGGACCACCCATGATGCCCAGTCCGACGAAACCGATCTTGCTCATTCGTCACCTCCGCGAAGTGTTCAGCGCCCGATCCAGCCGAAGCTGTCCGCACTGGCGCCGGTGGGTTTGTACTCGAGTCCGATGGGGCCGGTGTAGCCGACCGCATCGAGCTTGTCGAAGTAGTGCGCGAAATCGATGTCGCCGCTGCCGGGTTCGCCCCGGCCGGGGACATCGGCGATCTGCACGTGCCCGATGACCTCCGGGTGCTGCGCGAGCAGCGCGTCCGGATCGTCGCCGTTGGCCACCAGGTGGTAGATGTCGAACAACAACGCCAGGTTGTCGGCTCCCTCGGCGCGCACCCGGTCGATGACCGCCAGCGCGTCCCCCGCGGTCTTGAGCGGGTAGGCGTCCACGCCGCTGATCGGTTCGATCAGCACGGTTCCGCCGATGCGTCCCGCGGTCTTCGCCGCGCGCACCAGGTTCTCCGTGGCCAGCCCGTCCTGCGCGGCCGGATCGAGGCCGTCCACGCGATTGCCGTATAGCGCGTTGAACGCTCGGCAGTCCAGCCGCTCACCGATGCCGACCGCCACGTCGAGGTTGTCCACGAACTCGCTCGCCCGCTTCGGATTCGAGAGCACGCCGCGATCACCCGAAGGCAGGTCGCCACCGAAGAAGTTCAACCCGACCAGCGAGACCCCGGCGTCCTCGACCGCGCGCACGAACCTGTCCACGTCCCGGTCGCCGGGCACCGGCTCGGGGAACGGCCACCAGAACTCCACCGCGTCGAACCCGGCCGCCTTGGCCGCTGCCGGGCGTTCCAGCAAGTCGAGCTCAGCGAACAGGATCGAGCAGTTGACCTCGTACCGACTCGGGTCCATCGACACCGCCTCCGGATTTTCGTATCGCGAAAGTATTATTTCGTATAGCGGCACATTAGCGAGCCCGTGGTGATGTAGTCAAGGTCTCACCAGTGATTTTCAACAGAATGTTGATAGCGAAGCATGGGCTTCCAACAGTTCAGCCACGGCTGTACTGTTGGGCGCATGCTGACCTGTGAGACGCGCGAAGCCGCCATCGCCCGGCTCGGGCGGGCGATGGCCGACCCGACGCGCTGCCGGATACTGGTAGCCCTGCAAGAAGGGCCCGCCTATCCCGCGCAGCTGGCCGAGCGGCTCGGATTGTCCCGGTCGAACGTGTCCAACCACCTGTCCTGCCTGCGCGGCTGCGGGCTCGTGGTCGCGACCTACGCCGGCCGCAAGGTCCGCTACGAGCTCTCCGACATCCACCTGGCACACGCGCTCGACGAGCTGCTCAAGGTCGTCCTCGCCGTGGATCCGGGTCAGGAGTGCATCGACGACGAGGTGGCGACATGAGCGAGGAGACCCGACCGGTGAACACCACGGACGGCTGCGGCGACGACTGCTGCTCCGGCAGCTCCGCGGTCGCCGCCGGAGGAACCACCGATGCGCGACGAGGCGTGCTCGCCCGCAGGATTCGCCTGCTGGTCGCGGCCACCATCATCTACAACGTCGTCGAAGCGATCGTGGCCATCGGGGCGGGAGCCGTCGCGTCCTCGACCGCGCTGATCGGATTCGGCCTGGACTCGGCCATCGAGGTCGCCTCGGCCACCGCGGTCGCCTGGCAGTTCTCCGGGCGCGACCCGGAATCGCGAGAACGCGTGGCACTGCGCGTGATCGCGGTGTCGTTCTTCGCCCTCGCGGCCTACGTCACCGTCGAGGCGGTGCGTTCGCTGCTGGGCGCGGGCGAGGCGAGCCACTCCACCATCGGCATCGCCCTGGCGGCGTTGTCCCTCGTGGTCATGCCCGGCCTGTCCTACGCGCAACGCCGCGCCGGGCGCGAACTCGGCTCGGCCAGCGCCGTGGCCGACTCCAAGCAGACGCTGCTGTGCACCTACCTGTCCGGTGCGCTGCTGATCGGCCTGCTGCTCAACAGCCTGCTCGGCTGGTCGTGGGCCGACCCGGCGGTCGCACTGCTCATCGGTGTCGTCGCCGTCGTCGAGGGCCGCACGGCCTGGCGCGGCCAGCACTGCTGCTGATCACGGGTGCGGCCCGGCGAACCGCCGGGCCGCACCGGTGTCGTCAGTTCTCCGGGCGCAGCGGCCGGAGCTTGAGCCACAGGAAGAACACGGCACCGACGGCCAACATGCTCACCCCGGTCCACAGGTTGATGTTGACTCCCTGGGCCTTCTGGATGTCGGCGTCGCTGGCGAACACACCGATCAGTCCGATGAGGACCCCGTAGAACACGAAAAGCCCGCCGATCACGGCGCGAATATCGAACAGGCTCGAGGCCGTGCCGGAGCGCCGCTCCAGGTCGTCGAAGCGGGGCTCGTCCATCTTGCCTTCGGACATCGTCAGTCTCCTCCCGGCGATCACAGCGAGAACGGGACGTAGCACAGGGCCGCCAGCACGATGGCCCCCCAGCCCAGCAGTGCCGGGCTGCGGTACCACGCCTCGTCACCAGCGGAGTGCTCTCCCGTGGCCCGCACGGCACTCCGGGTGTAGACCAGGCCTTCCAGCTCGGCGTCGGTCTTCGGCGCGGTGGCCAGCGCGATCGGCACGCTGACCGCCACGTCCACCGCGAAGGCGATGATCGAGGCGACCATGTTGGCGCCCTGGTCGGTGCTGATCGCCACCAAACCCGTCTGGTAGGCCACGTAGAACGAGATCGGCGCCAAGGTGCCCAGGAGCAGTCCCCAGAAACCGGCCTTCGCCGTCATCCGCTTCCAGAACAGCGCCAGGATGAACGTGGCGAACAGCGGGACGTTGAAGAACGAGAACAGGGTCTGCATGTAGTTCATGATGTTGCTGAAGGACGCGGCGATGAACGCCGTGCCCATGCCGATCACCACGCCCACCGCGGTGATCACCCGCCCGACCGTGAGGTAGTGCCCGTCGGGCATGTTCGGCTTGATGTAGGCCTGCCAGATGTCGGTGGTGAACACCGTGTTGAAACTGGAGACGTTGGCCGCCATGCCCGCCATGAACGAGGCCATCAAACCGGTGACGGCCAGCCCGAGCACACCGTTGGGCAGCAGGTCGCGCATCAGCATCGGGATCGCGTCGTTGTAGTCGAAATCGCTGCCCGGCTTGCCGATCGTCGGCTCGATCAGCAGCGCGATGATGCCCGGCAGCACCACGATCAGCGGGATGAACATCTTCGGGAACGCCGCGATCAGCGGAGTGCGCCGGGCCGCCGAGAGGTTCTTGGCCGACAGGGAGCGCTGCACCTCGGCGAAGTTGGTGGTCCAGTACCCGAACGACACCGCGAAGCCCAGACCGAGGGTAATCGTCAGCCAGTTCGCACCGAGCGGGTTGTCCTGCCCGAAGCCTGTGTTGCCCCAAGCGGTCAGGAATTCGGGCCCGGGGCCGGTGGTGATCTTGTCGATGAGCCCGTCGAAACCGCCGATCCTGATCAGGCCCAGCACGGTCAGCGGCACCAGCGCGGCGACGATCACGAAGAACTGCAGCACCTCGTTGTAGATCGCCGAGGAAAGCCCGCCGATGACGATGTAGGCGAGCACGAAGACCCCGGCCACCACGATCGACGTCGCCAGCGGCCACCCGAGCAGGGCGCGCAGCACGATCGCCAGCGCGTAGAGGTTCACCCCGGCGATCAGCACCGAGGCCACGGCGAAGATCACCGCGCTGAGCAGGTGCGAGGAGGGGCTGAACCGCAGCAGCAGGAACTCCGGAACGCTGCGCACCTTGGAGTTGTAGTAGAACGGCATCATCACCAGACCGAGGAACACCATCGCCGGAATGGCCCCGATCAGATACCAGTGCACCGTGTAGGCGCCGTACTGGGCGCCGTTGGCGGCCATGCCGAGGATCTCGGTGGCGCCCAGGTTCGCCGACACGAACGCCAGCCCGGTGACCCACGCCGGCAGCGAGCGCCCGGACAGGAAGAAGTCCAGGCTGTTGTTCACGCTCCGCTTCGCCGCGAACGCGATGCCCAGCACCACGGCGAAGTAGGAGCCCAGGATGACGTTGTCCACCCAGTTCATGGACAGGCGTAAAGATTCCGCGTAGATGTGCATGCGTGTTCCCCGGAGTAGCAACAAGTCTTGCGAGAACGGGTTTTCCACAATCGGGCGAGGCGCGCCCCTCCCGGTGCGTTACGCGAGTCGTCCCGATGCTCTCCTCTCGTCGTCGAGTGAAGACCTGGCCGCGGTTCAGACGCTGCGCGGCCCCGTGCTCTCCCGGACGATCAGCTCCGCGGGCACCACGGTCCGCTGCTCGACCCGCTGACCCTCTATGCGGCCGAGCAGCTGGCCGAAGGTCTGCTTGCCGAGAGCGATGAAGTCCTGCCGCACCGTGGTCAACGGCGGGCAGAAGTAGGCGGCCTCGGGGATGTCGTCGAATCCGACCACCCGCACGTCGTCGGGCACCGCCACGCCCGCCTCGGAGAAGGCCCGCAGCACGCCGAGGGCCATCTGGTCGTTGGCCACCAGCACCGCCCCGACCGGATCGGGGTCGTGCAGCAGCTCCCAACCGGCGAGATAACCCGACTGCGGACTCCAATCTCCGCGCAGAACCGGGAACTCGGCCGCACCGCGAGCGGTGACCACGTCGCGCCAACCCGCCTCGCGGGAGCGCGACTCGTGCCAGCCGTGCGGACCGGCGACGTGCCGCACCGTCTCGTGCCCCAACGCGAAGAGGTGCTCGGTCGCGCGCCGCGCACCGTCCCGGTGGTCCACCGTGGACACCGGGACCGGTGATCCCTCGGCGTCGGCGACGGCGACCAGCGGCACGTCCTGCGAGACGTCGCGCAGCGCACGCGCGGTCGCCTCGTGCGGGGCGATCACCACCACGCCCTCGACGCCCTGCCCGCGCAGCCGGTCGAGCGCGCTGCTGATCTGCGCGTGCTCGGGAGCGTTGACGCTGGTGATCGAGACCGCGTAACCGGCGTCGCGGGCGGCGTTCTCCAGCCCGTAGAGCGTGCTCGCCGGACCGTAGAGCACCGAGTCCAGAGCAACCACGCCGAGCGTGCGCGAGCGCCCGGTGGCCAGCCCCCTGGCCAGCGAATTCGGCCGATAGCCGAGCTTCTCGATCGCTTCCAGCACGCGCAACCGGGTCTCGGCGCGCACCGCTCCGCTGCCGTTGACCACCCGCGAGACGGTCATGTGCGAGACCCCGGCCGCCGCAGCGACATCGCTGAGCCCGGGCTGCCTGCCGGACCCGGCCGCGCTTTCCGCTCGCTTCGCCATCCGGCACCTCGCTTCATCGACGACCGAACGGAGTGTTAGCGATAACACAACTGCCGTCAACCCCCGATTTGCGACGAACCGGGTTGGTTGCCGAAACGTCACCGGAACCCGATGCGGGCTTCCGTTGAGCGACAGCGAAACCGGCCATCCGGGTGGCCCCCGCCGGAGTCCGGGTTGACCGGATCGGGACCCGTCCGTACCTTCCGATCTCGGTCGCGCTGTTAGCGCTCACTTCGCACCACCCCGCCAGGTCGGCGACATCCACCCGATCGCACCCCGTGCCGCAGGCCTGACGAAGATTTCGCACGTTGTCCGAAATATCGAACACAGCCGTTCCGAGGAGATCAGGATGACGAGAGCGTTACCCTCCCGACGCGCCGAGAAGCGAAGGCGCGGACGGCGCTCCGCGCTGGCGCTGGCCTTGACCGGTTCCCTGGCCATCGTCCCGCAAGCCGCGGCGCAGTCCGCCGACTACGACCTCACCATCGAGCCCGGCCGCGAGGGACCCGCCATCTCCGACGAGATGTACGGCGTCTTCTACGAGGACATCAACCGCGCCGCCGACGGCGGGCTCTACGCGGAGCTGGTGCAGAACCGCTCCTTCGAATACGCCCCGGTGGACAACCCCGACTACACACCGCTGACCGCCTGGCAACCCGCGCAGCAGGGCGGATCGGCCGAGGTCGTCGACGACGCGGGCAGGCTCAACGAGCGCAACCGCAACTACCTCCGGCTCACCGCCGACGGCCCGCAGGGCTACGGCATCACCAACACCGGCTACAACACCGGGTTCGCGCTGCGGGAAGGAGCGAAGTACGACTTCTCGGTGTGGGCGCGCACCGACCAACCCGCGGGTACCGCGCTGACCGCGATGCTGCGCGACCCCTCCGGAGCCCCGCTTTCCCAGCCCTTGGAGGTCAACGTCCGAGGCGACGGCTGGGCGAAGTACACCGGCACGCTCACCGCCACGAGAGCCGACACCCGTGGTCGCCTGGAGGTTTCGGCCGCCGGGCCGGCGACCCTCGGGCTGGACATGATCTCGCTGTTCCCCCGGGAGACCTTCAAGGGCCGTCCCAACGGGATGCGCGCGGACCTGGCCGAGAAGATCGCCGCGCTGAACCCCGGATTCCTGCGCTTCCCCGGCGGCTGCCTGGTCAACACCGGAAGCCACCGGGCCTACGAGGCCCCGGATTGGGAGCGCGAGCGCTCCTACCAGTGGAAGGACACCATCGGCCCGGTCGAGCAGCGCGCCACCAACGCGAACTTCTGGGGCTACAACCAGTCCTACGGCCTGGGCTACTTCGAGTACTTCCAGTTCGCTGAGGACGTCGGCGCGATGCCGCTGCCGGTGGTGCCCGCGCTGGTCACCGGCTGCGGGCAGAACCAGGCCACCGACGACCCGGAGCTGCTGCAACGCCACATCCAGGACACCCTGGACCTGATCGAGTTCGCCAACGGCCCGGTGACCTCCACCTGGGGCGCCAAGCGCGCCGAGATGGGCCACCCCGAGCCCTTCGGCCTCACCCACCTCGCGGTGGGCAACGAGGAGAACCTGCCGGACGAGTTCATGGAGCGGTTCGTGCAGTTCCGCGACGCCATCCAGGCGCGGCACCCGGACATCACCGTCATCAGCAACTCCGGCCCGGACGACAGCGGCCAGGTCTTCGACCGCGCCTGGGAGCTCAACCGCCGGCACGGCGTGGACATGGTCGACGAGCACTACTACAACGACCCCGCCTGGTTCCTGGCCAACAACCACCGCTACGACTCCTACGACCGCAACGGCCCGGAGGTCATCCTCGGCGAGTTTGCCTCCGAGGACAACAAGTTCCACAACTCGCTGGCGGAGGCCGCCTACATGACCGGGCTGGAGCGCAACGCCGACGTGGTAAGGCTCGCCTCCTACGCCCCACTGCTGTCCAACGTGGACTACGTGCAGTGGAGCCCGGACATGATCTGGTTCGACAACGCCCGCTCCTGGGGAACGACCAGCTATCAGACCCAGAAGCTGTTCATGAACAACGTCGGCGACCGGGTGGTGCCCAGCACCGCCACCGAGGACCAGGCGTTCCGGCAAGTGGTCACCCGCGACGAGCGTACCGGCGAGCTGATCGTCAAGGTCGTCAACGCCCAGTCCTCGCCCGCGCGAACCCATCTCGACGTCGGAACGGACGTCGAACCCACCGCCAGGGTGACCACCCTGCAGGGCGACCCGGAGGCGGAGAACACCGCCACCGAGCAGCCCATCCGCCCCGTCGAAACCACCCTCGACAGCGCTGCCCGGGAGTTCGACCACACCTTCCCGGCCAACTCGATCACCTTCCTGCGGCTGCGCCCCGCGCAGTCCTGAACCTCCGGGGGTGCCGGGCGCACCACGCGCGGCACCCCCGGATCCTAGGAGGAACTGATGCAGGCACGGATCTCGCGCCGCACCGCGCTGGCCGCCGGCGCGCTCGCGCTCGGCGCCACTACCATCCCGGCCACGGCGACCGCAGCATCGGCGCGCTACGCCAATCCGCTCGTCCGCCAGCGGGCCGATCCGCACATCACCCGGCACACCGACGGCTTCTACTACTACACCGCGACCGTTCCCGAGTACGACCGCCTCATCCTGCGCCGCGCCCGCACCATCGGTGGCCTGACCGACGCCGAGGAGGTCGTGCTGTGGCGCCAGCACGCCGACGGACCGATGGGTGCGCACATCTGGGCTCCCGAGCTGCACCACGTGGACGGGCGCTGGTACATCTACTTCGCCGCAGGCGACGCCGAAGACGTCTGGCGGATCCGGATGTACGTGCTGGAGAACGCCGCCGCCGACCCGTACACCGGCGAGTGGGTGGAGAAGGGCCAGATCGTCACGCCCTGGGACAGCTTCGCCCTGGACGCCACCACGTTCGTCCACGGTGGAACCCGGTACCTGGCGTGGGCCCAGCAGGAACCGGGAATCGACAGCAACAGCAACCTCTACCTCGCGCCGCTGACCGATCCCTGGACCATCTCGGGGCCCCCGGTGCGGCTGTCGCGACCGACTTACGACTGGGAAACCCGCGGGCACGAAGTCAACGAAGGGCCGGCGGTCATCCAGCGCAACGGGCGGGTATTCCTGTCCTACTCGGCCAGCGCCACCGACGCGAACTACTGCCTCGGTCTGCTGACCGCCTCCGCCGACGCCGATCTGATGGATCCCGGGGCGTGGGCGAAGTCGGCCGACCCGGTCTTCCGCAGCAGTGCGGCGAACAGCCAGTACGGGCCGGGGCACAACAGCTTCACCACGGCCGAGGACGGCCGCACCGACCTGCTCGTCTACCACGCGCGGCAGTACCGGGAGATCGACGGCGAACCGCTGCTCGACCCCAACCGCCACACCCGCGTCCAAGCGCTGGGCTGGAAACCCGACGGAACCCCGGACTTCGGAGTTCCAGTGCCCGACAGCCGCTAACGGGTCCTTGCATCACGCGGCGGAGCCGGATGCGGTGCGGGACTCAGCCTGCGCCGCCGGCGGGTTCTCGGACGGCGCGGACAGCCGCAGCGCCGTGCATCGCCCACGCTCAAGTCGAGGATCCCGCAACCCGGCGGCGTCCGAGAACCACTCCCGGCACCGCCGCGCAAACCCGAACTGAAACATCTCGCGAACCCGGTCGGGGCGCCCGCTCTCGAACGAGGGGCGCCCCGCCGTCACAGCCGGGAAGCGAGGAGTTCGGCCAGGTGCACCGACGGGACCCCGGCGAGGTCCTCGAGCTGATGGCTGCAGGACATGCCATCGGTGAGCACGACCGCGCCGGGGTGCTCGCGCACCGCGGGCAGCAGGTGCGTCTCGGCCACGGCCTTGGAAACGTCGTAGTGACCGTTCTCCATGCCGAAATTGCCCGCCAGCCCGCAACATCCGGACACCTTGGTGACCTCCGCCCCGGCGTCGGCCAGCAGTTTCTCGTCGGCGGACCAGCCCAGGACCGAGGCGTGGTGGCAGTGCGGCTGGGCGACCACCTCGACACCGGTCAGGTCCGGCGGCGTCCAGTCCGTCTCCGCGAGGAGTTCGGCGAGCGTGCGCACTCCGCCGGCCACCGTCGCGGCCCGCGGATCGTCGGTGAGTTCCGTAGCGTCGGAGCGCAACGTCGCCAGGCAGGACGGCTCCAAGCCGATCACCGGCACGCCGGACTCGACGTACGGAGCGAGCACCGCCGCGCTCTGCTCCACGATCGCGCGAGCGTCGTCGAGCTGACCGGTCGTCACCCAGGTCAAGCCGCAGCAGGCGTCCTGCTCGATGACCCTGGCCCGCAGCCCGGCCGCTTCCAGCAGCCGGATGGCGGCGTGCCCGCGATCCGGCAGGAAGTGATCGGTGAACGAGTCGGCCCAGATCCACACGTCCGGCTCGATGCGCGAGTAGTCCCGCGCGCCCGCGCGCAGCGTCTTCGGGGCGAAGGCCGGGATCGAACGCCGCTGATCGATGCCCGCGACCGCGCGCGCGACACCGGCGAGCGGTGGCAGTTTGAGCATCGCGTTGGCCACTTTGGCCAGCGGGGCGGTGAGCTTGGCCCAGCGCGGCAGCCTGCCGAGCGTGTAGTGGCTGCGCGGGCGCCGCTTGCCCCGGTAGGTCTGGTGCAGCGCCTCGGCCTTGTAGGTGGCCATGTCCACGCCGGTCGGGCAGTCCGAGGCGCACCCCTTGCAGGACAGGCAGAGGTCGAGCGCGTCGTGCACGGCCTGGTCCCCCAGCCCGTCGACGACCGAGCCGTCGAGTGCCTCCTGCAGCACGCGGGCGCGTCCGCGCGTCGAGTCCTTCTCCTCGCGAGTGGCCAAATAGGACGGACACATCACGCCACCCGTCTTGGGCGCCACGCACTTCCCGACACCGGTGCAGCGGTGCGCGGCCTCGGACAACGACCCGCCGTCGTGGATCAGGCGCAGCCCCGGGGTGATCGACCGGCTGGGCCGGTTCGCCCGGACGTCGTCGTCGATCGGCGCCGGGTCGACCAGCACTCCCGGATTGAGCGCGTTGCGCGGATCGCAGATCTCCTTGACCGCGCCGAAGAGCCGGATGGATTCCTCGTCGTACATCATCGGCAGCAGCTCCGAACGCGCCCGTCCGTCACCGTGCTCCCCGGACAACGAGCCCCCGTGCGCGCCGAGCCTGCGCGCGCAGGCCGTCATGAACTCGCGGAAGACCGCATTGCCCCGCGGATCTCCCGGTGCGAAGGGGAAGTCGATGCGCACGTGCACGCAGCCGTCGCCGAAGTGCCCGTACGGCACGCCGTGCAGCCCGTGCTCGACCAGCAGTTCCTCGAACTCGCGCAACCAGGCGCCCAGCCGCGGCGGCGGCACCGCGGCGTCCTCCCAACCCGGGTAGGCCGGGCTCTCCAGGCTGCGCGCGGCGAGCCCGGCGCCGTCCTCGCGGATGCGCCACAACGCGGCGGCCTCGCCGGGTTCGATGACCTCGCGGTGATCCAGCGCCTCGGACGCCTTGATCACGTCGCCTGCCAGGGAAGCCGACTCGGCGCCCGCCACTTCGACGAACAACCAGCCGCCACCGTGCGGCAGCGCCGGGACCAGGGTGCCGTTGGCCTTGGCGAGGTCGACGATCCGCGCGTCCAAGCCTTCGCAGGCGATCAGCCGTCCCGGAGCGGCGTCGAGGATCGCCGGTACGGCGTCGGCGGCCTCCGCCATCGACGGATACCCGAGCACCACCAGCCGCCGATGCGGTTCGTCCTCGACCAGCTCGACCGTCGCCTCCTGGACCATGCCCAGGGTCCCCTCGGAACCGACGAGGAACCGCTCGAGCCGTCGCCCCTGTTCGGGCAGCAGGTGCTCCAGCGAGTACCCGCTGACCTGCCGGGAGAACTGCCCGAACGCGGTGCGGATGTGCGCGAGGTGGTCGTCGGCGAGCGCTTCCAGTGCCACGCGCACCTTGGAGTGCTCGCCGGTGCGCGCGATCTCACCGGTGCCGAACACGACCCGCAGATCGGTGGTGTTGTCCGCCGTCCGGCCGTAGCCCAGTGCTCGGGACCCGCACGCGTTGTTGCCGATCATCCCGCCGACGGTGCAGCGGGTGTGCGTCGAGGGATCGGGACCGAAGCGCAGCCCGTGCGGCGCCGCGGCGCGCTGCAGCTGTGCGTGCACGACCCCGGGTTGCACCGTGGCGGTGCGGGACTCGGGATCGATCGTCAGGATCTCGTTGAGGTGGCGGTGCGTGTCGACCACGATGCCCGGTCCGACGGCGTTGCCCGCGATCGAAGTTCCCGCGCCCCGCATCGTCACCGCGATCCCCAGCTCGCGCGCGGCCTCCAGAATCGCGGGGAGCTCATCGGGATCGCGCGGTCGCGCCACCGCCTGCGGCACGACCCGGTACAACGAGGCGTCCGAGGAGTACAGCGCCCGCGTCAGGCTCGCATCCGACGCGTCCTCGACCCCGCGCCGCCGCAGCTCGCCCAGGATGTCGGTCGATTCCACGCCCATCACATGCTCCGCTCACGACGTCCGACTGCGTTTCCGGCCAGCAACGGCGCTGCCATCGCGAGCTTCGACGTGCGCGATTTTCCGCCGCACCTCGAACGTACGCATGACACCCGCGCCGAACGGGCCACGGCACGACTCTAGATCGACATTCGCGCAAGCGGGAGGGCGACGGCGATCAGGTGCGGTCGGTCAACTGCCGGGGTCGACTTCCTCGTCGGACCTGCGGTGCCGCCCCGGCTTCGGAACGACCGTCTCGGCCGGCGCGCCGCGGAGGGCTTGCCAGGCCTTGCTCTCGGGCATGCCGAGGTCGCCGGTCTGCAGCCAGGGCCGGACGTTGCGCGCCGCCACGAGGGACTCCGAGATGACGCCGCGACGGGAACTACTCATGCTGATCATGGTTCACGACCGCATCGCGCACCTGCCAGTACGACACGTCATCCGGTCGGATGATCTCTGCAGCTCGCGGCCGTCCTGGCCGACCTGCGCGGTTCGAATCGATTTCACTCGACACTGAAGCGATAGCTGGCACAAAGCCGTTTTGCGGCCCTCCTGGGTGAGCGGATCGGCCGCTCCCGGTCGACGTAGCCTTACCCGTCGGCACCGGGGCATCCCGGTCCGGGAGCGCGGAAGGACGAGAACCGATGGCGGCAGGAGCGCGGCACGGGGCGCTCGGCAGCGCGATCCGCGGGCAGTGGCGGCGGGTGAGCGCCAGCGCCGTGCTGTCCGCGCTGCACCAGGCGACCGAGGCGCTGGTCCCGGTGCTGATCGGGCTCGCCCTCGACGAGGCCGTGACCACCGGCTCGCTCGCTCGATTCGGGTCGCTGATCGTCGCCCTGGGCGCGGTCTTCCTCGGGATCGCGCTGAGCTTCCGATACGGCGCGCGGTTCGGCGAGCGCGCGTCATACCTCGCCGCCCACGAGTTGCGGATGGACCTCGCCCGGCGGGTGCTCGATCATCGGGGCGGCGCCGAATCCGGGAGACTGCCCGGCGAACTGGTCAACATCGCCACCAACGACGCCAAGCGCGTCGGAGCCGCCAACCTCGTCCTGCCGATCGGGCTGGCCGCCTGCTGCGGACTCCTGGTCGCCGCCGGCGCGCTGCTCCGGATCTCCCCGCAACTCGGATCGATCGTGCTGCTGGGCACTCCGCTGCTGCTGATCGTCGCGCACCTGCTGGGCAAACCGCTGGAACGGCGCAGCGACTCGGAGCAGGAACGCGCTGCGCAAGCCTCCGGGACGGCCGCCGACCTAGTCTCCGGGCTGCGCGTGCTCAAAGGCATCGGCGCGGTTTCCGCCGCGGTGGAGCGCTACCGCGACACCAGCAGGAACTCGCTGCAGGCCACCGTCCGGGCGGCGCACGCCAAGGCGTGGCACGACGGCGGCATGCTGGTGCTGACCGGCGTGCTGATCGCCGTGATCGCGCTGATCGGCGGCCGACTGGCCGCCCGGGGCGAGATCAGCGTCGGCGAGCTGGTCGCCGCCGTCGGACTGGCGCAGTTCCTGCTCGGTCCGCTGCAGACCTTCTCCTTCGTCAACGGCGAACTCGCCCTCGCCCGCGCTTCCGCCAAGCGCATCGACGCGGTCGTCGGCTCGCGGGCCGCCGTTCAGGCGGAGGAGGCCGCGCTGCCCGAGCTCCTTCGCGGCCATCTGCGGGTGCGCGACCTCACCGGCGGGCCGCTGCGCGGGATCGGCTTCGAAGTCGGGCCGGGCACGCTCACCGGCGTCGTCACCGGCGACCCGCGCGTGGCGAACGCCCTGGTGGACTGCCTGAGCCGCGAGGCCGATCCCGCGTCCGGTTCGATCGAGCTCGACGGCCGCGACATCACCACGCTCGACATCCCGCAGTTCCGCGCCGCGGTGCTCGTCGCCGCCCACGACGCCGACCTGTTCGAGGGTTCCCTGCTGGACAACGTCACCGCAGGCGAGCAGCGCTCGGGGATCGAGGCCTCGCTGACCGCCTCGGCTGCCGACGAGGTCGTGCGCACCCTGCCCGAGGGAGCCGACACCGCGCTGGCCGAACGGGGCCGCTCGCTGTCCGGCGGACAACGCCAGCGCGTCGCGCTGGCACGGGCGCTGGCCGCCGAAGCGCCCGTGCTCGTGCTGCACGACCCGACGACCGCGGTCGACGCGGTCACCGAAACCCGCATCGCCGATGGCATCCGGAGCGTTCGGTCCGGTCGCACCACCCTGCTGGTCGCCACCAGCCCGGTCCTGCTCGCCGTCACCGACTCCGTCGTGTTCCTGGACGACGGCGCGGTCGCCACGCACGACGAGCTGCTGGCCGACGAGCGCTACCGGTCGGTGGTGCTGCCGTGAGCCTGCTGCCCACCGCTGGCAACGAGCGCGCCCGCGCGGCCGTCGCCGACCTGCTGCGCCCGCAACTCCGGGTCGTGCTGCGCGCGTTCGCCCTGCTGCTGGCCGCCACGGGTCTCGGACTGCTGATCGCACCGCTGCTGGGACGGATCATCGACGTGGTCGCCGAAGGAGGCGAACCTGCGGCCATCACCGCGCCCGTCCTGCTGATCCTGTTCGCCGTGCTCGCCCAAGGCGTGCTCACCGCGCGCGGGCTCACGCGGGTCGCCGAGTTCGGCGAGTCCGCGCTGGCGACGTTGCGCGAGAAGTTCGTCGAGCGCGCGCTGGGGCTTCCCCTGGAACAGGTCGAACGAGCCGGTTCGGGAGATCTCACCTCGCGCGTGGCCAACGACGTCGGCACCGTCGGCCAGGCGGTGCGCTTCGCGCTGCCGGAACTCGCCCGCTCCGGGTTGACCATCGCGCTGACGCTGGTCGCGCTGGCCGTGCTGGACTGGCGGTTCGCCCTGGTCGCGCTGGTGGTGGCTCCGATCCACGTGGCGACCGTGCGCTGGTACCAGCGACGCGCGGCGCCGCTGTACGCCGAGCAGCGGGTGGCCACCGGGGCCCAGCAGCATCAGCTCCTGGACACCGTCGGCGGTGCCCGCACGGTCCGGGCGTTCGGTCTCACCGCGGCGCACCAGGAGCAGGTGCGCGGGCGTTCCCGGCGAGCGGCCGAGTTGATGCTGCGCGGCGTCGACCTGCTGACCGGGTTCTACAACCGGCTCAACCTCGCCGAGTTCATCGGGCTGGCGACCGTGCTCACCACCGGGTTCCTCCTGGTCTCGAACGGACTCGCCACGATCGGCACGGCCAGTGCCGCCGCGCTGTACTTCCACAACCTGTTCAACCCGATCAACGCCGCCCTGCGGCTGATCGACGATGCGCAGGTGGCGCTGGCCAGCCTGGTGCGCCTGGTCGGGGTCGCCGACCTCCCGGAAGAGCCCACGACTTCCGCGAGCGCGCCGCGCGCGGACGGCTCGATCAAGATCGCGGAGCTCGGGCACGAGTACCGCGGCGGCCACCCCGCGCTGGAGAGCGTCGACCTGGAAGTCCGGCCCGGTGAGCGGGTGGCGCTGGTCGGCGCGAGCGGCGCGGGCAAGACGACGCTGGCCAAGCTGATCGCCGGAGTTCACCTCCCGACGAGGGGTTCGATCCACATCGGCGGTATCGGTCTGGACGAGCTGGGCCCGGCCGTCGGCCGCGAGGTCGCGCTGCTGAGCCAGGAAGCTCATGTGTTCGCCGGTCCGCTGGCCGAGGACCTCCGGCTCGCCCGCCCGCAGGCGACCGAGCCGGAGCTGCGCGCGGCGCTGCACCGGGCAGGCGCGCTCGACTGGGCCGATGCGCTTCCCGACGGGCTCGAAACCGTGGTCGGCGACGGTGGGCACCGGCTCACCGCCGCGCAGGCCCGGCAACTCGCCCTCGCCCGGCTGGCGCTGAGCGAGCACCCCATCGCGATCCTGGACGAGGCCACCGCCGAAGCTGGCAGCGCAGGCGCCCGGGAGCTGGAGGCCGCTACCGAGCGGGTCCTCGGCGAGCGGACCGCGCTGGTGGTCGCGCACCGCCTCAGCCAAGCCGCCGCGTGCGACCGGATCGTGGTGCTCGACGCCGGACGCGTCGTCGAGGACGGCACGCACGCCGAGCTCGTCGCCGCCGATGGCCGCTACGCCCGGCTCTGGCGGACCTGGACCGACGCCCGCTGAACCGAATGCGCCCGCGGCCCGCTCAGACCAGCGGCAGGCCTGCGCGAACGCGGCGCCGCAGGTCCCAGAGGAAGAAGTTGAAGGGGAAGCGCCGCAACGGCCCCGGCAGCCGCAGCACGACGGCGCCCACGGCCCTGGTCGCCCGATCGAATCGGCGCTGGTCCCGCGCCGTCCAGGGCAGCCGCATCTGCTCGCGGAAGACGGGTGGCAGGAAACCCGTGCTGAGGAAGCGGTTCAGCCGCGCGAACGGGACCCGCAGCGGCGCGGGCAGGAAGCGCAGTTCGACGACTCCCACGAGATGCCTGCGCACCGGCTCGTCGATCCGGACCCGGTCGAGCTGCTCGTCCCAGTACGCGGCGAACGACGCGCGGTCGGCCGGCCAGACCTCCGGCCGCACTTGCAGCGTCGTGCCCAGCGAGGCCGCGTCCGCGTAGACGGCCTCCCGGTGCTCCTCGGACAACCGGCGCCCGAGCAACGCCTCGTAGCCGTCCTCGAAGCCCTTGTACAGGCACGCCGCGACCCACAGCTGCAGCTCGCGATCGAAAGCGCTGTACTCGACCGGGCTGTCGGCGCCGGAGCGGACGTGGGCGTGCGAGCGGTTGACGGCGCGCCGGTAGGCCCGCTTTTCCTCCTCGGTTCCCATGGTGGCCACCGAGAGGTAGGTGAAGGTGGTGCGCGCGCGTTTCCAGGGATGCAGGAAGAGATTCCCGGAGTCCACCGTGCTCTCCACGACCCCGTGCCCGACGCCGGGGCGGGCCAGCTGCATGACCACGTTCGCCGCGCCCGCCATCAGCCCGGCACCGACGATCACCTCGTCGAACGCGCGCGTCCCGCGCCGGGTCATGACAGCCTCCCCGACCTCGTCGTACCTGGTCAGGCTACCAAATCCGGCGCGATCGAGATCGGTCCCGAACCGGGCCGGCCCCCGGAGCATCCGTCCGAAGACCGGCCTGCCGATGCGCTACCCGATCACTCGTACCGGATCTCGGCGGGATCGTAGCGGCACTGATCGCTGGGACCGCTGCCGATCTCCCCCGGTTCGCCGTCGGTGACGCCCTCGTACCAGACGCAGATGTCCATCCCGCTGTCGCCGACGACGGTGATGTCGTCGAAAGTGGCCGTGTCGCCGTAGTTGACGTTGATCCCGGCGAGCGCGGTGCCGGGCGCGGTGGCCGTGATCCCGGAGAGCTCCACGTGCCGTTCGGTCGGGTTGCTGCTGCAGTTGCCGCACGAGCGGTAGAGCTTGCCGAAATCGGACACCTCGAAGTTCCGGATGATCATCGTTCCGGGACCGTTGTGCTGGAACACCTTGTCGTCGGCGGCCGCGGCGCTACCGCCTTCGACGGTCATGGTCGCGGCCGGATCATCGGCGGCGAACGTGGCCGCGTCCTCGCCCACGTCCTCCCACACCACGTTGCTCAGCGTGCAGCTGCCCAGGCAGTGCACCCCGTCAGCCGCGGGCGCCCCGAGCACCACATTGGACAGTCGAGCGCCATCGGCGAGCTCGAAAATCGGCCCCTGGTCCTCGCCCTGGCCACCATCGCCGAGGTCGCCGGTTCCGTAGTAGCGCTCCCCCGCGCCGTCGAAGGTCTCCCCCGCCGCGACCTGGATCGTCTCGCCCACCGGGTGATCGGCTCGCGAATCGGCGGACGCGGTACCGGCGGCGGTCATGGCCAACCCCAGTGCGGCGAAACCCGCCACCAGCCGTCGAGAAAATCTACCGGACATCATCGTCCTCCCTGTAGAACAGCCAACCCGATCAACCTAGGAAAGCGCTATCCATCAGGTCAACACACCAATGGCGCAACGTCTTCACCGGACGGCATCGCGACCGCTATCGATCGCACCCCTGGAGACCTCGTCCAGGTTCGCCTTGAACCGGCCACGCCGCAGCAACGCCCGCTCGATCTCCTCCAATCCGCGACCGTTGGTCTCCGGCACCAGGAAGTAGACGAAGACCCAGCACAGCACGTTCATCAATGCGTAGATCGCGAACAGGCCGGTCCGGCCGATGGCCTCGATGGTGCTCAGCGCGGTCAACGCGATCAGGAGATCGAACACCCAGACGGTCACCGACGCGAGGCTCATCGCCAGCCCTCGCACCGAGAGCGGGAACACCTCCGGCCCGATCAGCCAGACCACGACCTGAATGCTGCCGCCGTTGAACGCGATGTAGGCGAGCAGGCCGATCACGACCACCCATTGCATCTCCGGTGAGAGCCCCGGCGACAGGAACGCCGATGCGAGCACCGCCATGCTCATCGCCGAACCCGGCAATAGCCACAGCAGGATCCGCCGCCGCCCGAGCCGGTCGACCAACAGCGTGCCGAGCGCGGCCGAAACGACCAGCGCGATGCCCACGCCGATACCGGTGAGCAGCGCAGCCGAGTCACCGAAGCCGGCATCGGTGAGCATCGTCGGCGCGTAGTAGACCATCGCGTTGATCCCGGTCAGCTGCGAGAACATCGCGATGCCGAAGCCGACCACGAGAGCCGGCCGCACCCAGCCCTTCAGCAATTCACGTCGCCCGCCATCGCCTTCGTTGCGTTCGATCTCCCGAATCTCACCGAGCTCCGCCTCGGTGTCCGCGTCCTCCGCGCGCACACGGGCGAGCACGCGGCGCGCTTCGTCGACCCGGCCCCGTTTGATCAACCACTGCGGTGTTTCCGGGAGGAAGAGCATCCCGAGGTAGAGCACGACCGCGGGGATCGCCGCCAGCGCGAACATCCAGCGCCAGCCCCCGTTCTCGGCCAGCCCGTAGCCGACCACGTAGGAGAGCAGCTGGCCGACGGCGACCATGAGCTGGAAAAACACCATGAGCCCGCCGCGGATGCGCGCCGGGGACAGCTCCGCGATGTAGACCGGAACCATTCCGGAAGCTCCGCCGACGGAAAGTCCGAGCACGAAACGGACCAGGATCAGCGATCCGACGTTGGGCGCCAGGGCCGCGAACACCGCGCCCGCGGCGAACACCACTGCCACGGCGAACAGGATTCTCCGCCGCCCGAACCTGTCCGCCAATCCGCCCGCGACCAGCGCCCCGACGATGGCGCCGACCAGGATCATGCTGGTCACGAGCTCTTTCATCTGCGCGTTGAGCGCGAAGTCCTCGCTGATCACCAACAGCGCGCTGGAGATGATGCCGGTGTCGTAGCCGAACAGCAGACCACCCAGCGCCGAGACCCCGGCGATCAGGTAGACGATGGGATTGCCACTGGCCGGACCGTTTCCGCGATCGGTCGGGGGCATGTCGAGATCCTTTCCGGCTGCATCGTTGAAGCCAGGGGCCGCGCGGCCGTCGGAACCCGCAGGCAGCGGGTTCCGCTCAGGAGCGAAACTCGTAGCTGCACGCCCGCTTCACGAAGTGACCAAGCCGCCGTCGACGTTGTAGGTCTGACCGGTGATGTAGTCCGAGCCCTCTCCCGCGAGGAAAACCGCCAGCGGCACCACGTCGGCGGGCTGCTCCGCCCGGCCGAGCGGAATGCTCTCGGACACGTCGGCGAAGTGCTGCCCGGGTTCCTTGCCGAGCAGCTCGCCGAACTGCCGATCGACGTCCTTCCAATACGGCGTGTCGACCACCCCGGGCGCCATCGCGTTCACCTGAACGCCGTGCGGCGCGGCGGCCAGAGCGACCGACTGGGTAATCGAGATGACCGCGGCCTTCGAAGCGCAATAGGCGGCGACCAACGCCTCGCCGCGACGTCCGGCGATGCTGGCCAGGTTGACGATCTTGCCGCGGCCCTGCCGCCGCATCGGCTCAAGGGCGGCCTGACTGCAGAAGAACAACCCGGTGACGTTGATCGAGAAGATCCGTTCCCACTCCTGCTGAGTGGTCTCCCACACCGGCTTGATCAACCCGACCCCGGCGTTGTTGACGAGCCCGTCGAGACGCCCGTGCTCCTCGACCACGCGCGAGACGAGATCTCTGGAGTCGGCCGGGTCGGCCACGTCGAGCCGTTCGGCCTGAGCACTGCCGCCCGACGACTCGATCTCCTCGACGACTCCCGCACCGCCGCGCTCGTCGAGATCGGCGACAACGACGTGCGCTCCCTCCGCGGCGTAGCCGAGCGCCATGGCCCGGCCCATGCCGGAAGCCGCGCCGGTGATGATGGTGATCTTGCCCCGCAGCTGCATGGCCTTCTCCTCGGTAGTCGACGTCGATGAACCGCAGCGCCGCGCGGTCGAGATGAGCGCTCCGCCCGAGTTCAACTTGTGAGCCCGGTCTCACCGGGCCCGTCGGGACGGCAGTAAACGATGGAAAACAGCCGGCCCGCAAGACCCCTGCGGGCACTTTTTTCCATCGTTTACTGAAGCACGAGGTAGAGTGGGCGCATCAGTGGATCCGCTCGCCGCGGGTCTGGGCGACAGGAGTACGCGCGTGTCAGATCCCGAGCCCCGGCCGAACGGGGATTCCGGAGCGGTGGCGACCAGCCTCAAGGACGTCGCCGCGCGGGCCGGTGTCTCGATCAAGACGGTGTCCAATGTGCTCAACGACCGCCCGCACATCTCCGCCGGTACGCGAGAACGCGTGCAGCAGGCGGTCACCGAACTCGACTACCGCCCGAACCCGGCCGCCAAGCTGCTCAAGAACGCGCGGACCGGGATCATCGCCCTGGCCGTGCCCGACATCGAGCTCCCCTACTTCGCCGAGCTGGCCGCCGCCGTGCAACGCGCCGCCGAGCGAATCGGGCGCACGGTCCTGCTGGACCAGACCGGCGGCGACCCGGAGAAGGAGCTGATGGCTGCCAAGGGCTTCCGGGCACACCTGATCGACGGCTTGATCCTCAGCCCGCTGGCGCTGCAGCCCGAACAACTGCGCGAGTGCGCGAGTTCGCGGCCAACGGTGCTGCTCGGCGAGCGCTTCTACGACGCGGCGGTCGACCACATCGCCATCGACAACATCACCGCGGGCAGGCAAGCCGTCCAGCACCTGCTCTCGCGAGGATTCCGCCGGATAGCGATGATCGGCGAGGACGACTTCTACCGAGGCCCCGTCGCACTGCGCAAGCAGGGCTATCTCGAGGCCCTGACTGCCGCGGGTATCGAGCCGGACCCGGTGTTGATGCGTCCGGCGGGCCATTTTCGGCGGTTTGACGGGATGCGCGCCATGGACGAGCTGCTGGCTGCAGGAACGCCGTTCGACGCGGTCTTCGCGTTCAACGACACGCTCGCGCTGGGCGCCATGCGATCGCTGGCCGACCACGGCTTGCGCGTGCCCGAGGACCTGGCCGTGGTCGGGTTCGACGACATCGAAGAAGGCCGCTACAGCACACCCCGGTTGACCACCGTCTCACCCGACAAGACCGGCATCGCCGAGTTGGCCCTCGAGCGTCTCGCCGGTCGGTTGTCCGGGGATCTCACTGCCGAGCCCGGCTTCGTCCCCGCAGCCCACCGATTGGAGGTGCGGGAGAGCAGCGGGGGTTGACGATTCGCCTTCGAGGCCGGAGCCTTCCGCAAAACTGCTTTGCCCCAAGCATTTCCACTGCAGGAGGTGGCCATGGCCGGTATCGAGTCCGTCCGCGCGGACCTGTACCGCATCCCGCTGTCGACCGCGCTCACCGATAGCACCCATGGCTCGATGGTCGACTTCGAGCTGATCGCGGTCCGGGTGCGCGACGAAGACGGCGTCGAAGGGCTCGGCTACACCTACACCGTGCACACCGGTGGCACCGCGATCCGCGCGATGATCTCCGACTACCTCTCCCCTGTCCTGCGAGGGCGGGATGCAGATCTCGTCGAACGCCGGTGGCAGGACATGTGGTGGGCGCTGCACTACGCGGGACGCGGCGGTCACGTGACCTCGGCGATCTCAGCGGTGGACATCGCGTTGTGGGATCTCAAGGCGATCCGCGCATCGGTTCCGCTCTGGCGACTGTTCGGCGGTTACGACCCGCAGGTGCCCGTCTACGCGGGCGGAATCGACCTGGAACTCCCGCTGCCGGAGTTGCTGGCGCAGTCAGATCGATTCCAGGACGACGGTTTTCGGGCGATCAAGATGAAGGTGGGCCGCCCCGATCTGCGCGAGGACGTGGCGCGGGTGGCCGCGATGCGCGAGCACCTCGGCGCGGACTTCCCGCTGATGGCCGATGCGAACATGAAGTGGACCGGCCAGCAGGCGGTGCGCGCCGCTCGCGTGCTGGAACCCCACGACCTGGTCTGGCTCGAGGAACCGACGGTTCCCGAGGACTTGGAGGGACACGCGCGGGTCGTGCGCGAGACCGGCTGCGCGGTCGCCAGCGGCGAGAACCTGCACACGCTCGACGAGTTCCGGCGAACCATCGAGGCCGGAGCGGTGACGCATCCGGAGCCGGACGTGAGCAACTGCGGCGGTTTCACCGTCTTCCGCCGGATCTGCGCGCTGGCCGAGGCCCACCAGCTTCCGGTGACCTCGCACGGCGTGCACGACCTCACCGTGCACGCCCTGGCCGCGGCGCCCAACCGGACCTACATGGAGGCCCACGGCTTCGGCCTCGAGGACTACCAGGCGCAGCCGCTCCGTCCCCGCGACGGCGTGGTGCAGGCGCCGGAACGCCCGGGACACGGCGTCGACCTGGACTTCGATCGCCTGGAGGCGCTCCGAACGTGACCCGGCGTTCGCGCTAGTACGGTGCGGGCATGGGTGACTACGCGCACATCCTGAGCAAGCGCGACGAGGACGTCGTCACGATCACGATGAACCGGCCGAGCAGGCGGAACTCGCTGTCCGAGGAGCACCTGTCCGAGCTGCTGGCCGCTTTCCGCGAGGCCGGCGAGACCGATGCCGCGGGAATCGTGCTCGCCGGCGAAGGTCCGGTTTTCTCCGCAGGGCACGACTTCGGTGACGTGGCCGAGCGCGATCTCGCCGGGGTGCGGGAGCTGCTCGAGCTGTGCACCGCGCTGATGGACGCGATCCAGTCCGCTCCGCAGGTGGTGCTCGCCCGGGTGCACGGGCTGGCGACCGCAGCGGGCTGCCAGCTGGTCGGCGCGTGCGATCTCGCGGTCGCCGCCGAGTCGGCCGGTTTCGCGCTGCCCGGCGGCAAGGGCGGGTGGTTCTGCCACACCCCATCGGTTCCGGTCGCTCGGAACATCGGCCGCAAGCGGCTCATGGAGATGGCGCTGACCGGCGATGTCATCGATGCGGCCACGGCACTGGAGTGGGGACTCGTCAACCGGGTCGTGCCCGATGCCGACCTGGACGACGCCGTCACCGAGCTGCTCGGGCGCGCCACCCGGGGCAGCCGAGCCAGCAAGGCGCTGGGCAAGCAGACCCTCTACGCCCAGCTCGGCCGCCCCGAGCGGGACGCCTACGCCATCGCCGTGGAGGTCATGGCGGAGGCTTCGCAACTCGCCGACGCGCAGGAGGGCATGGCCGCGTTCCTGGACAAGCGCCAGCCCGAGTGGCCGCAGAACTGACGTGGCCGCGGGCCCGGAAGGACCCGCGGCCACGAGCGCATCGCGGGCGGATCATCCGCACCGCTGCCCCGCGCCCGGGGGACGATCAGCTCACGCGCCGATGGTGGCGGTGTCGATCACGAACCGGTACCGCACGTCGCTGTTGGTGACGCGGTCGTAAGCGGTGTTGACCTGGTCGGCCGAGATCTTCTCGATCTCCGCGCCGATGCCGTGCTCGGCGCAGAAGTCCAGCATCTCCTGGGTCTCCGGCAGAGCACCGATCATCGAACCGGCCAGGGTCTTGTTGCCTGCGATCAGCGAGAAGGCGCTGTAGGACAGCGGCTCCCCGGGAGCGCCCACGTTGACCATGGCGCCACCCGGACGCAGCATGCTCAGGTAGGCGTCGACCGGCAGCTGGGCCGAGACCGTGTTGAGGATCAGGTCGAAACGGCCCTTGTTCTCGGCGAAGGTCGCCTCGTCGCTGGTGGCGAAGTAGTCCTCCGCACCGAGCTTGAGACCGTCCTCCTGCTTCTTGAGGCTCTGGCTCAGCACGGTGACCTCGGCGCCCATCGCGCTGGCGATCTTGACGGCCATGTGGCCGAGTCCGCCCAGGCCGACCACGGCGACCTTCTTGCCCGGGCCCGCACCCCACTGCTTCAGCGGCGAGTAGGTGGTGATGCCCGCGCACAGCAGCGGAGCCGCGACGTCGAGCTCGATGCCCTCCGGGATGCCGCAGACGAAGTTCTCCTGCACCACGACGTGCTGGCTGTAGCCGCCGTAGGTGTTCTCGCCGTCGAAGCCGACGCCGTTGTAGGTCTGGACGTTGCCCTTGACGCAGAACTGCTCGGTACCGGCCTGGCAGTACTCGCACTCACCGCACGAGTCGACCATGCAGCCCACGCCCACGCGGTCGCCGACCTGGTACTTCTCCACGTCCTCGCCGACGGCGGAGACCACGCCGGCGATCTCGTGACCCGGCACCATCGGGAAGATCGCCGACCCCCAGTCCTCCTTGACCTGGTGGATGTCGCTGTGGCAGATGCCCGCGAACTTGATGTCGATCAGCACGTCGTTCGGCCGCAGGTCACGTCGCTCGATCGTCGTCGGCGCCAGGGCTGCCCCCGGCGACTGCGCGGCGATAGCGTGCGTGATCGTGCTCATGAACCCTCCAAGGAAACGGACAACGGGCCATATGTGTAAGAACCCTCTTACATTGGAACGGGAGAGCACGCTTACGCATTCCCAACGACGAATGTGAGCCAGCACATGGGCGGCAAGTACCACCACGGCGACCTTCGCGCGGAGCTCGTGCGCGTCTCGCTCGACCTGATCGCCGAACGCGGCCTGGACGGGTTCTCGGTCGCCGAGATCGCGCGGCGGGCCAAGGTCAGCACCGCGGCCCCCTACCGGCACTTCGCCGACCGGGAAACCCTGCTCGCCGCGGTGGCGACCGACCTCGCCCAGCAGCTCGCCGACGAGGTCACCGAGGCGGCCGAGCAGCACGACGACCCGGTCGAAGGGCTGGCCGCGGCGGCCGGCGCGTACACCGCCAGCCTCATCCGCCGCCGCGCGGGCATGGAACTGATCAACGCCGAGCCGCTGCAGGGCGCGAAGTACGCCGAGCTGCACGACCAGACCCGCAGGCTCACCGACCAGTTCCTGCTCCGCTGCATGCAGGTCGCCACCCCGCCCCAAGCCCTGGAACTGATGGAGCAGCTGTTCACCCAAGCCCACGGCTACGGCACCTTCTGGCTCAACGGCGTCTTCACCAAACACGGCTACACCCCGGACCTGGTAGTCCGGAAATCCACCCAAGCTGCCAGGACCACCACCACCGGCCACCAAACCACTGACAGTTTTGCCTGAAACTGTCCGGACAAATCGGGCGCGAGGTCTCACAGTTTTAGGCAAAACTGTCAGCCCCCGCGCAGGACAGCGTCATCTAGCACCACAGGGACGTGGAGTGGTTGGCGGCGAGGGCCTCGATGCGGGCGATGAGGTCGCCGCGCAGCTCTCGACGAAGTCGATCGCGGCAGCCGTTTGCTCGCCGGAGACCGGCAGAACCACCAGCTGAGTGGGTGAGAGCCAGGGCGGGAAGGCGCCCGCGTGCTGTTCGACGAGATGAGCGACGGCGCGCTCGACGCTGGCCGGTGACAGTTTTGCCTGAAACTGTTGCGTGCGTTTGTCCGGACAGTTTTAGGCAAAACTGTCGCACCTCCGCTGGCGCCGCACCCACGGCCGGTTCGATGGCGTGACCGACTTCGACGCCGCCGTCCGCGACCCCTCGGCACCGGATCGCCTGGCCCCCGCCGCCGACGACGGAGATCACCTGCACCTCAACCCGAAGGGGTACGGCTTGCTCGCCGACGCCGTGCCTTCGCGATGGTTCCGGTGAGCGCGTGTTTGGGTGATCGGGTGCAGGGGTAGCCCGGTGGGCTGGCGGTATGCGATAAGGAGGCGTCCATGGCGCGGAATCTGGCGCACAAGCTCATCGCTTCGCACCTCGTCGAGGGCGAGATGTCGGTGGGAGAGCCCATCGGGTTGTCGATCGAGCAGACGCTCACGCAGGACGCGACCGGAACGCTGGTGATGCAGGAGCTCGAGTCCCTCCAGCTGGACCAGGCGCGCACCGAGTGCAGCGTGCAGTACGTCGACCACAACCTGCTGCAGGCCGACGAGCGCAACGCGGAGGACCACGAGTACCTGCGCACCGCGTGTCAGCGCTACGGCATCTGGTTCTCCAAGCCCGGCAACGGGGTCTCGCACCCGACGCACATGCAGCGCTTCGGCATCCCGGGCAAGGCGATGGTCGGCTCCGACTCGCACACCTGCGCGGCCGGCTCGCTGGGGATGCTGGCGATCGGGGTCGGCGGACTGGAGGTCGCGCTGGCGATCGCGGGCGAGCCGCTGCGGATCCGGATGCCGCAGATCTGGGGCGTGC
This sequence comes from Saccharopolyspora halophila, assembly GCF_039531955.1. Lineage (NCBI taxonomy): Bacteria > Bacillati > Actinomycetota > Actinomycetes > Pseudonocardiales > Pseudonocardiaceae > Saccharopolyspora > Saccharopolyspora halophila. The sequence goes on from NZ_BAAARA010000005.1 coordinate 35,906, forward strand.
GGCTGACCGGCGAGCTCCCGGAGTGGGTCTCGGCCAAGGACGTGATCCTGGAGATGCTGCGCCGCCACGGCGTCTCCGGCGGCGTCAACCGGATCATCGAGTACCACGGGCCGGGCCTGGCTGACCTGTCGGCGATGGACCGGCACGTCATCGCGAACATGGGTGCCGAACTCGGTGCGACGACGACCGTCTTCCCCGCCGACGACGCGGTGCGCGGATTCCTGCGCGCCGAAGGCCGCGAGCACGATTTCGAGGAGTGGCAGGCGGATCCGGAGGCGGAGTACGACGTCACCGACGAGATCGACCTGTCCGCTCTGGAGCCGCTGATCGCGAAGCCGTCAGCGCCGGACAAGGTGGTGCCGGTGCGCGAGGTCGCGGGTGAGCCGATCGGGCAGGCCGTCATCGGCTCGTCGGCCAACCCGGGGCTGCGGGACTTCGCGATCGCCGCCGCGATGGTCCACGACCGGCACAGCGCGCACACGGTGAGCTTCGACGTGAACCCGACCTCGCGGGAGATCCTGTCGGACCTGACCAAGATGGGGGCGACGTTCGACCTGATCGCCGCGGGCGCGCGGATCCACCAGTCCGGCTGCATGGGCTGCATCGGCATGGGGCAGGCGCCTGCATCGGGAACGAACTCGCTGCGCACGTTCCCGCGCAACTTCCCAGGCCGATCCGGTACGCCGGAGGACTCGGTGTGGTTGTGCTCGCCGGAGACCGCGACCGCGTCCGCGCTGACGGGCGTGATCACGGACCCGCGCGAGTCCGACCGGGCGTACCCGAAGCCGGATCTGCCGGCGCAGGCCTCGATCAACACCGCGATGCTGGTGCCCCCGGAAGCAGCCGAGCGGGCGCGCCAGATCGAGCCCGTCAAGGGCTCGAACATCTCGGCGTTGCCCGAGCTCGATCCGCTGCCGACGAGGATCGAGGCACCCGTGCTGCTCAAGACCGGTGATGACGTGTCGACCGATGAGATCTCCCCCGCCGGGGCTCGAGCGCTGCCGTACCGCTCGAACATCCCGAAGCTCGCGGAATTCAGCTTCACGCGGCTCGACCAGCACTACCCGCAGCGCGCCCGCGAACCGCACGTCGTGGTCGGCGGCGAGAACTACGGGCAGGGCTCCTCGCGGGAGCACGCCGCGATCGCCCCGCGCTACCTGGGGCTGCGGGTGGTCATCGCCAAGTCGTTCGCGCGGATCCACTGGCAGAACCTGGCGAACTTCGGCATCGTCGCGCTGACCTTCGCCGATCCGGCGGACTACGACGCGATCGAGCGCGACGACGTGCTCGTGCTGGAGAACCTGCCGGAGGCGTTGCGCTCCGGAACCGAGCTGGACGTCCGCGACGAGACCCGCGGTTTCCGGTTCCGCGCGCGGCACGCACTGTCCAACGACCAGGTCGAGTCGGTGGTGGCGGGCGGCGTGATCCCGAGGCTGGCGGCGGAGCGGGCGTCATCCCAGCGGTGATCGGTGCGGACGCCCCGCGCTGCGGGCGTCCGCGCTGGCGCACGACTCCCCCACCCGACAAAACCGCCGCCCGAACGGGCCCCGCACGGGTCTTGAACGGGCACAAGAGGTCCATGCGGTTTGCGGCGGCAGCCGCCGTCTCAAGTGCGGGACTCGACCGGCACCACCGCGGGTTCTGACGCGTCGTGTGGCGAGGACAGCCGTGACGCCGCGGTGGCTACTCGAGGAGCGGATCCCGCAGCCACGCGGCGCGTCAGGTCCGCTCCCGGCACCGCCACGCAAATCTCAAACCAGATACCTCCTAAGATCGCTGTTCACGAGAACCTACGTGGGGAGTGTCGAGTGCGTTCGGTGGAGCGGACCCTGGCGGTGCTGCGGGCGTTCTCCGCCGAGCGGGCGGAGCTGACGCTGACCGAGGTGGCGCAGGCCAGCGGGCTCGACCGGGCGGGCGCGCGGCGAATCCTGCTCGCGCTGGTCGACCTCGGCTACGTGCGGCACGAGCAGCGCCGCTTCGCGCTGACCCCGCAGGTGCTGGAGTTCGGGCACGCCTACCTGTCCAGCCGATCGTTGCCGCAGATCGCCGAGCCGCACCTGCGGCAGCTGACCTCGGAGCTGCGCGAGATGACGGCCCTGGCCGTGCTCGAGGACACCGAGATCCGCTACGTGGCGCAGGTCCCCAGCCCGAAGCTGCTCGGAGTGGAGATCCCGGTCGGCACTCGGTTGCCCGCGCACGCCACGTCGATGGGCAAGGTGCTGCTCGCCGCGGTCGCCCCGGAGCGACTGGAAGCGGGGTTGCGCACGGCGGAACTGCCCGCTCTCACCCAGCACACGGTGACCACCCGCAGGGAACTGCTGGCCGAGCTGGCCCAGATCCGCAAGCAGGGCTATGTGATCGCCGACGACGAGCTCGAGGAAGGACTGCGCGGCGTGGCGGTGCCGGTGCACGACGCGGACGGCCGGGTGTGCGCGGCGGCCAACGTGTCGCTGGACGTGCGCTCCTCCACCGAGGACGGGGTGCGCCGGGAGATCGTGCCGCTGCTGGCGGAGACGGCTGCCCGGATCGAGGCTGACCTGCAGCTGAGACCGCGGCACCGGTGAGCACACCGGCGCCGCGGTCTCGGACGGAGCGGGCGGTCACGTCGGTTGCCGCCCCTTGATCACGCGCGCCTGGCCCGATCGGATCGCCGAGCGCGCGAGCGCTCAGTCACCGGGTTCCTCGACGTAGCGCTTCTCCGCGACGTGGATGTAGAAGTCGGGCTCGTGCTCGGTGGCGGTCTCCTGGAAGTCGCCGTAGGTGTCGATGCGCTGGAAGCCGACCTCGTGCAGCAGACCGCGCACGTAATCGCGCCGCAGCGGGTACATGTTCAGGAAGTACTCGCCGCCGTCGTCGAAGGTGTACTTGTAGCGGGCCAGCCCGTCGTCGACGTGGTCGGGAACCGCGTTGACCTCTTCGCCGCAGTAGTAGTACGTGCTCTTGCCGGTGGCCTTGCCGTCGAGCAGCGCGTCGTAGTTGCGCTGGTCGAGGATCAGCACCCCGTCGTGCTTGAGCATCGCGTAGAACTCGGCGAGCGCCTTGCGCCGGTCGAGCTCGGAGAACAGGTGGGTGAACGAATTGCCCAGGCAGATCACCGCGTCGAACTCGCCGTGCACGTCGCGGTTGAGCATGCGCCAGTCGGCGTTGACCACGCGGAGGAGGTGACCGCCGTTCTCCAGGCCGTTGCGGAAGGCCTTGGCCAGCATCTGCGGGCTGCCGTCGACGCTTACGGTCTCGAAACCGGCTTCCAGCAGCTGCACCGAGTGAAATCCGGTACCGGTCGCGGCGTCGAGAACTCGGCGCGCACCGCGGGACTTGAGCTGATCGACGAAGAACCGACCCTCGCCTTCGGCACGCCGCGGCCAGTCGATCAGATCGTCCCACTTGTCGACGATGCCGCCGACGTACTCCTGGGCGTAGTGGTCGCTCTGCCGCACCGCGATCGGGTCGTCACCGAATTCCTGCTCGCGAACCTCGAATAATTCGTTCGCGCTCTCGACCTGAACGTCTTTCAACATGTCCCTTTCCTCGAATCGCTCGAAAATCGGCCGCGCGCTGCCGGGAAATATTCCGCACCGGAATTCCGACGTCGCGAACGACACTAATCGCGAGAAGGAACGGGGCAAGGCCTCGAAGCGCACCGAACCGCTGCCGAAGCCACCGGGCGCGCACCACCGGCGCGCTCGCCGCGGCGCGGTTGACCAGTGGAAAGCACCCTCCCGGCGAGCCCTCGGACCGCGCTCGAATCCATCCGCCGCCTCGTTCCCCGGGCGAACCCGGGTGTCGCTGAGCGAACAGGACGTGTCCCGCGCCCGATCGCGCGCACGGGCGGTCAGGGCTCGATGAGCCCGGCGCGAATGGCGTAGCGGGTGAGCTCGAGTCGGTCGCGCATGCCGAGCTTGGTCATCAGGTTCGCGCGGTGGCGCTCGACGGTCTTGACGCTGATGAACAGCAGGTCCGCGATGTCCTTGGAGGAGTTGCCCTCGGCGACCAGCTTGAGGATCTCCTCCTCGCGGTCGGTGATCGCCTTGTCCGGGAGCTCGCCCTGGGTCGCCCGGTCGACGTAGCTGCGGATCAAGGCCGTCACCGCCGCCGGGTACAGGAACGGCTCACCGCGCATCGCCGCCCGGCAGGCCTCCACGAGATCGCGGTCGGCCACCGACTTGAGGACGTATCCCGAGGCGCCCGCCTTGAGCGCTTCGAACAGGTACTCCTCGTTGTCGTACATGGTCAGGATCAGGATCCGCAGCTGCGGCAGCCGCTGGGACAGCTGTCGAGCCGCCTGCAGGCCGGTCAGCCGCGGCATGGCGATGTCCAGGATCGCCAGGTCCGGCGGGTCCTCGGTGGCGATGTCGATGACCTCGGCGCCGTCGCCCGCCTCGGCGACCACGGTCAGGTCCGGCTCGTTGTCGAGGATCATCCGCACGCCGCGACGGACCAGCGCGTGGTCGTCGGCCAGCAGGATCCGGGTCTCGGACATGGGTTCAGGCGCTCCTGTTCGGCAGGTGGAGGAGAACTTCGGTGCCGCCGTCCGGAGCATCGCCGATGGTCAGCTCGGCGCCCACCAGCAACGCGCGTTCGCGCATGCCGCGGATGCCGGCGCCCTCGGGTGCCTCGCCGATACCGCGACCGTCGTCGCGGACGCGCAGGCGGATTCCGTGCTCGTCGCTGCGCAGCAGCACGTCGAGGTGGACTGCGCCGGAGTGCCGGGTGGCGTTGGTGATGCTCTCCTGCGCCACCCGGTAGATCACCAGCTCGGCCGAGTCGTCCAGCCCGGGGAGTTCGCCGTCGACGCGGCATCGCGCGGCCAGTCCGGCGTGATCGCGGGCCTCGACGGTCAGCGACTTCAACGCGCTGGCCAGGCCGAGCTCCTCGAGGACACCGGGCCGCAACCGCCGCGCGATGCGGCTGATCTCGTCGAGGCTGTCGCGGGTGATCTCCTGCACCTGGTGCAGCGAGGTGGCCACCGCCCCCGGGGCCTCGTCGGCGACGTGCTTGAGCTCCAGCAGAACTGCGGTGAGGCTCTGGCCGACCTCGTCATGCAGCTCGCGCGCGATCCGGCGGCGCTCGGCCTCCTGCGCCGACAGCGCGCGGGCGTTGCTCGTGGCGCGTTCGGTCTCCAGGCGGTCGAGCATCGCGTTGAACGCGGAGATCAGCGCGGCGACCTCGCCGTGCCCGCTGACCGCGGGCCGGGAGGCGCCCGGCCGGAGCAGGTCCACCGAGGTCATCGCCCGGATGAGCCTGCCGAGCGGCCGAAAGCCGATGCGCAGCAGCACCAGGTTGGCCACCAGCATCGCCATCAGCCCGACCAGCACGACCACGACCTCCGCCGAGGAGACCGGGGCCGAGATGGTGGCCGGGCTGAGCATCAACACCGCAGCCGCGGCCACGAACACCGCCGCGTTGAGCAAGAAGATGCGCCAGAACAGCGACACCGCTTATCAGCCTCCTCCGCACGTCGTCGGGACAACTATCGCTGCGCCCCGACCGCCCGGAAGACCCGCCCCCGCGATCTAGGGGCCGACCCCAGATCGAAATGGGTGCTGCCACCGATGCGATACGTCCTCCGTTCGGGTGAGGATGGCGCGAGGGCGCCGGACGCGCGCCTGGTTTCGGGGGGCCGGACGCACGTCCGGCCTTCTGCTGCCCTGCGGACGGTGTCGTTCGTGCGCACGCCGCCGTGGGGACTTTGGGCACGGAGGACGAACGCAAGTGGCGAGCAGTCGTCGGAAGATCAGCTGGGACCTGGTACGCGCAGGCTGCGTGGTGCTGGTGATGCTCTACCACTCGACCAGTTTGAGCACCTGGCTGCACCCGGAGTTCGATCCGCGGCCCCTCACCTTCCCGTTCCAGGTCGGAGCCAGCATGCTGCTGGTGGTATCGGCCTACTTCGCCTGCGTGACCATCGGGCGCGGCTCGATGCTGAAGTACTGGTGGGGACGTGTCGCCCGGCTGCTGCCGTCGTTCCTGGCCGCGGTCGTGGTGATCTTCCTGCTGCTGCGGCTGTTCCCGATCGACGGCTGGTTCTACCCGGAGCTCCGCGATCTGCGGGCGAACCTGCTGATGCTGTGGCACTGGAAACCGCAGGACTACTGGTTCATCGACGGCTCGCACTGGACCGTGCCGCTGCAGCTGATGGGCTTCACGGCGGCGAGCCTGCTGTACGCGAGCCGCTGGGGGCACGGCAAGCGGATGATCGCCGTGATGTGGACGGCCGTGCTGCTGCCGCTGCTGCAGTGGCCGATCCGCGTGGACACCCCGCCCGAGACCTACCGGATGCTCGTCGACGGGTTCGGACTGCACAGATGGCACCTGTTCATCGCAGGCGTGGCCATCTGGATGTGGTCCACCCGGCGCATCGGCGACGGCCACTTCGCCGGGCTGCTGGTGGCGTGCATGACCGCGCAGGCGTTCCACAACTACGCCAACACCCCGGACGGCCTGGTCGCGGACTGGGGATCCACGATCGCGGTCTGGATCGGCATCTGCGTGCTCGCCGTCGTGGCGCGCGGCCCGGACTGGGACCGCGTCATCCCGCTGCGCGCCCAGCGCGCCGTGACCTGGTTCGCGGGCATCTCCTACGGCGTGTTCCTGATGCACCAGGCGGTCGGCTACGTCGTGATGCGCAAGCTGCAGGACCACGGCTTCGGCCCCGGGTTCCAGGTGCTCGGCATGCTGCTCGTCGGCACGTTGCTGGGCTGGGCCCTGACCAAGGTCGTCGAGAAGCCCGCGCACCGGTTCCTGATGAAGCCCTTCCAGCCCAAGCCCGACCGCGTCGCGGCCTGACCCGGGCGGAAGGCAACTTCGACCGAACGATCAGGCCGACGAGGACGTCGTGCCCCGCAAGCCCCCGGACAGCCCTCGCCACGGCGCGGCCCGCTCCAGCTGCGCGGCCAAGCGCAGCAGCAGCGACTCGCCGCGCAGCGGACCGACGAACTGCACGCCGAGCGGGAGGTCATCTGCCGTTCGGTAGAGCGGGAGGCTGATCGCGGGCCGGCCGGTGAGGTTGGCGAGCTGGGTGAACGGCACCCACGCGAGGTTGCGTTCGACGACCTGATCCACCACGCCGAGGTGCTTGAGCAGCTTCGTCGTGCCGGTGCGGAGGGCCAGCCTGCCCCCGGCCTGCTGCGCGGCGAGCATGTCCAGCGCACCGACGCGGATCGGCGGCTCGGACAAGGTCGGGGTCAGCAGCAGGTCGTAGGTCTCGTGGAAGGCGGCCAGCGCGGCGGTGTGCTCGCCGCGGCGCTCCTGCGCGGACTGCAGCTCGACCCCGCCGATGGACCTTCCCAGCGCCGCGAGCAGCAGGGTTTCCAGCTCGAAGCCCTCGTCCCCGGCACCGGTCTCGTGCTTGGCGCGGGCCACCTCGATGGCCTGGCCGACCATCCAGATGGTCAGGAAATCCCGGCCGAGCTGCCGGTCGTCGTGCGGTGGTGCGACCTCTTCGACCTGGTGGCCGAGTTCGGTGAGCAGCTCGGCGCTGCGCTCGACCGCGCGGACCGCTTCCGGGTGCGGGTCCGGGCGCAACGCGCAGCGCGTGGTGTAGCCGATGCGCAACCGGCCGGGCGGCACGTCGAGGCCACCGAGCAGCGAGTCGGGTCCGGCGGCGGCGTAGGGGCTCTCGGGCTCGTCGCCGATGATGGCGTCGAGCAGGGCCGCGGTGTCGCGGACCGTCCGGGAGATCACGCCGTTGGTGGCCAGGCCGCCGAGCGGCTCGCTGTCGCCCGGCCCGGACGGCACGAGTCCGCGTCCGGGTTTGAGACCGACCAGCCCGGTGCAGGCCGCGGGGATCCGGATCGAGCCGCCACCGTCGCTGGCCGCGGCCGCGGGCACGATGCCTGCCGCCACGGCCGCCGCGCTCCCGCCGGAGGAGCCGCCGGGAGTTCGCTCGAGATTCCACGGGTTGCGGGCCGCGCCGAGGAGATCGGACTCGGTGACGCCTTTGACGCCGAACGCGGGCGTGTTGGTCTTGCCGAAGATCACCAGCCCAGCGTCCAGCCAGCGCTGCACCACGGTGCTGGTCCGCTGGACGGGCCTGCCCTCGAACGCCCGGCACCCGTTCGAGGTCGGGAACCCGGCCAGGTGCTGGTGCAGGTCTTTGAGCAGGAACGGTACGCCCGCGAACGGGCCGGACAGGGATTGCGCGGCGCGCTGATCGGCGTGCTCGTCGAGGTGGCTGACGATGGCGTTGAGCTGCGGGTTCACCTCGCGGGCGCGTGCCCGGGCCGCGGCCAGCGCCTCGGCCGCGGTGACCTCGCCGCCGGCGATGAGCTCCGCAAGCCCGAGGCCGTCGTGCTCCAAGTATTCATCGACATCCACTGAGCCGTCTCCTTCGAAGTCGCGTCTCCCTCGATGCACAACGACCCGCGCGCGGCCGAGTCACCACCACTTCCCACGTCCTCGACGTCGTGGTGGGCTCGGTGGTGGAATCCGGGCTCTCCCCGGTGGAGGTCGGCGGCGGTTCGCTCGGCGAGGACGTCGATTCGGGCGGAGGTTCCGACGACGACGGCGGCTCGGATGGCGACGGCGGAGGCGTCGACCGCGACGAGGACGGTGGCTCCGCAGGTGGTGGCGGCGCCGGGGCGGGCTGCTGCGGCGGAGGAGGCTGCGCGGGTGCGGGCGCCGGTGCGGGCACCGGCGCCGGTGCAGGTGTGGGTGGGCGCGGCGGTGCGCCCGGGCCGGCCGGTGCCGGTCCCGCCGCGTTCAGCGGGGTCCCGGGTGGCACGTCGAGCAGCGAACCTCCCGGATCCGGACTTCCCGGCGGCAGCCCTTCGGTCGGCACACGCCGCGCGCGTAGCGATCGGCCCACGCCAGCACGGCGCTCGCGTACGCCTCGGACGGGTTGTAGCGGAAGACCGCGGCCGCCAGCCGCGCGCGATCGCGCAGGTTCGCGCCGCCGGCGCACAGATAGCGACCGGATACCAGCGACGCGTCGAAGACGTTGTGCGGATCGGCCCGGCTCGAGGCGTAGTCGCGCCAAGTGCTCGGGATGAACTGCATCGGCCCGACCGCGCGATCCCACACCGCGTCGCCGTCCAGCAGGCCGTTCTCGGTGTCGGGGATGGCCGCGATGCCCGGGCCGCCGTCGAGCCGCGGGCCCAGGATCGGCGAGAACGTCCGCCCCGAGCCGTCGACCTGACCCCCGGGCGTGGTTGGACTCGATCCGCCCGATGCCCGCCAGCACCGACCAGTGCAGCCCGCATCCCGGGTCGGGGGCCGCGAGCGAGTTAGCCGCAAGCTGATAGGCGGCCAGCGCGATGCCGGGAATCCCCAGCGTTCCCTCCGGCACCTGTCCGAGCCGCCCGGCCGAGCGCTCGAGGCCTCCTCGTTCCAGGTCGTCGTAGAACCCGGGGCTCAGCGCCCCGTCCTCGGGCAACCGTCCGTTGACACCCGGTTCGCGCGGGACCTTCGACGCCGGGCTGCCGGGCCGGGAGGGCTCGCCCTAGTCCTGCGGCTGGAGCGCGGTATCACCTTCGATCGCCATCATCGGCAGCAGCACGAGGGTTCAGCTGGTCACGGCGGTGAACCGTTCGCCGGTGAACATCGCCAACCCGCACCTCCCGCAGCACGACCACGGGACGGCAGCATTCGATCTTGAACGCGCCACCGGCGCCGCCATTCGGCGGAGCGCCCGTCAGCCGCTCACCGCGCGGAGAAACCGGAATCGGCGGAGTCGGCGTCGATCGAGCGGAACTCCCGGACGCTGTCGGCCAGCGTGCGGTCGCCGAGCGAGGCCAGCACGGCCTGTTCGGCTTCGGCGGTGAGACCTGCGAAGTAGCGGGTGGCGTTGGCGGTGGTCTCGCAGACGTGCTCGCAGTCGGGCGAGGCCCACAGCGGCTTGTCCCCGACCGCGCAGCGGTAGATCTCGGCGAGGGTGATCTCCTCGGGCGGGCGAGCCAGGCGTGCCCCACCGCCGCGCCCCTTGGTGCTGACCACCAGGCCGCCGGCCGTCAGCGGCACGAGGAGCTTGCGCACCAGGCTGGGATTGGTGCCGAGTTCCTCGGCGAACCGGGTGGAGCTGAGCACGGGCGATTCGCCCTCGGCGGCCATCGCCAACCGGATCATGACCTGCAACGCACGGCAGAACCGGATATCCAGCACGTTTCTCCACCCCCTCCCAGGACGGCGCGCAGTGTAGCAAGCCAGCCCACTCATAATAGCAACAGACACAGTTGCACTTCCTCAACCGATATCTGTACGTTTGTCATGCACACTTTAATGTCCGGGGCGCACCTGGACCGCACGACAGGAGACCCACGAGGTGACCACCCGCGCTTCGCAGGCATTGGCCCGCCCGTTCGAGCTCGGCAACATCACGCTGCCGAACCGGATCGTCATGGCTCCCATGACCCGCATGATGTCCCCCGGTGGCATCCCCGGCGAGGACGTCGCCGCCTACTACGGCCGCCGCGCGGCCGCGGGCACCGGCCTGATCATCACCGAGGGCACGCTCATCGATCACCCGCCCGCCGGGTTCAGCCCCGACATCCCGCGCTTCCACGGTGAACAGCAGCTCGCGGGCTGGTCTCGCGCCGTGGAGGCGGTGCACGCCGAAGGCGGCAAGATCATGCCGCAGATCTGGCACGTGGGCATCCAGCGCCCGGCCGGATCCGGCGCCTACCCGGACGCCCCGACCATCGGCCCGTCCGGCGTGGGGCTGGACGGCACGCCCGGTGCCGGTGCACCGATGACCCTGGGCGATGTCGACGACGTCATCCACGCATTCGCCGAGGCCGCCGCGCAGGCCGAGCGGATCGGGTTCGACGGCGTCGAGCTGCACGGTGCGCACGGCTACCTGATCGACCAGTTCCTGTGGGAGCGCACCAACCGCCGTACCGACGCCTACGGCGGTAACGCGGTGGAGCGCACCAAGTTCGCCGCCGACGTCGTGCGCGCCGTCCGCGAGCGCGTCGCCGCGGACTTCCCGGTGGTGCTGCGGTTCTCCCAGTGGAAGGCCGACAACTACGACGCCAAGCTGGCCGAGGGGCCCGAGGAGCTGGAGGCGCTGCTGTCCCCGCTGGCCGAGGCCGGTGTGGACTCCTTCCACGCCTCGGGCCGTCGCTACTGGGAGGCCGAGTTCCCGGAGGCCGACCCGGAGCTCAACATCGCGGGCTGGACCAAGAAGGTCACCGGCAAGCCGGTCATCACCGTCGGCTCGGTCGGCCTGGACCTGGCCTTCGACCCGGCGGCCGGCATGGGCTCGGGCGCTGGCGTGCAGAGCATCGAGCGACTGCTCGAGCGGTTCGAGAACGACGAGTTCGACCTGGTGGCCGTCGGCCGCGCTCTGCTGGCCGACCCGCAGTGGGCCGACAAGGTGCTCAACGACCGCCAGCAGGAGCTGGTGCCGTTCACCAAGGACGTGCTGAAGACGCTGCACTGACTTCTCGGCGCGGCTGCGTCCGGGCCTGTGCTTGACTGGCGGACGCAGCCGCATCCGCTCGGAAGGAACAACGATGCCGCGAGAAGTGGTCGTCACCGCCTTCTTCACCCCGATCGAGGGCAAGCAGGACGAACTGGTCGAGGTGCTGGCCTCGGTCATCCCGGACGTGCACGGCGAACCGGGATGCCAGTACTACGCGCTGCACGACGCGGGTGACGGCAAGCTCGCGCTCATCGAGAAGTGGGACTCCCAGCAGGCGCTGGAGGTCCACCAGCGCGCCGAGCCGATCAAACGGCTCAACGCCAAGGCCCAGGGCCTGCTCCAGGAGCCGCCGAACGTGACGGTCATGAACGCGCTGCCCCACGGCCACAGCGACAAGGGCAGTCTCTGAGGGCTGCTGCTGCGACCGGGGTTTGCGCTGCGGCGCCGGAGGACTCCGGAGGCAGCCGGCGGTATCCGCCGGCTGCCTCCGGAGATGCGTCGGTTTGCGGTGCGGGTGGCGGGACCGCGGACGGCTCAGTCCCGCACCAGGGTTTCCAGCGCCTCGCGGACGGAGTCCGGAACGGGTGTCGGGCGGCGGGTTTCGGCGTCGACGTAGACGTGCACCCACTTGCCCTCCGCCGCGCAGATCCCGTCCGCACCGAACAGGCCCAGCGCGTAGGTGACGCTGCTGCTGCCCAGCCGCGCCACCCGCAGCCCGAGCGTGACGTCGGACGGGAACCCGACCTCGGCGAAGAACCGGCACCCGGACTCGGCGACGACGTTGACCACCTCGCCCGCCGTCGGTTCCACCGCGGCGTTGGCGGCCAGCCAACCGTTGATCATGGTGTCGAACAGCTGGTAGTACACCGCGTTGTTCAGGTGGCCGTACATGTCGTTGTCGGCCCACCGAGTCGCGTAGACCTTGGTGGCCGGGAAGTCCTCGACTCGGGGCTGCGCTGTGCTCACCGCGCCATCTTCACACGAGCAGCCTCGCCTACCCCCGCCCGCTGAGCGCGTCGTGCGCGGCCTCCAGCCCCTGGCGGAAAACCGCCTGCTCGGACTCGGGAATCGCGCCGAGCAGCTCGGCCTCGATCTCGGCGACCACCGGATCGCAGCGTTGCAGCAGGTAGCGGCCGGAGTCGGTGAGGCTGATCAGCAGCACCCGGCGGTTCGCCGGATCGCGGTGGCGTTCGATGTGCCCGCGTTGCTCCAGCCAGCGCACCATCTCGTTCATCGTCTGCGGGGTGACGAACGAGCGGCGGGCCAGCTGCGCCGACGAGAGCCCCGCTCGCCTGCGCAGCACGGTGAGCGCGGTGAACTGCGTCGCGGTCAGGCCGAACGAGCGCAGCGCCTCGTCCATCCTCGCCCGGATCACCAGCTCCAGTCGTTTGACCAGGTACAACGTCAGCGGGGCATCAGACACGCCACCATCATCGCGCATCCCCGAGCATCAGTCGCGGGTGTAGGACGACAAGCCCGGGCGGAACGACTTCTCGTCCAGGAACTGCTGCATCCCGCGGCGCCTGGCCTGCTCGGTGTCCAGGAACTGGGCCTGCTCGAACTTCGCGTAGAGGTAGTCCTCGGCCTGCTCCCACGGCATCTCCTGGGCCACCTTGTAGCCGACCTTCGCCGCGCGCAGCACCTCCGGGTTCGTGGCGGCGAGCTTGGCCGCCAGCTCGCGGGTGCGCTCACGCAGCCGTTCGGCCGGAACCGCCTCGTTGACCAGCCGCATCTCGGCGGCGCGACGACCGTCGAAGGTCTCGCCGGTCATGATGAAGTACAGCGCGTCGCGCTGGCTGACGGTGGCGGCCAGCGCCCGGCTGACCACGCCCCCGGGCGGGATGCCCCAATTGATCTCGGAGAGCCCGTACTGCGCCCGCTCGTCGGAGATCGCCAGGTCGCAGGCCACCAGCGGGGTGAACGCACCGCCGAAGCACCAGCCGTTGACCATCGCGATGGTCGGCTTGGACCAGTTCGCCAGCCGCTTCCACTGCCACTCGGCGCTGGCGCGGCGCACCCGGGTCTGCAGCGATGGGTCGTGCGACTCGTCGACCTCGCGGAAGTACTCCTTGAGATCCATGCCCGCCGAGAACGACTCCCCCGCCCCGGTGAGCACCAGGACCTTGCAGCGCGGGTCGGCCTCGAGGGCGTCGAGGGTGCGCACCATCTCGTCGTTGAGCGCCGGGTTCATCGCGTTGCGCTTGTCCGGGCGGTTCAGCGTCACCCAGGCGATGCCCTCGTCGAACTCGACGAGGACGCTGTCTCCCCAGGAGCTTTCGTTGTGCGCGGGCATCCGGGCCTCCCATTAATCAGGTTTCCTGATTGTTTTCCGGAATGCTCGGCGGCCGAACGCGAACCGCGCAAGGGGTGGAGACCCACATCACCCCGCTTCGCCGCGCGGGAAGCGCGGGGGCGACGCTGGAGGACCCGCTCGTAGCCGTGCGCGAGCAGGCCGCACCAGGCTCCCCCTCGATCAGCGGCCGAGCCGCCGGTAGAAGCGATCGCGATCGACGACCGCGACCTCGTGGCGCAGCACCCCGGCCTGCTCACCGGTGTCCACGTTGACGGCGCGCGCCGTCCAGGTCGGCCGCCCGCTCACGGGATGCTGCCCCCGCTCCACCTCGATCCGAACCTGCTGGCCGGGCAGCGTCGGCGCGGTGTGCTCGTAGGTCCCACCGCGCCCCAGCATCGCGAACCCCTCGGGCACGTTCGGCGCCACGACCTCCCAGGTGGCGTCCTCGAGCATCGCGATGAGCGAGGCGGTCGCCCACACCGGTTCACCAGACCAAGATCAAAACTGAAGTGGACAATGGGAATCATTGCCATATGATCACCCGGCAGGTGGTGGCCCTTCGCTCCGGCGTGCGAGCTACGGCCTCCACAGTGGACCGGGTTCAGTCCATACCGGACTCCCGCAGCGTGATGTTGAGCCTGCCCGCGGCCAGCCCGATCGCCGGATCGGCGGTGCCGGGCCAGGTTCTCGGCACCCCGTGGTAGGCCATCCGGGACCGGCCGCCGAAGACGAACAGGTCACCGGAAGCCAGCTCGACGTCGTGCCACGGCCTGTTCCGGGTCTCGGTGTTGCCGAGGCGGAAGACGCACTCGTCGCCCAGGCTCAGCGAGACGACCGGCGCCCTGCTGACCTCGTCGCGATCCTGGTGCATGCCCATCCGGGCGTCCGAGTCGTAGAAGTTGACCAGCGCGACGTCCGGGCGGTACGCCTCGCCCGCAGCGGGATCGGCGTAGGCGTCGGAAACGGCCTGCCGCCCGAGCTCGGCGAGCCAGGACGGCAGCGGTTTCACCGGTGAGCCGTCGCCGTCGTCCACGGTTCTCGAGTAGCGGTACGGGTACCAGTGCCAGCCGAGGCAGACGGTGCGCACCGACATCCGCGCACCACTGGGCAGCCGGGCGGCGCGCAGCCCGGCAGGCGGTTCGGCCCACTCGCGGCATTCCCGCACCAGCCGCCGCTGCCACTCCGGCGACAACCAGCCGGGCACGTGCACCGCTCCGGGCGCGATCTCGGCGCGCGGACGCGGGAAGAGCTCCATCGGTGACGAGATTACTGCTCAGGAGCGCAGGAAGGACACCACGTCCTCGGCCCGCCCGGTGACCGAGCGCCCGACACCGGGCAGCACGCGCACCGAGGCCTGCGGAACCGACGCGGCAACCGTCGCACGGTCTCGGCGGTGTCGAACATGACGTCCTTCTCGCCGGCGATGACCAGCACCGGAATCCGAAGTCCGCGCAGCTGTGCGGCGGTGAACACCGGCAGTGGCTTCGTGCGCGGTTCGAACTCGGCGAAGACCGTGACCAGGTGGCCCAAGTACGGCCCGGCTCTTCCGGCGTCCAATCCTCTCAGTACGACCGCGAACAGCACCACGCATCCTTCCGTAAACTTCCCTATTGTTACATCCTTCCGTAGGGATCAGGGTATCGAGCGCGGTAGCTGCGGCTTGCGTGGAAGACGCCGGGTGATGCCCCGCACTCCCCGCAAGAATGGAGTTGAGTCTCCACCCGCTGGAGGGTTGATCGTGGTCGACGTGAGCGATCGGACCGAACTGTTCAGCATCGGCGAGCTGTCCCGGCGAACCGGGCTGGCGGTGCGCACCATCCGCTTCTGGTCGGACAGCGAGGTCATCGCGCCCGCCGGGAGATCGGCCGGGGGCTACCGGCTCTACGACTCCGCGTCCGTGGCCCGCGTCGAGCTCGTCCGGACGTTGCGCGAGCTGGGACTCGACCTCGACGCGGTGCGTCGGGTGCTGACCAGCCGGGACACGGTGCAGGACGTCGCCGAGGCGCACTTGGAGGCCCTCGACACCGAGATCCGCACCCTGCAGGTGCGCAGGGCGGTGCTGCGGTGGGTCGCTCGACGTGGAAGCACGACAGAGGAGCTGAGATTGATGAACGACGTGGCGCGCATGTCCGCCGACGAGCGGCAGCGCATCATCGACGACTTCGTCCGCGAGACCTTCGAGGGCGTCGAGGAGGCGGCACCGGGCTCGGAGATCGCCGAGGCCATGCGGACGATGCCGGCGCAGTTGCCCGACGACCCGAGCGCCGAGCAGGTCGAGGCGTGGGTGGAGCTGGCCGACCTGGTCGGCGACACCGGATTCCGCGATCGGGTGCGCGAGATGGCCGTGGCCGGTGCGCGAGGCGGCGGAGGGCCTTCCGTCGACCCGCAGCTGGTCTTCGACAACGTGCCCGCCGCGATGGCGGCCGGCATCGACCCGCGATCGGCCGAAGGGCGGGAGGTCCTGCATCGGATCATCGCTCCGGATACGCGGGCCGCGCGGCGCGCCGAGCTGGCCGACGAGCTCGCGACCTTCACCGACGAGCGGGTCGAGCGCTACTGGCAGCTGCTCGGCGTGCTCAACGGCTGGCCGGGAGCGCCCGCGCGGGTCCCGGCCTTCGAGTGGCTGATCGCGGCGCTGCGCGACTAACGGGTCCTTGCCGGACGCGGCCGAGCCGCTGCGGTGCGGGGACTCAGCCCGCGCCCCGGCGGGTTCTCGGACGCCGCCGGGCGAGGACAGCCGCAGCGCCGCGCAGGTCGCTGCTCGAGTCGCGGATCCCCCAGACCGGCGGCATCGGAGATTCCGCCACGCAACTCCCGAACTGGATATCTACTAAGGGGTCCTTGCAGGATGCGGCGGAGCCAAACGCGGTGCGGGACTCAACTCGCACCGCGGCGGGTTCCGCCGCGTCGTGCGGCGAGGACTACCGCGACGCCGGGTAAGACGGCTGCTCAAGAAGCGGATCCCGCAGCCACACGGCGGGTCAGAACCCGCCACCGGCACCGCCATGCAAGCCCCAGGCTGAACTACCTCCCAAGCGCCGGGCTGTCCTGCGCGCCGGGCTGTCCGCGACCTCAGACGTTGCGCAGGACCGAGACCACCGTTCCGAGGACGGCGGCTTCGTCGCCGTCGATGACCTCGTAATCGGGGTTGCGGGGCTCGAGGAACACGTGGCCGTTGCGACGGCGGTAGACCTTGACGGTGGCCTCCTCGTCGATCATCGCGGCGACGATCTGCCCGGAATGGGCCTCGGACTGCTGGCGGACCACCACGATGTCGCCATCGCAGATGGCGGCGTCGACCATGGAGTCGCCGCGCACCCGCAGGCCGAAGACGTTGCCCCGCCCGGTGAGCTCGCGCGGCAGGGTGAGCACGTCGTCGACGTGCTCCTCGGCAGCGATGGGCGCACCGGCGGCGATGTCGCCGACCACCGGAACCGGGACCGACGACTCGCGGGCCTCCTGCTGCGGTTCCTGCAGGAACAGGCGCACGTCGATGGGCTTGGACAAGGTGTTGCTGCGGCGCAGGAACCCCTTCTCCTCGAGCGCGGCGAGGTGGCGCGACACCGACGACGAGGAGCGCAGCCCGACGGCGTCGCCGATCTCGCGGCTGCTCGGCGCGTAGCCGTACTTGACCACGAAGTCCCGGATCACCACCAGGATGCGCTGCTGGCGCTCCGGGAGGACCGAGGTGTCCAGGTGCTCGAGTTCGTCGAATGCGGTCACCCGCGAAATGCTAACCGCCGCCCCCGAGCACCCCGCACCACGGTCCACAACGGACTCCCGTCAGGCCCCGGCGTCTCGCAGCACCTCCTCGACGCGCACCCTCGTGCGGCTCTCGGCGGAGGCGATGGCCGCGTGCACCATCGCGAGGCTGCGCAGGTTGTCGTGGCACTCGCCCATCGGCGTATCTCCGGTCCGCAGCGCGTTGACGAACTCGGCGAGCGATCCCTGCAGATCATCGCCAGGATAAGCAGCGGTGCCCGCGGGCTCCGCACCCTCCCGGAGCACTTCGGTCTCGGGTTCTCCCCCGCCGTCCCAGGTAGCGGTACCGTGCTCGGCCGACACCCGCCAGTTGCTGTTCCAGGAGGTCTCCAGCCCCGGACTGCACCAGGATCCGGTGTAGATGAAGCGGATTCCCCCGGTCATCTCGAACACCGCGGTGGTCGCGGCGTCGCCCGCGTACCAGCTCCAAGACGGGTTGAACTCCTCGCAGTACACCGCGATCGGGTCGGCATCGAGCACGAATCGCGCCGCGTCGAAGTTGTGGATGGCCATGTCCAGCACCAACGGGTGATCCATCTCCTCGCGGAACCCGCCGAAGTGCGGCGCCTTGAAGAACTCGTGGGTCAGGATGCCCACCCGACCCAGCCCGGCCGCCATCCGCTTGAGTCGCCAGAGGCCGGGATGGAAGCGGCGGTTCTGGCTGACCATGAACAGTTCGCCCGCGTCCTCCGCGGCCCGGACCAGCTTCACGGCCTCGGGCAGCGTCGCGGCCAGCGGCTTCTCGCCGAGCACCGGCAGGCCGAGTTCCAAGGCCTCCAGCGTGACCGGCAGATGTGCCACCGGCGCGGTCACGTCCACCACGGCATCGACCGCGCACCCCCGCGCGACCTCGGTCAGGGAGGTGCCGGTGACAACGCCATCCGGAGCGGCCGCGCGCGCCGCCGCTTCGTCGGCGTCGACGACGCACCGCACCTCGGCCAGTGCGCTCCGCTGGATGGCCTGCAGCCAGGCACGCCCCATCTGCCCCGCTCCGACGACCGCCAGCCGCAGGGGGCCGTCGTCGGCGATGGTCCGGAAGCTCACTCGAACCACCCCGCGGGCCGGTTCCGCAGCACCGGGCTCCGGCGCTCACCGGTCGGCACGGCCCAGCGCACCCCGTTGGCGATCACGCGCCGCACGTCCGGATGGTGGTAGACCGGGAACGCCTGGTCACCGGGACTGAAGAAGAAGATGCGCCCGTTCCCGCGGCGGAAGGTGCAACCGGACCGGAAGACCTCGCCACCGGTGAACGAGCTGATGAAGATCAGCTCGTCGGGTGCCGGGATGTCGAAGAACTCCCCGTACATCTCCTGCCGGTCGATCACGATGGGGTGTGGAACACCCTCGGCGATCGGATGTTGCGGGTCGACGGTCCAGACCACCTCCCGGTCCTCGGCGCTGCGCCAGTTCAGGTTGCAGGTGGTGCCGAGCAGCTTGCGGAAGATCTTGGACAGGTGCCCGGAGTGCAGGACGACCAGGCCCATCCCGGACAGCACGTGCCGCTGCACGCGCTCGACCACCTCGTCGTCGACGTCCTCGTGCGCCTTGTGCCCCCACCAGGTGAGCACGTCGGTTTCCTCCAGCACCGCCTCGCTGAGGCCGTGCTCGGGCTCGGCCAGGGTGGCCGTGCGCACCCGGGCGCCGGGATGGTGCTCGGCGACCGCCGCGGCGACCGCGCCGTGAATACCGTCCGGGTAGCGCTCGGCGACGTCGTCCTCGGTGGTCTCGTGGACGTTCTCGTTCCACACCGTGACCCGCATGGATGTTCCCTCCCTCATTTGACTGACCCTCCGCTGATCCCGGAGACGATGTGCCGCTGGGCGAAGACCAGCAGAACCGCCGCCGGCAGCGATGCCAGGACCGCGGTGGCCATCACCGCGCTCCAATCCGTGGTGTCGACGCCCAGGTAGTCGTAAATGCCCAAGGTGACCGGTTTGACGTCGTCGGTGGTGTTCAGCGTCAGCGCGAACAGAAAGTCGCTCCAGGCGAACAGGAATGCGAAGACACCGCCGGTGATGAGCGCGTTGCGGCACATCGGCAGCACCACGGAGATGAACGTGCGAAAGCGGTTGGCTCCGTCGACCATCGCGGCCTCGAGCACCTCGCCGGGCAGTCCGGCCATGAACGCGCGCATCAGCACCGTCACGAACGGGACGCCCAACGCCGCGTCCGCCGGGATCAGCCCCAGGTACGAATTGACCAGGTGCAGATCCACGTAGGCGTTGTAGACCGCGTTCGCCACCACGATGTCGGGCACCATCTGCGCCACCAGCGCGCCGAAGAGCACCAAGTGCATCCCCGGCAGCCGAAAGCGGCCGAGGGCGTACGCGGCGGGTGCGGAGATCGCCAGGCACAGCGCCGCCGCACCGAACGCGACCACCAGGCTGGTCAGCATCGCGCCGCCCTGGTCGCGCAGCGCCGCGACGAACCCGCCGAATCCGGCATCGGTGGGTACCGCGCTCAACGCGGCGAGGCCGCTGCCCGGCTGGAGCGCGATGTTGAGCATCCAGTACAGCGGGAACAGCAGCACGGCCACGATTCCCAGCCCCACGGCGGTCGAGGTCGCCGATCGCATTCAGCTCACCTCCTTGCGATTGGTGCGCAGGTAGATCACCGCGAAGACCAGGCAGGCGCCCATCAGGACGTTGCCCACGACCGCGCCGCGGCCGAAATCGAGGTTCATGAAGGAGTTCTGGAAGACCTGGGTGCTCAGCGACTCGGTCGAATTGGCCGGGCCGCCCCCGGTGAGCACCAAGATGATGTCCAGGACCTTCACCGTGGCGATGAAGCCGAGCAGCAGGACCACGGCCACCACGGGACGCAGCATCGGCCAGGTGATGCTGCGGAAGGTGCGCCACCGGCCCGCGCCGTCGATGGCCCCCGCCTCGTAGAGGTCGCTCGGGATCTCCTGCAGACCGCCGTAGAGGATCACCATGTTGAACGGGATCCCGATCCAGATATTGACCAGCACCACCGAGAGCAGCGCGACCTGCGGACTGCTCAACCAGGGGATGTTCTGGCTGATCAGACCGGTGGCGTGCAGGAACTCGTTGAGCACCCCGCCTTCCTGGTCGAGGATCTGGCGCCACACCATGCCCGCGGCCACCAGCGGAACGAGCCACGGAAGCAGCAGCAGCGACCGCAGCAACCGGGAAAGCGGGAAGTTGCGGCGGAAGTACAGGGCCAGCAGCAGTCCGATGCCGAACTGCCCGACCAGCGACCCGACGGTGAAGAGCACCGTGTTGACCGCAGCTCGACCGAAGACCGGGTCGGCGAAGACCGCTCTCCAGTTCGCCCACCCGACGAACGGGGCCTCCCCCGTGAAGAACGTGGCGGCGGTGTAGTGCTGGAAGCTCATCACCACGTTGTTGATCAGCGGATAGCCGAAGAACGCGGCGAGGTACACGATCGCCGGGAGCAAGAACGCCCACTTGGCGAGGCGGGAACGCGCGCGGACCGTCATGACGCCACCTCACGATCCCGAATCGACGTGCTGCTGGGCGCGTTCGAGCGCCTCCTCCGGCGTGGCGTTGCCCGAGATCGCCGATTGGATCGCCGTCCAAAGCGCGCGGGCGATGTCCGGCCAGCCGGTACCGATGCGCTCGGTGCGCGAACGGGCCGCCGGAGCGGTGTCGTAGAAGACCCGCAGGTCCGGAACCTCAGGCCGCAGCTCGGCGGCCGCGTCCGGCCGGCTGGGCACGCGGTTGGCGGCATGGGCAACGGCGATCTGGGCCTTCTTGGTGTTCATGCAGCGCGCCAGCTCGGCGGCCTTGCGTTCGCGCCACGGCTCGCTCTTCGGGATGGTCATGACCTCCCCGCCGAGAGCGGTCGCGGGCGGCGCGCCCGGACGCGGCACCGGGATCGGAACGACTCCCCAGTTCAGTCCCGGAGTCTCGCGGACCTCGGCGGCCTGCCAGCTCCCGTTGACCATCATCGCGAGCCGTCCGGCGGTGAACTGGTTCTTCACGTCGCCCTGTTCCCAGTTCATCACCGCCTGCGGGGCCGAACCCGAGCGCACCAGGTCCGTCCACAGCTGCAGCGCGCCGATCGCCTGCGGCGAGTCGAGCTCGCGTTCGTCGCCGCCGTTGGGCCACAGGAAGGCCAGGAACTGGTAGGCGCCCTCGAAGGAGGCGTACGCGCTGAACCCGATCCCCCGGTGCTGGGCGGTGGTGAGCTCGCGGGCGGCCGCGCGCAGTTCGTCCCAGGTCTTCGGTGGTCGCACCCCGGCCTGATCGAGGATGTCCCGGTTGTAGTACAGCGCCAGCGTGTTGACCGTGGGCGCGATGCCGTAGAGCTCGCCGCGGTACCGGCCGGTGGCGGCGATGTTCGGGGCGATCCCCTCGGCGCTGATGCCCAGGTCGTTGAGCGACCGCAGCGCCTGCGTGTCCGCGAACTGCGGCAGGTCCGGGTTGTCGAGCATCAGGACGTCCGGCATCGATCTCGACGAGGCCATGCGCAGCGCTTTGGGCACCAGCTGGTCGCCGCTCACGCTGTAGTGCCGCACCTTCATCCCGATCTGATCACCGCAGTCGTCGAGCTGCGCGGTCATCGCCGACCGCATCGGCTCGTCGCCGTGGTAATCCATGAACGTCAGCTCGGTCGGGTCCGGAGCCGCCGCGCAGCCGGAGGCCAGCAGCCCGCACAACGAGGCGGCCAGCCACGTTCGTCTTCGGATTCGCGCCTGCGGTATCAAACCGTCCTCCTGTTGCCTCGTTGCAATAGGGACTGAGTCAATCGAAGCGTTTCGATAGCCGCCGTCGAACACTTCGACGGATTTCCGGCTGGACGGCTGCGAATTCTGCGGAGCGAATAGCCCCCGCGTCAACACTTTTCGCGACCCGAAGGCTCGAATAGACCAGTACGCTTGCGCCAGCGGCTCAACGACCATAGCCTTCCAAGCCAACTGGTTTTCGATGCGCTTCGACTGGGAGCGGGAGGCACGCATGGTGTCGATCTCCGAGGTCGCCAAGGATGCCGGGGTCTCGGCCAGCACCGTGTCCTACGTGCTGTCCGGCAAGCGGTCGATCTCGGCGGAGACGCAACGTCGCGTGGAGACCAGCATCCGGCGGCTCGGCTACCGCCCGCACGCCGGTGCGCGCGCGCTGGCCAGCAGCCGCACGAACGTGCTGGCACTGGTCATGCCGCTGCGCACCGACATCCACATGCCCGCGATGATGCGGTTCGTGACCTCGGTGGTCACCGCCGCGCGCGAGCACGACTACGACGTTCTGCTGCTGACCAGCGACGAGGGCCCGGCGGGCCTGCGCCGGGTGGCCGACTCGGCGATGGCCGACGCCTTCCTGGTCATGGAGGTCGAGTCCGACGACCCGCGGATACCGGTGCTGCGGGAGCTCTCCCGGCCATCGGTGCTGATCGGCGTTCCCGACGACCCCGGGGGTCTGGCCTGCGTGGATCTGGACTTCGCGGCCGCGGCCAGGCGCTGCGTGGCCGAGCTGGCCGAAGCCGGCCACCAGGACATCGCGCTGATCGGTTCGCCACCGGTGGTCTACGAGCGCGGCACCAGCTTCGCGCAGCGCTTCCTGCGCGGATACGACGACGCGACTCGCGAGCACGGACTGCGCGCCGCGACGCGCGCGTGCGCGCCCGACTACGACGCGGTGGGCGAATGCCTCGAGGACCTGCTCACCGAACGTCCCGAGTTGACCGGGCTGGTCGTGCACAACGAGGCCGCCCTCGGCACGGTGCTGGCCGAGCTGCGCAACCGGGGCAGGAAGGTGCCCGAGGACATCTCCGTGGTCGCCGTCGGCCAGGACGCGGCGGCTCATCGCGAGGTACCGCTCACGACGATCCCGCTGCCGACCGAGGACATGGTGCGCATCGCCGTCGAGCTGTCGATGCGCGCGCTGAACGGATCGAACACGCCCGAAACGCGGTTGCTCAGACCGCAGATCAGCCCGGGCGAGAGCGTCGCGCAGCGGCGCTGACTCGCAATGCGGCGAGTGGAAGGGACACCAGAGATGCAGCCCAGCAAGCCCGCGCTCGGTGTGGGGATGATCGGCTACTCGTTCATGGGCCGGGTGCACTCGCACGCCTGGCGCAGCGCGGGTCGGTTCTTCGACCTGCCGATGGACGTGGAGATGAACGTGCTCGCCGGCCGGGACACGGTCAAGGTGGCCGAAGCCGCGAGGACGCTGGGCTGGCGAGCGTCCGAGGCGGACTGGCGACGCGTGCTCGACGATCCCGGGGTGCAGCTGGTCGACATCTGCACCCCGGGTTCCTCGCACGCCGAGATCGCAATCGCGGCCCTCGAGGCCGGAAAGCACGTGCTGTGCGAGAAACCGCTGGCCAACAGCGTGGACGAGGCCCGCGAGATGGCAGCTGCCGCGCGACGGGCGGTGCAGCGCGGCGTTCTCGCCGCGGTGGGGTTCAACTACCGGCGGCTGCCCGCCACGACTCTCGCTCGCCGCTTGGTGGAGCAGGGCCGCATCGGCGAGGTCCGGCACGTGCGTGCGCAGTACCTCCAGGACTTCGTGGCCGATCCCGATTTCCCGCTGGTCTGGCGGTTGCGGAAGGACCAGGCCGGTTCCGGCGCGCTCGGTGACATCGGTGCGCACATCGTCGACCTCACCCAGTTCATCACGGGCGAGCGCCTGACGAAGGTCTCCGGCACCACCGAGACCTTCGTGCGCAGCCGGCCGCTGCCGGACGGTTCGGGCCACGGCGAGGTGACCGTCGACGACGCCGCGCTGTTCCAGGCCCGGCTCTCCGGTGGCGGGCTGGCGAGTTTCGAGGCCACCCGCTTCGCCACCGGGCGCAAGAACGCGTTGCGCATCGAGATCAACGGCAGCGCGGGAAGCCTGGCCTTCGACCTGGAGCGGCTCAACGAGCTCGAGTTCTACGACGCCACCGAGGACGCCACCACTGCCGGGTTCCGCCGCGTGCTGGTCACCGAACCCGACCATCCTTACCTGGAAGCGTGGTGGCCGCCGGGCCACGGACTCGGCTACGAGCACACGTTCACGCACGAGATCACCGACCTGGTGCGCTGCCTGGCCGCCGAGGAGCAGCCGCGTCCTTCGTTCGACGACGGCCTGCGGGTGCAGCGGGTGCTCGACGCGGTCGAGCGGAGCGCCCACGACGACGGGCGTTGGACCGCCATCGCCGATGACGAGCAGTGAGGAGCGCACGATGCCGAAACCGGTCACCTTGTTCACCGGTCAGTGGGCCGATCTCCCCTTCGAGGAGGTCTGCCGCCTGGCGGCCGAGTGGGGCTACGACGGACTCGAGATCGGCTGCCAGGGCGATCACTTCGAAGTCGATCGCGCCGTCGCCGAGGACGACTACGTCGCGGGCAGACGCGAGATCCTGGACCGGTACGGCCTCCAGGTCTGGACGATCTCCAACCACCTGGTGGGCCAGGCGACCTGCGACCACCCGATCGACGAACGGCACCGCAACATCCTGCCCAAGCGGATCTGGGGAGACGGCGATCCGGAGGGAGTGCGCCACCGCGCGGCGGAGGAGCTGAAGAACACCGCGCGCGCCGCCCGCAAGCTCGGTGTCTCCACGGTGGTCGGCTTCACCGGCTCGTCGATCTGGCACGCGGTCGCGATGTTCCCGCCGGTGCCACCGGAGATGATCGAACGCGGCTACGCCGACTTCGCCGACCGCTGGAACCCCATCCTCGACGTCTTCGACGAGCACGGCGTTCGCTTCGCCCACGAAGTGCACCCCAGCGAGATCGCCTACGACTACTGGACGACCCACCGCGCGCTGGAGGCGATCGGTCATCGCGAGGCGTTCGGGCTGAACTTCGACCCGAGCCACTTCGTCTGGCAGGACTTGGATCCGATGACGTTCCTGTGGGACTTCCGGCACCGCATCTACCACGTGGACTGCAAGGAGTCGGTCACCCACTTCAACGGCCGCAACGGTCGCCTCGGTTCGCACCTGCCCTGGTCCGACCCGCGGCGCGGCTGGGACTTCGTCTCCACCGGCCACGGCGACGTGCCGTGGGAGCCGATCTTCCGCACGCTCAACTCGATCGGCTACGACGGCCCGATCTCGGTCGAGTGGGAGGACGCGGGCATGGACCGCTTGCAGGGCGCGCCGGACGCCTTGCAGTTCGTCCGGCGCCTGGTCGCCATCGAGCCCCCGGCCGAGTCCTTCGACGCGGCCTTCCGGACGGCGGACTGAGGAGCTATTCCGGTTCGCGGTGTGCGTGGCGGCGCGGGCAGCAGCGCACGCGGATATCGCCGCTTACCGAAACAACCCCCGAACGCCGCGCCGTCCCGCTCGGAGCGTTGTTCGCTGGGCGACAGTCGTTGTCGCCCAGCGAACCGGGCGCGCCGGGCGCTACGCGGTTTCGCCGCTCCGGATTCAGCGCGCTGAACGGCGAGTTCGCCGCTGCGCACCGGCGTGGACGACCACCGCATGACGCACGTCCCGGAGAGCGCGTTGTGGTCGGGCTTACGCTCCCGCCCAGTCCGGCCACCCCGCCGAGCGCGGTGGCCGTTCGACCTCGACGCGGCGGGAGGACGGCGACATGACCGGGCGCATTCGAAACCGAGCTCTGGCGGCGAAGGTGATGGATGCCGACGCCGCGGCGGCAGGCACACCCCGCACCTGCTGGGCGAGGCACCGTCCTGGCACCAGCGATTCGTGGCCACCGGAACGATGCGCCCGTGACCACCCGGACGGACTACAGCTTCGAACGCAACGCCGAATCGCCGGGATAGAACCGCTTCCGCTCCTCCGCCACCCACTGTGGACCGCGACGGATCCGCACGCGGGGAGGAGCGGCGCAGGTGGTCGGCGATGATGCGACGAATCGGCCTGGTGCGATGAGCCGGCGCTGGGTGCTGACCGGAATGCTGGTCGCCGGCGCGGCGCTGGCCACCGGCGGACGGGCCGGGGCGGCCGAGCACGCGAACCCGATCGCGTGGCGAAGGGCCGATCCGCACGTCCACAAGCACTCGGACGGCCACTACTACTTCACCGCCACGTTCCCCGAATCGGATCGGATCATCCTGCGCGCGTCCCGCACGCCGCAAGGCTTGCGCACGGCCGCTGAGCACGTGGTCTGGCGCAGCCGCGACAGCGGTGAGCTGAGCTCGCACGTCTTCGCGCCGGAGATCCACCGCATCGGCGGCTCCTGGTACATCTACTTCGCGGCCGGAGACGGCTCGGGACTGGGCAGCATCCGGATGTACGCGCTGGTCAACCCCTCCCCCGACCCGCTGACCGGGACGTGGACGGCGCGAGGGCCGATCGATACCGGGTGGTCGACGTTCTCGCTGGACGCGACCACCTTCACCCACCGCGGCAAGCGCTACCTGGCGTGGGCCCAGCACGACCGCGACATCGACAGCAACACCAACATCTACCTGGCACCGATGTCCGATCCGCTGCACCTCGCGGGACCGGCGGCGATGCTCTCGCGACCGACCTTCGACTGGGAACGGCGCGGGCACGCGGTCAACGAGGCCCCGGCGATGCTCTCGCGCGGCGACCGCCTGTTCCTGACCTACTCGGCCAGCGCCACCGACAGCAACTACTGCCTCGGGATGCTCAGCGCCGATGCCGACGCGGACCTGATGGATCCGGCGTCGTGGACGAAATCGCCCGACCCGGTGTTCGCGAGCAGCGACGTCACGGGCCAGTACGGACCGGGGCACAACTGCTTCACCGTGGACGAGGACGGCCAGACCGACCTCCTCGTCTACCACGCCCGGCCGTACGAGCAGATCGAAGGCGAACCGCTGCTGGATCCCAACCGGCACACCCGGATCCAGCAGCTGCACTGGAACCCGGACGGGACACCGCACTTCGGCATCCCGGTGCCGGACTGAAGCGCGCGGGAAGGTGCGAGCGCACGACCGGAGCAGCCCGCGAAGCAGCGGACACCGAACGAGCAGCTGCGCATCCCGTCGCCGCCTGCCCGCCGACCGGTTCTGGATCACGACCGGACCTCGGCCGAACCGGACCGGCCGTCGTGGAACGGGATTCGGCCCACATCGGTCACCGCCAGGGCGCAGATGGTCATCGTCCCGGCCGCGGCCAGGATCAGCGCACCGGCCACCGGCAGCACGCGCGCGAGCATCGGTGCCGCGCCGAGCGGATCGATGCCCACCAGGGTCGCGACGACCACGCTCACCGCGAAGGCGCCATAGCCCGCGCAGGCCAAGCGCACCAGGTTCAGCCGGGTGCGTTCGGAGCGGTCGGTGAAGCGCAACGACCAGGCGATCGCCGGGAGCACGAGCACGCCGTGCATGGTCGCCGCGTGGCCGGGCTTGAGCGTCGCGGTGAACGCGAAGGCTCCGCTGACCTCGCCCTGGGCCCGGGTGAGCACCTGCCCACCGGCCAGCATCAGCACACCGATCACCATGGCCGCCAGCAGCGACAGGAAACCGACCCGCAGCGCCAGGCGCATCCCCCGCTCGAGCTCGTCGTTGCGCCGCAGCGCACGCGCGGTCGCGAAGACGACCACCGCCACGATCACCACCGCGCCGGAGGCGGCGGCCACGGCCGAGAGCACGTCGAGCCCGGTGACCCGGTCCGGCGGGAGGAAGTGCGACGGCACCCGCCGCCAGGCCTGCATGGTGATGCCCGCGACCTCGACCACGCAGGCGGTGCCGAACGCCGCGAGCAGCCGCGAGCGGACGCGCGGGCGCATCGGCAGGAACGACAGAACCCAGGTCAGCGTGGCCAGCGTGAGCCCGAACGACAGGCCGAAGGTCATCGGTTTGCGCCAGGACAGCGGGCCGGTCCACTGCCCACCGGTCGCCAGCAGCACTCCGAGGTGGAAGACCCCGACCACCGCCAGCACGACCGCGACCCGATAGCAGGCGCGCTCGGCCCGCGAGCCGTCCCGGTACGCCGCGGCCAGGTCGGCACCGATCAGCGCCACCGCGGAAGCCCCGCGCATCTTGATCACCACCTGCGGGTCGCCGGATCTCGCCCTGGAGGGTTCCAGCGGTGGCGCTCGCCGACATCGGCCCGCGCGCGACGACCGGACTACGCACCACGACGTAGCCGGACTCCCGGCTACCCGTCTTCGCGCATCAGGTCCAGGAAGGTGTGCAGCGCCGGGTTGTTGTTGGTCTCGCGCCACGCCAGGTGGAGCTCGACGGGATTCGGGACGGGCAGGTGGACCGGGCGCAGCACGACGCCCTCCACGCGCAGCCGGGCCGCGGTGGCCGGGACCAGGGCGATGCCCAGTCCGGCTTCCACCAGGGCGAGGACGGTGTGCACCTGGTCGGCGTACTGGACGTAGGCCGGGCGCACACCGGCTTCGTGGAAGGTCACCGCCAGCAGGTCGTAGAAGTAGCGGGCTTCGAACGGCGAGTAGCCCACCACCTCGGCCTGGTGGAACGCCGAGAGCTCCAGCTCGCTCTCGGCGGCCAGCGGGTGCTCGGCTGGCAACGCCGCCAGCAGCGGCTCCGAGCGCAGCGCCCGCGAGTCGAGACCGGGCGGGACGGGCGGGCGCACCAGCCCGAGATCCAGCGAATCGGCCGAGATCCGCTCCAGCTGGTCGCGGGTGACCAGTTCGTGCAGCACGACCTCCACGTGCGGCAGGTGCTCGCGCGCGGTGCTCAGCAGGCCGCCCAGCAGCCCGTAGGCCGAGGTCGCGGTGAAACCGAGCCGCAGCACACCGGATCGGCCGCCGGTCACCCGGCGCACCGACTGCGCGGCCTCCTCCGCGTCGTGCAGCAGCCTGCGCGCGTCGTGCAGGAACGCGCGCCCGGCCGGGGTGAGGCGGATCGTGCGGCTGCCGCGGTCGATCAGGTCCACCCCGAGTTCGCGCTCCAGCTGCTGGATCTGCCTGCTCAACGGGGGCTGGGTCAGGTTCAGCCGCTGCGCGGCTCGGCCGAAGTGGCCTTCCTCTGCGACCGCGACGAATCCGGTCAGCTGGTTGATCGTGAACATCGATGCCGTTCGGGTATCAGTGGATGCGGTATCGGAGTTGGACGTGCATTGAATCTCGACTCTACCGTCACCTCCAACCGCTGAACGGATCTGGAGGAGAATCGATGCCCCGCTTCACGCCACCCGATGTCGCCGAACGACTCGCAGGCGGCTTGCTCTCGTTCCCGGTGACGCACTTCCGCGACGACCTCGGCTTCGACGAGTCCGCCTACCGGAACAACCTCGGCTGGCTCGGAGGTTTCGGCGCGGCTGGACTGTTCGCCGCGGGAGGCACCGGCGAGTTCTTCTCACTGACCCTGGGCGAGGTCGAGCAGGTGGTGACCGCCGCGGTGCAGGAGGCACCCGCCGGGGTGCCGGTGATCGCGCCCGCCGGGTACGGCACCGCGACCGCGACCGAGATGGCCCGCTCGGCCGAGCGCGCCGACGCGGACGCGCTGCTGCTGCTTCCGCCGTACCTGACCGCCGCCACGCAGGAGGGCCTGTACGCCCACGTGCGCGCGGTCTGCGAGGCCACCGAGCTGGGCGTGATCATCTACAGCCGGGCCAACGCGATCTACGACGACACCACCGTGGCGCGGCTGGCCGAGGACTGCCCGAACCTCATCGGGTTCAAGGACGGCGTGGGCGACATCGAGAAGATGACCCGCGTCTACTCGCGCGTCGGCGACCGGCTGACCTACGTCGGCGGGCTGCCCACCGCGGAGACCTTCGCGCTGCCGTACCTGGAAATGGGTGTGACCACCTACTCCTCGGCGATGTACAACTTCGTGCCCGAGTTCGCGCTGCGCTTCTACGACGCGGTTCGGCAGCGCGACCGGGCCACCGTCTACCGCTACCTCGACGAGTTCGTGCTGCCCTACTGCGACATCCGCAACCGCGGCGCGGGGTACGCGGTGAGCATCGTCAAAGCGGGCATGCGTTCGATCGGGCGCCCGGCCGGACCGGTGCGAACCCCGCTGACCGACCTGACCGCCGCCGAGCAGCAGATGCTCACCGAGCTGATCGAGAAGGTGCCCCGGTGACCGAACCGAGCGGAACGATGATCATCGCGGGTTCCCCCGTCACCGGATCGGGCGCGACGATCCGCGCGATCGACCCGAGCACGGGTGCGGCGCTCGAGCCCGCGTTCGCGCACGGCGACGCCTCCGACGTCCAACGCGCCTGCGCCGCGGCCGCCGCGGCCTTCGGCGACTACCGGCGGACTCCGCTGCAACATCGCGCGGAGTTCCTGGAACGCATCGCGGACAACATCGAGGCCCTCGGCGACGGACTCGTCGAGCGGGCGCATGCCGAGACCGGACTGCCGATCGCCCGGTTGACCGGGGAACGCGGCCGCACGACCGGACAGCTGCGGATGTTCGCGAAGCTGCTGCGCGACGGCGACCTCGAGGTGCCGCGCATCGACCCCGCGCTGCCCGAGCGCACACCGCCGCGCGCCGACATCCGCCAGCGGTGGGTGCCGCTGGGCCCGGTGGCGGTGTTCGGCGCGAGCAACTTCCCGCTGGCGTTCTCGGTGGCAGGCGGAGACACCGCCTCGGCGCTGGCCGCGGGTTGCCCGGTCGTGGTCAAGGGCCACGACGCGCACCCGGGAACCTCCGAGCTGGTCGCGCGGGCGATCACCGACGCGGTCGCCGAATCCGGGCTGCCCGCCGGGACGTTCTCGCTGTTGTTCGGCGACGGCCCGGATCTGGGCACCCGGCTGGTGACCGATCCGCGCATCGAGGCGGTCGGGTTCACCGGGTCCAGGTCCGGCGGGCTGGCGCTGGTGGCCGCCGCGCAGGCCCGGCCGAAACCGATCCCGGTCTACGCCGAGATGAGCAGCACCAACCCGGTGTTCCTGCTGCCCGGCGCCTTGGCCGAGCGGGCCGAGGAGATCGCCTCCGGATTCGTCGCGTCGATGACCTCCGGGGCGGGACAGTTCTGCACCAATCCCGGTGTCGTGGTGGCCGTGGAGGGCCCGGAGCTGGATCGCTTCCTCGCCTCCGCCACCGCCGCGGTGACCGGCGCAGCGGCGACCACCATGCTCACGCCCGGTATCGCCCGCGCGTACGCCGACGGCGTCGGCGCCCTGTCCGAGCACTCGGCGGTGCGAGTGCTGGCACGGGGGCCGGAGTCCGAGCTCCCGGTGGCCTGCCGACCGGCGCTGCTGGCCACCGACGCGGACAGCTACGTCGGCTCGGAAACCCTCCGGCAAGAGGTGTTCGGGGCTTGCTCGATCGTGGTCCGCTGCCGGGACGTGTCCCAGCTGCACGCGGTGGCCGAAGCCCTGGACGGGCAGCTGACCACCACTGTGCACGCCGCCGGGAGCGACCGCGCCGCGGCAGGCGAGCTGCTGGAAGTCCTGGAGCTCAAGGCCGGTCGGGTGCTGTTCGACGGTTGGCCCACCGGAGTGGAGGTCGGGCACGCGATGGTCCACGGCGGACCATATCCATCCACATCTGACTCGAGAACGACGTCGGTGGGCACGCGCGCCGCGGAGCGATTCCTCCGCCCGGTCGCCTACCAGGACGTGCCCACCGCACTGCTGCCGAGCCCGGTGCGCGAGGGCAACCCGGAAGGGCTGCTGCGGCGCGCCGACGGCGAACCAGGTAGGAACTGAAGCCCGGAGGCGACAACCATGACATCCGCTCCCGTGATCTCCGGCATGCGCGTGATCCCGGTCGCCGGGCACGACGGCATGCTGCTCAACCTCAGCGGCGCGCACGCGCCCTTCTTCACCAGGAACCTGGTGGTGCTCACCGATTCCGACGGCCGAACCGGGGTCGGCGAAGTGCCCGGCGGCGAGCCGATCCGGGGCACCCTCGAAGAGGCCGCCGATCTCGTCGTCGGCGAACCGGTCGCGCGCGTCCGGTCGGTGCTGCGCGAGGTGCACGCGCGCTTCGCCGACCGCGACTCCGGAGGCCGCGGCGCGCAGACCTTCGATCTGCGGATCACCGTGCACGCGGTGACCGCCATCGAATCGGCCATGCTGGACCTCCTGGGCAAGCACCTGGGCGTTCCGGTCGCCGAGCTGCTCGGCGACGGGCAGCAGCGCGAGCACGTCCCGGTGCTGGGCTACCTGTTCTTCATCGGCGACCGGAACAAGACCGATCTGCCCTACCGCAGCGAGCCCGGCGGGGATGACTGGCAGCGGTTGCGGCACGAGGAGGCGCTCACCCCGGAGGCGGTGGTGCGGCTGGCCGAGGCCGCCCGCGAGCGCTACGGGTTCCGCGATTTCAAGCTCAAGGGCGGCGTGCTTCCCGCGCACGCCGAAGCCGAGGCGGTCACCGCGCTGGCACGCCGATTTCCCGACGCTCGCATCACCCTCGATCCCAACGGCGCCTGGCGGCTGCCCGAGGCCGTCGAGATCGGACGCGGACTGCGCGACGTGCTGGCCTACGCCGAAGACCCCTGCGGCGCCGAGGAAGGTTATTCGGGGCGCGAGACGATGGCCGAATTCCGCCGCGCGACAGGTCTTCCCACCGCCACCAACATGATCGCGACCGACTGGCGCCAGCTCGGGCACGCGGTGCGCGCGGGCGCGGTGGACATCCCGCTCGCCGACCCGCACTTCTGGACGATGAGCGGGTCGGTCCGGGTGGCCCAGTTCTGCCACGACTGGGGTTTGACCTGGGGATCGCACTCCAACAACCACTTCGACGTCTCGCTGGCCATGTTCACCCACGTCGCGGCAGCGGCACCCGGTGAGATCACCGCCATCGACACGCACTGGATCTGGCAGGACGGCCAGCGGCTCACCCGCGATCCGCTGCGCATCGACGGCGGACTGCTCCCGGTTCCGGACCAGCCCGGGCTCGGCGTGGAGCTCGACGAGCAGCGCGTCGCGGAGGCCCACCAGCTCTACCTGGAACGCGGGCTCGGGGCCCGGGACGACGCGGCCGCCATGCGCTACCTCGTCCCCGGCTGGACCTTCGATCCCAAACGTCCAGCGCTCGACCGGGAGTGACGCCCGAGGCGATGGTCTCGACTCGCGGTGTGCCTGGCGGTGCGGGCAGCGAGCGCGCCCGCACGCGGCGCCGCGGCCGTCCTCGCCGGACGACGTCCGCGACCCCGCCGCGGCGCCCGCCGAGTCCCACACCGCCCGCGGCTACCACCGCACCCCGGAACAACTCGTAGAACAACTCGAAAACGCGCGGCCGCCGCCTTGTTCGCGGCCGCGAGAACACCGATCAGCGAACGGGCGGAGCCCGTCCGCCCGGCACCTGGCGCCCTGAACAGGAGGCAACGATGCCTACCGGATCGATGGATGTGTTGAACGCGGCCGCACTGGCGGCCGACGACCCGGCGACCGCGTGGTCGTTACCGCCGTGGGCACTGCTGGTGCTCGTCGTCGGCGGGATCGCCCTGCTCCTGCTGCTGGTCATGAAGGCGAAGCTGCACGCCTTCCTGGCCCTGCTGGTGGTCAGCATCGTGGTGGCGGTGGTGGCGGGCATCAGCCCGGCGGACATCCCGGAACTGCTCGAGGAGGGCATGGGCGAGACGATGGGCGAGATCGCCATCATCGTCGCGCTCGGCGCCATGCTCGGCAGGCTGATCCAGGAGTCCGGCGCCGCCGAGGTGCTCTCCGAGCGGATGCTCGCCGCCTTCGGGGAAAAGCGATCGCCGCTGGCAGTCGGGATCACCGCACTGATCTTCGGCATCCCGGTGTTCTTCGACGTCGGGTTCATCATCATGCTGCCGCTGATCTACTCGGTCGCGCAGCGCTCGGGTCGCTCGGTGATCAGCCTCGCGCTACCGGCCGCGGGCGGCCTGGCGATCATGCACGCGGTGCTGCCGCCGCACCCCGGCCCGGTGGCGGCGGCCGGCCTGCTGGGCGCCAACCTCGGCTGGGTGGCGATCATGGGCGTGGTCTGCGGGCTTCCCGCGTGGTTCATCGGCGCCTACCTCTTCGGTACGCGCATCGGCGACCGGCTCGGCACGCCGGTTCCCGCGCAACTCATCGGCGAGGCCCAGGAGCAGTCCGGCTCGCGCAGCGGTGGAGGCGTCGGCACGCAGGCGCGACCGTCGCTGGGCGTGACGGTATCGGTGATCTTGCTACCGGTGCTGCTGATCATGCTCAACACGTTCGCCGAGATCGTCTTCCCGGAGGGCGCTGTTCGCGAAACGCTGCAGTTCATCGGCGCCCCGGTGATCGCGCTGACCGTGGCCACCCTGCTGTCGTTCTGGGTCCTGGGCCTGCGCGGCGGGTTCGGCATGGAGCGCATCGAGAAGGCCGCATCGGCCTCGCTGGGCCCGGTGGCACTGGTGCTGCTCGTCACCGGGGCGGGCGGTGTCTTCGGCGCGGTGCTGGAGCAGAGCGGTGCCGGTGACGCGCTCGCCGACATGCTGGCGGGAACCTCGCTCCCGGTCGTCGTGCTGGCGTTCCTGATCGCGACCGCGCTGCGCGTCGCACTCGGCTCCAAGACGGTGGCCATCGTGACCACGGCGCCGATCGTCGCGCCGCTGATCACGGAGATGAACCTCTCGCAGCCGGAGACCGCTCTGGTGGTGATCGCGATCGCCGCGGGCGGCACAGTCCTGTCGCACGTCAACGACTCGGGCTTCTGGCTGTTCAACCGCTACATGGACCTCGACATCCGGGACACGCTCAGGAGCTGGACGCTGATGGAGACGTTCATGGGCGGCAGCGCGTTCGCGATCGCCGCGGCGATCAGCGCAGCGCTGGCGTTGACCTGACGGGGTCGGTGGTGCGCCCGGAGGGAGCCGGGCGCACCACCGTTGGTCACGGCGCCGCCGTGGCCGCGTGGGAGGCGTCGAGGAACTCCTCGCGGTGGATCCTGCGCGGTGCCATGCGGCGGCGTTTGAGCGCCTTGACACCGGCTTCGATCATCGCGGGTGGTCCGCACAGGTAGGCGCTCAGCCCCCGGCAGGACGGGAAGTCCTGCAGCACGACGTCGGTGACCATCCCGGTGGCACCGTCCCAGTCCTGTTCGGACAGGCAGGGCCGGTAGGTGAACCGGTCGTGCTCGCGCTCCAGGTCCCGGAAGAACTCGACGTCGTAGAGGTCTTGCTCGGTGCGCCCGCCGTGGTACAGGTGCAGCTCCGGCGCGAGGTCGTGCGTCAGCGCGTGCCGCACGATCGACTTCAGCGGCGCCAGCCCGGTGCCACCACCGATCAGGATCGCCGGTTCCTCCTGCACCACGGGCATCCCGAAATCACCGAGCGGTCCCTTGAGCTCGATCCGGTCGCCCAGCCCGAGGCTCCGGAACATCCAGCCGTCGGTGGCGACGCCACCCGGTGCGCGCCGGATGTGGAACTCCAGGCGGGAGGTCTCCGACGGCGGGTTGGCCATCGAGTACTGCCTGGCCACGTCCGAACCGGGAACCAGGATCTCGGCGTACTGGCCGGGATTGAACTCCATCGGTTCGTCGAGTTCGACGACCAGCAACCGGATGTCGCGGGCGATGTCGTCCAGCGCCACGACGGTGCCGACGTGGTCGCGCAGCTGGTGCCGGGGAACGCCGTCGTCCGGGTCGAACTGCTCGACCGGTTCCAGCACCAGCGGCGAGCGAGGCGTGGCCTGACAACCGAGCGCGATCCCGGCGGCGCGTTCCTCGGTGGTCAGCGTGTACTCCGAGGAGTCGTTGTGCGCCACCTCGCCGTCGAGGACCTTCATCTTGCAGCTGCCGCAGGTGCCCTGGGTGCAGGAGTGCGGCAACCAGATGTCGTCGCGCAGGCACGCTTCCAGGATCGACTGATCCGCCGGGCAGTTCGTGGTGCGCTCCAGCGATTGGATGCGCACCTGGTGGGAATCGGTCGGCGCGGACATCAGACCTCCCACTTGGCGTGCAGTTCCAGCGGGCCGCGGAAGCCCCAGCCCCAGAAGTCGACCTCGTGGTCGGGGTCGAACTCCAGGTTCGGGATCGCCTCGAACAGCTCTTCCAGCGCGATGCGCACGACCTCGGTGGCGAAGTAGGTCCCCGCGCAGGCGTGCTTGCCCGCGCCGAAGGCGAGGTTGGGCACCGGGGTGCGATCCAGGTCGAATGCGGCGGGCGAGGCGTAGTCGTTCTCGTCGTGATTGGCCGAGCCGTAGGACATCATCACCACCGAGCCCGCGGACAGCTCGATGCCGTCGATGGTCATGTCCTGGTGGTTGCGCCGGGCCACCGCCGACCAGATCGGCGAGGTCCACCGGACGCCCTCGGTGATCGCCTTGCGCACCAGCGACGGCTCGTCGATGACCCGTTCCAGCTGGTCGGTCCGGGTGAACAGGCCCGCGATGGTGGAGGCCATCGCGTGCCCCGGCTCCTGCATGGCGCCGAGCAGGAACACGAAGACGTTCGGGTAGATGACCTCGCGGTCGCGCACCTGGCCGGGCGGCATGCCGTCGTGCAACCAGTGCGACAGCGCGCTGTCATCGGGTTCCACCGCCCACTTGTCCAGCAGCGGATCCACCACGGCGCGGATCTCGGCCTTGGCCTCGTCGCCCGGGGTGAAGCCGTCCGGGTTGGCCCAGTCGCCGTTCTCGTCCACCCCGGCGTTGGTGAACGACACGCTGAGCTTGCGGAACCACTCGCGCAGCTTGTCCGAGCTCACCGACTGCAGCCCCATCAGGTCGCCGAGGCTGCGCACGCTCACCGGCTCGCAGTACTGCGCCACCAGGTCGGCCTTGCCGTCCTCCTCGAACTCGGCGAGGAAGCGGCGCGCGATCGGGCGCGCCAGATCGTCGACGTAGCGGTCGACCTCGCTGGGCTGCAGCCCGGGGTCCACCATCGCGCGCAGGTCGTCGTGCTCGGCCCCGTTGGCGTCCAGCACCGCCGGGTCGCCGAAGGTGCGCCGCCCGGCCGGGGCGATGACGCCCTCGAAGTCGCTGTCATCGGTCCCGGCGATGCGCTTGCACATCTCCTTGGTGGAGGCCACCCAGCAACCCAGCGCGGGCACGTAGGCCAGCGGGGCCTCGGAGCGCAACCGCTCGTAGAACGGATAGGGGTCGCGCTCCAGCTCCTCCATGGTCACGTCTGCGATCCAGCTCGGGGTCGTCATCGTCATCGCAGGTCTCCTCCGTCGAATTTCCGGTCGCGCCGGCCCCCGCTCGCAATTCGCGCGCAGGCGCGAATCGAACGCGGAATGGATTTCAGAACGTCTCAATCGGCCCGGATTCATAGCCGATTCGTTTGGTGGTCTCGAGAACGTCCGCAGCGGATCCGGGATCGCCGTCCGGTGTGACACCTGGGACGACACCACGAGCAGCGGGAGGCGTCGAGCCACCGAGCGCGGGTCCGGGACGGATTGCGCGACGAAATGGCCGTTCGCGTCCAGCGGTGCTTAACCTTTCGGTCGTCGACCGGTTTAATTCTCCGCAACCGAAGGAATCCGCAGCCGCCGGCTCAACGAGGAGGCGACATGGCTACCGGAACGTCGGCGAACGTCGTCCACCGGGCGGCGACGCGTGACTGGGGCGAGGCGATCCGCGCGGTCACCGGCGCCTACTTCCCGCACGAACTGCGGCCCGTGAGGCCCGCCGAACGACTCGACCTCGCGATGCACACGGTCGACCTCGGTCCGGTCACCGTCGGCCGGATCGGCTGGGGTGCCGACGTGGCCATCGAGTGCGCCTACCCGGACGCCTACGAGGTGAACATGCCGCTTTCCGGCAGCCTGCGGTCCCGGCACGGCGCGGACACCGTCGTCTCCACCGACGGCACCGGCACCATCTTCCCGCCCGACCGCACCACGCCGATCACTCGCTGGTCGGCCGACTGCACGGTCGTCGGCGTGAAGTTCGACCGCGCCCGCCTCGAACGCGAGGCCGAGCGGGTGCTGGCCACCTCGCTGCCCGGCGGGCTGAACCTGCCCAGCCAGATCGACCGCCGCAGCGCAGCCACCCGCGGCTGGCTGCACTTCGCGCGCACCCTGTCGGCCGATCTGCAGGGCATCAACGCGCTGCTGCGCAGCGACCTGCTGACCGCACAGCTGTCCAGCGCGCTCATGACCGGGTTCGTGCTGGCCATGCATCCGGACCAGGGCGCTTCCACCCCGGCGCGGCCCCGCATCGTCAATCGCGTCCTGGACCGGCTGCACGCCGATCCGGGCCACCCGTGGACGGCCTCCGAGATGGCCGGGATCGCCGGGGTGAGCGTCCGACGGCTGCAGGAGGGATTCCGCGAGTACGTGGGGGCGACCCCCTCGGCCTGCCTGCGCGACATCCGGCTGGACCGCGCCCACCAGGAGCTGCTGGCCGCCGAGGCGGTCACCGTCGCCGAGGTCGCGGCCCGCTGGAACTTCACCAACACGGGCCGGTTCGCGGCCGCCTACCGCCGCAAGTACGGCCACTCCCCTTCGGAGACCCTGCAGCGCTGACGAAGCCCGTCCGCAGCGGTGGGTCGGCGTTCAGGTGAGCCCACCGGGGGCGGCCAGCACGATGCTGCCAGAATCCCGGGCAGGCCGACCCGGGGGCAGGACCGTCAGGCATCGTGGGAGTTCGTGTTGCGCAAATTGATTCCGGGATTCGTCCTGGCGGCCGCGCTGTTCGGCCTGGCCGTGCTCATCGGCCCCCGGCTCACCTTGCACAGCGAGGTGCTGCACCAGGAGGCCTCCGCTGACGCGGGCGTGACCTACGGGCCCTCCGGAAGTCGACGGTCCAGCGACCTCCACCTGGTCAAGCTCTGGAACGTCACCGGTGCGCACTACGAACTCCACCTCGGTCCCGGGGCGAAGCACTACTACTATCCCGTCGAGGTGGGCTTCGGCTCCGCGGATCCCCGGATCCGCGAGGTCAGCTGGCAACCCGGCGGGGTCACAGTCACCTTCACCACTGCCGATTCCGTCCACGTGCCCGCGGACAACTTCAGCAGCGTCCGCTGATGGCCACGGGACTGGTTCAGGCCACCGGCACGGTGCGGGTGAAGCCCTCGGGAACGATCACGTCCTCCGGCGCCAGCTCGGCCACCGACGACTTGCCCAGCGCCATCAGCCCCGAGTCGATGCCGTCGCGGAAGATGTCGAGCACGTTGCGCACTCCCGCCTGTCCCTCGGCGGCCAGCCCCCACAGGTAGGCGCGCCCGATCAGCACCGCCTTCGCGCCCAGGGCCAGCGCCTTGACCACGTCGCTACCGCGCCGCACGCCGCCGTCGAGCAGCACCTCGACCTGGTCGCCGACGGCGTCGACCACCGCGGGCAGCAGGCGGATCGAGGCCGGTGTGGAGTCAAGGTTGTTGCCTCCGTGGTTGGACACCGAGATCGCGTCGGCTCCCACGTCCACCGCGCGGCGCGCGTCGTCCGGGCGCGTGATGCCCTTGATCGCCAACGGCCCGTCCCAGCGCTCCCGCAACCAGGCCAGGTCCTCCCAGGTGGGCGGCGGGGTGAACATCCACTCCCCGTAGGCGCCGAAGAACGTGGGCGCTTCCGCACCGGGCGGCACCATGTTCGGGGTGGTCAGGTCCGGCAGGCCGTGCCGCACGAACCCGTAGAGCCACCGCGGGCGCAGCAGGCCCTGCGGGGCGAAGCCGAGCTTGGTCCGCAGGTCCATCTTCTCCGGGATGGGCGGACTGCCCCAGTCGCGGCTGTGCGCGAAGCACCAGTCCAGGGTCAGGATCAGGCCCTTGGCGCCGGCCTTCCTGGCGCGCTCGGCGCGGGCCAGGACGCGCTCGCGGTCACCGACCCAGTACATCTGGAAGAAGGTCTCCTCGTTCGCCTCGATCACGTCTTCGATCGACCGGCTGGCGAACGAGGACAACCCCATTCCGACTCCGGCCTCCGCGGCCGCCCGCGCCACGGCGACCTCGCCGTCGGGATGCACGGCCTGCACGCCGGTCGGCGAGATCAGCACCGGCGAGGACAGCCGTCGACCGAGCACCGTGGTGCTCTGATCGCGCTCGGCGGGCAATCCCGCTATGTGCGGCGCGAAACCCAGTTCGCCGAAGGCCGCGATGTTGTCCTGCAGGGTGCTTCCGCGCTCGCTGCCCGCGACCAGCGCCTTGTAGACGGACTTCGGCAACCGCTTGCGGGCGCGCCGATGCGCCTCCGCGACCGTTTCGAACCACTGCGACATTGCGGGCTCTCCGTTCATCATCTCGGGCCTGTTCCAGCTCGGGCAGGTGAGCGCGCGGCCCAGCGTCCTCAGTGGCCCACACGCTAGGCGGCACCGCCACCGGGAGACGCCCTGCGACCGGGTTCGCCCGCCCCGTCCGTTCGAACAGGTGTGGTGCACCGACCTGTCCGATCGGTCAGGTACCGCCCCTCCCCGATCGTTCCGACCTGGCTACCGGAAGACCGGTCCTGCCCTCGCGCCGGTTCTCGCCGACGGTGCACCGCCGTAATTTTCAACACAACCGGATCCAACGCCGACGCCGACCGGAACCGGCCGGGAGACCGGAGACCAACGTGCAACGCCGCGCGTGGAAAGGACTGCCACATGCAGGTCGATGAGCTGCTCAAGCCGTTCCCGATCAAGGAGTTCCACCCGTTCCCGCGTGCCCTGATGGGGCCCGGGGCGCACGAGATGATCGGGCCCGAGGCGCTGAACCTGGGCTTCACCAAGACGCTGGTGATGACGTCGGGCCTGCGCGGTACCGACATCGTGCACAAGATCGTCGAGTCGATGCGCTACCACGGGCTGGAAGTGGTGGTCTACGACCAGGTGGAGTCCAATCCGAAGGACTACAACGTCATGGACGCCGTGACGATGTACCAGGACAACGCCTGCGACTCCTTCGTGTCCATCGGCGGCGGCTCCTCGCACGACGCGTGCAAGGGCGCGCGGATCGCGGTGGCCCACGACGGCCGCAACGTCAACGAGTTCGAGGGCTTCAACAAGTCGGAGAACCCGAAGAACCCGCCGCACATCGCGGTGTCCACCACGGCGGGGACCGGTTCGGAGACCTCCTGGGCCTACGTCATCACCGACACCACCACCGATCCGGACAACCCGCACAAGTACGTGGCCTTCGACGACAGCTCGGTGGCCACGCTGGCCGTCGACGACCCGGTGCTGTACTACG
The DNA here is from genome assembly GCF_039531955.1 of Saccharopolyspora halophila. Taxonomy (NCBI): domain Bacteria; kingdom Bacillati; phylum Actinomycetota; class Actinomycetes; order Pseudonocardiales; family Pseudonocardiaceae; genus Saccharopolyspora; species Saccharopolyspora halophila. Next base: position 77,148 of record NZ_BAAARA010000005.1, read on the forward strand.
AATGCCCGATCGACTACACCGCGCAGTGCGGCTTCGACGTGCTCGCGCACGCCTCCGAGCCCTACGTCTCGCGGCTGGACTTCGCACCGTCGCTGGGCAACGCGCTGCACGCGGTCAAGATGACCGCGCAGAACCTGCGGCTGGCGGTGTGGAACGGCCAGAACCTGTCCGGCCGCGAGGGCATGATGTACGCGCAGTACATCGCCGCGCAGGCGTTCAACTCCGGTGGCCTGGGCATCATCCACTCCATCTCGCACGCGGTCAGCGCCTTCTACGACACCCACCACGGGCTGAACAACGCCATCGCGCTGCCCCGCGTGTGGGCCTTCAACATGCCGGTGGCCTACAAGCGCTTCGCCGAAATCGCCGAGGCGATGGGCATCGACACCCACGGCATGACCGATCCGCAGGCCGCCGACGCCGCGCTGAACGCCGCGATCCGGCTGCTGCGCGACGTGGGCATCACCGAGCGGTTCGTCGACATCGGAACCGACACCTACTCCAAGAACCGGCTGGGCAAGGGCCCGACGGAGTACTACGAGCGGCACAAGACGATCACCGGCGACGCCGCCGACGTCGATCGGATCACCAAGCACGTCCTCGGCGACGCCTGCACCCCGGGCAACCCCAAGGAGTGCACCTTCGACACCGTCCGTCCGGTGGTCGAGCACTGCATGACCGGTGATCTGGACGACCTGACCACCTGAACCTCCCGAGTCGCCGTGGCGCCACGCCTCCGACCTGCGTGGCGCCACGGTTTCCCACTCCAGCAACACTTCTCATCGGTGGAGGTGCGCAGTGCAGCAGGACGCCACGACCCAGCAGCCCGGCGACAAGCCCTTCGGTTCGGTCGAGGAGGTGAGCACGGGCTTCGCCGAGCACGGCTACATCACCGACCGCAGGCTGGCCACCACGGTCTACCTGCAGTCCAGATTGGACAAACCGCTGCTGCTCGAAGGACCTGCCGGAGTGGGCAAGACCGAGCTGGCCACGACGCTGGCCGAGGTGACCGGCCGAAAGCTGCTGCGGCTGCAGTGCTACGAGGGCCAGGACGAGAGCAAGGCGCTCTACGAATGGGATTACGGCAAGCAGCTGCTCTACACCCAGATGCTGCGGGACAAGATCAGCGAGATCGTCGCCGATGCCCCGGATCTGAGCACCGCCATCGACCGCATCGGCGAGCAGGACAGCGTGTTCTTCTCCGACCGCTTCCTGGCCGCCCGGCCGCTGCTGGAGGCCATCCGCGGCGAGGAACCCGCGGTGCTGCTGGTCGACGAGGTCGACCGCGCCGACGAGGCGCTGGAGGCGGTGCTGCTGGAGTGCCTGGCGGAGTTCCAGGTATCGGTGCCCGAGATCGGCACCTACACGGCCTCGACGGCCCCGTACGTCGTGCTCACCTCCAACAACACCCGTGATCTCTCCGCTGCGCTGAAACGCCGCTGCCTGCACCTGTTCCTGGACTACCCCGATCACGAGCGCGAGCTCGAAATCGTGCGGTCCAAGCGCACCGGGCTGCCGGAGAACCTCGCCGATCAGCTGGTCACCGTGGTCCGGCAGCTTCGCGAGCTCAAGCTGCGCAAGGCGCCCAGCATCTCGGAGACCATCGACTGGGCACGCACCCTGGCCGTGCTCGGTGCCGAGGAGCTCAACGCTCCCGTGCTCTCGGAGACGGTCAACGTCGTCGTCAAGTACGAGCGCGATCTGCAGCACGCGCTGGACGCGATCGGCGAGCTCACCGACCCCAACCGCCACGTGCCGGAACGCCTGCCCGGCAACGGGCATGGTCACGGACACGGACACGGGCACGGGCATTCGCACGACGACGAACACGTCGACGGGCGCGAGGTGCGGGCGGCCAAGGATCGACCGGGCAGGCACGACGAGGCCTACTACGGCTCCGCGAAGGGCGCGGGCGCCCCCGCGCAGCGCACCGGTGGCCAGGGGCAGCGCTCGTTCACCGCCGTCACGCGGCGCCAGTCGTAGGCCCACGGCAGGAGGCAGGCCATGGAATCCGCCCTGCACCGGTTCGTCCGGCTGCTTCGCCTGCACGGCATGCGCATCTCGGTCTCCGAGGCCACCGACGCGATGCGCTGCGCCGCCCAGCCCGGAATGCTCGACGACCGCGAGGCCCTGCGCGACGCGCTCAAGGTCGCGATGGTCAAGGACCGCCGCGACGAGGAGATCTTCGACGAGGTCTACGACGCGTTCTTCACGCTGCGACCCGTGATCGACGCCGACGAGGCGCACGAGCACGGCCACGAGCACGACGACCTCTCCGACACCGGGGATCTGCAGTCGCTGACCGCTTCTGAGGAACCCGCCGACACCCCGCAGAAGGGGCACAACCACGACGAACCGGTCGACATCCGGGACTACTTCGACCCGGACGACATGGCGCAGCAGTACAACCTGCACCAGGAGAGCAACAAGGTCGATCTCGCCTCGATGACCGACGAGATGGTGTTCTCCAAGGAGAACGAGCAGGGCGCCGGTTCGGTGCCCTCGGTGCAGCTGGAGACCGAGCAGCTGCACAACGCCGGAACTCCCGGGTCGCTCGCCGAGCACACCGGCAAGCGCATCGACACCCGGCTGACCATCGCCGAGGAGCAGACGCTGCTGGACTGGCTCTCCGACGAGGACGAGGACGCAGCCGAGTCCGGCGGCGGGCGTCCTGCGGCCGTTCTGGAGAACCTGCCGGAGATGCTCAAGCAGCACCTGGCCAAGCTCGCCGAGCTGGAGGACGCCGCGAAGGAGTCCCGCGAGGTCACCACCAGCAGGAAGGACCGCGTCGACGAGGGCGAGCGCCAGCAGCTCGAGGAGTCGTTGCGGCGGATCGTGCACAGCCTGCGGGGCGCGCCGACCAGCAAGCGGCGGAACACCCCGCGCGGGCGGGTGCATCCGGCGCGCACCATGCGGCGGAACATGCGCTACGACGGCGTTCCGTTCCGTCCGGTGACCGTCACGCGCGCCGAGGACAAGCCGCGCTTGGTGGTGCTGGCGGACGTGTCGTTGTCGGTGCGCTCCACCGCGCGCTTCACCCTGCACCTGGTGCACGGGCTGCAGGCGCTGTTCGCGCAGGTGCGCACCTTCGCGTTCGTCGACGACCCGGTGGAGATCACCGAGCTGTTCGCCGACCACCCGCTGGAGCGCGCGCTCGGGCTGGTCTTCGACGGCCTCCCGCAGGGCGGTGTGCTCGACGTCGACGGGAACTCGGATTACGGCGCCATGTTCGCCGGGTTCCTGGAGGCGTTCGGCAACACCCTCAACCGGCGCACCACGGTGCTGGTGCTCGGCGACGGGCGCGGCAACGGCAACGATCCGAACGTCGAGGCGCTCGCCGACATCTCGCGCCGCGTGCGAGAGACCATCTGGCTGACCCCGGAGCCCCGGTACTCCTGGCGCCTCGGCCGGTGCGATCTGCCGGACTACGCCGAGCACTGCGACCAGGTGCGCGTGGTGCGCGACCTGCCCGGGCTCGCGCACGCGGCGGAGACCATCTCGACCGGGGTGACCGGACGGTGAGCGCGTCCGAGCGCGTCGCGCCGCAGCACATCGATCCGCTGTCGCCCGCCTGCCGGGACCGGGCGGTGACCGTGCGCAGGCACGGCGTCACCTGCACCGGGAACGCGCAGGTGACGCGCACCCGGCACTTCTGCCTGCACCGGCGCGAGCGCCGCATCGAGATCACCCACTGGCTGCGCCCGGAGCAGCTGGACAACAACCTGTCCGGAATCCTCGCCGAGGAGCTGTTCGCACCCGGCTGGCTCAGCGGTGTCGAGATCTTCGAGCGGGTGTTCACCGGCGTGGTGCAATCGGCGCTCGACGATCCGCTCCGCGCCTGGACGATCTTCTACGACAACACCCTCGCGCGAATCGGCGAGTGCTGGACGCGGCCGGACGAGCGCGCCCCGCACTCCTCGATCGCCGACTTCGCCCCCGTCTACCGGCACGTGCTCGACCTCGCGCCGCCCGGCCGCGTGCTCGATCTCGGCTCCTGCTTCGGGTTCCTGCCGCTGCTCTTCCTCGAGAAGGGCCGGCACGACGTCATCGCCTCGGACCTGGCCCCGGGCAGCATGCGGCTGCTGGAGACCATCGCCGCTGCCCGCGGCCGACGAATGCACACCCTGGTGTGCGACGCGGGCCAGGTCCCGCTGCCGGACGGGTCCGTGGACACCGTCACCGCGATGCACCTGCTGGAACACCTGGAGCCGGCGCGCGGGGAGCAGGTCCTGGCCGAGGCCGTCCGCCTCGCCCGCCGCCGAGTGATCATCGCGGTGCCCTTCGAGGACGAACCGACCTCGGCCTTCGGCCACGTCCGCACCTTCACGACGGGGGACCTGGCCGACCTCGGGCGCCGCAGCGGCCACCCGCACGAGGTCACCGAGCACCACGGCGGCTGGCTCGAAATCCGGCTCGGCCGTTGACCTCTCGGCATCCGGACGGACGCGGGACCCGCGCTTGATCCGGCCCCGTCCTCATCCGCCGCGGCCGGATTCGAGTTCGGCGGTGAGGCGCCGCAGCACCGGGACGGCCTCGGCCATGATCGCGCGGTCGTCGGGTGACAGCCGGTCGATGGCCTCGGCCAGAGCGGCGGAGCTGGTCCGGTCGTAGCGGTCCAGCAGGTCGAGGGCCGTGTCGGTGGGCGCCAGCAGTACGCCGCGGAAGTCGCCGGGTGCCTGCTCGCGGCGCACCAGGCCGGAGTTCGTCATCGCCTTGACCAGGTTGCTCACCGTCGAGTTCGCCACGCCCAGCCGGCGGGCCGCCTCGCCCGGGCTCAGCGGGCCCGCGGCCACGAGGGCGCGCAGCAGCTCGATCTGCGCTTCCGGGAGATCGGGCAGTCCTTCGGCGTTCCGGGTGGCGCGGAGAACGGACCGGCGCAGCGGCCCCAACAGTCGGCTGAACTCGGCTGCGGTTTCCATGACCGACATCATAGCCCGTTCATTTTTGTCTCAAAATAGTTTTGTGGCAAACTCGAGGCGTGAGCGAACGCAACACGCACCCGAGGACCGATCCGATGAGCACACCGACATCCGTCGCCCGTCCCGTCCCGCCGCAAGACCTCTCCGGGCTGGTCGGCCACCGGTTCATCTACACCTACGCCAACGGCTGGCAGTACGAGATGTACGTGAAGAACGCGGAAACGATCGACTACCGCATCCACACCGGTCACGTCGGCGGCCGATGGGTCAAGGACCAGGAGGTCGACCTCGTGGCGCTGACCGAGGGCGTCTACAAGATCTCCTGGACCGAGCCCACCGGAACCTCGGTCGCGGTGAACGTGGTGCCCGCCGAGCGCGTGCTGCACGGCGTGATCTTCTTCCCGGACTGGATCCGCACCCACGGCGAGCGCACCGTGCTGTTCCAGAACGACCACCTCGACGAGATGCGCGCCTACCGCGACGCGGGCCCGACCTACCCGATCTACGTCGTCCCGGAGTTCGCCAGGATCACCCGCTTCGAGCACGTCGGCGAGAACGACGAGGACGTCATCTCCGTCGCACCCGGCGACCTCCCCGCGGGCTGGGCCGACCGCACCGAGCAGCGCTGAGCGGCGGAGCTCGAACCGACGGCGGATCCCGGAACCCGGCAGCGTCCGAGTTTCCGCCACCCGCACCGCCGCGCGCGGCGAACTGGAACAGCTGCTCAGATCAGCCGGAGCTTGCTCGCACCGTAGACGGCCTCCGCCCGGCTGGTCGCGCCCAGCTTGCGCATGATGTTGCGGACGTGGAACTTCACGGTGGTCTCGGAGATGAACAGCTTCGCACCGATGTCCCGGTTGCTCAGCCCGTGCGCGAGCTGGCGGAGCACGTTGAGCTCGCGCTCGGTCAGCCGGGGCTCGCTGCTCGGCGAATTCATCGACTCCACCATCGCCGCTGCGGAGCGGGAGTCGAAGGAGCTCTCCCTGCGGGCCACCGCGCGGATCGAGCGGACCAGCTCGGTGGTGTCCACGTCCTTGACGACGTAACCGCGCGCGCCGCGGTGGATGGCGTCGACGACCAGACCTCCGTCGAGGAACGTGGTCAGCACCAGCACGCCGAGATCCGGGTGCAGTTCGGTGAGCTGCCCGCACAGCTGCATGCCCTCGGTGTTGTCGCCGGTGGACAGCTTGAGGTCCAGCAGCACTATGTCCGGCTCGGCGCCGGACACGACGGCCAGCGTCTCGGCCGCCGTGGCGGCCTCCCCGACCACCTGCAGGTCGTCCTCGCGCTCGAGCACCGAGCGCAGGCCGTGCCGGACGATGGCGTGGTCGTCGACCAGCACGATGCGCACCTGGCCGGTCTCCGGCTCGCGCGGCCCGGGAACCGAGCCCGCCTGCGCGGCCATCTCGTTGCCGATACCGGTCATGACGCCACCTCCGGGGACGGCGACAGCGGAACTCGCAGCTGCAGCGTGACGCCGCCCAGCCGGGAGCGGCGAATGTTCAGCGTGCCGCCGAGCTCCGCTGCCCTGGCCGACATGTTGGCCAAACCGCGATGCCTGCCGGCCAGGTCCGTCGCCGAGGCCAGCTTCAACGAGCGCCGCAGCTGCGCCGGATCGCCGTTGCCGTCGTCCGAGACGGTCAGCCGCAGCTGCTCGGGCTGGTAGACCAGCTGAACCACGGCGCGGGTGGCCTCGGCGTGCGAGACGATGTTGAACAGCGCTTCGCCGGTCAGCCGCAGGATCGAGCTCTCGTCCTCCGGCGGCAGCGGCGCGGGGCTGCCCGCCACCCGCACCTCCACCTGCAACTCGCTGGACAGGTGCGCCGTGGACAGCTGCTTGAGCAGCACCGGCAGCGATCCCGGCGGTTCCTCGTCGCCGTGGTGCAACGCGTAGATCGCCGCGCGCAACCGTTCCACGGCCTGCTGGGTGAGTCCCTTCGCCGGGGCCAGCTTCTCGGCGACCTGCGCGGCCTCCGGGCCCATCTCGGCGAGCTCGGCGCGGCAGACCTCCACGGTCATGCCCGCGCTGAGCACGTACTGGGTCACGGTGTCGTGCAGCTCGCGCGCGATGCGGTGGCGCTCGTCGTCCAGCGCCTGGCGCTGCATCGCCTCGACCAGCCTGCGCTGCGTCTCCTGCAGTTCCGCGTTGCGGGCGGCCAGATCCCTCGCGTGCTTGGCCGCGGCCTCGGAGAGCTGTTCGGTTCGTCCGCGCAGCTGCGCGGCGGCGTGGAACAGGAAGGAGTTGTGCACCGCGACGGCGGCCTGGTTGGCCAGCACGCGCAGGATGGCCAGATCGGTGTCGGCGACCTGGACCCCGCTTCCGGGCCAGCCGACGATGCCGCCCACGGGTTCGCCGTCGAGCGTCATCGGGGCACGGACCCAGTCCGCACCACCGGGTTCCGTCTCGACCTCCCACGGGCGGGTGCGCACCGCGTCGAGCTGCTCGCGCGCCTCCGGCGGCAGGTCGGCTTCGTCGTCGATGAGTTCACCGCGGTGCAGCAGCAGGAAGCGCGGCCGGGCGGCCCGCAGCGCGCCGTCGGCGATGGCCAGCAGCAGCCGGTCGGCCTGCAGGTGCTCGGCGGCCGCTCGCACCACCGCCTCGACCAGCGTGCGCGGGCCCTCGACGGTGCGAACCAGCGCACCCGAGATCCGGTCCAGCGCCTGCACCGCGCATTCGAGCCGCTCGGCGGAGCGCAAGTACTCCGGGTAGAACGACCGCTTGCCCGAACGCAGCCCGGTGAGCACCCCGAGGTCGTCGCCGAAGTCCCCGTTGGCCGGCATCGCGGCACCGCCGTTCACAGCGCGGCCCGGAACAACCGGGCGATGTCGGCGGCGGTCGCGTCGCGCGGATTCGTGGTCAAGCAGGCGTCCTTGAGGGTGTTGCGGGTCAGCAGCGGGATGTCGGCCTCGGTCACGCCGAGCGAGCGCAGCGTCTTGGGCACCCCGACCACGTCGGCCAGCTCGCGCACCCTGTCGGCGAGTGCGCGCGCGATCTCCGGCGCGGGCACGCCGACCGTCTCGATGCCGATCGACTCGGCCAGCGCGATGTAGCGCTCGGCCTCGGTCTCGGCGTTGAAGCGGATGACGTGCGGGAGCAGGATCCCGTTGATCACCCCGTGCGGGGCGTCCAGCAGCCCGCCGACCTGATGGCTCATCGCGTGCGTGGCGCCGAGGATGGCGTTGGTGAAGGCCATGCCCGCCTCCAGCGCGCCCTGCGCCATCGCGATCCGGGGCTCGGCCTCGGTGGGCCGGAACAGGGTGCGGGCCAGGTTCGCGGTGATCAGCCGCGCGGCGTGCAGCGAGTACTGCTCGGTGAGCCGGTTGTGCGCGCGGGAGACGTAGGACTCGATGGCATGGGTGAGCGCGTCCAGCCCGGTGGCCGCGTTGAGCCAGTCCGGCATGGTGATCAGCAGCCGGGGGTCGACGACCGAGATCTCCGGGACCAGGGTGCGGCTGAGTATGGTGATCTTGGTGATGTGCTCGGTGTCGGTGATGATCGCGAACTGCGAGACGTCGGCACCGGTCCCGGAGGTCGACGGGGCCATCACCAGCGGCGGGATCGGGTGCACGACCTGATCGACGCCTTCGAAGTCGAGGATCCGCCCGCCGTTGCCGGACAGGATCGCCACGCCCTTGGCGGCGTCGATCACCGAACCGCCGCCGATGCCGATGATCACGTCGGCGCCGGACTCGACGTAGCGCCGGTGGGCGGCTTCGACCTCGTGGTCCTTGGGGTTGGGGGTGACCGCGTCCCACACGATCGCCGACAGGCCGACCTGCTCGAGGTGGCCGACGGCTTCGGCGACCCAGCCCGCTTCGGCGAGTCCGCCGTCGGTGACCAGGAACGGACGTCGCGCGCCCAGGCGGCGCGCGCAGTGCCCGAGCTCGGCCAGCGCGCTCGGGCCGAACACGATCTCCGGGACGTGGAACTTCGCGAGCCGGGACGGCTCGCACTCCGGGGACGCGACCTGCGGCCCCGGCAGCTCGGCCGCGGTGAGCTCCTCGTCGCGGGAGCTGGGCACCCGGCTTCGCACTGTCATCAGGCATCCTCCAGGCACCGGTGCGGGGACTGCGCTGCGCGCGCCTCTCGCCGGTCTCATCGGTGGGCCGCTCGGAATCCATCCTAGCCCGGAAAGTGACACGAACCACAGCAAGAGCCCCGGTTGTGTCCTGCATTCGCACCAACCGGGGACGGGCGTGCGGGGGCCGCCCGGCGGCGGACCCCGCAGTCGCCCCGGTCCGCGCGAACCCGGCGGATCACACGAGGCCGAAGGCCTCCAGCTCCCCGTCGGTGAGCAACCGGGAGCGGATCAGGAAGCGGACGCCCTCGGGAGCTTCCAGCGAGAACCCGCTACCGCGACCGGCCACCACATCGATGGTGAGGTGGGTGTGCTTCCAGTACTCGTGCTGCGCCGCCGACATCCACACGCCGATCGGCTCGGGCACGCCGTCCACCTCGAGGTCACCGAGGTGCACGTCGGATCCGCCGGTGCGGAACTCCCCGGCCGGGTAGCACATCGGCGCGCTGCCGTCGCAGCACCCGCCGGACTGGTGGAACATCAGCGGCCCGTGGGTGTCCCGGAGGCTGCGCAGCAGTTGCGCGGCCTCCGCGGACACCGCGACTCGCTCGAAGCCCATCAGAACAGGCCCAGCTTGTCCGGCGAGTAGCTGACCAGCAGGTTCTTGGTCTGCTGGTAGTGCTCCAGCATCATCTTGTGGTTCTCCCGGCCGATACCGGACTGCTTGTAGCCGCCGAAGGCCGCGTGCGCCGGGTAGGCGTGGTAGTTGTTCGTCCACACCCGGCCCGCCTGGATCTCGCGACCCGCGCGGTAGGCCGTGTTGGTGTCGCGAGACCACACCCCGGCGCCCAGGCCGTAGAGGGTGTCGTTGGCGGTCTTGATCGCGTCGGCGTAGTCGTCGAAGCGGGCGACCGACACGACCGGGCCGAAGATCTCCTCCTGGAAGATCCGCATCTTGTTGTGCCCCTCGAACACCGTCGGCTGCACGTAGTAGCCGCCGGAGAGCTCACCGCCGAGGTCGGCCTTCTCGCCACCGGTGAGGACCTTGGCGCCCTCCTGCTTGCCGATGTCGATGTAGGAGAGGATCTTCTCGTACTGGTCGTTGCTGGCCTGCGCACCGATCATCGTCTCGGTGTCCAGCGGGTGGCCCTGCTTGACCGCCTGGGTGCGCGCCACCGCGTCGCCCAGGAACCGCTCGTAGATCCCGCCCTGGATCAGCGCGCGCGACGGGCAGGTGCAGACCTCGCCCTGGTTCAGCGCGAACATCGCGAAGCCTTCCAGCGCCTTGTCGTAGAAGGCGTCGTTGCTGGCGGCAACGTCGTCGAAGAAGATGTTCGGGCTCTTGCCGCCGAGCTCCAGCGTGACCGGGATGATGTTCTCGCTGGCGTACTGCATGATCAGCCGGCCGGTGGTGGTCTCACCGGTGAAGGCCACCTTGCTGATCCGGTCGCTGGCGGCCAGCGGTTTGCCGACCTCGACGCCGAAGCCGTTGACCACGTTGAGCACACCGGGGGGCAACAGGTCGCCGATGATGCTCAGCAGCACGTGGATCGAGGCCGGGGTCTGCTCGGCGGGCTTGAGCACCACGGCGTTGCCCGCCGCCAGCGCGGGTGCCAGCTTCCAGGTGGCCATCAGGATCGGGAAGTTCCACGGGATGATCTGCCCGACGACGCCGAGCGGCTCGTGGAAGTGGTAGGCCACCGTGTTGTCGTCGATCTCGCCGAGGCTGCCCTCCTGCGCGCGGATCGCACCGGCGAAGTACCGGAAGTGATCGATGGCCAGCGGGATGTCCGCCGCCAGGGTCTCCCGGACCGGTTTGCCGTTCTCCCAGCTCTCCGCGACCGCGAGCGCCTCCAGGTTCGCCTCCATGCGATCGGCGATCCGGTTGAGCACCGCGGCGCGCTCGCCCGCGGACGCGCGTCCCCACGCCGGGGCGGCCCCGTGCGCGGCATCCAGCGCGCGCTCGACGTCGTCGGCCGTGCCGCGCGCCATCTCGGTGAAGGTCTCACCGGTCACCGGCGTGGGGTTGGCGAAGTACTGGCCCTTCGCCGGGGCCACGTACTCACCGCCGATGTAGTGGTCGTAGCGGGACTCGTAGGCCACCACGCTGTCCTGCGTACCCGGCGCTGCGTACTTGGTCATGCGCTGCCTCCTGCTCGTGGACGTCTGCCGTCCGCAGCAGCCTGACCCGCCCGACGTTGCAACGGGGTTGCACGCATCACACCGCCGATCGATGGCCTGATCGAACGGACGGTATTGCGCGCGCGGCCTTGTTCCCGCCCGAATCCGTGGTCATCATGACCGCGTCGACGCCGACGTCGAACAGTGGAGGCAGAGTGGAGCTCGACGAGGAGTGCCCTACCGCGACCGTGCTCGCGGATCCGCTCGAATACGCGTCCTTGCTGCAGCGCGTCTGGGACGCGGTGCTGCGCGGGGATCGCGCGCCCCGCTCCCCGAGGGAACTGGTCTCGGCGTCCTGGGAGCGGTCGCTGGCCGCCGACGTCAACCCGGACTCCTGCGAGGCGCCGGTGGTCTGCGAACGCGACCAGGTGCGCGACCTGCGCACCGAACACCCCCTCGCGGAGGCGATTCCGGTGCTGCGGCAGACCGTGCTCGACGTCGCCGACGAGGCGATGCACGTGATGATCGTGACCGATCGGGACGGGCTGATCCTGTGGCGCGAGGGCAACGCGGACGTGCAACGGCGTGCCGACCGCGTCCGGCTCAGCGAAGGCACCCGGTGGGCGGAGGAGGCCATCGGCACCAACGCGATGGGAACCACCCTCGCCGTCGGCAAGCCGGTGCAGATCTACTCCGCCGAACACCTGGTGCGCACCTACCACGACTGGACCTGCGCGGCGAGCCCGATCCACGATCCCGACAGCGGTGACGTGCTGGGATCGGTGGACATCAGCGGTCCGCTGCGCACCGTGCACCCGGCGATGGTGTCGCTGGTCAGCGCCGCCGCCCAGCTCGCCGAGAGTCACCTGCGCGCCAGGATGGCCGCCCGCGACGAGCGGCTGCGGGCCAAGAACATGCCGCACCTGCGGGCACTGCGCGGCGAGGCGGGGGCGCTGCTGACCGGAACCGGCCGGGTGCTGGCCGTCGAACCCGGGACCGCGGTGCGACTGCCCGAACGCGTCGACATCGCCGACGAGCGGGTCACCCTCGGCGACGGCCGGGAGGCCGTGCTGGAGCGGCTGGCCGAGGGCTTCCTGCTGCGGCTGCCGGGAACGACCACCACGCGGTCGCGGCCCCGGCCGGTGCTGTCGCTGTCGTTCCTGGACGCCGCGGGTCCGCGGGCGGTGCTGGACGGCCGCGAGATCCCGTTGTCGTTGCGGCACGCGGAAATCCTCACGCTGCTGGCGATGCGCCCCGCCGGCCTGACCGCGGACCGGCTGGCCCTGCAGCTCTACGGCGAGCGGGGCAACCCGGTCAGCGCCCGCGCCGAGATCCACCGGCTGCGCGCGCAGCTGGGCGAGCACGTCATCTCGACCAAGCCCTACCGGCTGCACGCCGAGGTCGACGCGGACTTCCTGACCGTGCGCGGCGCGCTGCGCGAGGGCGACGTCCGCGCGGCCGCCGAGTCCTACCGCGGACCGCTGCTGGAGGACAGCGAGGCGCCCGCCATCCGGGACGTGCGCGAGGAGCTGTTCGCCTCGGTGCGCAACGCGGTCCTCGACCGCGGGGACGTGGAGGCGCTGTGGTCGCTGTTCGACAGCCACCCCACCGAGGATCTGGAGGTGCTCGGGCAGCTGGCGCACCGGCTGCCGCACCACGACCCGCGCCGCCCGCTGGTCACCGCGCGGATGGCGCAGGTGCTCGCCGTCGAGCAGTGATCCGGGGCCGGCCGGGCGCGAACGGGCTCACCCGGGCGGTCGCCCGCGCCCGCGGTAGGCGGGTTCCGGGGCCGGCGCATCGCTGTTGGCCCGTTCGACGGCCGTGCGGATCAGATCGTGGTCCGGCGAGTACACGCAGACCGGATCGGTGCGCGCGGCGTCGCCGGTGAGCGCGAACGCCTGGCAGCGGCAGCCGCCGAAGTCGATCTCCCGGCGATCGCAGCTGCGACACGGGTCGGGCATCCAGTCGGTGCCCCGGAACGCCTGGAACGCGGGGGCTTCCTCCCAGATCCAGGCCAACGAACTGCTGCGCACCGAGGGGAACGACAGGGAGTCGATGTCCGCAGCGACCGGGCACGGGTAGACCATTCCGTCCGGTGCCACGGTGAACGCGCTCTGCGCCCAGCCGCCCATGCACGGTTTCGGGTAGGACTCGTAGTAGTCCGGCAGGATCCACAGCAGTTCCATCCGGCTCGCGAGCTCCTCCTTGCGGCGGCGGTAGACCGCCTCGGCCCCGGCGAGCTGCTCCCGGCTGGGCAGCAGCAGGTCGCGGTTGCGCAGGCCCCAGCCGTAGTACTGCGTGTTGGCCAGCTCCAGGCGCTCGGCGCCCCAGGCGTCGCACAGGTCGATGATCGCGTCCAACCGGTCGAGGTTGAGCCGGTGCAGCACCACGTTCATGTTCAGCGGCAGCCCGGCGTCGCGGATGATCCGGGCCGCCAGCGGCTTCTTGTCGAACCGCTTGCTGTCGGCGATCCGCTCGGTCGATTCCGGGGTGTCGCCCTGCACGCTGAGCTGGGCGCTGTCCAGCCCGGCGGCGACCAGTCCCTTCGCCCGGACCTCGGTGAGCCCGAGCCCGCTGGTGATCAGGTTCGTGTAGAGGTCGAGACCGGCCGCTTCGGCGACGAGTTCCTCCAGGTCGCCGCGCACCAGCGGTTCGCCGCCGGAGAAGTGCACCTGCACCACGCCGAGATCCGCGGCCTCGCGGATGACGCGCACCCAGTCGGCGGTGTCCAGCTCCTCCTCCCTGGCGCGCAGTTCCACCGGGTTGGAGCAGTACAGGCAGTGCAGCGGGCACTGATGGGTCACCTCGGCCAGCAGGCCGTACGGAGGGTTGGTCATACCGTCACCACCCAGCCACGTTCTCGCGCGTCGCGCAGGAACCCCAGCACGTCGTCGGCGAGTCCCGTGGTGTCGAAGTCGTGCTCCAGCTGCGCGATGATCTCCGCGGTGGTGCGGGTGCCATCGCACAACCGCAGGATCGCGGCGCTGGAGGTGTTGAGCTCCACCACCCGCTCGGGCAGCAGCAGCATGTCGGTCTCGCGGACCTTGTCGTAGCGGAGCTTGCCCTTGGGCACCAGCCGCGGCGTGGCGGTCGAGTTCGGCTCGGTCATCACGAACTCTTGCCGAAGGCGAGTTGCACGGAATCCAGCAGGCTCCACAGGACGTCGCACTTGAACTCCAGCGCCCGCACGCACGCCTCCTGCTGCTGCCGGGTCTCGGCGTTGTCGAGCACCAGGCCCAGCAGGTGCTCGATGTCGGCGGGCTGCTGGGTCAACCGCGTGCGGAAGTACTCCAGGCCCGCGTCGGAGATCCACGGGTAGTGCTCGCTCACGTCGGTGATCCGGCGGCTGAGCAGGTCCGGGGCGAACAGCTCGGTCATCGCCGAGGCCACCGCCTCCAGCCAGGGCTTGTCCCGGCAGAACTCGACGTAGGCGTCGACGGCGAACCGGACTCCGGGCAGCACGGTGCGGGTGTCGTGCAGCTCCGCGCGGGTGAGCCCCACCGCCTCGCCGAGCCGCACCCAGCGTTCGATCCCGCCCTCGGTGGTCTCGGTGCCGTCGTGATCGGTGATCCGCTTGATCCACTTCCGACGGTGCTGCGCCCCGGGGAGCTTGGTGAGGATGAAGGCGTCCTTGATCGGCAGGTTCAGCTGGTAGTAGAAGCGGTTCCGCACCCACCCGCGGAACTCCTCCTCGGTCAGGTCACCGGCGTGCATCCGCTCGTTGAACGGGTGCAAGTGGTGGTAGCGCTGCTCGCCGACCGCCCGCAACTCCGCCTCGAACTCCGCAGTCGTCCACGGTTTCAAAGCTCGACCTCCAAACCGGCGTAGCCCACCTCGATGCCCAGCTCCGCCAACCAGCGGTGTTCGGCGGTGTTCTCGTCGAGGATCGGGTTGGTGTTGTTGACGTGGATGTAGGTCTTTCGGCCGGGCAGCTCGGCCAGGCGCCGCGCGGAGCCGCCGGAGCCACCGACCGGCATGTGGCCCATGGACAGCCCCGGCTGAGAACCGGTGCCCTGGTGCCGCATCTCGTCGTCGGTGAAGAAGGTGCCGTCGCAGAACACGCAGTCGGCCTCGGCCACCTGCTCGGCGAACGCCTCGTCCCAGCGCGGGACCGTCGGCGCGTACACCGCGGTGCCGCCGGTGACCACGTCCCGCAGCAGGTAGCCGAGCTCCCACTCGGTCAGTTCCGAATCGCCCACGTAGCGCGGGGGTTTGCCGCCGGTCACGAACGGGGTCGCCTGCAGGCGCTCGTCCAGGTCGATCGGCTCGCCCGGTTTGACGGCGACCCAGTCGATCGTGGCGTAGTCCGACAGCAACCCCTGCACCGGGAAGTGCCGTTCGAGCGCTTCCAGCGCAGCGGACGTGCCGTGCACCGTCAGGTGCGATCCTTCGCGCAGCATCAGCAGGCCGATCGTGTGATCGAACTCCGCGTCGGTCAGCAGCACCCCGCGCACCGGGGTATCGCGCGGCCCCGGTCCCGGATGCAGGCTCGGGTCCGCGGCGATCTGGTGGTGCACGTCCGGGGTGGCATTGATCAGGAACCAGCGCTCCCCCGTTCCGGAGACCGCGAGCCCCGCGTGCATCGAGGACCGTCCCGGAGCGTCGCGGGCCCGGCGGCAGCCGCCGCAGGCGCAGTTCCACTGCGGGTAACCGCCGCCTGCGGCGACTCCGAGGCAATGCAGCAGCACCGGTCAGCTCCGGTGGAAGTAGCCGGTGGCCTCGGCGCAAACCTCGACGACGGTGTATTCAGGCTTTTCCCAGGTCATGCGATCCTCCCTAGATCGGCGTAGATGCTTCGAGCGTCATTGATCAGCGCTTTCGGTGACAACCCATCGGCAACCAGCGGGCGCCGATCACCGACCAGAGGTGTCGTTTCCGAGATGAGCGGTCGCCCTCCGCGAAGCGGACCGAATGCGTTCCGCATCGACCAATCGCAGGCCGACTCCGGTACGCACCACCGGAAGCGGATCTTCCGCTCTGCATTTCCCTCACCTGCACACTGTGCGCCTCGCACGGGCCCGCAGCGACCGCACGCGGCCACCGCGACCGGCGTTCGCCCGCTTCGCGGCCCGCGTTGATCTCGGTTCGGCGATTCCGGTGACGAATTCGCATTCCGCCCACCGATTCGAGGGATCTGCGCGAGCGCCACGACGATTAGCATTCCGCCATGCTGCTGCGGCAACTCGAATACCTCACGACTCTCGCTCGCGAGCGCCACTTCGCCCGCGCCGCCGACGCCTGCTACGTCTCGCAGCCCGCCATGTCCGCGGCGATCCACAAGCTCGAGGCCGAGCTGGACGTCCAAATCGTGCAGCGCGGCAACCGCTTCATCGGTTTCACCCCGGAGGGCGAACGGATCCTGCAGTGGGCCTACCGCATCCTGGCCGAGCGGGACGCCCTGATCGACGACGTCGGCACCATGCGGGAAGGCCTCAGCGGGCGGTTGCGCATCGGCAGCATCCCCACCGCGCTCTGCGTGGTGCCGATCCTGACCTCCCTGCTGTGCCAGGCCCAGCCGCACGTGCGGATCATGGTGACCTCGCAGACCTCGATCGAGATCCAGCGCGGCCTGTCGCAGTACGGTCTGGACGCCGGGGTCACCTACATCGACAACGAACCGCTGGCCAACGTGCGCACGGTCCCGCTCTACCCCGAGCGGTACCTGCTGCTCGCCGACGAGAACCAGCTGGCGGGCCGCACGAGCGCGACCTGGGCCGAAGCCGCCGAGTTGCCGCTGTGCCTGCTGACCGAGGACATGCAGAACCGCCGCATCCTCAACTCGGTCTTCGAGCAGGCGCTCGTCAACCCGCAGCCGGCGGTGGAGACCGACTCCATCAGCGCGCTCTACTCGCACGTGAAGGAGGGACCGTGGGCGACGGTCCTGCCGCACACCTGGCTGCTGCGCTTCGGCGTCCCGGACGGGATGCGCGCGGTCCCGCTCGCCGAACCGGACATCCGCAAGACCATCGGGATCGTCCTGCACGAGCGCGACCCGGAACCCATCCTGGCCAAGGCGCTCATCGACACCGCCCAGCGCATCGATCTGCAAGCGATACTCGATCTGCCAATGCACGACTAGGGGCTGTTCGGGGATCGCGCCCGTCGCGGTACGGGCCTCGGCCTCGCGCGGAACCCCCGACGTCTTCGCGGAGCACCGAGGCGCCGCAGCGCGAGCCGGTTTCCCCAGGGGTGCTAGGTCTGCGAATACCGGTCGAGGAGCTCGGCGGCGAGTTCCCGGATCCGGTCGCGCGCCTCGGGCGGATCGGTCACCGTGAGGTTGCCCGCGAACGGCAGCAGCTGGCGCACGTCCTCGAGCTCGCGGCACGCCACCGCGATCGCGACCCGGTCACCTCCGCCGGAGTCCCGCACCGTCAGGCGCGAACCGAGGATGCGGTGGGCGCGGTCGAGCTGATAGGCGTCGAGTACCGCGTGGATCTCGAAGGAGTCGAGCTCCTCCCAGCGCGCGGTCAGCTCCCGCGCCACGCCCTCGAGGGTCCGCCCAGATCGGAGCCGCCGCGGCACCCTGGTCGCCCGCCAATCGACGAGCCGTTCCAGCGAGTACAACCGCGCGACCCCGGAGCGGTCGGCGACCAGGTACCAGCGGCCCGCCTTGGCCAGCAGCCCGTAGGGATCTACCAGCTGCCAGACCGGTACGGCCGCTTCGGACCGCCGGTAGCGGACCCGCAGCCGCACGCCCCTGCGCACGTCACCGATGAGCGCGCTCGGTTCGGTTCCCCGGCGCTCGGGACCGAACCAGGGCCGGTTGTCGGTGGTGACGACGGCGCTGATCGGCAGCGGCGTCGCGGAGTTCCTGCGCGCCGCGATCTTCTCCCGCGCTCGACGAGCGTCGCTGGCCGCGCCCAGCTCGAATCGCTGCTCGTCGTCGAGCCCGTTCAGCGAGAGGTGGTCCCGATCGATCGGCGTCAGCCGTGACGTGTCCAGCGACCCCCCGGGCAGCAGCCGGACCCCTCCCCGGCGTCCGCGCTGGACCACCAGCGGGAAGCCCGCCTCCTGCAACCACTGGAGATCGCGCAGCGCGGTGCGCACCGACACTCCGGCCTGATCGGCGAGCTCGCCAGCGGTGAGCACTTCTCGGGACTGCAGCGCCAGCAGCAGGGCGAAGAATCGATCGGGGGTCACCTGCCAACCGTCCCATGAAACACGACGGGATCCGTCATGTTTGCCCGGCAGTCTTCGCGCGTCGCATCCGCAACGACCCGAGGAGTCCGCGTGCCGGTCCCGAACATGTTCATCGTCCACGTCGCCGACGTCGCGGCGTCGGCGCGCTTCTACTCGGACCTGTTCGACATGTCGCCGAGCTTCGAAAGCCCCCGTTTCGTCACGTTCGGCCTCGGCGGCGGCGTCGAGCTCGCGCTGTGGAGCGGGGCCTCGCAGGAGTCGGTTCCCTCGCGAACCGGCGAGGTGTGCCTGAGGCTGCCGGACGGGGCCGATCGCATCGACCGGTGCCACCGGGAGTGGACCCGCAAGGGAGTCGAGACCGTGCGCGAACCCCACGACGAGGTCTTCGGGCGCACGTTCGTCGTCGCCGATCCCGACGGCAACCTGATCCGGGTGGCACCGGTCGACTGATCCGCAGTCCGGCGCGCGGACGGGCGCTCGGCTAAGCGGCCGTGCACCCGTCCAGCCGCAGCATCACCTTGCTGCTGCCGGTGGCGCGGTCGGCGGCCGTACCCAGGGCCTCCTCCACCGCTTCGAGCCCGAAGGTGTGCGTGATGAGCGGTCCGACGTCCAGCCCGTCGCGCATCAGCTCCAGCGCCGCGGTGATCTCGTCGACGAAGCGGTACGAACCGATCCAGGTGAGCTCGCGGGTGACCAGGTCGCCGAGCGCGGCAGGCGCGGGATCACCCGGGAGGTTGCCCACCTGCACGACCGCGCCGCCGCGGGCGGTGGCGCGCAGCACCGGGCCGATGGCCGCGGGCACGCCCGAGGCCTCGAAGGAGAGGTCGGCATCGGTGGGCAACTCCTGCCCCGAGGACAGGTCGCGGGTCTCATCGGCGCCCATCCGCTCGGCGATGCCCAGCGAGGTGGCCGCGAGATCGCTCGCGATCACCACCGCACCCCGCCGCTTGGCCGCGGCCACCACGAGCGCGCCGATCGGCCCGCATCCGTTGACCAGCACGGTTCGTCCCCGCAGCTCGCCAGCTCGGTTGACGGCGTGCAGGGCCACCCCCAGGGGCTCTGCCAGCGCGCCGTGCAACGTCGAGACGCCCCCCGGCAGCGGCCGGATCTGCTCGGCGGGCACCGCTCGGTACTGGCTGAACCCGCCGTCGGTGTGCGGCTCGAACGCCGCCGAACCGAAGTAGCGCACGTGCGAGTGCAGGTTGCTGCGCCCGGCGATCCGCTCCGGTAGCGCCGGGTCGCCGACCAGTTCGGCCGGGTGCGCAGTCACCGCGTCACCGACCTCCAGGCCGGAGACCCCCGGGCCGACGGCGGCGATTCGTCCGGCGACCTCGTGGCCGAGCACCATGGGGTGCCGCAGCACCGCGGTCCCGGTGCCGCCGTGGCGCCAGTAGGAGATGTCGGATCCGCAGATGCCGCCCCACTCCATCGCCACCAGCACTTCACCGTCCCCGGCGACGGGATCCGGTACCTCGGCGACCCGGACGTCCCCCGCTGAGTGCGCGACTACGGCCTTCACAGCGCATCCTCCAGTCGAACCAGGTCGCGGCCACGCGTCTCGGGTGCCAACCAGGTGGCCACGAAGGTGATCAGCGAGTAGGCGATGAGCATCGCCGCGATCGGCCACCAGTGCTGGGTCCAGGCGGTGAGCCCGGCCGCCATCACCGGTCCCACCGCGGTCGCGAGCGTGCCGCCGATCTCCTTGGCCACGGCCAGCTGGGTGAACCGGTTGCGGGAGCCGAACAGCTCGGCCATCGTGACGCTTTCCACCGAGAACAGGCCCAGCACACCGATGTTGAGTCCGAGGATCATCGCGATGGTCAGCGCGATGACGTTGCCGCTGGCGATGGTGGCCATCATGGGCACCGCCAGCACCGCGGTGAGCAGGCTCAGCGCCAGGTAGGTGGGCCTGCGGCCGACCCGGTCGCCGAGCATGCCGACCAGCGGGACGGTGGCGAAGCCGAGGATCGAGCCGTAGACCACGGCGTTGGTCGGCACCGATCGTTCGATCAGCAGCGTCGAGGCGACGTAGCCGACCAGGAACGTCTGCACCAGACCCGAGTTGCCGGCCTGCCCGAAGCGCAGGCCCAGCGCGATCAGGAAGGAACGGCCCTTGCGCTGCTTGAACCCGGCCTCGATGGCATTGGAGGGCGCGTCGTCCTCGCCGGCCGCCTCGGTCCGCTCCTCGAAGACGGGGCTCTCCCGCAGGTTCGACCGCATCCACACGCCGAAGAGCAGCAGCACGAAGCTGAGCAGGAACGGCAACCGCCAGCCCCACGCGACGACCTGCTCCTCGGAGAGCACCGCGAGCAGCACCGCCCACAGCCCGGAGGCGGCCAGCGTGCCCGAGTTGGTGCCCAGCGACACCAGCGAGGAGACCAGTCCGCGTCGCTTGACCGGCGCGTACTCGACGAGCATCACGGTCGCGCCCGCGATCTCCGCGCCGGCTCCGAATCCCTGGATCAGCCGCAGCACGACCAGCAGGATCGGAGCCGCGATGCCGATCGTCTGGTAGGGCGGCAGCACGCCGATCAACGTGGTGGAAGCACCCATGATCGTGATGGTCAGGAACAGGACCTTCTTGCGCCCGATCCGGTCGCCCATCCGCCCGAAGTACACGGCCCCGATCAGCCGTGCCACGTAGCCGACGCCGTAGGTGGCCATCGCCGCGATCAGCCCGATCGCCGGGCTGACGTCCGGGAAGAAGATCTTGTTGAACACGATGGCGGCCGCCAGCGAGTAGAGCTGGAAGTCCATGAATTCCATCGCCGTGCCCAGCCAGCCCGACACGGCCGCCTTGCTCAGCTCGCGCGTGCTGCGACGCGCCGCACCCGGCGGCGACTGGGTGCTGTCGACCATCGTGGCTCCTTTGCTGCACGATCAAACTGCTATGTCAGTGCTGGTATACAAGCACTGATCCACCAGCCCGGTCAAGGTTGGATATGATTCGTCCCGTGGCCGATTCCAACAAGCAGTCCAACCGCCGCGTCATCTACGAGACGCTGCGCCGCAAGGTGCTGACCCTGGAACTGCGACCGGGCGAGTCGCTGTCCGAGAAGGATCTCGCCGCGGACCTCGGCGTCAGCCGCACCCCCGTGCGCGAGGGCCTGATCCTGCTGGCCGAGGACGGGTTGGTGCAAGTGTTCCCGCAGATCGGCTCGTTCGTCTCGCGCGTCGACATGCAACGCGTCACCGACGCCCAGTTCCTCCGCGAAGCCGTCGAGCTCACCGCGCTGGAGGACGTCCCGGAGAGCCCGGACGCCGGCCTGCTCGACGAGCTCGACGAGAACCTCGCCGCGCAGCGCTCCGCGGGCGAGGACGTCGAGGAGTTCTTCACCCTCGACGAGCGGTTCCACCACACGCTGCTGCGACTCTCCGGGCACGAGAGGGCCTGGCCAACGGTCGTATCGGCCAAGGGGCACCTGGACCGGGCCCGCAGGCTGGGCCTCTACGAATCCAGCAGCCCGCGGGTGTTCGCCGACCAGCACGTCGAGATCCTGGAAGCGGTCCGCCACCACGACCTCGCGCTCGCCCGCACGACCATGCGCCACCACCTGCGCGAGGTCTTCGCCGACGTCGAGCGCATCCGCGCCCGCAAGCCGGAGCTGTTCGCCTCGGAAGCCGGCACCGCCCCCGTGCGCAAGACCGTCACGGTCTGGGAGTGATTCACCCGGTCCGGCCGGAAACCTCGTCCACGACGTCGAGGACCGCGTTCCACGGCAAGTCCGAATCAGGGCCCGCGAGCACGTGGACCCCCGCGCCCCGCAAGGTCTCGACGTGCGAGCTCCACGCGGGATGCCGCGCGTGCGCGGCGTTGATCCGCGGGAACACCACGACGGGAACCGCCTGCTCCCCGACCGCCTCGCAGGCCGCGGTGAGCGCCTGGTTGTCCGCGATGCCGAGGGCGAGCTTGGCGACGACGTTCGCCGAGGCCGGGCACACCAGGTAGCAGTCGGCGGGTGGATGCGGGCGCGGCTCCGTCGGCAGCCGGGCAGCGACCCGGCACGGCAGACCGGTGACCCGTTCGATCTCGTCGCGCTCTCCGCAGTGCTCCAGCCAGCTCCCGGCCGTGGGTGTCAGAGTCACGGCCACTCGCCAGCCGCGAGCGAGCGCCGGTTCGACCAGCGACCGGCGGAGGCTCTCCACACCACCTGCACCGGAACCGATCAGCGCCAGATCTCGCGTGTGCACGCCTCGTTCCTCTCCACCCGGCTCAGAACTCCCGCGGGATCGTCGCGGTCACCGCCGGCCGAGCGGAAGCGGTCGATGGTCGGGAGTGCCGCGCCGCTCGCGGTCGGCCCCCGCGAGCGGCGCGGCGATCGTCACGGCGCCTCGTCCGCAGCGCGCGGCCACGGCACGCCGCGGGCCGGCCCGTCGATCCACCGAGGAAACCCCTCCGGACAGCAGAAATCAGGTGACATCATCGGTCTTCGAGCCCGGTCGTGCGGCTTCGGCCCAGGACGCGACCCGCTCCGCGTCCAGGACGCCGTCGGCGACGAGCGCTCGCAGACCCCGGGTCAAGGACTCGCCCGCGCCCAGCCGCACGGGCGCCACCGGAGCCAGCTGAGAGCCCACCCCGGGGTAGCCGTCGACCCGGACGAACCACGGATCGGCGCGGGTGGCGGTATCCGTCCCGGTCAGCGCCAGGGTGTAGTCGCGGTCGGTCCAGGCCACCCACGGGCTGACCGATCCGTGGATCTCGGACTCCCCGGCCGCCGTCGCGGCGAACACGCGTGGTTCGGCCACCGGGGGAAGCCGCCAGAACATGCCGCCGTAGCCCGCTCCGGTCCGGCCGTTGGTGGCCGGGCTGCCGAGCGCGATCTCGCGCTCGGTCGCGTTCGCGAGCGTGGTGGTCAACGACAGCTCCCAACCGGAATCGACGGGGCGGGCCAGCACGCTGCGGGATTCGTCCAGCAGCACCTCCCCGGCTCCGGAGCGCCAGCGCAGGCGTTCCTCGAAGCCGTCCGCGCGCATCACCGGAAACGACGCGTGCTCGATGCGCCCGTGGTCGTCCAGATCCACGTAGCCGCGGTCGCGCACGAAGGTCCGGCCGCCCCAGAAGTTCCAGCCGTCCACGTCCTGCAGCGCCACCGACAGCCCCAGGTGCCACGGGTGGTCCTCCGGATGGACGTCGGTGATCACTCGCCCGGCCAGCGTGCGAACGGGGTGCAGGTGGGGGCGGGGCCCCAGGTGCTCCGGAAGGTCGGCGCCGTCCGCGTGCTCGACGACCGCGACATCGTTGACCCGCAGCGGATCCATCATCGTCCCATCCATGCCAAATCCATCGTGGACAGTGCTGTCAGCTCGTGCGCGACCCGGACCACGGCTTCGGTCGCACCCGGAACGACGTGCAGCGGATGCTCGCGATCCCGTTCGACCCGCCGGTAGCGCGGAGCGATCTCCCGCGGCTCCGGAGCCGACCGCACGGCTTCCAGCACCCGCATGAACGGCCGCGTCGCTTCCGGCGGAACCAGCAACCGCGCACCCTCCCGGACGTGCGCGACGAGGTTCTCCAGGAGATCGGTGCTGCCGTGCTCGGTGCGCACTACCCCCTCGTCCGTCTCCAGCCGCACCCTCCCCCGGCGGTACTCCAGGACGATGCGGCCGCGCGCGCCGTGCACGATGACGTGCGGCTCCACCTCCCGCTCGGCGCACAACGTCGCCGCCACCGCGATCGGCGTGCCGCGCGCGGAGACCAACCGCAGGCAGGAGGTGTCGTCGGCCTCGATGTCGTTGGCCCGGTACAGCTCCACGTCGAGCTCGCGCGGTTCTCCGGCGCTCCCGTCGATCGCCAGGGCGTTGGCGATGGCGTGCGCGAACGGATTCGTCAGCGCGCCGTCGACAACGGGAATCCCGTCCAAGGTGCGGCATCCCGCCCAGCGCGCCCTGCCGTAGTAACCGGTGTCGCGCTGCCAGGCGCCCGCCGCACCGATGCCGCGGACCGCTCCGATCGCACCCTCGTCGATCAGCGCGCGCACGTGCGACAGGGCGTGCGAGCCGAGGCTCTGGAAACCGATCTGGCAGACCCGGTCGGTGGCTTCGAAACCCGCTGCCAGCCGCTCGAATTCGGCCAGAGTCGGCGCGGGCGGCTTCTCCAGCAGCACGTGCGAACCGTGCTTCGCCGCCGTCAGCGCCAGATCCACGTGGGTGTGGATCGGCGTGCACACCACGGTCACGTCCGGCCGCACCCGCTCGAGGAGCTCCTCCAGGTCCGCTGCCGTGGGCACGTCGGTCTCAGGCGGCCGCAGATCGCAGATCCCCGCCAGCCGCGCGGCCGGACTCAACCGCTCCAGATTGCGCAGATGCCACCGCCCGTGCCCGTGCACCCCGGCCAGCACGACGCTCGTCGCCTCGGTCATCGTTCCTCGCAAGTCCTCGGATCGTCGCGATCCTACCGAGCGGGAAAGCGCATTCCAAGGGTTCCGGGAAACCAGCGCCCGAGCGCCGTCGCGGTGTTGACAGGGGCGCCCACCCGGCTGCTCAATGGAAAGCGCTTACCCAAGCACCGGTATCGGGACAACGACGTGACCGCATGGCCGAGGAGCGACATTGACAAGCGAAACCGGGGAATCCCCACCCCGTTCCAGCGACGCCGCCCAGACCCGCAAAGCCGCCGCCAGCGGCTGGATCGGCAGCGCCCTGGAGTACTACGACTGGTTCGTCTACGCCCAGGCGGCCGCGCTGATCTTCCCGACGGTGTTCTTCCCGGAGGGCAACGCCACGGTCGCGCTGGTGTCCTCGCTGGGCACCTACGCGGTCGGTTACGTCGCGCGGCCGATCGGCGCGCTGGTCTTCGGGCACTGGGGTGACCGCCGGGGCCGCAAGAACGTGCTGGTCCTGGCGATGCTGATGATGGGCCTGTCCACGTTCGCGGTGGCCCTGCTGCCGACCTACCACCAGGTGGGGCTGCTGGCCCCGGTGCTGCTGGTGCTGCTGCGGTTCGTGCAGGGCTTCGCCGTGGCCGGCGAGCTCAGCGGCGCCAGCGCGATGATCGCCGAACACGCTCCGTTCGGCAGGCGCGGCTTCTACGTGAGCTTCAGCCTGCACGGCACCCAGGCCGGGCAGGTCATCGCCGCCGCCGTGTTCCTGCCGCTGTCGGCGGTGCTGTCCGACGAGGCGTTCAACTCCTGGGGATGGCGGATCCCGTTCCTGCTCAGCGCGGGGGTCGTGTTCGCCGGGTACCTGATCCGGCGCAAGGTCGACGAGACCCAGACCTTCTTGGAGAACACCGAGAAGCCCGCTCGCCCGCCGGTCGTCGAAGTGCTGCGCACCAGCGGCGCCGACGTGCTGCGCGCGATCTGCATGACCATGGTCAACGTGATCGGCGTGGTCGTGTCGGTCTTCGGCGCCGCCTACGCCACGCAGCCGGGCTACGGCATCGAGATGGACCGGAGCATCTACCTCTGGATCCCGGTGGTGGCCAACTTGGTGGCGTTGCCGTTCATCCCGTGGTTCGGCTCGCTGTCGGACCGCTTCGGCCGCCGTCCGATGATGATCACCGGCGCGCTGGGTTCGGGCCTGCTCTCGCTGGTCTACCTGTGGTCGGTCAGCCACGGATCGGTGCTGCTGACCATCGTGCTGGCGATCTTCACCTGGGGCATCTTCTACCAGATCTGCAACGCGACCTTCGCGTCCTTCTTCCAGGAGTTGTTCCCCGCGCGCACCCGCGTGACCGGCTTCGCCATCGCGCAGAACGTCGGCCTCACCCTCACCGCCTTCCTGCCCAGCATCTTCACCCTCGTCGCTCCCCCGGGTTCGGCGAACGTGCCGCTGGTCGTCGGCGGGCTGTGCCTGGGCATCACGGTGCTGGCGGCGGTGGCGGCCTGGACCGCCAGGGAGACGCACCGGGTCCCGCTGGAACAGCTCGGCGAACCGGACGCGGTCCCGCTGCCGCGCGAGGAGTTCGAGCGGCTGCGGGCCGGCTGACGCCACAGTGGACCGCGCGCCTGCCCGGGCGCGCGGTCCTGCCGTTATCCTGGGGCTCCGCAAACCCCAGGAAGGAGCGGTGTGCCCGCACGAGCAGCGACCCTTACCGATGTCGCCAAGGAGGCGGGGGTCTCCCTCGCCACCGCATCGCGCGCGCTCAACGGCAGCGACCGGGTGGTACGCGCCGAGCTGCACGCCCGCGTGCTGGAGGCCGCCAACCGGCTCGGCTACACCCCGAACGCCCAGGCCCAGTCGATGGCGCGCGGCTCCAGCGATCTGGTGGGACTGCTGGTCAACGACATCGCCGACCCGTACTTCTCCACCATCGCCGCA
Source organism: Saccharopolyspora halophila (assembly GCF_039531955.1). Lineage (NCBI taxonomy): Bacteria > Bacillati > Actinomycetota > Actinomycetes > Pseudonocardiales > Pseudonocardiaceae > Saccharopolyspora > Saccharopolyspora halophila. The sequence continues at coordinate 103,606 of NZ_BAAARA010000005.1, forward strand.
GGGCTGGCATCCGCCGCTGAGGAGCAGGGCCTGCTGGTGATGCTGTGCAGCACCGGCGGCGACCCCGGTCAGGAACTGGAACTGCTGGCCGCGCTGCGGCGTCAGCGGGGTCGCGCGATCGTGCTCGCGGGCAGCCGCATCGACGACCGCGCCCACCTGCGGAAGCTTTCCGAGCAGGTGGATCCGTTCATCGAGGCGGGCGGCCGCGTGGCCGCGATCAGCGAGCCGAAGCTGCCGGTGGACACCGTGGTGGTGGACAACAAGCGCGCCGCCCGCGATCTCGCGGTGCGCATCGGCGAACTCGGCTACCGGCGACCGGCCGTCCTGACCGGCCCGGACGAGCTCCTGGTCTCGCGCAACCGCCGCGACGGGTTCGCCGAAGGCTGGACCGGCGACGCACCGATCGTCGTCGCCGACGAATTCAACCGCGACGGCGGTTTCAACGCGATGCAGCGTCTGGTGGATTCCGGACCCGAGGTCGACTGCGTCTTCGCGGTCAACGATCTGATGGCCATGGGCGCCATGGCGGCCTGCCGCGACCGCGGCATCGAGGTCCCCCGGGACCTGGCGGTGGCCGGGTTCGACGACATCTCGACGCTGCGCGATGTCACCCCCGCGCTGACCACCGTCCGCCTGCCGCTGACCGAGATGGGCCGGATGGCGCTGGAGATGGTCCTCAACGATCCGGTCGCCAAACCCCGGCGGCGCAAGGTCCAGGGCGAGGTCATCGTCCGGGAGAGCACTCCGGCGCGCTGACCGCTGCGCCGTCGTCCCAGCGCTGCGGTTCGCACCTCGCCCGGCACCGGGATCCGGAACCTCGCGCGCGACCAGGCTTGTGTTGGCTCGTGGCTTGCGGCTACCGTTTTGGTAAGCGCTTTCCTAAGGAGCTGATGAGTCATGGCCGAGCGACGGTTGGGCGTCGTGATGAACGGCGTTACCGGGCGGATGGGTTACCGGCAGCACCTGGTGCGCTCGGTACTGGCGATCCGGGAGCAGGGTGGCGTCGAGCTCAGCGACGGCACTCGCGTGCTGCCCGAGCCCGTTCTGGTGGGACGCAACGCGGAGAAGCTGGAGGACATCGCCAAGCAGCATGGCGTGGAACGCTGGAGCACCGATCTGGAAACCGCGCTGTCGGGGACCGAGGAGATCTACTTCGACGCGCAGCTGACCTCGGTGCGCGAGTCGGCGATCCGGGCGGCCATCGCGGCGGGCAAGCACGTCTACACCGAGAAGCCGGTCGCCGAAGACGTCGACGGGGCGCTGCGCCTGTCCCGCCTCGCCGCCGATGCCGGCGTGAAAACCGGTGTGGTGCACGACAAGTTGTACCTGCCCGGACTGCTGAAGCTGCGCAGGCTGGTGGAATCGGGCTTCTTCGGGCAGATCCTCTCGGTGCGCGGCGAGTTCGGCTACTGGGTGTTCGAGGGCGACACCCAGCCGGCCCAGCGCCCCAGCTGGAACTACCGCGCCGAGGACGGCGGCGGGATGACCAGCGACATGTTCCCGCACTGGAACTACGTGCTGGAGAACCTGTTCGGCCGGGTCGAGGCGGTCACCGCGAAGATCGTCACGCACATCCCGCAGCGCTGGGACGAGCGGGGCGAGTCCTACGACGCCACCGCCGACGACGCCGCCTACGGCATCTTCGAGCTCGCGGGCGGGATCGTCGCGCAGATCAACTCCTCCTGGGCGACCAGGGTGCACCGCGACGAGCTGGTCGAGTTCCACGTCGACGGCACGCACGGCAGCGCGGTCGCGGGCCTGCACAAGTGCGTGGCCCAGCAGCGGATGCAGACACCGAAGCCGGTGTGGAACCCGGACCTGCTGGAACCGACCCCGTTCCGGCAGCAGTGGTACGACGTGCCGGACAACCAGGAGTTCGACAACGGCTTCAAGGCCCAGTGGGAGCAGTTCCTGCGCTTCGTCTGCGACGACGGCGAGCATCCCTACGACTTCGCGGCCGGGGCGCGCGGTGTCCGGCTGGCCGAAGCAGGGCTGGCCTCCTCGCGCGAAGGCCGCCGGATCGAGCTCGGTGAGGTGACGTCGTGAGCGCACTGCTGCTGCCCCGCTCCGACGGCACGTTCGTGGAGCACGCGGTCTCCGCGCCGCGCGACTGGCCGAAGCCGGAGGGTCCGCTGCGCAGCCGGGTGGCCTACGCCGCCGCGCACGTGGTTCCCCGGGTGCTCGGCGAGAACGTGCCCGGTGCCGCCGCCGACATCGACTGGGACGCCACGCTGGCCTACCGGCACCGGCTCTGGGAGTACGGCCTCGGGGTCGCCGAGGCGATGGACACCGCCCAGCGAGGCATGGGGGTGGGCTGGGAAGCGGCGGCCGAGCTGATCCGCCGCTCGGCCGCCGAGGCCCGCGCGGCGGGCGGCCGCATCGCCGCGGGAGCCGGCACCGATCAGCTCGCCGAGTGGACCGACGTGGAGGCCGTGCTGGCCGCCTACCGCGAGCAGTTCGAGGTCGTCGCGGGCAGCGGCGCCCGGGTGATCGTGATGGCCTCGCGCGCGCTGGCGCACGTGGCGCGTTCTGCCGAGGACTACGCGCGGGTCTACGGCACGCTGCTCGACGAGGCCGACGAGCCGGTGATCCTGCACTGGCTGGGCCCGATGTTCGATCCCGCGCTCGCCGGGTACTGGGGCAGCGCGGACATCCCGACCGCGACCGGGACGTTCCTGGACATCATCCGGGCCCGCCCGGACAAGGTCGATGGGGTGAAGGTCTCGCTGCTCGACGCCGAGCACGAAGTGGCGCTGCGCCGCGAGCTGCCCGAGGGCGTCCGGCTCTACACCGGGGACGACTTCAACTACCCCGAACTCGTCGTGGGCCAGGGCGCCGATCACTCGGACGCGCTGCTGGGCATCTTCGCGGCCATCTACCCGGCGGCCTCGGCGGCGATCCAGGCGCTCGACCGCGACGATCCGGCCGCAGCGCTGTCCATCATGGACAGCACGAAGGAACTGGGACGACACATCTTCCAGTCCCCGACCTACTACTACAAGACCGGTATCGCGTTCCTGTCCTGGCTCAACGGTCAGCAGCCGGGCTTTGCGATGGCGGGCGGTCTGCACTCGGGGCGTTCGGTCCCGCACCTGGCCGAGGTGTTCCGGCTGGCCGATCGAGCCGGGCTGCTGGTCGATCCCGATGCCGCGGTCGAGCGGATGCGCGGGTTCCTCGCGGTGAACGGGGTGGCGCAGTGACCGATCTGGGCAGGTTGTCGCTGAACATCGCGACCACCAAGAAGCTGAACCTGGCCGAGGCCGTCGACGGCGCCGCTCGCGCCGGGCTGCCCGCGGTCGGGCTCTGGCGCGACCGGGTGCACGAGGTCGGGCTGGACGGCGCGGCGAAGCTCGTCCGGGACGCGGGCCTGCGGGTCTCGACGCTCTGCCGGGGCGGGTTCCTCACCGCGGCGGACCCCGCCGGGATCGAGGCCGCGATGGAGGACAACCGAGCTGCGCTCGACGAGGCCGCGGCGCTGGGCACCGACTCGCTGGTCATGGTCGTGGGCGGCCTGCCCGAGGGCGATGTGGATCTCGCCGCCGCTCGGCGACGGGTCGCCGACCGGATCGCCGATCTCGTGCCGCACGCGCGGGATCGCGGGGTCCGGCTGGTGCTGGAACCGCTGCACCCGATGTACGCCGCCGACCGCGCGGTGATCTCCACCTTGGAGCAGGCGCTGGACCTGGCCGCCCCGTACCCGGCCGATGAGGTCGCGGTCGTGGTCGACACCTTCCACGTGTTCTGGGACCCCGCGTTGCCCCGCGCCGTCGAGCGCGCGGGCAGGGAGGGGCGCATCGCCTCCTACCAGGTCTGCGACTTCAACCTGCCGATCGCCGCCGACGCGCTGCTCTCCCGCGGCATGATGGGCGACGGCGTCATCGACTTCGCGCCGATCACCCGCATGGTGACCCAAGCGGGGTACACCGGTGACATCGAGGTGGAGATCTTCAACGCCGAGCTCTGGGACACCCCGGCCGAATCGGTCCTGCAAACCACGATCGACCGCTACCGCACCCTGATCCTCCCCCACCTGCACTAGCCAACCCCTTCCTCCGAAACCCCAACACCCTCACCCGATCGCTCCAAATCCAAGAAAACCCTCGAAAACCCACCCCCGAATTCCAGGGAATTCCGCACCCCGAATTCGCTGGAATTCGGGGTTGTGGAGGGGTGCGGGGTTCGGGTTAGCTTGCCTAGCAAGTGCTTGGTTTGGAGGAGGTTCGGATGGGGGTATCGCCGTTGTTCCGGTTGGACGGGCGTGTCGCGCTGGTTTCCGGAGGTGGGCGCGGCATCGGTGCCGCGACCGCGTTGGCGCTGGCCGAGGCCGGGGCCGACGTGGCCGTGCTGTCCCGCACGCCCGAGCAGATCGAGGAGGTCGCCGAGCGGGTGCGCGCGTTCGGGCGGCGGGCACTGGCCATCCCGACCGATGCCGGGGACGAGGAGGCCGTGGCATCGGCGGTGAACCGCTGCGCCGAGGAGCTGGGACAGCTGGACGTGCTGGTCAGCGTGACCGGCGGGGCGATGCCGCGGCCGTTCACCGACACCCACGACGGCGCGCTGCGCAAGTCCTTCGAGCGCAACGTCGTGGACGGCATCCGCCTGGTCCGCGAGGCGGTACCGCACCTGACCCGCTCGGAGGCGGGCAGCGTCGTGCTGGTCTCCAGCTCCACCGGCCACCTGTCCGGCCGCGGCTACCTCGCCTACGGCACGGCGAAGGCCGCCCTCGACCACGCGGTCCGGTTGCTGGCCGCGGACCTCAACCCGCGCATCCGGGTAAACGCGGTGGCTCCCGGCGCGATCCGCACCGAGGCGCTCGAGGTGGTGGCCAACGACCCCGAGCTGAAGTCCACGCTGGAGCAGCACACGCCGTTGCGCCGCATCGGCGATCCCGAGGACGTCGCGGCGGCCATCCTCTACCTGGCCAGCCCGGGCTCGTCGTACGTCACGGGTCAGGTGCTGGCCGTCGACGGCGGCCTGACCACCCCCAACCTCCCGATGCCCTTCCCGGACGTCGAACCCGCCGCCGAGTAGCGCGCGACGAGCGTCCGCCACGCGCCGTTCCACTACGCGTCACCTGAACCGGGTTGGGTACTGTGGACGAGGATTCAACGGCGAACTTAGTGGGATGCGACATGGCGGACGCCCGGCGGAAACTGATCCTGATCCGGCACGCGAAGTCGGCTCATCCCGACGGAGTCGACGACATCGAGCGGCCGCTGGCCTCCCGGGGCGAGAAGGACGCCCCCGCGGTCGGCCGGTGGCTGCGCGAGAACGCCCACGCCATCGAGGACGTGCACTGCTCGCCGGCCACCCGCACGCGGCAGACCTGGGAGCTGATCCAGTCCAAGCTCCCGGCCGGGCCGGTGGTGAACTTCGACGAGCGGATCTACGAGGCCTCCGGCACCGAGTTGCTCACCGTGGTCCGCGAGATGCCGGTCAACGCGATGACCGTCGCGATCATCGGCCACAACCCCGGGCTCGAAGACCTGGTGCAGCTGCTCACCGGTGAGCACGTCGAGCTCAAGACCGCGACCGTGGCGCTGCTGCACAGCGAGCAGGGCTGGGCGGACGCGGATGAATCCTGGGCCTCGGCCAGCACTTTCGCCAAGCCGCGCGGCTGACCGGCCGGGCTTCGCGCGAGACCGCTCCAGTGGTCCGGCGCACAAAAGCCGTGCCGCGCGGCCGAGCGCCTGCTGGAATCTGTGCCGACCGGGTTCGGCGAGTTCAAGGAGGACCGGTGGCCGCGACCAACGAGGCGTTCTTCCACCTGGACGGGGACCTGCTGGTCCCGTCAGCGCGCGCGGACAGCCCGTGGGCATCGGACATGATGCACGGGCGCCTGTTCGGCGGCCTGCTCGCACGAGCCCTGGAGCGCGAGCACGGTGCGCCCGACCTGCACTTCAGCAGGCTGACCGTCGACCTGTTCCGCAGCGCCAAGCTGGAACCGGTGCACGTGCGCACCCAGCGCGTGCGGGACGGGCGCCGCATCCGGGTGGCCGACGCGACCATCTACTCCGGGGACAAGGCGGTCGCTCGCGCCAGCGCCGTGCTGCTGCGCCAGGGCGCGCAGCCGCTGCACGAGGTGCCCAGCACTCCCGCCTGGTCGGCTCCCACTCCGGCCGAGCTCGGCCCGGCTCCGGAATCGCCGGGGAAGTGGGTCGCACCGTTCGACGTCTGGAAGGTCGATTCCGAGGGGAACCCGGTGGACTGGTCCGCGCAGTCCCGGCGCGCCTGGCTGCTCGACACCCGCGATCTCGTCGAGGGCGAGGCCATGTCACCGTTCGAACGCGTGGCCACCGCCGCCGATTTCGCCAGCCCGCTGGCCAACTTCGCCCCCAGCGGCGTGCTCGAGTTCATCAACGCCGACTACACCCTCACGCTGAGCAGGCTGCCGCTGAGCGAGGAGATCGGCATGGAGGCCACCGGGCACCTCAACGCCGACGGCGTGGCCACCGGGAACTGCACCTTCCACGACGCGAAGGGGCCGATCGGATACTGCACGATGTCGGCGGTGTCGAATCCGGCGACCGGGTAACGGACCGCCAGCGCAGCTCGAAGGTTCAAAACCGGAAGTGGAAATGTCCTGAAAAGGCTCTTCCCCGCATCCCGTGCTCATTTTACACGGGAGTCCCAACCTTGCGGCAATACCGGGGGTGTGCTGCACAATCGCTCGGCCGAATGCAGTTCTGGGGATTTCGGCCCGCAAGGTGATGAGGGGCTACCTGTGTCGAATCAGGAATACGTTGAAGAATTGCGCGCGGAACGCGACTACGTCGCCGCGCTCTACACGCGGCTGGACGCCGAACGCGCGCGGGTGCACGCCGCCCACAGCGCTGCGCTGCGCGGCAACGACCTCGGGCCGATGGAGCGCGATGTCGAGGTCCGCGCGCAGGCCAAGCAGCTCAAGCGGTTGGACGGGGTGGACAACGGGCTGTGCTTCGGCAGGATGGACGACCTGGCGGGCGAATCCTCCTACATCGGCCGGATCGGCCTGTTCGACGAGAACGACGAGTACGAGCCGCTGCTGCTGGACTGGCGGGCACCGGCCGCGCGCCCGTTCTACACCGCGACCGCCGCGCATCCGGAGGACATGCGCAGGCGCCGCCAGTTCCACACCCGCGACCGGCAGGTGCGCGGGTTCACCGACGAGGTGCTCGGCCGCCCGCAGGGCGACGAGAACGGGGACGCCGCGCTGCTCGCGGCGGTCAACGCGCCGCGCGGCGCCGGCATGCGCGACATCGTGGCGACGATCCAGGCCGAGCAGGACGAGATCATCCGGCTCGAGCACCCCGGGGTGCTCGTCATCGAGGGCGGACCGGGCACCGGCAAGACGGTGGTGGCGCTGCACCGCGTGGCCTACCTGCTCTACACCCAGCGGGAGCGGATGGAACGCCACGGCGTGCTGGTGGTCGGGCCAAACCCCGCGTTCCTGAACCACATCAGCCGGGTGCTGCCGTCGCTGGGCGAGTCCGACGTGGTGTTCACGACCACCGGTGGTCTGGTCCCCGGCATGCACGTCACGGCCGAGGACGGCCCGGAGGCCGCCCGGCACAAGGGCGCGCTAACGATCCTCGACGTGCTGGCGGCGGCCATCGCCGGCCGCCAGCGGCTCCCGGAGGAACCGCTGCTGATCGAGCTCGCAGACCTCGTCGTGCGCATCGACGCCGAGACCGCGGAATGGGCCAGGCAGGAGGCGCGCGACAGCGAGCTGCCGCACAACGAGGCACGCCCGGTCTTCCGCGACATCATCGAGTACGTGCTCACCGAGCGGGCGACCGCCCGGATCGGCAAGGGGTGGCTGTCCCGCGAGGACCGCGCGACCTGGGAGAGCATCCGCAAGGAGGTGCTCGCCGAGCTCGCCGAGAGCCAGCAGTTCGCCGACGCTCTCGATCGGCTCTGGCCGATCCTGACGCCGCAGAGCCTGCTGGCGCCGCTCTACGAGTCCCCCGAGCGGCTGCGCGCGGCCGGTGCACCGCAATCGCTGCTGCGCAGCGATGGAGCGGCGTGGACCGTCTCGGACGTGCCGCTGCTCGACGAGCTGGCCGACATGCTGGGGACGTCCGGATCGACCGCCGAGAGCACCGAGCGGGAGACCCGGGCCGAGGCCGAATACGCCGCGGGCGTGCTGGAGATACTCCAGGTGGATCGGCAGGATCTGATGGACGACGAGGACCACCTGCTCGCTCAGGACCTGGTGGAGGCCGAGGACCTCGCGCAGCGCTACGTCGAGCAGGACACTCGCGATGTCGCCGAACGCGCTGCGGCGGACCGCGATTGGACCTACCGGCACGTGGTGGTCGACGAGGCCCAAGAGCTGTCCGAAATGGACTGGCGGGTGCTGATGCGGCGCTGCCCGAGCCGCTCGTTCACGGTGGTCGGCGACCTGGCCCAGCGCCGCTCGCCGGCTGGAACGACCTCGTGGAGTTCGGTGCTGGAACCGTACGTGCCCGGCCGTTGGGCCTACCGGTCGTTGACGGTCAACTACCGCACCCCGGCGGAGATCATGTCCGTCGCGGCGGGCGTGCTAGCCGAGTTCGCTCCTGATGTCGCGGCGCCGGAATCGGTGCGCGCGTGCGGTGTCCGGCCGTGGTCCCGGCAGGTCGACGCGGCGGAACTCCCCACCGCCGTGGCGGAGTTCGTCCGGACCGAGGCCGCCCGCGAGGGCACCAGCGTCGTGATCGGGCCGCCAGGGGCGCCCGGGGCGGTCACGCCGTCGGAGACGAAGGGACTGGAGTTCGACGCGGTGCTGGTCGTCGACCCGCAACGCATCCTCGCCCGCGGTGCGCGCGGCGCGGCCGAGCTCTACGTCGCGCTCACCCGCGCGACCCAGCGACTCGGCGTGCTGCACCGGGACGACGAACTCCCGCCCGCGCTAGCGGGTTTGGCGCAGGCGCCCGCCTCGCTCACCGAGCGCTGACCGGACGACTCTCGGGCCGGGAACGGCCACCGGGACTCGGCAACGACTGGAATGCCTCGGCGAGGCGTTCACCGACGCGTTCCGGTGGTGTTCCGGTGGTGTTCCGCCCGCGGGAGGCGGCACCAGCGGCATCCGGACCGACGGGTCGAGTCTTGACTTGAGGTCATACACATAACCATGATCTGTATGACCGCCGCGGGTGGCAGCACGCAGGAGCGGCGCGGAGCAGTCAACGACGACCACTCGTAGGGAGTCCTCGTGAGCGATCCGGATTACATCGTCGTTGGAGCGGGCAGCGCCGGAACCGCGCTGGCCAGCAGGCTCGCCGAGCGCGGAGCCGAGGTGTTGCTGCTGGAAGCGGGCCGCAAGGACGACACCCCGCTGGTCGGCGTTCCCGGGTTGATCTCGCTGATGCACACGGTCCCGCAGCTCAAGAAGCAGGTGACCTGGAAGCAGAACTCGGTGCCGCAGAAGCACGCCGACGAGCGCGAGATCCCGATGACGCGCGGCAAGGTGCTCGGCGGGTCGAGCTCGGTCAACGGGATGCTGTTCGTGCGCGGGAACAAGGCCAACTACGACTCCTGGGCGGCCGAGGGCTGCGAGGGCTGGAGCTACGAGGACGTGCTTCCCGCGTTCAAGCGCCTGGAGAACTGGGAGGGGGGCGCCAGCGAGCTGCGCGGTGCGGGCGGTCCGATCGAGGTCACCAGGCAGCAGGACCTCACGCCGGCCTCGCAGCAGTTCATGACCGCGACGGCCGACACGCTCGGCGTGCGGCACATCGACGACTACAACGGCGCGGAGCAGGAAGGCGTCTCGGCCTTCCAGCAGAGCGCGCACCAGGGCCGCCGGTACAGCTCCTCGCGCGGCTACCTGACCAATCGCGAGTTACCCACCCTGCGGGTGCGCACCAACGTCCACGTGTGCCGGGTGGTCGTCGAGAACGGCAAGGCCACCGGCGTGGAGGTGCTGGACTCCAAGACCGGGCGCAAGCAGGTCCTGCGCGCGAGCACCGGGGTCGTGGTCTCGGCGGGAGTCATCGGCTCGCCGCAGATCCTGATGCTCTCCGGCATCGGCCCGGCCGGACACCTGCGCGACGTGGGCATCGACGTGGTCGAGGACCTGCCGGTGGGCGAGAACTTCCACGACCACCTGTTCGTGCCGATGTCGTTCCTGACCGACGGCGCCGTGCACCGCTCCACGCCGGGGCACCTGGTCGGTGGAATCGCCAAGGAGACCTTCGGCAAGCGCGGCGGCTCCTGGCTCGGCCGGACGCTGTTCGAAGCGGTCGGTTTCGTGCGCACCTCGCGCGCCCGCGACGTGCCGGACATGCAGATCCACACGATCCCGTGGAGCTACCCCACGCCCAACCAGGACGAGGACAAGCTGCACCGCCCCGACACCCGTCCGGCGTTGACGGTGTTCCCCACGCTGATCTACCCGGAGAGCCGCGGGCAGGTCCGGCTGGCCTCGGCCGATCCGGTCGCCTCCCCGCTGATCGACCCCGGCTACCTCAGCGACCCGGCCGACGTCGACTTCCTGGTCGAGGCCATCTCGATCATCCGCGAGATCATGGCGAACGAGGCCATCGCCGGCGACGTCAAGGGCGAGCTCAGCCCCGGGCCGGAGTTCACCGACGAGACCGCGCTGCGCCGCGAGCTGCCCCGGCGCATCCACTCCGTGTACCACCCGGTCGGCACCTGCCGGATGGGTTCCGACGAGCGCGCCGTGGTCGACCCGAACCTGCGGGTGCGCGGCGTCGACGGGCTGTGGGTGGCCGACGCGTCGATCATGCCGAGCATCACCGGCGGCAACACCAACGCGCCCTCGATGATGATCGGGGAGATGGCCGCCTCGCTGATCTGATGCTCCGCGCCCGCGACGGCGCGGCCCGCTGAAGGCCGATCCCGGACCGCGCTGCCGAATTGGGGAGCTCGGCGGAGACCGCGGTGACAACCTCTGTTCGCAACACTACGCTCGCGTTCACCAGCTAGAATGATTTTCATATATGTGAAGCGAGGGTGATCCGGTTGTCGTCGCCGACCTTGGACCAGTTGGGATTCCGCCTGCACGCCGACGATTCCGTGCTCATCGCGCGGCAGGACATCGAGCCGGGAACCTACGACGGCCTGACCGTCACCGCCCCGGTGCCACGCGGCCACAAGCTGGCCACCGCCCGCATCGCCGAGGGCGAGCCGCTGCGCAAGTACGGCCAGATCATCGGCTTCGCCGCGCGCGAGATCGCCGCGGGCGAGCACGTGCACACCCACAACGTCGACTACCACGAGTTCCAGCGAGAGCACGCCTTCGGCGCCGACGTCACGCCCACCGAACACGTGCCGGAGGCCGAACGCGCCACCTTCCAGGGCTTCGTGCGCCCGGACGGCCGGGTGGGCACCCGCAACTACCTCGCGGTGCTGACCTCGGTGAACTGCTCGGCCACCGCGGCGAAGCTGATCGCCCGGCGGGTGGAGGCCTCCGGGCTCCTCGACGACTTCCCGAACGTCGACGGCGTCTGCCCGCTGACCCACACGCTGGGCTGCGGGCACTCCGGCGCGGGCAACGAGGGCTTCGAGGTCCTCCGCCGGTCGCTGCAGGGCTACGCGGGCCACCCGAACGTCGCCGGGCTGCTGGTGCTCGGCCTGGGCTGCGAGGTCAACCAGGTCAAGGCGCTCACCTCGGACCTGGCGCTGCCCGAGGACATGCCGGTGCACGCGATGACCATCCAGGAGTTCGGCGGCACCAAGAAGACGGTGGCCGAAGGCGTCCGGCGCATCGAGGAGATGCTGCCGATGGCCAACGCCCACCAGCGCCGGACCGTCGGCGCGAACAAGCTGTCGCTGGCCATGGAGTGCGGCGGCTCGGACGCCTATTCCGGCATCACCGCCAACCCGGCGCTGGGCGCGGCCGCCGACCTGCTGATCCGCCACGGCGGCACCGCGGTGTTCGGCGAGACCCCGGAGATCTACGGTGCCGAGCACCTGCTCACCCGGCGAGCGGTGTCGCGGGAGGTCGGCGAGAAGCTGGTGGATCGCATCCACTGGTGGGAGCAGCACGTGCAGGCCGACGGCAGCTCGATCAACAACAACCCGTCCCCCGGCAACAAGGAGGGCGGGCTGACCACGATCCTGGAGAAGTCCCTCGGGGCGGCGGCCAAGGGCGGTACGACCAACCTCGTCGACGTGCTGCAGTACGCCGAGCCGATCACCGATCCCGGGCTGATGTTCATGGACACGCCCGGCTACGACCCGGTCAACGCCACCGGGATGATCGCAGGCGGCGCGCAGCTGCTGTGCTTCACCACCGGTCGCGGTTCGGCTTTCGGGTGCAAACCGGCACCGAGCATCAAACTGGCCACCAACACCCCGCTGTACGAGCGGATGACCGACGACATGGACATCAACTGCGGGGGCATCGCCGACGGCGAGCTGACGGTGGCCGAGATGGGTGAGCGGATCTTCCAGCACATCCTGCGCGTGGCCTCCGGCGAGGAGACCAAGAGCGAGGAGCTCGGTTACGGCGAGGAGGAGTTCGTGCCGTGGCAGCTCTCCACCGTGCTGTAGCCACCCGGGCTCTGCTGCGGGAGAGATGCTTCCGCTCGCGGTTCGCGGGGCGGCGCGGGGTTCGGAGAGGCCGCAGTTCGCGGTGCGCGTGACGGTGCAGGTAGCGGAATCTCGGCCGCCGGGCTCCGGGATCCGCGACCGAGCAGCGACGGTTCGGCGGTTTCCGCAGGCCACAAACCTGCGGAAACCGCCGCCGGGTCACGCCGCGACGGGCTCGCGGACCTCGCTGAGGTCCCAGCGGTGCCGGTGCAGGACGACCGGGACCTGTTCGCCGCGCCCCTCCGCGGCGAACACCTCGGCACGAGCGCGGCGCCACCACACCAGCGTGCGGAACGCGCCGAACAGCAGCAGTCCCACCAGCGCCAGCATCGCGACCCGGTATTCCGAACCGCCGGGCATCGGCTCGAAGACCTGCAGCATCAACCCGACCAGCAGCACCCCCAGCGCCGTGGCCGAATGTCCGCCCGAGTTCGCGACACCGGTCGCGGTGCCGACCTGGTGCAGCGGGTTGTAGTCGCGCACCAGGGCGAAGGCCACCGACGACACCGGACCGCCAAGCGCGAAGATCACGAACCCGACCGCGATCACCACCATCGGCGGATGCCCCTGCGGCCAGCCCAGCAGCACCACCCAGGTCAGCAGGTTCAGCGCCAGGTAACCCACGACCAGGTACATCCGGACCTCCGGACGCTTGCCGATCAGCCAGCCGACCATCGGTCCACCGGCCACCTGCCCGATGATCAGCAGGCTCAGCAGCACGCTCGCCGACGCGGCCGGCACGCCCAGCCCCTCGACGAGGTACGGGAAGCCCCACAGCAACGTCAGCGCACCGGAGACGAACATCGTGCAGAAGTGCGCCCAGAAGGCCAACCGCGTGCCCGGGATCGACCACGCCGCCTTGACCTGCGCGAGCACCGCTCCCCCGCTCTTGACCGGTGCGGCCTTCGGCGCGTTGTCCCGCACCACCGCGAAGGTCATCGTCGCGTAGCCCATGGTCAGCACACCGACCAGCAGGAACGTCGACGTCCAGCCCAGCATCCCGAGCGCGGCGGCCAGCGGGAAGGTGGCCGCGACGCCACCGATCGCTCCCAGCGCGCTGGAGATCGTGGCCACCAGCGCGTAGCGGCGCGCGGAGAACAGCGTCGCCACCAGCCGCAGGATGCTCACCCACAGCAAAGCATCGCCCAGGCCGAGCACGCCCCGGGCGAACAACCCCATCGAATACGAACCGGACAGCGCGAACAGCACCTGCCCAGCCCCCAGCAACAACACCGCCGCGGTGATCACCCGGCGCGGGCCGAAGCGATCCACCAGCAAACCGGTGGGAATCTGCATCCCGGCGTAGATGCCGACCTGCAGTACCGTGAACGCGCTCAGCGCAGCCGGACCGACGTCGAAGCGGTCCAGCGCCTGCGTTCCGGCAACCCCCAAGCTGCCCCTGTGAAATACCGCGGCGAGGTAGGCGACCACCGCCACGCTCCAGATCCACCACGCCCGACGCTGCGGCCGGTCGGCAGCCACTTAAATGACCTCCCTGAGAAAGAAAACACCTGAACGATCAAGCACTCTGCATGTCGTTCGGGAGCTCCCGATGGTTAGCCGGAATTCGAGTGCACTGCGCCACAACCGGAATAATGTCCTCTGTAGACATACATCGCGCGAGGTCAGCCGCGCCGCTCTTCGCCCAGTTCGGCCAGGATCTCCTCGGTGTGCTGTCCGATCTCCGGGATCGGGTCCATCCGCGGTTCGCGTCCCGGAACCGTCACCGGCGGCAGCAACGAGTCGACCGCGCCGACGGGGGTATCGACCTCGCGCCACCGGTCACGAGCGGCCAGCTGGGGGTGCGCGGCGAATTCGCGCATCGTGCGCATCCGCGCGTTGGCGATGCCCGCAGCATCCAGCCGATCCTCGACGTCCGCAGCGGTCAGCTCGGCGAAGACCGCCGCGATCACGGCCTCCAGGTCGGCTCGGTGCGCGACCCGCTCCGGGTTGCCCGCGAACCGCGGATCCACGGCGAGCCAGGGGCGGTCCAGGACCTGTGCGCAGAACTTCTCCCATTCCCGTTCGTTCTGCACGCCGAGGAAGACCTGCTTGCCGTCCCCGGCCTCGAACGGGCCGTACGGCGCGATGGACGCGTGCCGGGCGCCGGAGCGCGGCGGGGCCGCGCCGCCGTAGGAGGTGAAGTAGTACGGAAAGCCCATCCACTCGCCCAGCGCCTCGAACAACGACACCTCGAAGGCGGTTCCCGTCCCGGTGCGCTCGCGCTCGTAGAGCGCGGTGAGCACACCGCTGAACGCGTACATCCCGCCCGCGATGTCCGCGGTGGAGACCCCGGTCTTGGCCGGCTCGTCCGCGGAACCGGTGATCGAGACCAGCCCCGCCTCGCACTGCACCAGCAGGTCGTAGGCCCGCTTGTCGCGGTAGGGACCTGAGGTGCCGTAGCCGGACAGGTCGCACACGATCAACCGCGGGTCGCGACGGCGCAGCTCCTCGGCACCGAGCCCCAGCCGCGCGGCCGCGCCGGGCGCGAGGTTCTGCACGAACACATCGGCCTCGGCCAGCAGCTTGTCCATCGCACGGCGATCGCGCGGATCCTTGAGATCCAGCACGATCGATTCCTTGCTCCGGTTGATCCAGACGAAGTGGCTGGACAGACCGTTGACCGTCGAATCGTAAGCCCGGGCGAAGTCCCCTTCAGGCCGTTCCACCTTGATCACCCGAGCCCCGAGGTCGGCCAGCTGCCGCGTCGCGAACGGCGCCGCCACCGCCTGCTCCAGCGACACCACGGTCACACCCTCCAGCGGCAGCATCGCGCCTCCAGCGGTTCGCGCGGCCAATGCAACGGCGAGCATCGCCACCCGGCAGCGCGGTGTCAACGTTCATTCGACCGAAACAATCCAGTATTGACCGGTCAAATGCGCGGGGCTAGATTCCCGCTCGTGGCCAAACCCGCGTACCTCAGGATTCGCTCCGAACTGGAGGAGCGGATCCACTCGGGTGCGCTCCCACCGGGAACCCGGCTGCCCACCGAGGCGCAGCTGTGCGAGCAGTACTCGGTCGGTCGCGCGACCGCGCAACGCGTGCTGAGCGAGCTGGCGCAAGCGGGACTGGTGGAACGCCACCGGCGGCGGGGCACCTTCGTCGCCGAGGGTGCGCGGCAGGAGAACCTCCTGCGACTGGCGCACCCCACGCTGCACGGTCCGGAGATCCCCGGGCGGCACGCGGTGGATTCCGCCGCGGTCATCCCAGCCGTCGATGCCGACGTCGGCATGCCCGGCATCGACCCCGACACGCCGGTCAACCAGCTGCGCAGGCTCAAGTTCGACAGCTCCGGCGATCCGATCGCCGTCGAACTGACCGCCGTCCCGTTCAACCTGGCACCACGACTGCTCGACGAGGACCTCGAGCGGTTGACCGTCCACGACTACTTCGCACGAAACGACGTTCCGGCAGCCAAGTCCCGCGTCTACATCGACCCGGTGACGCTCGACGCCGACACCGCCCGGAGACTGGACCTCGCCGAAGGCCGTGCCGTGATCCGGCTGCGCCGGCTGACCTGGCTCGCCGACGGCGGTCTCGCCGAGGCCATGTGGCACATCGTTCGCCCGGACCTCGTCGAGTTCTTCGTCGAGCACACCATTCCGTCCACAACGGACTCCTGATCTCCTCCCGCACCTGACATCTCGCGGCACCCGTGCATCCGACGTGCCGCATCGCGAACAGGAGCGCTCATGCCCACTTCCCGGATAGCGGTGGTCGGCACCGGCATCATCGGTGCGATGACCGCCTGGCGGCTGGCCCTGCGCGGCGCCGACGTGGTCGCCTTCGACACCCATTCCCCCGGTCACGACCGCGGCGCCTCGGCCGGCGAGTCCCGGATCTTTCGCACCGCCTACAAGGAGGGCTCCTCCTACGTACCGCTGCTGCGGCGCTCCCAGGAGATCTGGCGCGAGCTGGAACGCTCCGCGGCCACCCGGCTGCTCACCTTGTGCGGCGGGTTGACCATCGGCTCACCCGACGATCCCGATGTCGCGGCCGTGCGCCGCTGCGCCGAGGAACGCGGCCTGGAGCACGAGGTGCTCGAGACGGCCGAGGCCAGTCGGCGGTTCCCGCAGCACCGGCTCGACGACGGCGAGGTCATGGTCCTCGACCCGGCCGCGGGCGTGCTGCGGCCGGAGATCGCGGTGCAAGCGGCACTGCTGGCGGCCGAAACCGCCGGAGCCCGCGTCCTACCCCGCAGCCCGGTCGACGCGGCCGGCGAAACGTCCTCCGGCTGGCGCATTTCCAGCAACGGCGCAGTCTTCGACGTCGATCACGTCATCTTTGCCCCAGGCCCGTGGGCACGGCAGCTGGACCCGTTGCGGAATCTGCCGGTGCAGCCCCGGATGCTGACCGCGTGCTGGTTCCCGGCTCGCGACGTCGCTGCGCACGAACCGGATTCGCTGCCGGTCGCCATCCGCAGGCACTCCGAGGCCGGTTTCTCCTGCTTCCCCGCGCTGGACGGCGTCTCGATCAAGATCATCCCGCACCACCTGGCGCGACCTGACGTGGCACGTCCGGAAGACCTGCCGCGCACCGCGAGCACCGAGTTCGCGCACGCGGCATCGCTGGCGGCGCAACGCCTGCTGCCGGGCGTGACGCCGCATCCGATCAGGATCACCACCTACGCCGAGGGCTTCACCCCCGACGAGCACGCGCTGCTCGGCGCCCTGCCCGGACACGACCGGGCCACGGTCATGACCGGGTTCTCCGGGCACGGCTTCAAACTCGCCCCCGTGCTGGGCGAGGTCGGCGCGGACCTCGCGCTCGGCGGCACCCCCGCGCACGACATCGCGCACCTCGATCCGCGCAGATTCGGGGAGGGCATCGATGACTAGTGGTTCCACCGGACAGATCGCCGGTCTAGCGATCACGAGCCTGCTGGTGATCGGCTTCGGGATCGCCATGTCCGTCTACTTCGGACGCAAGGCCAAGAGCTCGAAGGACTGGCTCTCGGCGGGCGGGTCGCTCCCGCTGATCGTCGTGATCGTCACCCAGTTCGCCACCGCCACCGGGGGTGGTGTGCTGATCGCGCACGTGGGGATCGGATATGCCTCCGGCTGGTCGGTGTTCGCCTACGAGGCCTGCGTGCTGATCGGCTTCCTCGTCCTCATGCTGATCGCCCGATGGCTGCGGGAACAGCGATTCACCACCCTGCCAGAGATCGTCACGCGCCTGTTCGGGGAGAACAAGCTGGTCACCGCCATCGCGGCGATGGCAGCGCTCGTCGTGCCGTTCGGCTGGCTGGCCACCCAGTTCGTCGCGTTCGCCCAGCTGTTCAGCAGGCTGACGGGAGCGTCGCCGACCGTCCTGATCCTGCTGATCATGGTGGCTTCGCTGTTCTTCGTGCTGCCCGGCGGGCTGACCTCGGTGGCCTGGACGGACTTCGTGTTCGGCCTGTTCATGATCGTGATGTCGCTGGGCGTGGCCGGTTACGCGATCCACCTGGCGGGTGGATGGGGTCAGCTCACGGCTTCGGTGCCGCAGCGATTGTGGGGCTGGCAGGGCGTGACCGCGGCCGGCTGGGAGCAGATCTGGCTGTGGGTGGCCGCGATCGTCCCCGGGACGTTGACCAACCAGCTGTACTACCAGCGGGTCTTCGCCACCAAGCGGGTCTCCGACGCCCGCCGCGGACTGGCGCTGTCCGGGCTGACCATGCTCATCGGCGGGGTCTACGCCGGTTGCATCGGGCTCGCGGTGCGCGCGATGAACCCCGGTCTGGCCAACGAGGAGGGCGCCACCGGCTGGCTGCTCACCCAGCTGCCCGGCTGGGTGGTGGTCGTCTTCGGCGCGTTCCTGGTGTCGACGATCGTGTCGACCACCGGCTCGGCGCTGCAATCGGTGGTGGCCAACCTGACCCGGGACGTGTACCAGAACATCGCTGGACGCGACGTCGACGAGCGGCGCACGGTGGCGCTGTCGCGGCTGATCACCGTCGGCGTCTCGGTGCTGGCAGCAGTGCTGGCGATCCAGTTCTCCAAGGCGCTGACCTGGCTGGTGGCCACCTACGCCTACTCGGCGGCGGTGCTGGCGGCGCCGATCTTCTTGGGATACCTGCTGCACACTCGGCGCCGGTTGACCCCGGCCGCGGCGATCGGCGGCATGCTGGCCGGGCTCGTGGGTTGCGCGGTCGCCCAGACGCTGGACACCGCGGTCCCGTACGCGGTGTACGGCATCGGGTCCTCGGCCGTGGTGCTCCTGGCCATCGCGTTCGGCTCGAGCGAGCGGACCACCGGGGTCCGCCGCGCAACGGAGGAGGAGAAGGCATGAAGGTAGCGGTCGTCGGGCTCGGCGTGCTCGGCGCGAGCGCCGCGCGCGCGTTGACGCTCGCCGGTGCCGAGGTGACGGTCTTCGAGCGCGAGGCGCCGCTGGCCGGCACGTCCGGGACCTCGTTCGCCTGGGTCAACTCGCACAGCAAGAACCCGCGCGCCTACCACGACCTCAACGTGGCCGGGATGGCCGAGCACGCCGCGTTGGCCGAGGACCCGGGTCCGAACCGGCCGTGGCTGGCCCAAACCGGCAACCTGGAGTGGGCGGCCGACGGGACGGGGATCGAACGGTTGTCGGCCGCCGTCGCCGAACTGCGCGCGCGGGATTACCCGGTGGAGTGGATCAGCCCGCGGCGGGCCCGGGAACTGGCCCCGGACCTGCGGGTTCCGGACACCGACATCGCCTTCTTCCCGACCGAGGGCCACCTCAACCCGGCGCTGCTGATGGCCAGGCTGTGGGGCGAGGCCCGCGCGAACGGCGCCCGGCTGCGGCGCGCCGAGGTCACCGCGATCGGCGAGTCGGGCGGCAAGGCGAGCTTGGAACTCGCCGACGGAATCCACGAGGCCGACGCCGTGGTCATGGCCGCGGGCAGGTGGACCGAGGCGCTCAGCACCACGACCGGTCACCGGGTGCCGGTGGCCGATCCCGAGGCCCCCGGTTCGGCCACCGTGGGCCTGCTCGGCTACACCGCGCCCGTACCGACCCGCCTGAACCTGGTGCTGACCACCCCGGTACTCAACGTGCGCCCGGAAGGCGGCGGGCGCCTGGTGGTCCAGGGCCTGGACCTCGACGCGGACGCCGATCCGGCCGATCCGCCGAGCGTCGGCGGTGAGCACGCGGCCGAGCTGTGCCGCAGGCTCGGCGACCTGCTGGCGGGCGCCGCGGACGCGAGGCTGGAATCGCTGCGGGTCGGGCAGCGCTCGGTGCCCGCCGACGGGCTGACCGTTGCCGGGTTCCTCGACCAGGGCTCGCGGATCTACGCGCTGTGCACGCACAGCGGGATCACGCTCGCACCGCTGCTCGGCAGGCTCGCCGCGCAGGAGGTGGTCACCGGGTCGCCTGCCGAGCAGCTGCACGGCTTCCGGCCGCAACGGCTGGTCGGGGCCGGTGATCTGCCTCCGCTGCGGCCCGCTCGCTTCGCCGGGCAGCAATGATCACGACGCCAGGTGGCGGCGGAGGAAGTCGATCGTGCGCGGCCAGGCGAGCTGAGCCGAATCCTCGTGGTAAGACGCCGGATTCCGGTCGTTGAAGAACGCGTGCCCGGCTGGGTAGA
Organism: Saccharopolyspora halophila; assembly: GCF_039531955.1. Lineage (NCBI taxonomy): Bacteria > Bacillati > Actinomycetota > Actinomycetes > Pseudonocardiales > Pseudonocardiaceae > Saccharopolyspora > Saccharopolyspora halophila. Next base: position 123,665 of record NZ_BAAARA010000005.1, read on the forward strand.
TCTGGATCTGCGGCCGGACGTCGGACTGCTGCTGGATCGCCTCGCTCATCTCTCCGACCGCCTCGACGGAAACACCGCGGTCGTACTCGCCGAAGTGGCCGAGCATCGGAGCCGTGAGCCGGGAGAAATCGGTCTCGGTCGGCGACGGGATGCCGTAGAACGGCACTATCGCCCCGACTCGGTCACCCTCCTGGGCGGCGAGCACGATGGCGAACTTGCCGCCCATGCAGAAGCCGACCACGCCGACCGAGGAACCGGCGACCATCTCGTGGCCGAGCAGGTGGTCGACGGCACCACCGAGGTCGCGAGCCGCCTGGTCGACGGGCAGCTCCTGCATCATCCGCGCCGCTTCCTGCGGGTCGTGGGTGGTGTGCCCGCCGAAGAGGTCCGGCGCCAGCGCGACGAAGCCCTCCTCGGCGAACCGGTTGGCGACGTCGGCGACGTGGTCGGTCAGCCCCCACCACTCCTGGATCACCACGACTCCGGGCCCCGGCCGGTCCGGAACCGCGAGGTATCCGTAGGCGGTGCGGCCGTTGCTGCCGAACTCGGTGTTCTGATGCGGATTGGTCACGTCGGCGCTCCTCATCCCTACGAGCATGTGGACGCCGACCATCGTCTCTCCCGGTGCGCGCACCCGCACGCACCCGAGCACTCGCTCGGGTGCGTGCGCGGCAGGTCATCAGCTCATCTGCATGTGGAAGATCTCCCACTGGTGCCCGTCCGGGTCGGCGAAGCTGCGTCCGTACATCCCCTGCTCGTCCATGGGCGTGGCGATGTTCGACGCGCCTGCGCCACGGGCCTTCTCGACGAGTTCGTCCACCTGCTCGCGGGAATCGAGGCTCAGCGCCGTGATCACCTCGGTCGTCTTGGTCGCGTCGGCGACCTCCTTGTCGGTGAAGCCGCCGAAGAACGGCTCGGTCAGCAGCATCGCGTAGGAGTCCTCGCTGATGAGCATGCAGGTGGCGTTCTCGTCGGTGAAGTTCTCGTCGAACGAGAACCCCAGCGCGGTGAAGAAGGCCACCGAGCGGTCCAGGTCGCGGACCGGAAGGTTGATGAAGGTCTTGATGGGCATGATGACTCCCTGGTGGGTGAGTTCTCAGCGGGTGTTGTGCGGGTTTCCGCGCCGGGCCCAGGCGATGGCCACGAACGCGGCGAGCAGCAGGATCGGCATGATCGCCATGCCCGGTGTGCCGAAGGCGAAGATCTGGGTGATCGTCGCGCCGATCATCACGCAGGCCAGTCCTGCAGCCGCCAGACTGCACAGCCGCGGGATGAGCAGCCCGACCGCACCCAGCAGTTCCACCGATCCGGTGAAGTAGCGGAACCACTGGCCGAAGCCGACCAGGTCGAACATCTGCACCGCCGCCGGATCACCGAGCAGCTTGGGTACCGCGGCGAAGACGAAGAACGCCGCGAGCAACGCCTGCAGCACCCACAGACCGATGTTCAGCGCGCGCGGCACAGCTGGTTGCGTAGTGGTGACCATTGCTCTGCCCTTCTGGAGAAGAGGTCGTTACCGGATTCGACTCCGGGGCAGCGCGAAACTCATCGCCGTTCGGCGAAGTTCATTCCACCAGCTGGTCCAGCACCGCCGTGAACACCTCGCGGTCCACGGTCGTCGCGTCCTCCGCGAGCCAGCGGCCGACGTCGCGGACGAACTGCTCGGGCGTCATCGGCACCACCTGGTGCTCCGGCTGGTCGATGGTGGTGACCTCACCGGCACGGCTCGGGTAGATCAGCACCGCACCGCACACCTCCACCTCGGGCAGCAGTTCCTCGAAGGTCGCCACGCAGTCGCCGAGAACGCTCTCACCGCCGCGGAACGGATGACCGTTGCGCCACAGCTCACCCGCCTCGTCGACGGTGTAGTGGCCGGGAAGCCAGCTCTTGGACTCCACCAGCACCAACCGCCTGCCGCACAGGACCGCGTGATCGACGTCGATGAGCTCCTCGTCCGGCCGGGTCAACCCGTGGAACACCCGGACGCCGGGCAGTCGCATCAGGTACTTCGCGCACAGGTCCGCCGTGAGCACCTGGGCACGTTCGTGCTTGAGGTCGGGCATGCCGAAGATGCGCTGATCGCCGAACTCGGCGGTGAACAACCGGCGCGCGCGGTGCGCGTTGAGGTGCCTGCGCAGTAAGATCACCACCCCGGCGCCGGAACCGATCAACAACCCGACCCAGGTGGCCATCAGGGCCGTGTTGAGGTGCGCGGCCAGGCCCGCCACCAGCAGCAGCGACCAGGCACCGACCAGCGCGAGCGTCGGACCGCGCTTCGGACCGATCACCGGCAGGTAGCGCACCCGCGCCTCCGGGTCGACGAGATCCCACCACGGGATGTCGTCGAGCCGCAGCCGCGGCGGCTTGGGCACGTAGTCCGGGTCCTCGCCGAAGTCCCGCCCCGGGCGGCGCCGCGGACCCGCCGGCCGGGCGGCGCGCCGGGTCTTGCTCGCGCGCTTGCGGTCGTAGGCGGCGCGCCGCACCGGGTCGGCAAGCGTGTCGTAGGCCTCCTGCAACAGCCGGAAATCGCTGTCGCTGCCACCCACGTCCGGGTGCATGGTGCGCGCCAGCGTGCGATAAGCGGACTTCACCTCCGCCGCGCTGGCGTCCCGCCGCAGCCCGAGCAGCTCGTAGTAGTCGACTCCGCGCACTACCTTCCCCAGCCTCCCAGACCGCGCGGCAACACCTGCGCGGCAATGGTATTGCCTAGCGACCGATCATGATCAACCGAGGGCCGAATTCGGGCGGAAACGAAAAAACCCGCTGGCTGGGCCAGCGGGCTTCTCCACTCGGGCGGCCGAGACGGCCACGCGCCGTCCCTCCCTTTTGGCCACCCGGGAGCCGGGCACGGTTCGTCGAGTGGCGCCTGAACCGGCTCGGCTTGCTGCGCGGTGCATCACCGGAGCGATCCGGCCACCGCCGAGTTGGAAATCGATCACCCCGGGAGTAGGACCCGCGATGCGTTGCGGCCCACGATAACGGATCTGGCCGACTGTGGGGAGATGTTCGCGCCGGTCGGCGAGCAACCGGCCGCGGCCCGATGATGGGCCGCATGGACGTCAGCGAAGTGCTGCTGCCCGGGGTGGGACTCAGGTACGAGTTCACCACGTCCGACGGGCAGCACATCGGAGTGGTCGCGCACCGCGGCGGCGATTTCGAGTTCGTCTCCTATCCCGCAGCCGACCCGGACGAGGTGCATCTGCTCTTCCGGCTCACCGCCGAGGAGTCCGACGCGATCACCGAGATCCTCGGCGCCCCGCGCATCGCCGAGCGGTTCGCCGACCTGACCCGCGAAGTACCGGGCCTGAGCTCCGGGCAGGTGGAGGTCACCGCCCACTCACCGTTCGCCGGTCGCGTGCTCGGCGAGACCCGCGCGCGCACCCGCACCGGCACGTCGATCGTCGCGGTGGTGCGCGGCGAGGAGGTCATCGCCTCCCCCGGGCCGGACCAGATCCTGCGCGCCGGGGACATCCTGGTGGCCATCGGCACGCGGGAGAGCATCACCGGGGTGGAACGGATCCTGGCGGGTTGATCCCGTGCACACTTCCATAGCGCTGCTGCTGGAGCTGGGCGTCGTGCTGGTCGCGCTCGGCGCGTTCGGCTCGCTGACCAGGCGGTTCGGCGTGTCGCCGATCCCGCTGTACCTGTTGTGCGGACTTGCCCTGGGCGAAGGCGGGATCGCACCGCTGCCCGCGGCGGGCGAGTTCGTGGAGATCGGCGCGTCCATCGGCGTGGTGCTGTTGCTGCTCACCCTCGGCCTGGAGTTCTCCGTCGAGGAGCTCACCGTCACCCTGCGCAAGCACGTGCCCTCCGGCCTGGTGGACCTGCTCAACGCCGTCCCCGGGGCGGTGGCGGGCTGGTTGCTCGGGCTCGGGGCCACCGGGATCGTGGCGCTGGCCGGCGTGACCTGGGTTTCCTCGTCGACGATCGTGTCCCGGCTGCTCGGCGACCTGCACCGGCTCGGCAACCGGGAGACTCCCGCGGTTCTGTCGATCCTCCTGCTCGAGGACTTCGCGATGGCCGTCTACCTGCCGATCCTGGCCGTGCTGGCAGGCGGCGGCACCCTCCTGCAGGGTGCCGCGGCGGTGTCGGTGGCGGTCGGGGTGCTCGCGCTGGCGCTGATCACGTCGCGGCGATGGGGGCACCGGGTGGGCCGCCTGGTCGACGATCACGACACCGAGCAGCTGCTGCTGCGCATCGTCGGGCTCACCCTGGTGGTGGCGGCGCTGGCCGAACTGGCGGGTGCCTCGGCGGCGGTCGGCGCGTTCCTGGTCGGGCTTGCTCTGACGAGTCCGCTGGCCGACCGCGTCCGGACGTTGGTCGCTCCGCTGCGCGATCTGTTCGCCGCGGCCTTCTTCCTGGCCATCGGCTTCGCCGTCAATCCGGCCGCGCTGGTGCCGCTGCTCCCGGTGGCGCTGGCGCTGGCCGTGGCCTCGGCGATCACCAAGCTCGCGACCGGCTGGTACGCGGCCGCCCGCAGCGGCGCGGGCAGGCGGGGACGATGGCGGGCGGGCAGCGTGCTGATCGTGCACGGTGAGTTCTCCGTGGTCATCGTCGGCCTGGTGGCCACGCGAGGCGACCCGCTCGGACCGCTCGCGACCGGGTACGTGCTGATCCTGGGCATCAGCGGCCCGCTGCTCACCTGGTGGCTCGGGCGACCCGCGCGCGCTTGACCCGCGGTCATTCGACGTGCATAGGATTTCGCGGCGCTGCGCGGCGGTTTCCGCCCGCGCCGAGTGAGAGGTGGCCGATGCCGACGAACCCCCTGCAGCCGGGCGTGTGGGGCGTGGTAGCGACCCCGTTCACCGCGTCCACGATGGACGTCGACGAGGAATCCCTGGCGCGTCTGGTCCGGCACTACCGCTCGATCGGGGTGACCGGCCTGACCGTGCTCGGGGTGTTCGGAGAGGCCGTGCGGCTCTCGGCCGCCGAGAAGCGCGCGGTCCTCGAGGTGGTCGTCGACGCGGTGGATCTGCCGATCGTCGTCGGCGCTTCCGCCACGTCCCCAGGGCCGGTGATCGAGGAGATCGAGCCTGCCGTCGAGGTCGTCGGTTCCCTGTTGGCGGGGGCGATGGTGCAGGTCAACACCTCGGACCCGCGACTGCTGGCCGACCAGCTGAACACCGTGCACCGAGCCACCGGCGCCGGGCTGGTCGTGCAGGACTACCCGCTGGTCACCGGCGTGTCGATCGGCGCGCAGGCGCTGGCCGACGCGGTCGGCGAGGTCGAGTCCGCGGTGGCCATCAAGGCCGAGGCACCACCCACTCCCCCGGCGATCGCCGCGCTCGCCGAACGCACCGGCGCTCCGGTCTTCGGCGGTCTCGGGGGCGTCGGACTGCTCGACGAACTGGCCGCGGGCTCGGCCGGGGCGATGACCGGTTTCTCCTTCCCGGAAGGGCTGGTCGCCTGCGTCGACGCGTGGCGCTCGGGCGGATACCCGGCCGCGCACCGGGCCTACCTGCGGTACCTCCCGCTGGTGAACTTCGAGGCCCAGCCCCGCATCGGCCTGGCCATCCGCAAGGAGGCGCTGCGCAGGCGCGGCCTGCTCGCCGCGTCAGCGGTCCGGGCGCCCGCGCCGACCATGCCCGCGAGCATGAACGAACAACTGGATCGGCACCTGGCTGCCGTGGAACACGTGGAGAACTGAATTGGATCTGGGAATTTCCGGGCGCAACGCGCTGGTGTGCGCCTCGACCGGCGGCCTCGGCGAGGCCACGGCCCGCGCTCTGGCGGCCGACGGCGTCAACGTGGCCATCTCCGGTCGCCGCGGCGACCGGGCGAAGGCCATCGCCGAGGAGCTGCCGGGCGCGGTCGGCATCGAGGCGGATCTGACCGCCGAGGGCGGCGCCGAGCGGCTGCTGCAGGAGGCGACCGCAGCGCTGGGCGAGATCGACATCCTGGTGCTCAACGGTCCGGGACCGCGCCCGGGAACGGCCTCCGAGATGACCCCGGAGGACAGCGCCGACGCGGTGTCGAACCTGCTGCTGGTGCAGCAGAAGCTGGTGCGCGGCGTGCTGCCGGGCATGCGCGAGCGCGGGTGGGGGCGGATCCTGTCGATCGCCTCGAGCGGCGTGGCCGCCCCGATCACCGGGCTGGCGCTGTCCAACATCGGCCGCAGCGCGCTGGCCGCCTACCTGAAGAGCCTGGCCACCGAGATCGCCGACGAGGGCGTGACCGCGAACCTGCTGCTGCCGGGCCGCATCGCCACCGACCGGCTCACCGCACTGGACACCGCGACCTCCGAGCGCGAGGGGATCTCCTTCGACGAGGCCCGCGCGCGGGGCGAGGCGGCCATCCCCGCGGGCCGTTACGGGCAGCCCGCGGAATTCGGCGCCTCGGCGGCGTTCCTGTGCAGCGCCCACGCCGGCTACATCACCGGCACCATGCTCCGCTGCGACGGCGGTCTGGTCCCGACGCTGTGAGCCGAAGGTGGGGCCGCTCCGCGCGAGCGGCCCCACCTCTCGCGTCGGGGATCAGCCGGCGTCACCGCCTCCAACACCGGTAGACGGGCCTGCGCGTTCCGCCGAAATGCCGCACGCCTCCGACGCTGCCGTTACTGGAAGTTCTTCATGGTCTCCCCGGCTCGTGGGACCCCGGCCTGCAAATCGTTGAAATCCATCGCCGGTGTGATCTCGATACGGGCTCCGAGTACTTCGAAGAACGGTTCCACGATCGACGGAATGTGGGAAGTGTCCTGCATGTCGAACACGAAGTACGCGGTGCGCTTCCCGTCCGTCGGGCTGAAGAAAGCCGCCTCCGGTTTCAGCTGATCCCGGGCCCACTGCATGATCTTCGGCAACGTGCCGTCGCGGAACCCCTGGTTGCCCTTCTCCGTGTCGATCGAGACTTTCATGAGCATTCTCATGGCTTCCCCCCGTGGGCTGCACCGGTCCGGTGCGCGGCGCACCGGTTCCACACCGGGGCAGCACCTCCTCCCACGGTGGCCACCCGCGCGCGTCCTGGCCAATCGATCTGGGCACCGCTGCGCCGTTCAGCGGGCGCAGTCGGCCACCGCGCTGAGCATGCGCTCGCAGCGCACCGGCGAACCCGTGGGTGACGCTGCGATGCTCGCCGCGCGGGGAAACTGCGCCGTGCTTCCACGATGGTCTCGCGCAACGTCAGATCGGGCGAGGTTAGGAGTGGGCGCACGGATGCCCGGCGATCCCGCTAACGGATGCTCACATCCTTCTTCGAACTGTTTCCGTCAGTCGTTCTGCGGATTCGATGGCGCGCTGCCAGCCCGACGGCGGCCGGTCACCCCACCAGCGGTAACCGAGGCCGTCAACGTACGAGCACTCTTCCGGCGGAGCGCCGGCGATTCCTCCGTCGTAGAGGTTGCTGGCCTGCATCGATGACGTCGCCGCGCCGTCGTCGCCCGCGAGGGAGATCGGGAAGCCCGAGAGGTAATCGGTGAGCAGGTCGTCGAAGCGGGTGGCGACCATCCGTCCGCTATGGACGTAGCGGACGTAGATGGCGAGATCATCACCGACCCAGCACTCGTGGAACGAGTCCCCGCCGCGCCAAGCGAAGTGCCGGGCGACGGCATCCACCCACTGCTTCGCGAGATCCCGGAAGTGGATCTCCTCGGGAAGCGCACCGGACATCGAACACCACCTGAAGTCTCCCCGCCGAGCGACTGCCGAAGGACCGGTAGCCGCCGAAGCGGTCCGGATCGACGACCTGGACACCGTACCGGGGATCGCCTTCCCGGTTCAGCTTTCGCACCAGCGCGCACTCGCGTCCCGATCAGGGACCCGAGTCCGCGATCGCCTCGTCGTCGAGTACCAGCTCCGCGGGATCGAGCCGCGGCGACGGGGACGCCGGGGTGCCGTGCCCGATGCGCAGCAGGGCCTGCGGGTGCAGCCGGCCACCGAGCAGCCGCCGCAGCTCCTCCCTCGTCTCGTCGACCTCCACCACCTGCGAGATCTGCGAAGACACGAACCCCAGCGAGGTCGCGGTCAGCAGCATCCGTTGCAGCGCCTGTCCCGCCTGCAGTTCGGAGAGCCGTCCCGCGTGGTAGGAGCACACGACCACCATCAGCGGTTCGCTCTCGAAGTCCTTGCCCGGCACCCGCGGACGGGCCTGCCCCGCGGCGAAGTCCCGCAGCACCCACTGATCGTGCGGCTCGGGCTCCGGTCCGGCGGCTGCGGCGGGCACACCTTCCGACTCGCCTTCGGGTCGCCCGGTCCAGCGATCCAGCTCGGAGCGGAACTCCGGGTCGCCCAGTTGCGCGCGGTGCGCCCGGTGCACCAGCTCCTCCAGGGCGCTGAGCTGATCGCGGCGAATCACGTGCAGGTGGGAGCCCTCCTCGTGCACCGCGCGGGCCAGCGCGTGCTGGTCCTGCTCCGGCACCGGGGTGGACAGGAAGGGCCGTCGATTGCTGCGCCGCTTGGGAATGGCCCGGCACAGCCGGACCGCATCTGGATCCGGCGCGTCGCTGCGGCCCGCACGCACCTCGGCCAGCGCGGTCTGCCCGTGCAGCCGCGGCAGCAATGTCACGATCGGCCGCACCCCGGCGTGATCGAGCGCGATCCGCAGGTTCAGCAGCGCAGCTCCGCAGCCGAGCCGCAACTCCCGGTCCTCCGGATCGGCCACCGGCAGTCGGCTGCCCGGGTCGAAGTGCAGCTCGATCAGATGCGGCAGCAGCCGGAACCGCCACGGCTGGCGGTTGTGCAGCGACGGCGCCATCCCGGCCAGCCGCACGACCTCCTCGGCCCGCTCAGGTGCGAGCCCCATCGTCGAGGGGAAGACCATCTCCCCACCACCCCCTGCCGCTCCGGCTCCCCCAATGGTCGGACCCCACGGAGAGGACGGCCACCGGGCGGCACACCAGCGTGCGATGCGGGGCGTGGCGGGCAGTAGCGGTCGCCACGGCGTGATCGGGCGCGTCGAGGCCCGCATTCGAACCGGTGTTCTAGTATTGGGGTCGGTGACATCGAAGCGCCCGGTGCAGACGCCGCGCTCGGGCTTGCCGCGCGCTTCGCCTTCCTCTCTCCTCAGTGGTCCTTTCAGAAATGCGGCGGAGCCGCATGCGGTGTGGGGACTCAGCCGGCAACGCGGCGGGTTCTCAGACGCCGTCGGGCGAGGCCTGCGCGGCGCCGCGCAGGCCGCTGCTCAAGGAGCGGGTCCCGCAGCCCGGCGGTGTCCGAGGTTCCGCTCCCGGCACCGCCACGCAACCCCCAAACTGAAACGGCTCCTTAGGCTGAGCACATGGCCGATAACTCGCGCACCGGACTCCTGCCGATCTTGCACTACGACGACACGCGATCAGCGGTGCAATTCCTGACCGAGGTCCTCGGCTTCCGCCAGGAGGTCGCCGCATCGGACGCCGAGGGCGACATCGTGCATGCCGAGTTGGCGTGGCCCGGCGGCGGCGCGCTCGTCATCGGGGGCACCAAGCACACCGACGGCGTCCACGGACGAATGCGGGCAGGCAACAGCGCCATCTACTTGGCGACCGACGAGGTGGATCTCATCCACGATCGGGCTCGGGAAGCCGGTGCCGAGATCGCGGAAGCGCCCCACCGCGCGACATTCGGCTCAGGCACCGAGTCCTACGTCTGCACGGTGCGGGACCCGGAGTGCAACCTGTGGACCATCGGTACGTACCGCAGCGGGTAGACCTGCGCGCCGGCCGGCCATGAGCAGCACGCGACCTCCGGCCGTGCGCGCTCCAGACCGAGCGCATCAGGCGATGTTTCAGTTCGGGGTTTGCGCGGCGGTGCCCCGAACCCGAAGCAGGGATCGGGGCACCGCCGTGCCAGCTGGCGGTCGGCGACGCCGACGAACCGACCCGGCCCGTCGGCACGCGGCAGGTCAGCCGGTCACCGACTCCAGCACCGGGAGGTAGGCCTGGGCGTGGCCGTCGGCGTCCGGGTGGAAGGACTCCTGGAGCGGGTTGCTGGGGCCGTTGATCCACTCGTCCGCAGCGCACACGCCATGTCCCTCGAAGGCGTCGCGGGCGTCGGCGAAGGTGAAACCGGCCGCGGCGGCGCGGTCCGCGATGACCGCTGCCAGTTCGTCGGCTCCTTCGTTGATGCGCTGCCGCTTCGCCTCGGTGTAGAACGGGATTCCGCAGGCTCCCATTTCGTTGATGCGCGGGTAGCCGAGCACGACCACTTCGGCGTTGGGCGCGGCGTCGCGGATGTTGGCGTAGGTGGTGTCGAGCTTTCCGGGCAGTTCCTCGTGCGCCTTCTCGGTGGCCTCGGTGACCGCGGCGTCGCACGCGGCCTCGTCCCCGGTCACGCAGCGCGTCATGATGTCGACGAAACCGATGTCGTTGCCACCGATCGAAATGGTGACCAGGCTGGTGGCCGCGCTCAACGCGTCGAGCTGGTTCGCGTTGACGTCGTCGGTGACGGCGCCGGAGCAGGCGGCGAACTCGAAGCTCGAGGTCTCGTGGGAATCGGCCCACAACTGGGGATATGCCTTGGGACTGCGCAAGCAGTCGCCGCTGTCGTCGAAGTACTCCCGGGTGCCCACACCGGAGGCGTAGGAATCGCCCAGCGCGACGTAGTTCTCGGCAGCGCCGTCCGCGGTGGGCTCGGCCGAGGCCGGCGCGGCCGCGAAGGCGGCCACGGCGGTGAACGTGGTCAGGAAGCCGGCGAAATACCTTGCGTGACGCATGTTTTGCTCCGTTCCGAGCGGAGTTCGAATGCGTCACCAGTGAACGACCGGAACCCGAGGATTCGGGCGCCTTGGCGAATACCCGCCAGTAACACGACGGGCGGGCATCTCGGCGATTTCCCCGAATCCGCCGACCCAGCGATTTGCGCTGGCGTGCGGACCAATTCGCGATGATTCGATCGGGGCAACGAAGTTCGGGAAACCCGGCAAAACGCGCGGCACCGGACACGGCGCTGCCGATCCGACGACGAGCAACCGCCCCGCCGCAACCCGGATCACCGGGAAGCGGCGGGGCGGCGCGCGCTTCGAGCGTTACCGCACCGAGGCCGGTTGCGGCGGGAACCAGACCCCGCGCTCCTAGACGAAGAAATCGGTCTCCGCCGAAGCACCGCCCTCAGCGACCACGTCGCCGCTTCCGGCGAACGCGGTCTCGCCGAACGCGGTGTCGAACGAACCGGTGGAATCCACGCTCGCCGCAGCGCTGGTGTCGACATCCCCTTCCACGCCGGCACCCGCGGCCGCAGTCTCGGTCATGTCGAACTCCGAGCCGCTGGAGCCGGCGGCCTCGAAATCGGCCGCGGAGGTGACGTCGGATTCGAAGTCGCTCTCGGCTGCGCCGCTGAACCTGGCGTGCACGTCCTGGTCGGCTTCGGCCTTCGCCGCGGCGTTGGCACGAGCGATGGCTTCGGCGTCGAAGTCCGCGTCCGCGCTGAAGTCGGCCTGGGCGCTCATCTGGCCGTCGAAACCCGGGGTAATCATCTGAGAAGTGCTCCTGAACGAGGAAGCCGATGCCGATCAGCGGAATTTGTCACCGCATCCCGCACCAGCACGATCATGACGATTCCGAATCGTACAAGAGATACATTTCCGGCAAATGCGATCATGATCACAGTAACGCTCCCCAGGAGCGCGCGACGACCCATTCGCGGATTCCGCGGAGGCGGCGTGCGCACTGGAAACGCACCCAGCCGCGGCCTCAGAAAGGGGTGGACCCGAAAAGCGGAACAACGGTCTTCCATTTATTCGGTCCGCGGTGAGCCACTACCGCTTCCATGTCGAACCAAATCGTCCGGAACCGCGAACGACGGCAGCGAGGCAGCAAGAATTCCGCCTCCCGGAGAAGTCTCCACTACCGCGAGCACGCGGCCGATCCTCGCGGGCCGGGCCGCAAGGATCGGCCCGTCGGCCAGCCCTGGCGATGACGGTCGGCACCCTCAGCAGCTCCCCCGGCTCAGCGATAGCCACGACGAGGCGCGTCGTCCGCGCTCGCGGCACCGGCTCGTCTCCCCGGGCTCAGCGACCCCGCGCAGCGCCCGAGGCCGTTGCGCGACGCCCGGCGCTCGGCGTCGATCTCAGGCCCCGCAGGCGGCCCCACGGCCGACGAGAAGAGGATCAATACCCTCATTACCAGGGATTTTCACACGAAGGTGTTGTTCTCTCCAGGCGCGTCTCATCCGTCCTTAACGTGGGTAAGTAGAGCTGGCGACGAGACCGCTCCGATCCGTTCGCTACACCGGGGAGGCCCCGCATGATCGTCCGATCCGACCGCTCGGTACCGGCTTCACGCGCCAGCTACTCCCTCGTGCATCCTCGCCAGCCCGCCGACCCCCCGATGGGGAACGCGCACGGGCAGTACGAGACGAGGGCACGGCTGCGCGTGCGCTGGCCCCGTCCCGGGGTGGTCATCGTCAGCATCGAAGGTGTGCTGGATCTCGCGGCCCTGCCGCGCCTGACCGAGCTGATCCGCCAACGCTTGCGCGCGGTCTCGCTCGAGACGGCGGTGCTGGACTTCAGCGCTGTCGCGTACACCTCCAGCGTCGCGCTGGAACTGCTGGAGGCCGCCCGGCGGCGCTGCTCGCAGCGCGGCGGCGAGCTCCTGGTCGTGACCGGCAACGGGCCGATCGACCGGCTGCTGGAGATCACCGGCTGCGGGGCGATGTTCCGGCTGTACCCGGACGTGCCCACCGCCCTGACCCATACTCGGAGCTGACCCTCCGAATTGTTCGGCAATTCCGGACCTGCCCGGCCGCCCGGACGGATGGGGTTCTCCGCAGAAACGAGCGTCCGACGACGCGGGCGCACGTTCGCTGCCGCTCCGGGGATCGCTCTAACGCCTCCGACCGGCGCAGCGCACGAATTTCGAATCAGTTCAGAGCGGTTCTGCCGCAGTTCGAGCCGATTCCGATCGAGTCGTTCGCGGCGACCGAATTCCGGAAAACCAGCAAAACGCACGTACGTTTTGTAGTCGAATGCCCCGAGACGTGTCATAGTGCAACTCTCCCGGCACCCCATCCCGAAACTCATCAGGAGGGCGTATGACACTCCGGGTCCCCGAGCATTGCACCGCTGCGGCGGTGCTGGGACGGACCACCGCAGCGGTGCCGGAGGCTTTCGACGACGGCGTGCCGCGCAACCTCATCGACGGGCGCTGGCAGGCCAACGGCGAGCCTGCCGACCAGGTGTCACCGGTCGACGGCACCGTGATCTCCCAACTCCCCAAGCTCGACGCCGAAACGGCCGTCAACGCGGTGCACGCGGCCACCCGCGCGCACCACGCCTGGGCGCAGACCACGTTCGACCAGCGCCGCGCAGCGGTGCTCGAAGCGGTCGAGGCCATGTCGCAGCTGCGCGACGACCTCGCGCTGCTGCTGGCCTGGGAGATCGGCAAGCCCTGGAAGGCGGCGTGCGCCGACGTCGACCGCTGCCTCGACGGTGCGCGCTGGTACGCCGACAACACCGAGCGGATGCTCAGCCAGGACGTCGAGGGCGCGCCGCACAAGCGCCAGCCGCTACCGGGCCCGGTCAGCAACATCGCCAGCTGGAACTACCCGATGAGCGTGCTGGTGCACGCCGAGCTGGTGCAGCTGCTGGCGGGCAACGCGGTCATCGCCAAAACCCCCACCCAGGGCGGTGCGGTCACCCTCACCGCCGCGCACGCGCTGATGGCGCGCGCGGGGCTGCCCGTGACCTTGCTCTCGGGGGACGGCTCGGCCCTGTCGGATCCGCTGGTGCGCTCGCCGGAGGTGGGCGCGGTGGCGTTCGTGGGCGGCCGGTCCAACGGTGGCAAGATCGCCGCGCAGCTGGTCGACAGCGGCAAGCGCCACATGCTCGAGCAGGAGGGCCTCAACACCTGGGGCCTGTGGGAGTTCTCGGACTGGGAAGGTCTCGCGGCCCACCTGCGCAAGGGTTTCGAATACGGCAAGCAGCGCTGCACCGCCTATCCGCGATTCGTGGTGCAGCGCAAGCTCGTCGACAAGTTCCTGGCCACCTATCTGCCGGTGGTCCAGTCGGTGCGCTTCGGGCATCCGCTGGCCAGTGCCGACGACGAGCTCCCCGCGCTCGACTACGGTCCGCTGATCTCGGCGGCCAAGGCCACCGAGCTCGAGGGCAGGGTGCAGGAGGCGCTGCGGCACGGGGCGGTGCCGTTGCACCACGGCGACAAGTCGCAGGGATCCTTCATCGAGGGGCAGGACACCTCGGCCTACGCGGCCCCGGTGACGCTGCTGGCTCCGCCCGGCGCGAGCCGGTTGATGCACGAGGAACCGTTCGGTCCGGTGGACACCGTCGTGGTGGTCGACACCGAGGCCGAGCTGCTGGCGCAGATGAACGCCTCCAACGGCGCGCTCGTGGCCAGCATCGCCAGCGACGACGAGGCCTTCGCCGCGGATCTGGCCGAGCACGTGCAGGCCTTCAAGGTCGGCATCAACAAGCCGCGCTCGCGCGGCGACCGGGACGAGGCGTTCGGCGGTCGCGGGGCCTCCTGGAAGGGCGCCTTCGTCGGCGGGCAGTACCTGGTGCACGCGGTGACCCAGGGACCGCCCGGTGAGCAGCTCTACGGGAACTTCCCCGGCTACCACCGGTACCCGCAGACCTGATCGCGCGTGGTGATCCGCGCCGGGCTCCCGGCGCGGATCACCACGCGTCGCCTTCGCGAGCGTCGCACGTCAGGTCACCGCTGAGCTCGAGCGCGACGACCGGGTAAACCAAAACGCAGTCGTCCTCGTCGGCCGTCCGGACCGGGCCATCGGCAGTGGCGGCGAAGGTGCGCCCTCGCCAGGGCCACCAGCCCCGAGCCCGGTAGAACGGCAGAGCTTCCTCGCTGGCCCCGAGCGCGCCGAGCTCGTAATCGTTGCGGACGATCCGCTCGACCTCGGCCATGACTCGGCTGCCCACCCCGCATCGCCGGTGCGTCGGCGCCACGGCCACGCCCTCGACGTAGCCCGCGCGCACGGGGCGGTCGTCGCACCGCAGCAGACGGGGCACGACCGCGGCGAAGCCCACGAGATGGCGGCCGTCCCGGGCGAGCACGCAACTGCCGCCGAGGCAATGCCGCCAGTCGTGCTCGGTCATCTCGTCGAAGACCCGCCACAGCAGTGCGCGGGCCGCCCCGGAGGTGTCCGGAGCGAGCGATTCGACGCGCTCGACCCGCAATTCGGTCATGCCCCGTGGTGCGGCCTCGGCGGCGGTTCTTCGAGTCCCGCGCGCAGCGAGGAACCGGCTCCGGCGGCTGGGACTCGTTGCGCCGCACAGCTCGCCGGGCCGGTCCTTCCCTCTCCCCGCTCAGTCCGCTCCCCGCTGGACGCGCGGCACGGTGTCGGTGGCGAGCACGTCCACCGGTATCGATCGGTCCACCGTCCCGCGCTCCTCGAGCGAACTGGAGCACGTGGCGACGATAACCACCGCGACCGCGGCTCCGGTTCGGTTGACGAGAACTCGCCCGCTCGCGAACGCTTTCGCCGGTAACACGCTGTTACGTTGCGTTGCTGACGCCCCCGTTCGCGTTTTCCTGTTCTTCACGTCTTGGACCTGCTACGAAGGTCAGGCATAGTGGTTCCCCGGTCCCGGTCCGTGATCCAGATCGTATGGCCCGGCGTACACGCAGTGCAGTAACGTTCGCAGCCACTCGAAGATCACTTTCTCCCCACTCAGGAGGTAGCGCACGTGGAACAGGTGGTCCTGCTCGACGAGACCGGCGAGGCGATCGGCGTCGAGGACAAGGCGACCGTGCACCACCAGCGGACGCCACTGCACCTGGCGTTCTCCTGCTACGTGTTCAACGACCGCGGTGAGTTCCTGCTCACCCAGCGCGCGCACCACAAGCGGACCTTCCCGAGCGTGTGGACCAACACCTGCTGCGGCCATCCCGCGCCGTACGAGGAGATGAAGAGCGCGATCACCCGCAGGCTCGGCGAGGAGCTCGGCCTGCGAGTGCGCGGGCTGGAGCTCGTGCTGCCCGGCTTCCGCTACCGCGCCGAGATGGACAACGTCGTCGAGAACGAGATGTGCCCGGTGTTCGTGGCGTTCACCTCCGATTCCCCCACCCCGAACGCGGACGAGGTCGCCGAGGCCCGCTGGGTTCCCTGGAAGGAGTTCTCCACGGACGTGCTCGCGGACCGCACCGAGGTCTCCCCGTGGTGCAGGCTGCAGGTCGAGCAGCTCGACGAGCTCGGCGCGGATCCGGCGCGATGGCCCACCGGCGCACCCGTGCAACTACCGCCCGCGGCCCAGGTGGCCTGAGGAGCCGCATCGGTCCCGGAACCGCGCCGCAGCCGCAGGGGCCGACGTTCGACCCCTGCGGATGCGGCGCGCGGCGCCCCGCAGCGATCAACGACTGCCGCTGAGGTCGCGCGCCCAGCTCCACTCGCCCGGTTCGGGCGCGCCGACTAGCTTGAGACCCGCTCCGCGCAGCGTGCGGGCGATGGCCGTGTTCTCGACGTGGGTGTGCGCGATGAGCTCGGTGATGCCCAGCTCCGCGGCTTGCTCAACGAGCTGCTCGGCGAGCATCGCCCCCACTCCCCGGCATTGCCAGTCGTCGCGCACCAGCAGCGCCAGCTCGGCGGCGTCCCCGTCGTAGCTCAGATTGCCCATGCCCACGACCGCGCCGTCGGCGGTCACCGCGAGCAGGCACCGTCCCAGCGCCGGGGTCAGCAGGCGGCGCAGGCCATCACCACCCGCTCCGGGGCCGGGACCGAAGTAGCGGCCGTGGCGGGCGGCGGTGGAGCAGCGCTGGTGGAACTCCTCCACCACCTCGGCGTCCGCCCGGTCGGCGAGGCGCACCGTCAGCTCGGCACCCCGCGAGACCGCGACCGTGCGCTGCGCCGGAATCAGCCGCTCGCGGCAGTTCGCGGCCAGCTCGCTCATCGCGCGCGCTCGTGCGAACTCGGCGGGCGTGAACGCTCCGCCGGGGCGGCGCAGCACCAGCACGCCGCCACCGGGCTCGGCCAGGCACATCGCGTCCTCGGCGAGCTCCCCCGGCTGCGGCGAATCTGCTTCCTCCTGCCAGGTCACCTCGACCTCGCCGAGCAACGAGCGGAGGGCTCGCCCCAGGTCGGTGCTCCCGCGAACCAGATCATCGGCCAATTTCGCCGTCCTGGTCGGCACGTCGTCGAGCTCGCGGACATCGGCGCGGGAGACGGCCACGTCGTGTCCCCCGGCCGCCTCGATCGTCGCGACCAGGTCGCGGTGCCCGACCTGCGCGGGAACGTGCAGCAGCACCTCGTCGACGGCCCCGCCCGCGACCGGGTGCACCTGCATGGTCCGGATGTCCCCGCCCAGCGCGGCCAGCGCACCGGCCAGCCGGGCCAGGCGTCCGGGCCGGTCGGTCACCGAGGCCCGCAACCGCCACAAGCGCTGCGCCACGGGTGCCTCGGGCTCGGGTGGTGCCGGTAGTTCCTCCGGTAGCGCCGCGCCGCGCCGGCGGCGCCCCAGCATCCGCGCCCCGCCGATGCACAGCAGCGCCACGCCCACGCAGCACAGCACGGCCGTCGCCGCCGCCTGATCGCGCGTACCGGTGACGACCGCGTTGGCCGCCCCGGCGGTCAGGAACAGCACGGCCAGCTCGACGATCTCGCGGTCCCAGTTGCCTCGACGCTGCGCTCCGGAAGTCATGACCCCATGCTGGCGAGCCGAGATTGCCCCGGCTTGCACGGCGATGACAACCGCGTAAGGAGATGTTTCAGCCCGCGGTTCGCCCGGCGGTGCGAGTGGCGGGATCTCGGACGCCGCCGGGCTCCGGGATCCGCGACGCGAGCACGCCGGGAGGCGGGCTCAGCGAGGCTGCTGGCCGTAGGTGCGGAACAGCGGGGCGCAGCGCTCCAGTTCCCCGTCCGGCAGCAGCCGCGGCTCGCCCACCTGGGCCGCGGTCAGCCACAGCCGGCAGATCCACTCGAGCTGGGCCGCCCGGCCGTACGCCTTGGCGAGCGTGTCGGCGATGGTGATCGTGCCGTGGTTGCGCAGGATGCCGCCGGTGCGGTCGCGCAGCGCGGCCGACACCGACGCCGCGAGGGCATCGGTGCCGAAGGTGGCGTAGTCGGCCACGCGGACCGGCCCGCCGAAGTCGGCCAGCTGGTAGTGCACCGCGGGGACCTCGTCGCGCAGCAGGGACAGCGCCGTGGCGTGCAACGAGTGGGTGTGCACCACGGCCCCGGCCTCGTGGTCGCGGTAGGCGGCCAGATGCATCGGCAGTTCGGAGGTCGGCTTCAGCGCGCCGTCGACCACCGCGCCCGCCAGGTCGACCACCGGGACGTCCTCCGGCCGCAGCCGGTCGTAGTCGACGCCGGACGGCGTCACCGCGATCAGCTCACCGCTGCGGACCGAGACGTTGCCGGAAGTTCCGACGACCAGCCCGTCGTCGATCATCCGGCGCGCGAAGGCGATCACCTCGTCGCGTTGCTCGGCCAGTTGCACGCCACTCACCCCTAACAGGCCACCCCGGACTCGTAGCCGCCGATCGCCGCGACCTTGTCCGCCGAGGACGACGACTCGTCGAAACGGTAGTCGAGCCACTCGCCGGCGAGCCTGCGGGCCAGTTCCAGGCCGACCACGCGCTGGCCGAAGCACAGCACCTGCGCGTTGTTGCTCAGCACCGACCGCTCCACCGAGTAGCTGTCGTGCGCGGTGACCGCGCGGATGCCGGGCACCTTGTTGGCGCTGATGGCCACGCCGAGGCCGGTTCCGCACACCAGCAGAGCCCGGTCCGCTCGCCCGTCGGCGACCATCCGCGCGGCGCGCACGGCCACGTGCGGGTACGCGGTGTGCTCGTCGGATCCCACACCGACGTCGAGCACGCTCTCGATCCGCGGATCGGCCTCCAGATCGCGCTTGAGGGCGTCCTTGTAATCGATTCCGGCGTCGTCGGAACCGACCACGATGCGCCAGGATTGCTCGCTCACGCCGCTTCCTCCTGCTCTTCGAAGGTCTCGCCGATG
Organism: Saccharopolyspora halophila; assembly: GCF_039531955.1. Lineage (NCBI taxonomy): Bacteria > Bacillati > Actinomycetota > Actinomycetes > Pseudonocardiales > Pseudonocardiaceae > Saccharopolyspora > Saccharopolyspora halophila. Next base: position 142,498 of record NZ_BAAARA010000005.1, read on the forward strand.
CGGGTCAGGGCGAGCGCCAGCGACGTCGCGCCCGGATCGGGGGTTCCCACGCTTCGCTCCGCCAGCGGTCGCGCCCGCCCGGTGCGGGGCAGCAGGTCGGCCGTGTCGGCGGCGGCCTCGGTGGCCGCCTGAGCCGCACGTCGCCACGCGTCGGCACCGCCGGATTCGACGGCACCGCGCAGTTCGGTGGTGAACGGCCGCAAGGCGTCGACGAGGGTCTTGTCACCGGGTTCGGCACGCCCGAGCCGTTGCACCGCGGCGAGCGCTGCTTCGGCCCCGGCGGCGAGGTCCACGGCGGTGACCGCGCGATCGGCGGGCAGCAGATCGCCGAAGGAGCGCAACAGCGCGCCCCAGAGCACCCCGGAGGTACCGCCCGCCTTCGACGCCCACGCGTCACCGGCGGCCACCAGCACCGCGGCCGGCCCGACGCCTTGCGCCGCGATGGCCTCCGCCGCCTCGGCCGCCGCACCGCTGCCCCGCGTCATGCCCCGGCCGTGATCGCCGTCGCCCGCCACCGAGTCCATCCGGCCGAGCTCGTCTTCCCGCTCGCGCATCAGCTCGGCGATCGCGCGCAGCGCCCGCAGCACCGTCGCCGCGGTCCGCTGCCCCTCGGCCGGGGCCACCACGATCGGCTGCTCCTCGATCTCGCGGAGCTCTTCGTCGTCCTCGGCGCTGGCGCTCACGTCCGCGTTGCCCTTGCGGTACGCGGGGGTGTCGACAGGGGCCTGCCAGAGGCGTTCGAGCTCGTCGTCCAGCCAGGTCAGGGTCAGCGAGCAGCCGGCCATGTCGAGGCTGGTGACGAGTTCTCCCACCTCGGGGGCCACGACCTCCAGCCCGGCCTCGGCCAGCAACCGCGAGACGGTACCCCAGACGACGAACAGTTCCTCGTACTTGGTGGACCCGAGTCCGTTGAGGATCGCGGTGACCCGGCCGCCTTCGGTGGGCGCCTCCGCGAGCAGGCCGTCAACGAGGACCTCGGCCAGTTCCGCTGCCGAGGGCATCTGCTGCTCGGATACCCCGGGCTCGCCGTGGATGCCCAGTCCCAGGCCCATGCGCCCGTCCGGGACCTCGAACAGCGGGTCGTGCTGACCGGGAAGCGTGCAACCGTCGAAGGCCACCCCGAGGCTGCGGGTGCGCGCGTTGGCGCGCTCGGCGACCTCCACGACCCCGTCGAGGTCGTAGCCCTCCTCGGCGGCCGCGGAGGCGACCTTGAATACGACGAAATCACCGACCACACCGCGTCGTTTGGCCGACTCTTCCTGCGGGGCGCTGGCGATGTCGTCGGTGACGACCACGTTGTGCGCTCGAATCCCCTCGCGCCCGAGTCTTTCCACCGCGAGACCGAAGTTCATGTTGTCCCCGGCGTAGTTGCCGAAGGAGAACACCACCCCGGCACCGCGATCGGCGGCGCGAGCCACCGAGCAGGCGTCCTCGGCCGACGGCGAGGTGAAGACGTTGCCGATCACCGCACCATCGGCGAAACCCGGTCCCACGACACCGCAGAACGCCGGGTAGTGGCCGGATCCGCCGCCGGTCACGACGGCGACCTTGCCCCTGCGCGCTCGATTCGCGCGCACCACGCCGCCGGGGACCCGGCGCACGTGCTGCGGGTTGGCCGTCACGAAGCCGGTGACCATGTCCTCGGTGAACGACGCCGGATCGTCGAAAAGACGCGTCATGCGGTTGCTCCTCCCCAATGCGGACGGGCGCGGTCGATGGAGGCCAGGTACTCGCGATAGCCGCGCTCGTAGAAGGCCGCGGCCGCCGGATCGGGTTCGACCGTGCGGCGCGCGGCGGCCCACTGCTGCCGGTCCACCGGCTCTCCCAGGGAGTCCCACGCCGTCATCGCGGCTCCGCGGGCACCGACTCCCTCCTCGTGCGGGACGTGCAGCGGCCTGCCGAGCACATCGGCGAAGATCTGGCTCCACTCCGCCGATCTCGCCCCGCCTCCGCAGGCGGCGACCTGACCGGTGAGCCCGGCGGTTTCCAGGTTGTGCCGGGCCGCGTAGGCCACGGCCTCGCACATGGCGCGCACCATGTCGGCCCGGGTGGTCTCCAGCGACAGTCCGGTGAACTGGCCGCGCGCCTTCGCGTCGACGAACGGTGCGCGTTCCCCGGATGTGGACAGGAAGGACAGCGCCGAGACTCCGCCGGCACCGCGTTCGCTACCTGCCAGCAGGGATTCCAGATCACCGACGTCGTGGCCGACCGTGCTCAGCACCCAGTCCAGGTTGGCGGTGCCGACCATCGCGGGCATCACCCGCAGGTAGCGATCTGCCAGCGGCGTCGCCAGCCACATGCCCGCGGGCTCACCGCCGGGCTCGATGTGCACGTCGTCGCGCAGCACCTGACAGCCCAGCGTCGTCCCGATCACCAGGCTCGCGTCGCCGACGGCGCCGACCCCGGAACCGAAAGCGCAGGCGGGCAGGTCGAACGGACCCGCCGATACCGGTAAGCCCGCGGGCAGGCCGAGTTCGGCGGCCGCTTTCCCGCCCAGCGCGAAGAGCTGGCCGCGCGGAGCGGGTTCGGCGAGCAGCCTGCGGTGCTCGGCGAGCCCGCAGGCCCGGAGCGCTTCGTCCGAGTACGCGCGCCGCGGCACGTCGAGGAACGGCAGCGAGGCGTCGGAGGCGTCGACGGTGATCTCACCGGTGAAGCGCTGCACGATGGCGTCCACGCAGTATCCCGCGACGGCCGCTCGTTCCAGCCGGTCCGGCTCGTGCTCGGCCAGGTGCGCCAGCAGCGGCCCCGCCGAACCCGGGAACATCCCGGCTCCGGTGTGCGCGTAGACCTCCTGCTGCACGCCGGACTCCGCCCACTCCTGCAGTGCGGTGGCGGCGCGAGCGTCCAGCCAGGACAGCGCGTTGCCGACCGAATGCCCCGCTTCGTCGCGCAGCCACAGGCCGTCGCCCTGACCGGTCAGCGCCAGGGCCTCCACGGTCTCGCCCGCCTGCGCCGCCGCGGCCACGACCCGCTGGACGACGTGGACGACCGAGTCCACGACCTCGTCGAGGTCCTGCTCCACGCGTCCACCGCCCGGCCGGTGCAACGCGGAGCGCTTGCTGTGCGTGACCAGCGCCGAACCGTCGCGCCCCAGCAGGGACGCCTTGGTCACCGAGGTGCCGACGTCGACTCCGATGATCATGACCGCAGCCCTTCGAACCGGGCCAGCACGTCCGGGTTGGCCACGAAGCGCGGACGCAGGCCGTCGCAGAACCTGGCCACCTCTCCCGCGACGATGTCGGCGGCCCGGTGCGCGGTCTGCCGGGTCGCCCCCGCCAGGTGCGGGGTGGTGATCACGTTCGGGGCGTCGAACAGCGGCCAGTCCCGCGGCGGTGGCTCGACGTCGTAGACGTCGACGGCCAGGGCGCCGAGGTGACCGGATTCCAGCAGGCCGGGCAGCGCCGAGTAGTCCAGCAGGCCGCCGCGGGCGGTGTTGACCAGCACGGCGCCCTCCGGGAGCAGCTTGAGGTTGTCGGCGTTGAGCAGCTGCTCGGTGTCCCGGGTCAGCCGGGCGTGCAGGCTCACCACCGAACTGCGCCGCAGCAGCTCGTCCAGCTCGACCGGTTCCACGCCGTCGGCCGCGCTCCGGGCCGCGTCCGCGAACGGGTCGGCGACCAGCACGTGCGAACCGAAGGCCCGCAGCACGCGAGCCACGATGCGGCCGATGGCGCCGTAGCCGACGAGGCCGACCGTGGAACCCTCCAGCTCGAGGCCCGCGTTCTCGTAGGCGTAGTAGTCACCGCGCCAGTTGCCGTCCTTGAGCTCGGCGTCCGAGCCGGGGATGCGCCGCAGCGCGGCCAGGATCATGCCGACCGCGAACTCGGCGGCCGCCGCGGCGTTGCGCCCGGGCGCGTAGCTGACGATGACGCCGTTGTCGGTGGCCGCTTCGAGGTCGACGTTGACCGGGCCACCGCGGCAGACCCCGACGAACTTCAGGTTCGGGGCCTCGGCGAGAACCTTCGCGGTAAACGGGGCCATCTGGGTGGCCGCGATCTCGGCGTCGCCGAGCGCGTCGAGGACCTGCCGCTCGGTACCGCTCGCCTCGTCGACGTTTCCGACCCGGCCGAACGGCTCCACCGGCCACGGCAGGTGCAGCGTGCTGAACTCCAGGTCGTGGGATCCGGCGGTGCGGCGCAGCGCGTCGACGAAGACCTCGGGATGGACGAAGTGGTCACCTGCGGCCAGGACACTGGTCATGCGGACTCCTTTGTCGCGTGGAGGCGTTCAGTTACCCAGGCGGCTGATCAAGTGCGCGCGCACGTCGTCTAGGTCGGTGGCGACGTGCCCGGCCCCGGCCAGCGCGTCCTCCGCGGGCGGGTAATCGCCGTTGGGAATGGCGACCACCGCCATTCCCGCCGCGGCAGCGGCGCGCAGGCCGTTGCTGGAATCCTCCACCGCCAGACAGGCCTGCGGTGCGGTTTCGAGTTTCTCCGCAGCGGCGAGGTAAACGTCCGGGCTGGGCTTGCCCCGGGGCACCTCGGCGCTGGAGACCGTGGCCGAGAAGTGCCCGGTGAGGTCGTGCCGGTCGAGCACGGCATCGATGAGCCTGCGCGGCGCCGACGAGGCCAGCGCGATCGGCGCGTGCGCGGCGACCTCGGTGACCATCTTCTCGGCGCCGGGCAGCAGCTCGATCTCACCGGCGTCCAGCGCGGCGATCATGTCGTCGACCACCAGGCGCTCGGTCGACTCCACCCCCTCGGTGGCCCGGCTGAACTCGGCGAGGAAGGTCGCCCACTCCGGGGCGCTCATGCCCTGGACCTTCCGCGTCTGGGCTGCGGTCCAGGTCGCACCGCGATCCGCGGCGAACCGCGTCCACATCCGCTCCCACAGGTGTTCGCTCTCGACCAGGACGCCGTCCATGTCGAAGACGACCGCGCGGTGCGTGCCGTTCGGCCCGTCGGACTGGGTCATCCGTACCTCCCACCAAACGATGACGGACCAAAATTAACACCAGGACAGTTAAATGTCACTGGTTCAGTGATAGCCGGAAAGCCCTCCCACGTCGCGACGCACCGAGAAGGCAAGATGTCCCCATGGCGTCCGCACCCAAGAAGCAGTCACCCCGCCTCCTGCGGCAGCAGAAGATCATCGACCACGTGCTGTCGCAGGGCTTCGCCAGCGCCGCGGAACTGTCCTCGCTGACCGGTGTCAGCCTGATGACGGTGCACCGCGACCTGGACGACCTGGTCACCCGCGGGCTGCTGCGCAAGTACCACGGCGGCGTGTCGGCGCAGCCGTCCACGGTGTTCGAGTCCAGTTCGGACTTCCGCCTGCACACCCACACCGCGGAGAAGGAAGCCCTGGCCGCCGAGGCGATCCGGTTCATCTCGCCGGGGATGTCGGTGATGCTGGACGACTCGACCACCGCGCTCGCCCTGGCGCGCCTGCTGCCCGACGTCGGGCCGTTGACGGTGGTCAGCAACTACCGCCAGGTCCAGGAGGTGCTGCGCGACACCCCGGACATCCGGCTGATCGGACTGGGCGGCGAGTACTCGCGCACGCACGACTCCTACATCGGCCTGCCCTGCCAGGAGATGGTCAGCACGTTCTCGGTGGACATCGTCTTCCTGTCCATCTCGGCGATGAACGCGCGCCTGACCTACCACCAGGAGCAGGAGATCGTCCTGGTCAAGCGGGCGATGCTGGCCAGCGCCACGACCAAGGTGCTGATGATGGACGCCAGCAAGGTGGGTCGCTCGGCACTGCACCAGTTCGCCCCGGTCAGCGCCTTCGACCACACCCTGCTCGCCGGCGAGCTCGACGATTCGCTCATCGAGGAGATGCGCGAGCAGACCGACGTCCGCCACGTCAGCATGGCGTGACCACCCCGCGCGGGCACGCCCTCGCCCGGTTCGCGCGGAGACGGCATCGCGGGCACGCATCACCGCTCGGAACGATCCGAATTAACGTATTGCGTGTTAACTTAAACTGAGTGCATGATAGCGATCGCTCCTTGGCTGGGCGCGCACAGCGCCGGGCACTTCCGATCGCTTGGAGACAGTGATGTCCCGATCAACCTCTGCCGAGGCCGGTTCCGCGGCCACCGGCGGTTTCCTCGACCGCATCGGCATCCCCCGGAAGCTGGTCTGGGGTTTCGTCGCGGTGCTGATCTTCATGATCGGCGACGGCGTGGAGACCACCTTCCTGTCCGACTACCTGCAGCGCCCCGAGGGCGGCGCGCTGCCGGGCGCGACCGCCTCGTTCGCCACGGTGACGCTCTACGGCGTCGCCGCGATGATCGCGTCGTGGTTCTCCGGAACGCTCTCGGCGATCTGGGGCCCGCGCCGGGTCATGTGGCTCGGCGGTGCCTGGTGGATCTTCTTCGAGGTCATCTTCCTGTTCGTCGCGCTGCCGTCGCACAGCGCAGCGCTGATCGTGGCCGCCTACGGCATCCGCGGCTTCGCCTACCCGCTGTTCGCGTTCTCGTTCCTGGCCTGGGCGCAGGTCGCCAGCCCGACGAAGATGCGCGGCTCGGTCGCCGGTTGGTTCTGGTTCGCCTTCACCGGCGGTCTGCCCACCCTGGGCGCGGCGTTCGCTGCGCTGTCCATCGGCGGGTTCGGGCTCAGCGACTACGGCACGCTGGTGCTGTCACTGGTCGTGGTCACCATCGGCGTGCTGATCGGCTGCTTCGGCGTGCGCGAGGAGCACGGTCTGCGCCCGATCGCCGACGAGACGGTGCAGAACCCGCGCAGCCTCAAGCGCCTGGCCGAAGGCGTGGACATCCTGTGGCGCGACCGCCGCGTGCTGGCCGGTGGGCTGATCCGGATCGTCAACACCACCCCGCAGTACGGGTTCTTCGCCATGTTCCCGTTCACCTTCGGCCCCGCCGCTCCCGGCGGCGGGTTCCTGACCGCAGCCCAGGTGGCGACCCTGGCCTCGGTCGCCTACGGCGCCAACATCGCGGCGAACCTGTTCTTCGGCGTCTTCGGCGACCGGTTCGGCTGGCGGCGCACGGTGACCTGGTTCGGCTGCGTGGGCTGCGCGGTGGCCACCCCGCTGTGGTACTTCACCGCCATCGCCTCGCAGAGCTTCGCGATCACCGCCGCGTTCGGCGTGGTCTACGGGCTGCTGCTGGCCGGTTTCGTCCCGCTGTCGGCGTTGATGCCGTCGATGGTGGCGCCGAAGGACAAGGGGTCGTCCCTGGCGGTGCTCAACTTCGGCGCCGGTGGAGCCGCGTTCGTCGGCCCCGTGGTGGTCACCCTGCTGTACCCGCTGGTGGGCGGCGGTGGCGTGGCGATCGCCTTCTGCGCGATGTACCTCGCCGTCGGCCTGCTGTCGCTGCGGATGAAGGACGACAGCGACCCGGGCGAGCACGAGCGGGCCACCACTCCGGCCACCGCTGCGGGCGCCACCGCGTAACCGCGAGCACGAGCGGCCCCGGTGTCTCGATCGAGACGCCGGGGCCGCTCGTTCGTCACCCGAACCGAGAATCTCCCGAGCGCGCAACGGGTTTGACGATTCCCTCGGCGCCTCACCGGGATCCCGCGAGAACGGCAGCGCCGCAGGTGCGATAGGACTGTCCACAGCGGAGCACCCGGCCCCACCTCCCGAACCGGAAACACCCCCGTGCGCAGGCGGAACCTCGAATTCCAGTAGACCGTTCCGGCGACCCGCGCGGTCCCGATCACCATCCGCGAGGACACGAGCACCACCTGTCGTGTTTTGACCTGGCGGCGCACGAGCGGTTCGGTGATGGCAGGGTGGTTCGCATGTCGTCCGCATCGTTTCCTCGCCGAAGCGCCCGTACGCAGGGCTTCACCCTCGGGGCGCCGCGCAGCTTCACCGTCACCGGCGGCGGTGCGCGCGTGCTGTTCCTGCGGTCCTCCAGCGGGACCGACCGCACCACGGCCCTGTGGGCGCTGGACACCGCGAGCGGGCGGGAGCGCTTGCTGGCCGACCCGGCGCAGCTGCAGGCCGACGACCAGGTGACCGCCGCCGAACAGGCGCGCCGCGAGCGCGCCAGGGAGCGGGCGACCGGCATCACCGGCTACAGCACCGACCGGGCCGGCGATCTCGTGGTCTTCTCGCTGTCCGGGCGGTTGTTCGCCCTCGACGCCGCGACCGGTGAAGCGCGCGAACTCCCGGCCGAGCAGCCGGTGGCCGATCCACGTCCGGACCCGGACGGCGAGCGCATCGCCTACCTCGCCAACGGCGCGCTGCGGCTGATCGAGGCGGACGGGTCCCGCGACCGGGCCGTCGCCGAGCCCGACGGCGACGCCATCACCTGGGGCGCGGCCGAGTTCATCGCGGCGGAGGAGATGCAGCGCTCGCGAGGCTACTGGTGGGCGCCGGACGGATCGCGCCTGCTGGCCGCGCGGGTCGACGAGAGCCCGGTGGATCACTGGTACCTGGGCGACCCGAACCAGCCCGATCGCGAGCCGACCGCCACCCGCTACCCCGCCGCGGGCACCGCCAACGCGGAGGTCAGCCTGGCGGTGCTCGGCCTCGACGGCCAACGGGTCGACGTCGAGTGGGACCGCGCGACCTACCCGTACCTGGTCACCGCGCACTGGTCGCAGCACGGCAGCCCGCTGCTGGCGGTGCAGACCCGCGACCAGCGCACCCAGCTGGTGCTCGCGCTGGATCCCGCGACCGGCGCGACCACCGAGGTTCACCGCGACACCGACGAGCACTGGATCGACGTCTTCGCCGGCTGGCCCGCCTGGACACCGGGCGGCGAGCTGGTGCGCGTCGAAGCCGCCGAGGGCGCCTACCGGCTCGTCGTGGGCGGCGAGCCGTGGACCCGGGCACCGCTGCAGGTGCGCGGCATCGTCGACATCGGCGAGGACATCCTCATCACCGCCTCCGAGGAGGACCCGGCCGAGGTGCACCTCTACCGGGTGAGCGAATCCGGCCCCGAGAGGCTGACCAGCGGCTCCGGGGTGCACGTGGGCACCCGCGGCGGCGAGACGCTGGTGGTGGCCTCCGCGACGCTGGAGAAACCGCGCACCGACGTCGTGGTCTCCGAAGCCGGCGAGCGCATCGCCGAGATCACCAACCACGCGGCCGAGCACGAGCTCGACCTCGACGTGCGGCTGCTGCGGCTGGGTTCCCGTAACCTCCGCAGCGCCCTGCTGCTGCCCAGCTGGTACCGGCCCGGGGACGGCAAGCTGCCGGTGCTGCTGGATCCCTACGGCGGTCCGCACGCCCAGCGGGTGTTCGCCCGCCAGCAGGGCTACCTGACCTCCCAGTGGTTCGCCGACCAGGGATTCGCGGTGCTGGTCACCGACGGCCGCGGCACGGCCGGGCGAGGTCCCGACTGGGACCGCGAGATCTCCGGGGATCTGGCCGGAGCACCGCTGCAGGACCAGGTCGACGCGCTGCACGCGGCCGCCGCCGAGCACCCGGAGCTGGATCTCGACCGGGTCGCCATCCGGGGTTGGTCGTTCGGCGGATACCTGGCGGGACTGGCCGTGCTGCGGCGTCCGGACGTCTTCCACGCGGCCGTCGTCGGCGCCGGTGTCGTGGACTGGCGGCTCTACGACACGCACTACACCGAGCGCTACCTCGGCGACCCGAACTCCTCGCCCGAGGTCTACGAGGCGAACTCGCTGCTCGGCGACGCGGCCAAGCTCGAACGTCCGATGCTGATCGTGCACGGGACGGTGGACGACAACGTCGTGCTCGCCCACGCGCTGCGGCTGTCGGCCGCGCTGACCGCGGCGGGCCGACCGCATCAGATGCTCCCGCTGCCGGGAGTCAGCCACATGCCCACCGACGAGACCACCACCGAGAACCTGCTGCTGCTGCAGGTGGACTTCCTGCGCAAATCGCTGGGCTGAGCGCTCGCCGGGCCCCGGCCGACCACCACCGGGGCCCGGCGAGCGATCGTGCCGAATCGGTGGCGAAGACCTACCGCTGCGGCAGCGAGGCCACGAGTTCGAAGCCGCCCTCGTCGGAGTACCCGGCATCGAGGTGTCCGCCCACCGTGCGGACCCGCTCGGACAGGCCCTCCAGGCCGGCGCCACCGGAATCGACGGGTTCGGCCACCTCGCCGGGCGCGTCGTTGCTGACGACGATGCGCAGCGCGTCCGCCCGGCTGGTCAGGCGAACCCGGACCCCGGCGCCCGGCGCGTGCTTCGCCGCGTTGGTCAGCGCCTCCTGGACCACGCGATAGGCGGCGCGTTCGACCGCGCCCGAGACCTCGTCGGCGGCCAGCTCGCCGGAGAGCTCGACGTCGAGCCCGGAGGCCCGCGCCCGCGCGACGAGGTCCTCGATGCTGCTCGCCTCGGCCTGCTCGGTTCCCAGCCCGAGCGTCGAGCGCATCTCGCCGAGCGCCTGCCGGGACAACCCGCGCACCCGCTCAGCGGCCTGCCGCACCTCCTCGTCCCGGCTGCTGGCCTTCAGCGCGGCGGACTCGACGGCGATCAGCGTCACGTGGTGACCGACCGCGTCGTGGATCTCGCGCGCGATGCGGGCGCGTTCCTCCGCTCGCGCGGTCTCGGCCTTGGCCTGCAAGGCGACCTCGGTGGCCGCGGCCAGGTTCGCCATGTTCTCGGCGAGCCGCTCGCGCAGCGCCACCAAGGTGCCCAGCGCCGCCGGGGCACCCGCGGCGAGCAGCACGAAGCCGAAGGTCAGGGCCCACTCCCCGAGCATCAGCGACTGGTTCCACATCACCGGTGCGACCGCCACCGCGCAGATCAGCAGCACCCACACGGCCAGCTCGCGCAGGTGCGGACGTTCGCGCGCGAGCCGGAACATCGCCACCAGCATGGCGGCCCAGCCCAGCCCACCGGCCATCGCGGGCAGGCACAGCAGCACGCACGACCGCGGCCACCGGTGCCGCAACGGCAGCAGCAGCGCGGCGCAGATCCCGGAGATCGCGCCGTAGCCGACTGGATCCGGAGCGGCGAGCACCGCGGCGATCGGCAACCCGACCGCCAGCACCTCCAGCCCCGCGCGCCGCCACTGCGTGCCGATCATCGCTGCCCCGATCCGGAGACCCGCTGGGCGATGAGCGCGGCCTGCACCCGGTTCTCCGCGCCCAGCTTGGTCAGCACGGTGGAGACGTAGCTCTTCACCGTCGCCTCGGTCAGCCCCAGGCGAGCACCGATGTCGGCGTTGGACCGGCCGTCGGCCAGCAGCCGCAGCACCTGGCCCTCCCGGCCGGAGAGCCCGCGCACCAGCTGCGCCTCGCGCTCGCTGCCGCCTGCGGTGCGCAACCGCGGCAGCAGCCGGGCCGTGATCCGCGGATCCAGCACCGCCCCACCGGCCGCGAGGTCGTGCACCGCGCGGACGAGGGACTCCGGCTCGGCGTCCTTGAGCAGGAACCCGTTCGCGCCGAACTGCAGCGCATCGGAGACGTAGGCGTCCAGGTCGAAGGTGGTCAGCACCGCCGTGGCCGGTGCGCCGGGCTTGGTGAGCAGGTCGCGCAGCGCGGTCAGCCCGTCGATGCCGGGCATCTGCACGTCCACCAGCGCCACGTCCGGCTGGTGCTCGCGCACCACGGTCATCAGCTCACCGCCGTCGCAGGCCTCGGCGACGACCTGGATCGTCCCGTCCTCCTCCAGCAGGACCCGCAGGCCGCGGCGCAGCATCGCCTCGTCGTCGGCGAGCACGACGCGGACCGGGCGCGCCTCGTCGGTCGGCAGCACCTCGCCTCACCTCCCCGCGTTCGAGCACCGGTCCGCAGACTAACCGGGCGCGCCGGAAGCGGTGCACGCACCGCCCGTGCGCAGGGAGATCAACTGCTCAGCGGCGGCCCTTGCCCTTGCCCTTGCTCTTGTCGTTGCGCTCGCGCACCCGCACCGAGATCCGCACCGGGCTACCGGTGAAGCCGAAGGTCTCGCGGAACTTGCGCTCCAGGAACCGGCGGTACCCGGCTTCCAGGAATCCGGTGGTGAACAGCACGAGCGTCGGCGGCCTGCTCTGCGCCTGGGTGGCGAACTTGATCTTCGGCTGGCGACCGCCGCGCGCGGGCGGCGGGTAGGCCGCGACGAGCTCGTTGAGCCATCCGTTGAGACGACCGGTGGGCACCCGCGTGTCCCAGGACTCCAGCGCGGTGCGCAGCGTCGGCGCCAGCTTGGCCACCGAACGTCCGGTGCGCGCCGAGACGTTGACCCGCTCCGCCCAGCGCACCCGGATCAGATCGCGGTCGATCTCCTTCTCCAGCTGGCGCCGGCGGTCGTCGTCGACCAGATCCCACTTGTTGTAGGCGATGACCAGCGCCCGGCCCGCCTCGACGACCATGGTGATCACGCGCAAGTCCTGCTCGGTGATCGGCTCGGAACCGTCGATGAGCACGATCGCGACCTCGGCGGCCTCGATGGCGGCCTTGGTGCGCAGCCACGCGTAGTACTCGGTGCCGCTGGCGGTGTTGACCCGCTTGCGCATGCCTGCCGTGTCGACGAAGCGCCACACCTGGTTGTCGAGCTCGACCAGCGAGTCGACCGGGTCGACCGTGGTGCCGGCGACGTCGTGGACCACCGAGCGATCCTCGCCGGTGAGCTGGTTGAGCAGGCTGGACTTGCCCACGTTGGGCTTGCCGACCAGCGCGACCTTGCGCGGACCGCTGGAGGCGCCGAAGCTGTCCCGCGGGGTCTCCGGCAGCGCTTCCAGGACGCGGTCCAGCACGTCACCGGAGCCGCGGCCGTGCAGGCCGGACATCGGCATCGGCTCGCCCAGGCCCAGCGACCAGAGGTCGTGGATGTCGCCCGCGCCCCGCTGGTCGTCGACCTTGTTGGCGACCAGCAGCACCGGGCACTTCGAACGGCGCAGCACGCGGGCCACGGCCTCCTCGGTACCGGTGGCGCCGACCTTGCCGTCCACGACCAGCAGCACCGCGTCCGCGGTTCGCATGGCCATCTCGGCCTGCGAGGCCACCGAGGCCTGCAGGCCCTTGGCGTCGGGCTCCCACCCACCGGTGTCGACCACCGTGAAGCGGCGGCCGTTCCACAAGGCGTCGTAGGACACCCGGTCCCTGGTCACGCCCGGCTGGTCCTGCACCACGGCCTCGCGGCGCCCCAGCAGCCGGTTGACCAGCGTTGACTTGCCCACGTTCGGGCGGCCGACCACGGCCAGCACCGGCTGCGGGCGCGGCGCTTCCTCATCATCCAGCAGCACGCCCTGGTCGACTTCATCCCACTCGGACTCGTCGGACCACGTGCCGTCCAGACCTTCCAGCGACTCGTCGGTCACGCTTCGTTACCTCTCACATCGTCTTGGTTGCGGTCGGCGACCAGCCCATCCAGCTCGGCGATCAGCTCAACCAGCTCGTTGCGCACGGTCTCGGTGGCCTCGGTCAGCCCCGCGCGGCCCTTGCCGCTGGGCGGGGTGATCGGCTCCCCGAACAACACGTCGATCCTGCGTAACAGCCTACGGCTCCCGTCATCGGGACGCCGACTGCCCCGCACGGCCACCGGCAGGACCCGGGCGCCGGAGGTGCGCGCCAGCCACGCCGCACCGTTCTGCACGTTGTCGAGCTCCCCGGAACCGCGCGTGCCCTCGGGAAACACGCCGACCACGCCGCCGTTCTTGAGCAATCGCACGGCGGTAAGCAACGGCTGCCGATCCGGCTCGCCCCGCCGCACGCCGATCTGGCCGATGCGGCGCAGGAACCAGCCGAGCGGGCCCCGGAACATCTCCTGCTTGATCAGGAACACCGACGCGCGCGGCAGCATGCCGATCAGCAGCGGCCCGTCGAGCATCGCGCTGTGGTTGGCCACCAGCACCAGCGGACCCGTGCGCGGGATCCGGTCCTTGCCGTGCACCTTGACGCGGAACGGCAACCGCACGATGAACCGGGAGATCAGCCGCCCGATGAAGTGCAACCAGTGCCATCCGCCCTCGGGCAGGGTCCCGCTCATCGCCCTTCCCCCAGCAGATCGCGGCTCTCCACCAGCTTGTTCAGCTGTTCGACCACCCCGGCCACGTCCAGCTCGGTGGTGTCGAGCTCCATCGCGTCGTCGGCGCGGCGCAGCGGAGCGACCTTGCGCCCGGAGTCCAGGGCGTCGCGACGCACCACGTCCGCGTGGGTGCTGCCGAGATCGCCGTCCCGGCCCTCCGAGCTGTCCTGCTTCGTGCGGCGCAACGCCCGAGCGTCGCTGGAGGCCGTCAGATAGACCTTCAGACCGGCTTCGGGAGCCACCACGGTGCCGATGTCACGTCCCTCGACGACCACGCCGCCCGGTTCCTCCAGCGCACCGGCGATCAGCTCGCGCTGCGTGGCGACCAGCAGCTCGCGCACCTCGGCGACGGCCGAGACCGCCGAGACCGCACCGGTGACCTCCGGGCCGCGGATCTGCTGCTCGACGCCCTCGTCGTCGAGCAGCACCGCGGGCGCGAGCGGGTCGGTGCCCATGGTCAGCCGCGCGGCGCGCGCCACCCTCGTCACCTCGGCCGGATCGCCGGTGTCCACCTCGGCGCGCAGCACCGCCAGGGTCACCGCGCGATACATCGCACCGGTATCCAGGTAGGCCGCACCGAGCTCGGCGGCCAACCGCCGGGACACCGTCGATTTGCCGGTACCCGATGGACCGTCGAGGGCCACCACCCCACGAAGCCTGGCCTGCGCCACGTCGCCGTTCCTCCCGCTCCCGAAGACCTCACCGGCACGCGCCGGATCAGCCCTCCATTCTGCCCGGTCGCCACGCGCGCATCCCAATCGCGTCCGGTTGCGGGGCTCACCTCGCCAGGGCCGCGCGACCAGCGATGGCACGAACCGGACGACCCGCCCTCGCCCAGGGCGATCGAAATCGACAGCGGGGACGCCTAAGCTGCGGATGTGGACGTAAACGTGACTCCGCTGCCGGGGCTGGGCACCCGCCAAGACTTCACGACAGGATCCGGCCACCGCGTGGGCGTGATCACCTACCGGGACGGCCGGTTCGAGCTCATCGTCTCCGACCACGAGGACCCGGACAAGTGTGCCGCCTCGGTGGAGCTGGACAGCGCCGAGACCAGCACGCTGGCGGGCCTGCTGGGCGCTCCGCAGCTGGTCTCGGCGCTCACCGAGCAGCAGAGCGAGGTGGTCGGCGTGAGCACCTGGCAGCTGCCGGTCGCGGCGGGCACGCCGTTCGTGGGGCGCGAGCTCGGCGACACCGAGATGCGCACCCGCACCTCGGCGTCGATCGTCGCGGTGGTGCGCGAGGGCACGGTCCACCCGTCGCCGCGTCCCGACTTTCGGTTCGCCGCCGGTGACCTGGTCGTCGTGGTCGGCACCGCCGACGGGCTGCACGGCGCCGAGGAAATCCTCACCCACGGCTGAGCCAACGCGCCTGAAGGCCGCCGCGGTCGGGCGCCACCGACTCCGGCCTCCGCACTCGTTCCGGTCCGGCCCCGACCTGTTCGCGCGCCGATACCGCGCGCGGTGGTCCGGGGCCGCGCGGTGCGCGGCAGAACTCGAGAGGAACCACGACGGTGCACGACACGGCTATCTCCCTGATCGAGCTGGGAGCGGTCTTCTTCGGTCTCGGCATCCTCGGGAGGTTGGCCTGGAGGATCGGCATCTCCCCGATCCCGCTGTACCTGCTGGGCGGCCTCGCGTTCGGCGACGGCGGGTTGATCCCGCTGCACGGGATCGAGGCGTTCACCCAACTCGCCTCCGAGATCGGCGTCGTCCTGCTGCTGCTCCTGCTGGGGCTGGAGTACTCCGCGGGCGAGCTGGTCACCGGGCTGCGCCGTTCCTGGGTGGCCGGCCTGATCGACCTCGTGCTCAACGGACTCCCCGGCGCGCTCGTGGCACTGCTGCTGGGCTGGGGTCCGATCGGGGCGCTGGCGATGGCCGGCATCACCTACATCTCGTCCTCGGGCATCGTCGCCAAGGTGCTCGGCGACCTGGGCAGGCTCGGCAACCGGGAGACTCCGGTGATCCTGTCCGTGCTGGTTTTCGAGGACCTGGCGATGGCGATCTACCTGCCGATCCTCACCGCGGTGCTCGCTGGCGTGAGCTTCGTCGGCGGGCTCACCGCGGTGGGCGTCGCGCTGGTGGCGATCACGGTGGTGCTGGTGATCGCGCTGCGCTTCGGCAAGTACGTCTCGGCCGTCGTGGACAGCCCGGATCCCGAGGTGTTCCTGCTGCGGCTGCTGGGAGCCGCGCTGCTGGTCGCCGGCCTCGCCTCGCAGCTGCAGGTCTCGGCCGCTGTCGGGGCGTTCCTGCTGGGCATCGCGATCTCGGGATCCACCGCCCAGAACGCGACCCGGATGCTGGAGCCGCTGCGCGACCTGTTCGCAGCGCTGTTCTTCGTGGTCTTCGGCCTCAACACCGATCCCCGCCAGATCCCGCCGGTGCTCGCGGTGGCCCTGGCCCTGGCCGTGGTGACCAGCGCGACGAAGATGCTCACCGGCTGGATCGCCGCCCGCATGCAGGGCGTGGCCCGGATGGGCAGGTTGCGCGCGGGCGCGGCCCTGGTGGCACGCGGCGAGTTCTCCATCGTCATCGCAGGCCTGGCGGTCACCTCGGGCGCGGTCCAGGACGAACTGGCCGCCCTGGCCACGGCCTACGTCCTGCTGATGGCGATCCTGGGCCCGATGGCCGCCCGAGTGGTGGAACCGCTCGCCCGCAAACTGCTCCCCGGCAAACCCCGCACCAAGACCGCTTGACCAATCCCAGCACCGCGCGAGAGCGGCGTGACAGTTTTGCCTAAAACTGTGCGGCCTCAGCGCCCGAATGTCCTTGCAGTTTTAGGCAAAACTGTCGCCCGCTGACGTCACATGCCGACGATCTTGTAGAGGGAGCCGACCTCTTGCCGGTTGAGGGGCCTGATGGCACCCGGCCGCTCCGAGGTCAGCTGGATGTCGCCGATGCGGGTGCGGACCAGGCGCTCGACCGGGTGGCCGACGTGCTTGAGCAGGCGGCGCACGATGTGCTTGCGCCCCTCGTGCAGCACGAGCTGCACCAGGGCCTTGTTCTGGTTGGTGTCGACCAGCTTGAAGCTGTCCACCTTGGCCAGGCCGTCGTCCAGCTCGACGCCGTCGCGCAACCGCTTGCCCAGGTCCTTCGGGATCGGGCCGACGACCTCGGCCATGTAGGTCTTGCGAACCTCGTAGGAGGGGTGGGTCAGCCGGTTGGCCAGCTCGCCGTCGTTGGTGATCAGCAACAGGCCCTCGGTGTCCTGGTCCAGCCGTCCGACGTGGAACAGCTTGCCCTGGCGCTCGCGCAGGTAGTCACCGATGCACGGCCGGCCCTTGTCGTCGGACATGGTGCACAGGATGCCGGTCGGCTTGTTCAGCAGGAGGTGCGTCAGGTTGTTGTTGACCATCACCCGCGAGCCGTCGACGTGGATGACCGCGGTCTCCGGGTCCACGCGGGTGCCGAGCTCCAGGACGTGCTCGCCGTTGACCTCGACGCGGCCTTCGAGAATCATCTCCTCGGCCGCACGCCGCGACGCGACGCCGGCGCGGGACAGCACCTTCTGAAGGCGCTCCCCTTCCTGGTTCGCGGCTTTGTACGGGGCAGGGCGTTCAGACGTCATCGATCGAATCCACTTCGGGCAACAGGGGTGCGAGCGGCGGCAAGTCCTTCAGCGACGAAAGCCCCAGCCGTTCCAGGAACAGCTCGGTCGTGCAGTAGAGGGTGCCGCCCGTCTCCGGGTCGGTGCCGACCTCTTCAATCAGGCCGCGCCCTACCAGGGTACGGACAACGCCGTCAACGTTCACACCCCGTACCGCTGACACCTTGGCGCGGGTGACCGGCTGCCGGTAGGCGATGACCGCGAGCGTCTCCAGCGCGGCGCGGGTCAGCTTCGTGCGCTGCCCGTCGAGGAGGTAGCGCTCGACGTAGGCCGCGTACTTCTCGCGGGTGTAGAAGCGCCAGCCGTCGCCGATCCTGCGCAGGTCCAGGCCGCGCTCGTGCTCCGCGTAGGAGGCGGACAGCCGGTGCAACGCGGTGCGCACCCGCGCCACGGGCTGCTGGAGGGTGCTCGCCAGCAGCTCCTCGCCCGCCGGGATGTCCACGACGAGCAGCAGCGCCTCCAGCGCGGCGTCGAGGGCGTCATCGGAGGTGAGGTCCGGCGCACCGGAGGTCTCGGCCGCCGAGTCGGCGGCGTCGTCGGCGTCGTCGGCGTCGTCCGGCTCGGCGTCATCGGTGACGTCCGACTCGGCCCCGGCAGGAGCGGCATCCGGTCCGGAAACCGACTCCGGACCGCCGTCGGCAGCGGCCCGGTGCGCCTCCGCGGCTGCGATCGGCGAGTCCGCGGAGACCTCCGCGGCCTGGTCCTCGTCCGTCTCGGACGCCGTTGCCCCGGGCGCGCTCTCGGCCGGCCCCCGCGCCTCGGCGGTGTCTCGCACCGCGTCCGCGGCGTCCGGCTCAACCGCCTGGGACTGCGCCGCCCGGCCTTCCGGCTCGCTCACCCGTACTCCTCCTCGTCCTGGCTGACACGCTGCGCCTCGGCCTCGGCGCGGGCCTCTTCGAGGCTGCCGCCCGCCCACTGCACCTGCAGCTCTCCCAGCGGGCCGTCCTGCTCGAACTGCACCACCTGCTCCCGGTACAGGTCCAGCAGCGCCAGGAACCGGGCGACGACCTCGATGGTGTGCCCGCAGTCGGCCACCATCTCGGTGAACGTCATGCTGCCCTTCTCGGCCAGCCGCACCCGCAGCAGCGCGGCGTGCTCGCGCACCGAGACACCGTGCTGGTGGAGGTGGTCGAGGGACACCTCCGGCGGTGGCTTCGGCCGGAAGACCGACGCGGCGACCTCGGCGAACTTCCCCGGATCGACGCCGATCACCACTTCCGGCAGCAGGTTCTCGAAGCGCTCATCCACCGACACCGAACGCGGGTAGCGGCGCAGCGCTCCCGCCTCCAGCTCGCCGAACAGCGCCGCGACCTGCTTGTAGGCGCGGTACTGCAGCAGTCGCGCGAACAGCAGGTCGCGAGCCTCCAGCAGCGCGAGGTCGGACTCGTCCTCCACCTCGGCGGCCGGGAGCAACCGCGCGGCCTTGAGGTCGAGCAGCGTCGCGGCGACGACCAGGAACTCGGTCGTCTCGTCCAGGTCGGTCTGCTCGAGCGCACGGGTGTAGGCGATGAACTCATCGGTGACCTTGTGCAGCGCCACCTCGGTCACGTCGAGCTCGTGCTGCGAGATCAGCTGCAGCAGCAGGTCGAACGGGCCCTCGAAGTTCTCCAGCCGGACGGTGAACTTGCTGTCGCCGCCCTCGGAGCCGCCATCGGAATCGCTTGACGACGCCGTCTCCGGGTCGGCGGTCTCCGGCGGAGTGATGTCGGCGTCAGGGGTGGGAGCATCGGTCACTCGCCGGACTCCCGCAGGCGCCTGACCAGAACCGAGTCCGCGCCTTGCTCCTCGAAGTCGGCGAGCAGCACCGCCACCGCCTCGCGCACCACGCGCCCGCGGTCCACGGCGATGCCGTGCTCCGCGCGCAGCGCCAGCCGGGCCTGCTCCAACCTCAGCAACTCCTCGTCCGCCACGTACACGGTGATCTTCGAATCGTGCTTGCGCCGTCCGGAACCCGACCGCTTGGCAATCGCCCGCTCGTCCGCGGCGGGCTGCTCGGCCGGGGGTTCCGGTCGCGATTCGGCGTGCTGATCCGTCCGAGGAACAGTAGTACGGAACAATTCGGCTGCTCCGGGCAGGGCGACCCGTCGGGTCATCGAGCGATCACCTCGCGGGCGAGCTCCCGGTATGCCTGCGCACCGGCCGAACGCGGGGACCACCTGGTGATCGGTTCACCTGCCACGGTGGTCTCGGGGAAGCGGACCGTCCGGTTGATCACCGAGTCGAACACGATGTCGCCGAATGCCTCCACGACGCGCTGCATCACCTCGCGGGAGTGCAGCGTGCGCGGATCGAACATGGTCGCCAGGATCCCGCTGATCTCCAGCTTGGGATTGAGCCGCTCGCGGACCTTCTCGATGGTGTCGATCAGCAGGGCCACCCCGCGCAGGCTGAAGAACTCGCACTCCAGCGGGATGATCACGCCGTCCGAGGCGGCCAGCGCGTTGACCGTGAGCAGACCCAGCGAGGGCTGGCAGTCGACGAGGATGTAGTCGTACTCCTTCATCGCCTGGAACAGGACGCGCTGCAGCGTCTGCTCCCGGCCGACCTCGGCGACGAGCTGCACCTCGGCGGCGGACAGGTCGATGTTGCTGGGCAGCAGGTCCATGCCCTCGACCGTGGTGCGGCGCACCACGTCGGACATGCTCACCGACCGCTCCATGATCACGTTGTAGATGGTCTGGTCGAGCTGGTGCGGCTGAACGCCCAAGCCGACCGAAAGCGCGCCCTGCGGGTCGAAATCCACCAACAGCACGCGGCGCCCGTACTCCGCCAGCGCGGCCCCGAGGTTGATCGTCGACGTGGTCTTCCCTACGCCGCCCTTCTGATTGCACATCGCCAGCACCGAAGCCGGTCCGTGCTGGTCCAGCAGGGGCGGTTCCGGGATGTGCCGACGCGGCCTGCCGGTCGGACCGAGGCTGCGGGAGTGCGCGTGCTCGTCGCTCTCCCGGCCCGTCGTCTCGGGGGCGATGCTCAGGTCGACCGCGCCCCGGGGCCGCCCTGCGGCGGAGGGTTGCGGCATCGACATGGCGATCTGACTCCTTAGGTACCGGTGGCGATCGATCGCAGCCTAAGTGGCATTAACGACCTGCGGCAACGTGCCTCGCCGTGGTGTCGGAATTTGCGTGCGAGGATCACGTGATCCTCTTGTGATCAAGCTCTACCCGTTGTTCGCCGTGCCCGCATGCGGAAGTCGCGATCTCGCGTGCAACATCACCCCGAAAGGTGCGCGCGCGGGTGCGCCGTGGCGTAGACCTCCCGCAAGGTGTTGACGGTGACCAGCGTGTACACCTGCGTGGTGGTCACCGAGGCATGGCCGAGCAGCTCCTGGACGACGCGAACGTCGGCACCGCCTTCCATGAGGTGGGTGGCGAAGGAATGCCGCAGCACGTGCGGCGAGACCGACGACTCGATCCCCGCGCGCTCGGCCGCGGTTTTCAGCGCGTTCCAGGCGCTCTGCCGGGAAAGCCGGGTGCCGCGGGAGTTGAGGAAGACCGCCGCGCTCCCGCGCCCGCGAGCGAGCAGACCCGGCCGGGCGCGCACCAGGTAGGCGTGCAGCGCCTCCAGCGCCGGACGCCCGATCGGCACGAGACGCTGCTTGCCACCCTTGCCGTCGAGCAGCACGGTGCGGTCGGCGCTGTCGATGTCGTCGAGATCCAGGCCGACGGCCTCGGAAATGCGCGCGCCCGTGGAGTACAGCACTTCCAGCAGCGCGCGGCTGCGCAGTCCGCGCGGGTCGTCGCCGCCGGCGTGCTCCAGCAGTTTGCCGACGTCGTGCACGGACAGCGCCTTGGGCAACCGCTTCGGCGGGCTCGGCGGCGCGACCTCGCGGGCGACGTCGACCGGAAGCTGTCCCTCGGCGTGCGCGAACCGGTGCAAGCCCCGCGCGGCGACCAGTGCGCGCGCGGCCGAGGACGGCGCCATCGGCGGGCGTCCCTCGACCCCCTCGCGCATCCGGGTCAGGAACTCCGCCAGGTGGCCGGTGCGCACCTCGTCGAGCCCGGAAATCCCCTGCGCGGCGAGGAATTCCACGTAACGACGCAGGTCGCGGGAGTAGGAATCCAGGGTGCTGCGCGCGGTTCCGCGCTCGACCGCGAGGTGGTCGAGGTATTCCCCGACGGCCGTGCGCAATCGCGGCGGCAGCTCCTCGAAGCCCTTCACCGGGCCCCGAACCGGGTCGGCCGGTCGGTCCAGGGCGCGTCCGGCGGGCGCGTATCCGCGACGCCGTCGCGCACGGCCTGCGCGGCCAGCAGCCCGGCCACCGCGGGACCGTTGACGATCTCGCCGGAAAGCGCCAGTCGCACGGCCTCGGCCAGCGGCAGACGGTTGATCACCAGGTCGGCCTCCTCATCGCCGACCGCATCCGGGCGCAGCACCTCGGAGAGACCGGTGGCAAGGAAGACGCGCACGCACTCGTCGGTGAACCCGGGCGAGGTGGCCACGTCGACCAGCACCGACCACTCCGAGGCCGAGCAGCCGGTCTCCTCGGCCAGCTCCCGCTGCGCGGTGCGCACGGGCTCCTCCCCGGAGACGTCGAGCAGCCCGGCGGGCAGCTCCCACAACCGGCGGCCCAGCGGGTAGCGGTACTGGTGGATCAGCACGACCCGGTCGTGCTCGTCGAGCGCGACGACGGCCACCGCACCGAAGTGCTCGACGACCTCCCGGCGCGCGCGGCCGCCACCGGGCATGCCGACATCGTCGGCCCGCAACGCCAGGATCCGGCCGACGTAGACGTCGTCGCTGGCCAGCGTGGTGAATTCGTGCTCTCCGTCGGTTCTCGCGACCCCGCTACCCGTCGTGTCCACGCCTCCACCCTAGATCGGCGGAGCCTCCGGCGACTCGGTGTGGTGAGAAACAACGTCCCGACCGGCGGAAGAGCACGAACGGGCTCCCTCGCCGCGAGGGAGCCCGTTCGTGCAGCGGATCGACCGCTCAGGCGTTGGCCGGCTCGGTGAAGCTCTCCAGCTCGACCGGCAGGCGCTCGGCCGCCTGGTAGTCCACCGCGGCCTTGACGAACGCCGCGAAAAGCGGGTGCGGGCGGGTCGGGCGGCTCTTGAGCTCCGGGTGCGCCTGGGTGCCCACGAAGAACGGGTGCACCTCGCGCGCCAGCTCCACGAACTCGACCAAGCGGTCGTCCGGGGAGGTGCCGGAGAAGACCAGACCGGCCTTGCTCAGCTGCTCCCGGTAGGCGTTGTTGACCTCGTAGCGGTGCCGGTGCCGCTCGGCGATCTCGGAGCTGCCGTAGGCCTCGGCCACGATGGTGTCCTCGCCCAGCTTCGCCGGGTACGACCCCAGCCGCATGGTGCCGCCCATGTCGCGGTCCCCGGAGAGCACGTCGTGCTGGTCGGCCATCGTGCTGATCACCGGGTGCTGGCAGGGCTCCTCGAACTCGGTCGAGTTGGCCCGATCCAGACCGGCCAGCGAGCGCGCCGTCTCGATGACCATGCACTGCAGGCCCAGGCACAGCCCCAGCAGCGGGATGCCGTTGACGCGGGCGTAGCGGATCGCACCGAGCTTGCCCTCGATGCCGCGCACGCCGAAGCCGCCCGGGATCAGCACGCCGTCCATGCCCGACAGCGCCTGCGCGGCGCCCGCCTCGGTCTCGCAGGTGTCCGAACCGACCCAGGAGATCTCCACCTTGGCGCGGTGGGCGAACCCGCCCGCGCGCAGCGCCTCGGTGACCGACAGGTAGGCGTCCGGCAGGTCGACGTACTTGCCGACCAGCGCGATGCGGACCTTCTCGGAGGGGTTGTGCACCCGGTCGAGCAGATCGCCCCACACCGACCAGTCGACGTCGCGGAACGGCAACCCGAGGCGACGCACCAGGTAGGCGTCCAGGCCCTCGGCGTGCAACACCTTCGGGATGTCGTAGATCGACGGCGCGTCCGGGCAGGCCACCACGCCCTCGGTGTCGACGTCGCACATCAGGCCGATCTTGCGCTTGGTGTCCTCGGGCAGGTCGCGGTCGGCGCGGCAGACCAGCGCGTCGGGCTGGATGCCGATGTTGCGCAGCGCGGCCACCGAGTGCTGGGTCGGCTTGGTCTTCTGCTCGCCCGAGGGCGCCAGGAAGGGCACCAGCGAGACGTGCAGGAAGAAGCAGTTGTCCCGGCCGACGTCGTGGCGGACCTGGCGGCAGGCCTCCAGGAACGGCAGCGACTCGATGTCGCCGACCGTGCCGCCGACCTCGGTGATCACCACGTCCGGCGTGCGGCCGTCCTCGTCCGGTTCGGACATCGCCCGGATGCGGGCCTTGATCTGATCGGTGATGTGCGGGATGACCTGCACCGTGTCACCCAGGTACTCGCCGCGGCGCTCCTTGGCGATCACCGCGGAGTAGACCTGGCCCGTGGTGACGTTGGCGTTCTTGGTCAGAGCCCGATCGAGGAAGCGCTCGTAGTGACCGATGTCCAGGTCGGTCTCGGCACCGTCCTCGGTGACGAACACCTCGCCGTGCTGGAACGGGTTCATCGTGCCCGGATCCACGTTGAGGTAGGGATCGAGCTTCTGCATGGTCACCCGCAGCCCGCGGGAGGTGAGCAGTTCGCCCAGGCTCGAAGCCGTGAGCCCCTTCCCCAACGAAGAGGCCACGCCCCCCGTTACGAAAACGTGCTTAATCGTGCGTGCTTGCGGCACCAACAAAAGCTCCCCGTGGTCAAGCCGTCGCCTGGCTGGAATCTCTGCGCTGGCAGGACGGCTGGATCCGTCGCTCCCACGGAATTCCAGCCTAACGCACGACCACCGGGCCCCGCACCGAGACCCACCCGAAACGAGAACCTCCGGACCGGCAGGGTCAACCGCCGTCCAGTGGCTACCGACAGGTCAATACCGGCCACTCCGCGCACACCCGCTCGGCACCGCGGCGGGCGCGCCGTGCTCAGCCGCGCGTGTCCGGGACCGGACCTTGCGCCGAGCTCGCAACACCGTACTGCCCGGCCTTCCGGTCCGCCTGCTCGCGCGCGGCCAGCACGACAGCCACTCGCCCGGCTCCGGTGTCGGCGTTGTCGACGGTGGACAGGCTCGAGGTGATGGCCGGGTCCGCACGAGCCACGCCGACAGCGCCGGTGCCAGCGGCGGAACCGCTGGTCCCGGCCAGCACGGCGCCCTGCCCCGCGGCGTCGATCTGCCTGGCGAAGCGGGCCAGGATCGCGGCCTTGTCGCCCGCGTTCTCGCCGTCCTGGCGACCGCCGGTGAGCACCACCGCCAGCTGCGCGGGGCGCAGGCCCGGCGATGCCGCGGCGAAACCGCCGTCGGACAGACCCGCGAAGGCCGCCGCGCGAGCCTCCTCGCCGACCTGCGGCTGACCATCGGGCTTGAGCAGGCTCAGCGGCCCGATGAGGCCGCCGGCCTGGGTTCCCGGATCGGCCGCGGTGGGCAACTGCACACCGGCGGGCAGCAGCTGCGGGAGCACGCCCTCGAGCGACGAGGCGCGCTCCGGGTCGGACAGCGCTTCTCCCAGGTGCACCTGCCCGGTCATGTCCGCACCCGAGTCGCGCAGCAGCTGGGCGACCGCGTCCCGCTCTGCGTCGGGAACGTCGGCGGAGCTGATCAGCACCACGCTGCGCCCGTCCAGCTGGCCGCTGACCGCCATCGGGGCGATCGAGCGGTCGAAGCGGTCGGAGGTGGCGACCTGCGCCCGCAGGTCGTCGCGCTGGTCGCTGAGCCGGTCGACCCGCTGCTGCAGCTGCTCCTTCTGGTCGCCGACGCCCTCCAGCAGGCGCCCGGACAGCGAGCTGGAACCCAGCACCACCCCGACGGCCAGCGCCAGGAAGACCGAGGCGATCGAGACGATGTGATAGCGCACGGAGATCACGGCAACAGCCCCTTGAAGTAGGTCCCGGCTCCACCGGAGGCCTCGACGATCATGTCCAGCAGAGCGCTGCCGAGTCCGGAGATGACCAGCGCGACGCCGACGACCAGCAGCACCGCGAGCACCAGCAGCACCACGGCCGACATCGGTGTCCGGCTGCGCTGCAGCGTCGCCACCGCGCGCCCGTCGATGACCTTGCTGCCCAATCGCAGCCGGGTCAGGAACGTCGACGGGATGGAACCGGAGCGCCCGCGGTCGAGGAACTCGCTGAGCGTGGCCTGGAAACCGACCGTGACCACCAGATCGGCCTTGTGCGCGTCGGCGAGCAGCAGCGCGAGGTCCTCGGGATTGCCCGAGGCCGGGAAGGTCACCGCGCCCACGCCCAGGTCCTGGATGCGCTCCAGGCCGGGCGCGTGCCCGTCCAGGTGCGCGGGGATGACCAGTTCGGCGCCGCACTTGAGCGTGTCGGTGCCCATGGTCTCCGGGTCGCCGACGATGACGTCGGGCTGGTAGCCGGCCTTGCGCAGGCTCTCGGCACCGCCCTCGACCCCGACCAGCACCGGCCGGTACTCGCGGATGTAGCGCTTGAGGTTGCGCAGGTCGTCGGTGTGCTCGTAGCCCGGAGCCACCACCAGCACCTGCCGCCCCTCCAGCGAACCGGACAGCTCGGGCACGCCGACGCCGTCGAGGATCAGCGTCCGCTCGGTGCGCAGGAACTCGATGGTGTTGGCCGAGAACGCCTCGAGCTGCGTGGACATGCCGGCCTTGGCCTCGATGAGCTGATCGGCGATCGAATCGGCGTCCTGCTCGACACCGCGCGCGATCTCCTTGTCCCCGACGAAGATCCCGCCCTCGTGCAGCCGGATCTTGCCGCCGTCCTTGACCTGGTGCAGCACCTCGGGCCCGACGCCGTCGATGAGCGTGATGCCCGCGGCGATGAGCACCTCGGGACCGAGGTTCGGGTAACGCCCGGAGATCGACGGCGCCGCGTTGACCACCCCGGTGACCCCGGCCGACAGCAGCGCTTCGGCGGAACGGCGATCGAGATCGGCGTGATCGATGACCGCGATGTCACCGGTGCGGACGCGGCGCGGCAGATCGCCCGAGCGCCGCTCCACCCGGGCCACCCCGGCGAGTCCGGGCAGGTCCTCCTGCTGGCGAGTCAGCAGACCGCTGATTTTCATGCGCCGATGGTGACAAACCGATCACCGGTTGTTGCTCCGCCACGCCGTGACAGCTCCGGCGGATACCGCAACGGGAACTGATCCGTCCGGCCCAACGCCCGTCCGGGAGCGCTCCCGGATCAGCTCCGAGACCTGTTCCGGAATGCGACGGAACCGCTGCTTCGAGCGCGGGTCTCGACGCGCACCGCCGCGCGAAGCAGTCCCGCAGCAGTACACCTAGGACGTGCCCTTCTTGCCGCGACGCCCGAACTTCTGCTGGGTGAGCTTGTAGGTGTTCGCGGTCTCCAGGAGCTCCTCGGCGTGCGCGCGACCGGTCTCGGTGGAATCCATCCCGGCGAGCATCCGGGCGAGTTCGACGACCCGCTGCTCCTCGGCGACCAGGCGCACATCGCTGCGGGTCGTGCCGCTGTCCTGCCCCTTGTCGACCACCAGGTGCTGATCGGCGAAGGCGGCCACCTGCGGCAGGTGCGTGACGACCACGACCTGGTGGGTGCGCGCCAGCCTGGCCAGCCGCCTGCCGATCTCGATCGCGGCACGTCCACCGACACCGGCGTCGACCTCGTCGAAGACCAGCGTGGGCACGGTGTCCGCGTCGGCCAGCACGACCTCCAGCGCCAGCATCACGCGGGAGAGCTCACCGCCGGAGGCGCCCTTGTGGATGGGCAGCGCGGGAGCCCCGGAGTGCGCGATCAGCTGCAGCTCGACCTCGTCGATGCCGTCCGGGCCCGCGTGCACCGTCTTCCCGCCGACCGACAGCGCAGCGGCGTCGGAGGGGTCGGCCTCCTTGGGCTGCACGACGACCTGCAGCTGCGCCTGCGCCATCGCCAACCCGGACAGCTCCTCGGAGACCGCCTCGGCCAGACGGCCAGCGGCCTCGGCACGAGCGGCGCTGAGCTGCTCGGCGTACTCCGCGACCTGCTGGGCCAGCTCGTCCCGGCGAGCGGCCAGCTCGGCCAGCGCCTCCTCCGAGGTGTCCATCTTGGACAGCTTGGCGCGGGCGTCCTCGGCCCAGGCGAGCACGCCGTCCACGTCGGCCGCGTACTTCTTGGTGAGCTGCTTGAGCTCGGCCTGGCGGGCCAGCACCTGCTCCAGGCGCGCCGGGTCCGCGTCGAGCTTGTCGAGGTAGCTCCCGAGTTCGCCGCCGACGTCGGCCAGCACGGCCGCGGCCTCGGCCACCCGCGGTTCGAGATCGCGCAGCACGGGATCCTCGGAGGAGGACAGGCGGCGGCGAACCTCGCCGACCAGGCCGATCGCACCCGGCGCGTCCGAATCGCCGTCCGCCGAGCCGGAGAGCGCGTGCTGCGCCCCGCTCGCGACCTCGCGGAGCTCGTCCGCGTCGGCCAGCCTGCGCGCCTCCTCGACCAGCGCGGCGTCCTCGCCCGCCTCCGGGTTGACCGCCTCGATCTCGGAGAGCCCGTGCCGCAGCATGTCCGCCTCGCGAGCCAGCTCGCGGGAGCGCTCGGTGCGTTCGGTGAGCTCGCGGACCGCCTCGGCCCATTCGGCGCGCACCCGCTGGTAATCGGCCAGCACCCGCAGCACCGGATCGCCCGCGAAGCGATCCAGCACCGAGCGCTGCTCTCCTGGCCGCACCAACCGCAGCTGATCGTTCTGCCCGTGCACCGCGAGCACCTGCTCGGACAGTTCGGCCAGCACCGCGTTGGGCACCGAACGACCGCCGAGGTGCGCGCGGGAACGCCCGTCGGCGTTGACCGTCCGCAGCGCGATCAAGCCGCCGTCGTCATCGGGTTCGGCCCCGGCATCGGAGGCCACCTTGACCGCAGCGGAATCGGGCGTGGTCTGAAACCGGCCCTCGACGACCGCGCGCTGCGCACCGCTGCGGACCCGAGACGCGTCCGCCCGACCGCCACCGAGCAGGTGCAGTCCGGTGACCACCATCGTCTTGCCCGCGCCCGTCTCACCGGTGACCACCGTCAGACCCGAGTGCAGTGCGAGCGTGGCGTCGTCGATGACGCCCAGTCCCTGGATACGCATCTCCGCCAACACAACCTGCACCCTATCGACCCGAGACGCCCGATCCACCCCCACTGCGGCGATCACCACCGCATCGTTCTCCGCCCGTTGCCCGCGCCGGTCAGTCCTTCACCGGCCCTCGCCAGCCCTGGACGGGCAGTTCGAACTTGCGAACCAGCCGATCGGTGAACGGGGTGTCGTGCAGGCGGACGAGCCGAACCGGCTTCTCGCCCGCGACGATCTCGACCCGAGCGCCCGGAGGAAGATCGATATGACGTTGGCCGTCGCAGGTCACGACCGCGTGGTGACCGTGCTGATCGACCTCCAGGGCGACCACCGAGTCCTTGTCCACGACGAACGGCCGGGAGAACAGCGCGTGGGCGTTGCTCGGAACCACCAGCAGCGCCTGGACCTGCGGCCACACCACCGGGCCACCGGCGGAGAACGCGTAGGCGGTGGAACCGGTCGGAGTCGACACCAGCACGCCGTCGCAGCCGAAGGCCGAGAGCGGGTGCTCGTCGACCTCCACCACGGCGTCCAGGATCCGTTCCCGGCTGCTCTTCTCCACGCTGGCCTCGTTGAGCGCCCAGGTGCGGGCGAGCACCTCGCCGTCGAGCTTGGCGGTGACCTCGATGGTCATCCGCTCATCGACGTGGTAGCGGCGCTCCACCACCGCTTCCAGCGCTTCGTCGAGCGCATCCGAGTCGGCGCCCGCCAGGAAACCGACCCGCCCGAGGTTCACGCCGAACACCGGCACCCCGGCAGGCCGCGCGAGCTCGGCGGCGCGCAGCAAGGTGCCGTCGCCGCCGAGCACCAGCACCAGCTCGGTGCCCACAGCGGCGTCCGGGCCGGATTCGACGACCTCGCTGTAGTAGCAGTCGTTGCTCAGCTCCGGGACCTCTTCGGACAGGACCCGCACCAGCAGGCCCGCCGCGAGCAGCTGGCCCGCGACCTTCTCGGCGGTCCGCATGTTGTGCTGCCTGCCGGTGTGCACCACCAACAGCACCCGTCGAGTCAACTCCCACTCCCCTTGCCCCGGTGCCCCGGGATCAATGCTTCGTCGAACTCTGCGGACCTCGCTCCACCGCGGCGGTGACCAGTTCCCGGGCCCGTTCGGGGTCGGTATCGGCATCGGGCCGCAGCCACGCGAAGTACTCGACGTTGCCGGACGGTCCGGGCAGCGGACTGGCCACCACCGAGCGCAGGCCCAGACCGTGCTCGGCGGCGAAAGCCACGACCTCGAGCACCGCATCGGTCCGCAACGCCGCGTCTCGCACCACGCCACCCGAGCCTAGCCGCTTCTTGCCCACCTCGAACTGCGGTTTGATCATCGGTACCAGATCGGCGGAGTCGCCGGTGCACGCCACCAGCGCGGGCAGCACCAGCTTCAGCGAGATGAACGACAGGTCGCCGACCACCAGGTCGACCGGCCCTCCGACGTCCTCCGGGGTCAGCGCGCGCACGTTGGTGCGGTCGCGGATCAGCACGCGCTCGTCGGTCTGCAACTTCCAGACCAGCTGGCCGTAGCCGACATCGACCGCCACGACCTCGCTGGCCTCGCGGCGCAGCAGCACGTCGGTGAAACCGCCGGTGGACGCGCCCGCGTCCAGGCAGCGCTTGCCCGCGACCGACAGGCCCTCCGGTTCGAAGGCCTCCAGCGCGCCGAGCAGCTTGTGCGCGCCGCGCGAGGCCCAGCCCGGGTCGTCGACGTCCTCGGTGACCAGCACAGGGGCATCGGTCTCCACGGCGGTGGCGGACTTGCGGGCCACCATGCCCTTGACCTTCACCCGGCCCGAAGCGACCAGTTCGCTCGCGTGATCCCTGGACCGCGCCAGACCGCGGCGCACCAGTTCGGCATCCAGCCGTGCCCTGCGTGGCACTTGTTCAACTCCGGTTGGTGTTCGTGGACTGCAGCTGGTCGGCCTTCGACAAGGCCTCGGTGAGCGCGGTGTGCACCGCTTCGAAGCGCTGCACGTGTTCGGTGACGGGCAGTTCGCCCACCTGGCCGAGGTCGGCGACCGCCGCCTCGATCGCGTCGATCGCGGACTGGCCGTCGTCGGCCTGGCGCGCCAGCATGCCCGGATTGGGTGCCTGCGGCTCCGGAGAGGTCATGGCGGGTAGCTCCCCTCGATCATGTGCTGATCCAACGCTAGCCGAACAGGAGCGGGCCGATCCTGCCCGGTCAGTCCAATTCCAACGACCGCAGCGTCGCCCGCGCACGATCATCGGCGGCGCGCAGCGCGACCGGGCCGGCTCCCGCCGCCCATCTCGCCGCGCACAGCGCGCGCAAGGCGGCGAGTTCGTCGCCGTGCCCGGACAGCTCCAGCGCAGCACCGTCGGCCCGCACCGACCAGGTCGACTGCTCGGCGATGGCGAGGTCGTCGCCGAGCTCGTGCAGGCCGCGAAGATCGGCGGCGACGTGCGTGGGTCGCTCTTCCGGGACGGCTTCAACCAGGTCGCGCGGGGTGCTCACCCCGGTGAGCACCATCAACGAGGGCATCCCCGCCTTGACCGCGCCCGCGATGTCGGTGTCGAGACGATCGCCGACCATCAGCGGAGCACCGGCACCGGCCGAAGCGACCGCGCGGTCCAGTAGCGGACGCTCCGGCTTGCCCGCCACCAGCGGGTCCTGATCGGTGGCCGCGCGCAGCAGCTCGACCAGCGCACCGTTGCCGGGGAGGAGCCCGCGCTCGGTGGGCAGCGTGCGATCAGCGTTGCAGGCGACCCACAGCGCACCGGCGCGGACGGCCAGGCAGGCCTCCGCGAAATCGCGGTAGGTCAGCTCGGCGAACAGGCCCTGCACGACGGCCACCGGCTCATCGGCGAATTCCCGCACCGGCGTCAGGCCGACGCGCTCCACTTCGGACTCCAGCGCGGGCGCGCCGACGACGAGCACCCGCGACTTCTCGGCGAGCTTGTCGGCGAGCACCGCGGCGCCCGCCTGAGCACTGGTGCTCACCTCGCCGACCTCGGCGTCCAAGCCGAATCCGGCGAGGTGATCGACCACTGCCCGCGCGGGCTTGGAGGCGTTGTTCGTGACGTAGCGGACCGCCACGCCCCGGCGGTGCAGCTCCCCGATCGCCTCGAGGGCGCCGGGAGCGGCTTCACCACCGCGGTAGACCGTGCCGTCGAGATCCAGCAGCACGGCATCGTGGCCGTCGCGCAACGTCGCGCTCACTACCTCTGCCCGCCCCCTTCGGCCGCGTCCTCGGCTCCCGGCTCGTCGGAACCGTCGACGCCGGTTTCGGTGTCGGTGCCGGTGTTCGCTTCGGCGAGGTCTTCGTCGAGGTCGTCCTCGTCCTCGTCGAGGTCTTCCTCGTCGAGGTCGCCCTCGCCGGATAGGTCTTCGTCCTCGTCGTCCTCTTCGTCCTCGTCGTCCTCGTCGATGCCGGCGGCCGCTTCGGCCTCGCTGACGAGCTCCTCGACGACCTCCGGGCCGCCCAGCTGCACCGCCAGCTGCTCGAGCCGGTCCGGAGCATCCGTTTCCTCGTCGTCATCGGCGTGCGCCGCGTGCACGAACCAGGTGAAGGCGTCCCGCTCCCGGCCCGCTGCCAACAGGTTGTCGGCGTAGGCGTAGAACAGCCGCGCGCTCCACGGGTCCTGGCGCTTCGGGTCGAGCTCCGGAGTCTGCAAGCTCACCACCGAGGCTTCGACCTCGCCCAGGTCGCGGCGAGCACCTGCCGCGACGATGCGCAGCTCGATCTCGTCGTCCTTCTCCAGCTGCCGGGCCTCATCGCTGCGGACCACGTCCACGGCGCGCTCCGGGCGTCCCAGCGCGCGCTCGCAGTCGGCCATGATCGCCAAGTGGCCGGGGCCGCCACCGATGCGCCGCGCGGCGCGCAGCTCGGACAGCGCCTCGTTCCACTCGCCCGCCAAGTAGGCGGTCAGCCCGTTGGCTTCCCGGACCGAGGCGATCCGCGACGCCTTCTGCCGGGCGAAGCGCGCGTGTTCGAGGGCCTTCTCCGGCTCGGAGTCGAGCAGTTGCCCGGACGCGACCAGGTGCTTGGCCACCACGTCCGCACTGCCCTTGGGCAGGGCGAGCAGCTCGCGGCGGATCTCCGGGTCGAGCTCGGACGGCTCGGCGCCCTCCGGCAGCTCCGGCTCGGCAGGCTTCTTCTCGGCCTCTTCCTTGCGCGGAGCGTCCTTCGGCCTGCGGTCGGCGTCGTTGTTGAAGTCGCGCTTGCCGCCACGTCGGTCGTCGCGCTTGTCGTTGCGCCGATCGTTGCGACCCGCGTTGCCACCGCTATCGTCCCGCCGGTTGTCCCGGCGGTCATCGCGGTCGCGCGGCGGGCGATCGTCCCGGCGACGGTCGTCGCGGTTGTCCTTGCGGAAGTTCCCGCCCCGGTCGTCGCGACGGCCACCACCGCGGTCATCGCGCCGATCGTCGCGACCGCGATTGTCATTGCGACGGTCATCGCGATTGTCCCGGCGGAAGTTGCCGCCACGATCGTCGCGACCGCCACCACGCCGGTCATCCCGGCCAGCGTTGCCACCGCGATCGTCGCGACCGCCACCACGCCGGTCATCCCGGCCAGCGTTGCCACCGCGATCATCCCGCCGATTGTCCCGACGGTCATCCCGATCACGCGGCGGACGATCATCCCGATTCCGGAAATTCCCACCGCGATCATCGCGACCGCGATTGTCATTGCGACGGTCATCGCGATTGTCCCGGCGGAAGTTGCCACCGCGATCGTCGCGACCGCCACCACNGGAAGTTGCCACCGCGATCGTCGCGACCGCCACCACCGCGGTCGTCGCGGCGGTCGCCGCGATCGTCGCGGCCACCACCGCGCCGGTCGTCGCGGCGGAAGTTGCCTCCGCGATCACCACCGCGGTCGTCGCGGCGGAAGTTGCGGTCCCGGTTATCGCCGCGAGGGCCACCCCGGTCATCGCGACCGCGGTCATCCCGGCGCTTGTCCTGCCCCCGGTTGTCCGGCCGCCCGGCCCGGTCGTCGCGCCCCCGGTTGTCCTTGAACCGGCCGCCCTCGCGACCGCCGCGGTCGTCCCGGCGGTCGTCGCGGCGGCTGTCGTTGCGACGCGGGCCGCCCTGGCCGCCTCGGCCGGCACCGGCCCCGCGGCGTGGGTCGCCGCGCCTATCATCGGAACCGGACACCGAACCTCCTGAAGCAGAAAAAGACAAGACCTTACCAGGGTAGACGGACCCATTCACCGAACTCGGCAGGCGTCCACCAGACGTAGCGCAGCGCTCCGGCCCACGAGCCGGGGACGGCAGCAGGGCGAGCCACGCGGACGAGGAGCGCCGCCGGCCGGGCATGAAAGCACCGCGCCGGATTTCACCATCACAGTCAGCCGCTCCGAAAATCCCGGGACGTCGTACCTCCCCCTGCGCAGCCCGTTCGATCGGGTTGCGAGACAGGGCCGGGCCCACCACCGCTGATTCTACAGCTCACCGGGCACCGACAAGACGCCGGGACCCAGCGCGGAGCACGCCGGTGATCTCCGAGCGAGCGCAGACATATAAAGAAGGGAGGGGTGCGGTATCCAGGACCAAAAGCCTGGATACCGCACCCCTCCC
>NZ_BAAARA010000006.1:0-19802 GCF_039531955.1 Saccharopolyspora halophila
CGGCGAGGCGGAACAGGGCGACCTCGACCGCGAACAACGCAGGCTGCGCCCAACCCGTCCGATTCAGGACCTCGGCATCATCGCCCCACATCACATCCCGAACACCCGAATCAAGATGCCCCAGCACCGCATCCAAAGCCTCCGCGAACACCGGAAACCGGCCATACAACTCCCGGCCCATCCCCAAACGCTGCGAACCCTGACCCGCGAACAACACACCCAACGACCGCTCGTCAGCCACCCCACAGGCAAGTTCCGAGACCCCTTCCTCCGAAGCCAGCAACACCGCCCGGTGCTCGAACACCGACCGGGCCCCTGCCAGGGAAGACCCGATGTCGACCGCTGAGGGCTCGGGGTTGTCCTGCGCGAACGCCTCGATCCGCGCCAGCTGCGCCGCCAAGGCGTTCTCCGACCGAGCCGACACCGGCCACGGAACCGCGGCGGGCTCGACGACCGGCTCGACATCGGCCTCGGGCACCTCGACCGGTGCATCCGCCGCAGGCGGCTGCTCCAGGATCACGTGCGCGTTCGTGCCGCTGACACCGAACGACGACACACCAGCACGACGAACACGACCGGCATCCGGCCACTCCCGCGGCGAGGTCGGCAGCTCCACCGCTCCGGTCGTCCAGTCCACTGCGGACGACGGCTCGTCCACGTGCAGCGTGCGCGGCACGACCCCGTGGCGCATGGCCATGACCATCTTGATCACACCGGCGACGCCACCCGCCGACTGCGAGTGCCCGATGTTCGACTTGATCGAGCCCAGCAGCACCGGGTGCTCCCGGTCCTGCCCGTAGGTCGCCAGAACGGCCTGCGCCTCGATCGGGTCGCCCAGCGAAGTGCCCGTGCCGTGCGCCTCCACGACGTCCACATCGGACGCTCGCAGCCCGGCGTTGGCCAGCGTCTGACGGATCACCCGCTGCTGCGACGGACCGTTCGGTGCCGTCAACCCGTTCGACGCGCCGTCCTGGTTCACCGCGCTACCGCGCAGCACCGCCAGCACCTCGTGCCCGTTGCGCTCCGCGTCCGACAACCGCTCCAGCGCGAGGACGCCGACGCCCTCGGACCAGCCCGTGCCGTCGGCCGCGTCGGCGAACGCCTTGCACCTGCCGTCCGGGGCCAGCCCGCCCTGCCAGGTGAACGCGGCGAACGCGTTCGGCGTCGCCATCACCCGCGCGCCGCCCGCCAGCGCGAGGTCGCACTCGCCCTGCCGCAGGGACTGCGCTGCCAGGTGCATCGCCACCAGCGACGACGAGCAGGCCGTGTCCACCGTCACCGCAGGGCCTTCCAGCCCCAGCAGGTAGGAGACGCGGCCCGACAGCACGCTCGCTGAGAAGGCAGTGGTGGCGTAGAGCCGGAAGTCCTTGCGAGCGCTCGAGGTGGTCAGCAGGTCGCCGTAGTCCTGGCCGGTGGTCCCGGTGAACACACCGGTCCGGGTGCCGCGCAACGACGACGCCTCGACACCGGAACGCTCCAGCGCCTCCCACGAGGTCTCCAGCAGCAACCGCTGCTGCGGGTCCATCGCCAGCGCCTCGCGCGGCGAGATCCCGAAGAACCCCGCGTCGAACGCGGCCGCGTCGGCCAGGAAACCGCCCTGGGAGGTGGCGCTGACCATCCGGTCCAGGTCCCAGCCGCGATCGGCCGGGAAGTTCGAGATCACGTCCCGCCCCTCGGCCACCACGTCCCACAGCTGCTCGGGCGAGGAAACCCCGCCCGGATACCGGCAGCTCATCCCCACGATCGCGATCGGGTCGTCGGAAGACGCCGCGGTGACGACCGGAGCCGCGACGGCCGCGCCGCGACCGAGCAGCTCGTCGCGCAGGTGCGCGGCGAGCACCCGCACCGTCGGGTGATCGAAGACGAGCGTGGTCGGCAGCGCGAGCCCGGTGGCCGCCTTGAGCCGGTTGCGCACGTCGACGGCGGTCACCGAGTCGAACCCGAGCTCGCGGAACGCGCGGTCGACGGGAAGCTCACCCGCTTCCGCGTAGCCCAGCGCCCTCCCGGCTTCGGCGCGCACCAGGTCGATCAGCACGCGTTCCTGCTCGGCCTCGGTGCGACCGGCCAACCGCCGTTCCAGATCGGAGACGCCCTCCGCCCCGACCGCACCGGCTGCTTCGGAAAGCGCCTCCCGGACCTCCGGGACGCCCGTCAGCAGCGGGCTCGGCCGACCGGCCGTGAAGCTCGGGGCGAACCGCTGCCAGTCGGTATCGGTCACGGTGAGGGTCGTCGAACCGTCCTCGATGGCGTGCTGCAGCACCAGGATCGCCTGCTGCGGATCCATCGGCAGCACGCCGAGCCTGCGCATCCGCTCGGCCAGCACCGGATCGGTGGCCATCCCGGCATCGGCCCAAGCGCCCCACGCGATCGAGGTCGCCACCAGGCCGACCGACCGCCGGTACTGCGCCAAACCGTCCAGATACGCATTCGCCGCCGCGTAGCCGGACTGCCCGGCGCTGCCCCAGCTCGCCGCTCCCGAGGAGAACAGCACGAAGGCGTCCAGCTCGCGATCAGCGGTGAGCTCGTGCAAGTACCGCGCCGAAGTCATCTTCGCCCGCAGCACGGAATCGAGGTCGTCGGCCTCCAGCAGGTCAACGGGAGCTTCGCCGTCGCCGTGCGCGGCGGCGTGCACGACCGATCGCAGCGGATGCTCGTCCGGGATGCGCGAGAGCACGCCCGCCAGCGCTTCCCGGTCGGCGACGTCGCAGGCCTCTACGGTGACC
The DNA here is from genome assembly GCF_039531955.1 of Saccharopolyspora halophila. Lineage (NCBI taxonomy): Bacteria > Bacillati > Actinomycetota > Actinomycetes > Pseudonocardiales > Pseudonocardiaceae > Saccharopolyspora > Saccharopolyspora halophila. Next base: position 2,724 of record NZ_BAAARA010000006.1, read on the forward strand.
CGGGCGCCCAGCGCCGTCAGCTCCTCGTGCAGGTGATCGGCACCGGGTGCTTCGGGGCCGCGACGGCTCAGCAGCACCACGTGCTCGACGCCGCGGCCGATCGCCCAACGCGCCACCTGCCCGCCGAGCGCACCGGTTCCACCGGTGATCAGCACGGTCCCGCGAGCGTGCCACTCGCCCCGGCGCGCGCCGCGCGGGGCGCGGGACAACCGCCGCCCGAACACCCCGGAGGAGCGCACCGCGACCTGGTCCTCGGCACCGGCGCCCGCGAGCACGCCGACGAAGCGCTGCGCGGCGCGGTCGTCGAGCTCGCCGGGCAGGTCGATCAGACCGCCCCACCGGCTCGGCAGGTCCAGCGCGGCGACCCGGCCGAGACCCCACAGTGCGGTTTGCACCGGTCTGCGCAGCGCATCGGATTCCCCAGTGGACACCGCGCCGCGCGTCACGCACCACACCGGAGCTGCGATACCGGCTTCTCCCAGCGCCCGCAGCAGCCGCACCGTCGAGATCAGGCCGGCCGGGCTAGACGCGAACGCCGGATGCGGAGTCTCCGCCAGGCCCAGCAGCGAGACCACACCGGTCAGGGCCGGCAGATCAGCCAGCAGGCTCGCCGGATCGGCCGAATCGTCGTCCAGCTCCAGCCGGATCACCTCGGCGCCGTGCGCTTCCAGTGCGTCCACCGCCCACTCCGACTCCGCGGCACCCGCCGGTAGCACGGCGAGCCAGGTCCCGGGCAGGCCGACGTCGGCGGTGACGGGCAGCGAGGTCCACCTCTCGCGGTAGCGCCAGGAGTCCACCGCGGCCTGGGCGCGCGAACGCTCGCGCCAGGACGCGAGAGCGGGTGCGACCACCGCCGCGGTATCGGCGTCGAGATCCAGCGCCGACGCCAGATCGCCGTCCTCGACCAGCTCCCAGAGCTCCGTTCCCACCGGATCCGCGGCCGTCGCCGGTTCGACCGGGTCCTCCCAGTAGCGCTGCTGCTGGAAGGCGTAGGTCGGCAGCTGGACCCGGCGCGCCCCCGTGCCCGCGAAGAACGCGGCCCAGTCCACCCGCACCCCGCGGACGTGCGCCTCGGCGACCGAGGACAGCAGCTGCGCCCAGCCGCCCTCGTCCCGGCGCAGCGAGCCGAGGACGACGCCCTCGCGGCCGGCGTCCTCCAGCGTCTCCTCGACGCCGCTGGTGAGCACCGGGTGCGCGCTGGGCTCGATGAACACGTCGCAGCCGTCGGCCAGCAGCGTCCGGGTGGCCTGCTCGAACCGCACGGTCCGCCGCAGGTTCGCGTACCAGTAGTCCGGATCCAGCCCGGTCGTGTCGATCGGGCCGCCGGTCACCGTGGAGTAGAACGGCACGGTGCCGGAGCGCGGCCGGATGCCGTCGAGGTCGTCGAGCACGCGCTCGCGGATGGCTTCCACCTGCGCGCTGTGCGAGGCGTAGTCGACGCTGACCCGGCGGGTGCGGACGCCGTCGCTCTCGCAGGCCGCCACCAGCTCGTCCAGCGCGGCGTCGTCGCCGGCCACGACCGTGGAGCTCGGCGCGTTCACCACCGCCACGGACAGGCGCTCGTCCCACTGCTCCAGGCGCTCGCGCACCTGGTCCTCGGCGAGCGCGACCGAGACCATTCCGCCCCGGCCGGACAGCGAGTCGGCCACCGCCAGGCTGCGCAGGGCGACCACCTGCGCGGCGTCCCGCAGGCTCAGCGCCCCGGAGACCACCGCCGCGGCGATCTCGCCCTGCGAATGACCCACCACCGCCGCGGGTTCCACGCCCAGCGAGCGCCACACGTGAGCGAGCGAGACCATCGTCGCCCACAGCACCGGCTGGACCACGTCGACGCGCTCCAGGGACGGCGCGTCCTCGTCCTCCCGGAGCACGTCGAGCAGCGACCAGTCGACGAACGGCGCCAGCGCCGCCGCGCACTCCTCGATCCGCTCGTCGAAGGCCGCGGATCGCCCCAGCAGCTCGCGCCCCATGCCGACCCACTGCGATCCCTGGCCCGGGAAGACGAACGCGGTCTTGCCGACGGTTCTCGCGACACCGCGCACCACGTGCCCGCCGGGCCGGTCGGTGACCAGCGCGTCCAGCGCGCCGCACAGCTCGTCGCGGCCGGTTCCCAGCACGACGGCCCGGTGCTCGAAGAGCGTCCGGGAGGTCACCAGCGAGAAGCCGATGTCCACCGGATCGGCGTCCTCGTCGGCAGCGGACCGGAGCCTGGCGGCCTGCGCGGTCAGGGCCTGCTCCGACCTGGCCGAGACGACCCACGGAACCACCGCCGGAGGCTCGGACCGCTGCTCGGGCCGCTCCTCGGGACCCGGCGCCTGTTCGAGGATGACGTGCGCGTTGGTACCGCTGATCCCGAACGACGACACCCCGGCGCGGTGCGGACGATTCGCCTCCGGCCACGGCGTCGATTCGGTCAGCAGCCGGACACCACCGGCGGACCAGTCGACCTGTTGGCTGGGTTCGTCGGCGTGCAGGGTCTTCGGCAGCACGCCGTTGCGCAGCGCCAGCACCATCTTGATGACCCCGCCGACACCGGCGGCCGCCTGCGCGTGCCCGATGTTCGACTTCAAACCGCCCAGCAGCAGCGGTTGTTCGCGGTCCTGACCGTAGGTGGCCAGCAGTGCCTGCGCCTCGATCGGGTCCCCCAGCGGCGTTCCGGTGCCGTGCCCCTCCACCGCGTCCACATCGGAGGGTTGCAGTCCCGCGCTGCTCAGCGCCTGCCGGATCACCCGCTGCTGCGCGGGACCGTTCGGCGCCGTCAGGCCGTTCGACGCCCCGTCCTGGTTCACCGCGCTGCCCCGCACGACCGCCAGCACCTGGTGCCCGTTGCGGCGGGCGTCCGACAGGCGCTCCAGCACCAGCGCGCCCGCGCCCTCGGACCAGCCCATCCCGTCCGCCGAGTCGGAGAACGCCTTGCACCGGCCGTCCGGCGACAGCCCGCGCAGCCGACCGAAGGTGGTGAACGCCTCCGGCGTGGACATCACCGTCACACCACCGGCCAGCGCGAGATCGCACTCGCCGGAGCGCAGCGACTGCATGGCCACGTGCAGCGACACCAGCGACGAGGAGCACGCGGTGTCCACCGAGAGCGCGGGGCCTTCCAGGCCGAGCGCGTAGGCGACCCGGCCGGAGACCAGGCTGCCGCCGCTAGTGCTGGCGGAGTCGGTGCCCCGCGCGTAATCGTGGTACATCACTCCAGCGAACACGCCGGTCCGGCTGCCCTTCAGCGAGCGCGGGTCCATCCCGGCGCGCTCGAAGGCCTCCCATGCCACCTGCAGCATCACCCGCTGCTGCGGGTCGGTCTGGGTCGCCTCCGCCGGTGAGATCCCGAAGAACGCCGGGTCGAACCGGGTCGCGTCGTCGACGAACCCGCCCGCCGACACGTAGGTCCGCCCCACCTTGCCCGGTTCGGGGTCGAAGATCCGGTCCAGATCCCATCCTCGATCGGTGGGGAACTCGCCGATCGCGTCGCTGCCGTCGACGAGCAGCTGCCACAGGCCCTCGGGGCTCATCGCCCCGCCCGGGTAGCGGCAGCTCATCGCCACCACCGCGACCGGGTCGTCCTCGTCCGGGTTCCGGCTCGGGATAACCGGTTCGGCGCGGGCCACGCCCCCGAGGTCGTCGTCCAGGTGCTCCACGACCGCCACCGGAGTCGGGTGGTCGAAGACGAGCGTGGCGGGCAGCCGCAGTCCCGTGGCGCCGCCCAGCCGGTTGCGGAACTCGACGGCGGTCAGCGAGTCGAACCCGAGCTCCTGGAAGGCGCGGTCGGGCTCCACGGCTTCCGCCGATTCGTGCCCGAGCACCGCCGCAGCCGTGGCGCGCACCAGTTCGAGGAAGGCGGCTCGCCGATCGGCGTCGTCCAGGCCCGCGAGCTCGCGGGCGATGGGCGAGGTCCGCGCGGCCTGACGCACCGAACCGCGCACGAGACCGCGCAGCAGCGCCGGGTTTTCACCCTCGCGAGCCCGGATCGCAGCGGGGGAGATCCGCAGCGGCACGAGTTGCGCGGCGTCCGCGGTCAGCGCCGCGTCGAACAGCGCCAGCCCGTCCTCGCCCGACAGCGGCAGGTATCCCTGCTCCCGCATCCGGTCCCAGTCGGCCTGGGCGAGCCCGGCGCTGAGGCCGTCGCCGATGTCCAGGACGCCGTAGTCCAGCGAGACCGCGGGCAGTCCCGCGTCGCGGCGGTGCGCGGCGAGGGCGTCCAGGAAGACGTTGGCCGCCGCGTAGTTCGCCTGCCCCGCGGCCAGCACCAGACCGCCCGCGGAGGAGACCAGGACGAACATCGACAGGTCGCGGTCCCGCGTGAGCTCGTGCAGGTGCCATGCGGCGTCGACCTTCGGGCGGAACACCCCGTCGAGCCGCTCCGGCGTGACCGACTCGACGACGCCGTTGTCGGTGGCACCGGCCGCGTGCACGACTCCGGTCAGCGGCTGCTCGGCGGGAACGCTCTCGAGCAGCTCGGCGAGGGCGTCGCGGTCGGCGACGTCGCAGGCGGCGATGCGCACCGAAGCGCCCAGCTCGGCCAGTTCGGCGCGCAATCGCTCGGCACCGGGCGCGTCCGGGCCGCGGCGACTGGTCAGCAGCAGGTGACGAACCCCGTGCGCGGTGACCAGGTGCCTGGCCACCAGCTCACCCAGCCCGCCGGTGCCGCCGGTGACGAGCACGATGCCGTCCTGCGGCGCCGGCACCGCCGAACCGCCGGTGGTGCGGGTCAGCCGGGGCAGGCGAAGCGCGCCGTCGCGGATCGCCGCCTCCGGTTCTCCGGCCGAGCTGGCCGCCCGGACGTGCGCGAGGTCGTCGACGTCCAGCAGCTGGAACCGGCCCGGGTTCTCCGCCTCGGCCGCCCGGACGAGGCCCCACACCGGTGCCTGTCCGAGGTCGGCCGACTCCTCGCCGACCGCGACGGCGCCACGGGTGACCACGACCAGCCGGGACCCGCTGAAGCGGTCGTCGGCCAGCCACCGCTGCACCGCGTCCAGCACGGCCGCGGTGACCGCTCGGGCCGCGTCCGGCGCGTTCTCCCCGCTGCGCGGGCAGATCAGGGCGACGAGCTCCGGAACGTCCTCGCCGGCGGCATCGATCAGCTCGGCCGCGTCGCCGAACGCCGGGGCGTCCAAATCGGCCTCCCCGGCGCCGATCACGGCCCAGCGCAGCGGTTCCGGAGCCGGAAGCGGCCGGGTCGTCCAGTCCAGGCCGAACAGCGAATCGGAGACCTGCTGGGTCCCCAGCTGCTCGGCCGTCACCGCGCGGCCGACCAGGTTGTCCACCGACAGCACGGGCGCGCCCAGTTCGTCGGCGAGCTGCAGCGAGGCGGCTCCCCGCCCGCGAGTCACCATCCGCACCCGCACCGACGACGTTCCGGCCGCGTGCAGCGAGACCCCGTTCCACACGAACGGCAGGGACACGCCCTCGTCGCGGTCCTGCGCGTCGACCAGCGAGACGTGCATGGCCGCGTCGAGCACGGCCGGGTGGATGCCGTACCGCGAGGCCGCATCGCTCTCCGGTTCGGCGAGCGCGATCTCGGCGAACAGCTCGTCGCCGCGGCGCCATGCCGCGCGCATGCCCCGGAAAGCGGGCCCGTAGCCGTATCCCGCCTCGGCGAGCTGCTCGTAGGCCTCGGTCAGCTCGATCGGCCGCACCTGCGGCGGCGGCCATTCGGCGAGGTCGAAATCGGGGACCGCGCCGCCGGGGGCCACCACGCCTTCGGCGTGCAGCGTCCACGGGGCTTCGGTGCTCCGGCGCGCGTGCACGGTGAGCCTGCGCCTGCCGGACTCGTCCGCGCCCGCGACCGCCACCTGGGTCCAGACGCCGCCGTCCTCCGGGATCACCAGTGGTGCGCGCAGCGTCAGCTCTTCGACGACGTCGCAGTCCACGCGCTGGGCCGCGTGCACGGCGAGCTCCACGAAACCGGTTCCGGGCAGCAGCACCGAACCGAGCACCACGTGATCGGCCAGCCACGGCAGTCCACCGGTGGACAGCTTGCCGGTGAAGGTCACGCCGTCGGAGTCGGGCTGCTCGACCACCGCGCCCAGCAGCGGGTGCTCCGCCACGTCGACGCCCGCGGCGGCGAGACCGCCGACGTCGCCGCCGAGCCAGGACGCCGCCAGGTGCGCGCGGGGATCCAGCCAGAAGCGCTGGTGCTGGAAGGGGTAGGTGGGCAGGTCGATCCGACGCGCGCCGCTGTCGCGGTAGAACGCGGCCCAGTCCACGGCGGCCCCGGCCGCGAACAGCCGGGCGAGGCCGGTGACGGCGGTCGTGCGTTCGGGCTGCTGCCGCCGCCCCAGCGCAACGGCCACGGGCGCGGCCGCAGCAGTGCTGCTGTCCTCCTGCTCGAGGGCCTGCAGGACCATCGGTGTCAGCGCCGCGTCGGGCCCGACCTCGGCGAACCGCGACACTCCCAGCTCGCGCATCGTGCCGACCGCGTCGGCGAACCGCACGGTGTCGCGCACCTGCCGGACCCAGTAGACGGGGTCGCACATCTCTTCGGTGATCTGCTCACCGGTCACTGCGGACACGAGCGGGCTGGTCGGCTCGGCGAAGGACAGACCGCCGATCTCGGCCTCGAAGGCCTCCAGCATCGGTTCCATCAGCGACGAGTGGAAGGCGTGCGACACGCGCAGCTCGCGGGTTCGCCAGCCCTGCTCGGCGCACCGCTCCAGCACCGCGCGGACGTGGTCGGTCACGCCGGAGACGACCACCGACGCCGGACCGTTCACCGCGGCGATGTCCACCTCGCCGGACAGCAGCGAACGGACGTCGTCCTCCGCCGCGCCGACCGCGACCATCGCGCCGCCCTCGGGCAGCTGCTGCATCAACCGGGCGCGGGCGGCCACGAGCGCGCAGGCGTCCTGCAGCGACAGGACTCCGGCGACGTGCGCGGCGGCGATCTCACCGATCGAGTGCCCGGTCACGACGTCGGGGCGCGCGCCCCAGGACTCCAGCAACCGGAACAGCGCCACCTCGAAGGCGAACAGGCCTGCCTGCGCGTGCAGGGTCTGGTCCAGCAGGTCGTCGTCCCCGGTCTCGCCGAAGATCACCGCGCGCGGGGAACGGCCCAGCAGTGGCGCGAGCTCCTCGGTGATCTCGTCGAAGGAGCGGGCGAAAACCGGGAAGGCGGCGTGCAGATCGGCACCCATGCCCGCCCACTGCGCGCCCTGACCGGAGAAAACCGCTCCCGTCGAACCGGCGACGACCCGGCCGGAGACCGCGCCCGGAGCTTCCGCGCCCCGGGCCAGCGCGTCCAGACCGGCCGCCAACTCCGCTGCGCCCGTGCCGACGACGACGGCGCGATGCTCGAAGACCGCGCGCGAGCTGTGCAACGAGAACCCGACGTCCAACGGGTCCGTTCCGTCCACGTGCGACAGCAGGTCCCGGGCGCGATCGTGCAGCGCATCGGCGGTCCGCCCGGACAGCACCCAGGGAAGCACCGGGGCCGGAACCGGCTCCGGCTCCTCGTCGGCGGTTTCCTCGGCGGGAGCCTGCTCCAGGATGACGTGCGCGTTGGTGCCGCTGATCCCGAACGAGGAAACGCCCGCCCGCCGCGGGCGCTCGGTCTCGGGCCAGGGCACCGACTCGCGCAGCAGCCGGACGCCGCCGGAGTCCCAGTCGACGCGCGCGCTCGGCTCGTCCACGTGCAGCGTGCTCGGCAGCACGCCGTTGCGCAGCGCCAGCACCATCTTGATGACCGCGCCCACGCCCGCGGCCGCCTGCGCGTGCCCGATGTTCGACTTCAGCGAACCCAGCCACAGCGGCCGATCGGCGGGCCGGTTCGCGCCGTACGTCCCGAGCAGCGCCTGCGCCTCGATCGGGTCACCCAGCGTCGTGCCGGTGCCGTGCCCCTCCACCGCGTCCACCTGATCGGCCGAGATGCGCGCGTTCGCCAGCGCCTGGCGGATCACGCGGCGCTGGGCCGGACCGTTCGGCGCGGTCAGCCCGCTCGACGCGCCGTCCTGGTTCACCGCGCTGCCCCGCACGACGGCCAGCACCTGGTGCCCGTTGCGCCGAGCGTCCGACAGGCGCTCGACGACCAGCACGCCGACTCCCTCGGACCAGGACGTGCCGTCGGCGGACTCGGCGAAGGAACGGCAGCGGCCGTCCGCGGACAGCCCGCGTTGACGGCTGAACTCGATGAACGCCTCGGGCGTGGACATCACCGTGACGCCACCCGCCAGCGCCAGCTCGCACTCGCCGGAGCGCAGCGACTGCGCTGCCGCGTGCAGCGACACCAGCGAGGACGAGCACGCGCTGTCCACGGTGACGGCCGGGCCTTCCAGGCCGAACGCGTAGGACAACCGGCCGGACGCGACGGAACCGGAGTTCGAGTTGGCCGGGTAGTCGTGGTACATCATCCCGACGAACACGCCGGTATGGCTGCCGCGCATCGCACCGGGGTCGATGCCCGTCCGCTCGAACGCCTCCCACGAGGTCTCCAGCAGCAGGTGCTGCTGCGGGTCCATGGTCGACGCCTCGTTCGGGCTGATCCCGAAGAAGCCGGGATCGAAATCCCCCGCCTCGTGCAGGAAACCGCCCCGCGTGCTGTAGGTGGTGTTCGGCTGCTGCCCGGTCGGGTCGTGCAGCCGTTCGGTCTCCCAGCCGCGGTTGGTGGGGAACTCGGAGACGGCGTCGACCCCGTCGGCCACCAGGCGCCACAGGGCCTCCGGTCCGGTCACGCCACCCGGGTAGCGGCAGGCCATGCCGACGATCGCGATCGGCTCGGCGGCCGCTGCGAGGAGCTCGCGGTTCTGGGCGCGGAGCTGTTCGGTCTCCTTCAGCGAGGCCCGCAGCGCCCCGATGAGCTTGTCCCTGGACTCAGCCATGTTCAGCCTCACGCTTCCCGTGTCGCATCGTCGGATGCGGCAGCACCCTCGAACGCCATCGTGATCAGGTCTTCGGCGCCCATCTCGTCGATGTCTTCGATCTCGACGCCCGCGCCGTGCTCGGTTTCGGCGGAGCCCCGCGCCCCGCCGAGTTCGAGCAGGGCGTCCAGCAGGCCCGCGTCGCGGAGCCGGGTCAGCGGGATCTCCCGCAGCACCTCGCGGACGCGGTCCTCGGTCGACGCCGCGGCGTCCACGTCCGCCGGGGCGAGTTGCTCGCCGAGGTGCTCGGCGAGCGCCGTCACGCTGGGGTGGTCGAAGGCGAGGGTCGCGGACAGCCGCAGCCCGATCGCCTTGCTCAGGGAGTTGCGCAGCTCCACCGCGGTCAACGAGTCGAAACCCATGTCGGTGAACCCGGTCGTCGGATCGACCGACGCGGCGTCGGCGTGGCCGAGCACCGTCGCGACGTGCGACCGGACGAGTTCCTCGAGCAGCGCGGGGCGCTCGGCCTCGGAAGCGTCGCGCAGTCGCCCGTGCAGCGCCGGTTCCGCGCTGGCCTGCGCGAGCCTGCGACGGCTCGGCCGGACCAGTTCGGCGAACAGCGGGGGCACGTCCGCTCCCGCCGCCCGGAGAGCTTCGGCTTCGAGCCGCATCGGAACCAGCGTGGGCGCGCTGCGCGCGCAGGCCGCGTCGAACAGGCGCAGTCCTCGCTCGGCGGGCAGCGATCCGACGCCGTTGCGGACCGTTCGCTGCCGCGCGGCGTCGTCCAGATCGCCTGCCATGCCGGATGATTCGCCGTCGGCCCAGAGCCCCCAGGCGAGCGACTGCCCGGCCAGGCCGCGGGCCCGCCGGTGCTCGATCAGGGCGTCCAGGCAGGCGTTGGCGGCCGCGTAGTTGCCCTGCCCCGGACCGCCGATCACGCCTGCGGCCGAGGAGAACACCACGAAGGCCGACAGGGGCAGGTCCCCGGTCAACTCGTGCAGGTGGAAGGCCGCGTCGACCTTCGGTCGCAGCACCGACTCCACCTGCTCGTCGGTCAGGGAGCCGATCACGCCGTCGTCGATCACGCCGGCCATGTGCACCACGCCGGTCAGCGGGCGCTCCGCCGGAACACCGGCCAGCACGGCCGCGACCGAGTCCCGGTCCGCCGCGTCGCACGCGGCGAACTCCACCTCGGCGCCCAGCTCCGCCAACTCGGCTCGCAGGTCCTCGGCACCCGGAGCGGAACCGCCGCGCCTGCTGGCCAGCACCAGGCGGCGGACGCCGTGCGCGGTCACCAGGTGCTCGCTGAGCAGCCGTCCCAGCATTCCGCCCGCGCCGGTGACCAGCACGGTACCTTCGGAATCGAACGTCGACGCGGGCGAGGCGACGTCATCGCTCGCCCGGCTCAACCGCGCTCCGAAGGAACGCCCGTCGCGCACCACCACCTGCGGTTCGCCGGTGGCCAGCACGCTCGCGGCGTCGAGCTCCCCGTCGACGTCGGCCAGCACGATCCGGCCTGGGTGCTCGGCCTGCGCGGAACGCACCAGCCCCCACACCGCGGCACCCGCGAGATCGGTCGTCTCCTCCCCGGGCAGCGCGACCGCCGACCGGGTGACCACCAGCAGCGCGGCGTCGGTGTCCCGGGACAGGAACTCGCGCAGCAGGCCGAGGACCCGTCGCACCTCGGTTCGCACAGCGGTCTCGTCGGAGCCCGGCACCGTCCGGACGACCTCGGTCTCCCGCTCGGCCGGTGCGGCCGGTGACACCGGCGTCCAGCGCAGCTCGAACAGGTCGTCCGCTCCGGAGGCGTGGCCCGCGAGGTGCTCGGCCGAGACCGGCCGGGTCACCAGCGAGTCGACGGCGGCCACCGGCGCGCCCGCGGTGTCCGCCAGCTCCAGCGTCATGGTGCCGTCGGCGTCCTGGGTCAACCGGACCCGAAGCGCGGAAGCACCGGACGCGTGAACCGACACGCTCCGCCAGGAGAACGGCAGCGCGGCTTCGGCGGGCTCGGCGGCGTGCAGCGCGGCGTCCAGCGCCGCCGGGTGCAGGCCGAAACCGTCCGGCCCGTGGCCGTCCGGCAGCCGCACCTCCGCGAACACCTCGTGCCCGCGCCGCCAAGCGGCGCGCAGGCCCTGGAACACGGGACCGTAGTCGAACCCGGTCTCGGCGAAGCGCGCGTAGCGCGCGGCCACGTCGATCGGTTCGGCGCCCGGGGGCGGCCATTCCGCGGCGAACGCGGTGGTGTCCGGCGCGTCGTCGCGCACGGCGAGAAGCCCGGTGGCGTGCTCGGTCCACGGCGCGTCACCGCTGTCCGGGCGACTGTGGATCGCGACGGTACGGCGGGCGGAGTCGTCCACCGCACCGACCCGGACCTGCAGGTGCACCGCTCCCCGTTCGGGCATTACCAGCGGTGCCGCCAGGGTCAGTTCCTCGACCCGCTCGCACCCGAGCTCGGCACCGGCTCGGACGGCCAGTTCCAGGAACGCCGTGCCGGGCAACAGCACCCGCCCCATGACGACGTGGTCGGCGAGCCACGGCTGGGCGTCGAGCGAAACCCTGCCGCTGAACAGGTGCTCGCCCGACCCGGCGAGTTCGGCGCCCGCACCGAGCAGCGGATGCTCGACCGCTGCCAGGCCCAGGCCCGAGGCATCACCGGCGCGCGGTGACTCGGTCGCCCAGAACCACCGGTGCTGGAAGGCGTACGTGGGCAAATCGACCCAGCGCGCTCCGGTCCCCGCGAAGAACGCCTGCCACCGCACGCCGACGCCGACGACGTGCAGCTCGGCGAGCGCGCGGACCAAGCAGGACTGCGCGTCCTGGTCCTCGCGCTGCACCGGGACGATCACCGCCGCCTCCGGTGCCGATTCGGCGACCAGCGCGGACAGCACGCCGTCCGGTCCGAGCTCCAGGAAGGCGGAGGCTCCGCACTCGGCCAGGTCGGCGACCGCGTCGGCGAACCGGACGGTCTCCCGCACGTGCCGCACCCAGTACTCCGGCGAGGTCACGTCCCCGGCTGCGGCGATGGGGATGGTCGGCTCGTCGAAGGTCAATCCGGTGACCACCGCGCGGAACTCGTCCAGCATCGGATCCATCAGCGGGGAGTGGAACGCGTGCGAGACCTTCAGCCGCGTCGACTTCCAGTGCTCCGCGACCGCCAGCACCGCCTGCTCGTGACCGGCCAGCACCACCGAGGACGGCCCGTTGACCGCCGCGATGGAAACGCCGTCGACCAGGTGCGGGAGCACCTCGTCCTCACCGGCCTGAACCGCCACCATCGCGCCGCCCGGCGGGAGGTCCCGCATGAGGCCCGCTCTGGCGCTGACCAGCGCGCACGCATCGGTCAGCGAGAGCACACCGGCGACGTGCGCGGCCGCGATCTCGCCGATCGAGTGCCCGGCGAGGTGGTCCGGCCGCACGCCGAAGGACTCGATCAGCCGGAACAGCGCCACCTCGACCGCGAACAGCGCGGGCTGCGCGTTACCGGTCTGGTTCAGTGCTTCGGCGTCGGCACCCCACATGATCTCGCGCACCGCTGGGTCGAGTTGCGCCAGCACCGCGTCCAGCGCCTCCGCGAAGACCGGGAACCGCTCGTAGAGCCCCCGTCCCATGCCGAGCCGCTGCGCGCCTTGACCGGAGAACAGCACGGCCAGCGACCGCTCGCGCGCGACGCCGCGGGCGATCTCCGCCGGGCCACCTTCCGAGGCGCTGTCGTCGGTGGCCAGCAGGACCGCGCGGTGGTCGAACTCCGACCTCGACGCGACCAGCGAGTACCCGACGTCCCCGGGGGCTTCCGCGATCGGCCGCAGGCGCGCGATCTGATCGTCCAGCGCGCCCTCGTCCTTCGCGGAGACCGCCCACGGCACCGCACCGGAGACCGGTCGGCGGTCCTCGTCGGGGCGGGGCGCCTCGGACGGCTGCTCGATGATCACGTGCGCGTTGGTGCCGCTGACGCCGAAGGACGACACCCCGGCTCGTCGGGGGCGGCCGGCATCGGCCCACTCGCTCGGCTCGGTGACCAGCTCGACCGCACCGGAGTCCCAATCCACGTGCGCGGAAAGGTTTTCCGCGTGCAGCGATGTGGGAACCACGCCGTGCCGCATCGCCAGCACCATCTTGATCACGCCGGCCACGCCCGAAGCGGCCTGCGCGTGGCCGATGTTGGACTTGATCGACCCCAGCAGCAGCGGGTCCTCGCGGTCCTGGCCGTAGGTGGCCAGCAGCGCCTGCGCCTCGATCGGATCGCCCAGCGTCGTCCCGGTCCCGTGCGCCTCGACCACGTCGACGTCCGATGTGGACACGGCCGCATCCGCGAGCGCCTGCCGGATCACGCGCTGCTGCGAGGGGCCGTTCGGCGCCGTCAGGCCATTCGACGCGCCGTCCTGGTTCACCGCGCTGCCGCGCAGCACTCCGAGCACCTGGTGCCCGTTGCGCTGCGCGTCGGAGAGCCGCTCCAGCACCAGCAGGCCGACGCCCTCGGACCAGCCCACACCGTCGGCGGAGTCGGCGAACGACTTGCACCGGCCGTCCGGCGACAGGCCGCGCTGACGGGAGAACTCGAGGAACGTGCGCGGCGTGGACATCACGGTGACGCCACCCGCCAGGGCCAGCGAGCACTCGCCCTGCCGCAGGGCTTGGGCGGCCAGGTGCATCGACACCAGCGAGGACGAGCACGCCGTGTCCACCGTCATCGCCGGACCCTCGAACCCGAAGGTGTAGGACAACCGGCCGGAGACCACGCTCGGCGAGGTGCCGATGTTCTGGTAGCCCTCGAACGCGGGGTCGCCGAGCAGGTTACTGTAGTCGTTGTACATCACGCCCGCGAACACACCGGTCCGGCTGCCCCGCAACGACGCCGGATCGATCCCGGAGCGTTCCAGGGACTCCCACGCCACCTCCAGCAGCAGGCGCTGCTGGGAATCGGTGGCCACCGCTTCGCGCGGCGACATCCCGAAGAAGCCGGGATCGAAATCGCCCGCGTCGTGCAGGAAACCGCCCTGGCGCGTGTAGGACGTGCCCGCGTGCTCCGGGTCCGGATCGAACAGCGCGTCCAGGTCCCAGCCGCGGTTCCTCGGGAACTCGGTGACCGCGTCGACACCGTCCGAGACCAGCCGCCACAGGTCCTCCGGCGAGGACACCCCACCCGGATACCGGCAGGCCATGCCCACGATGACCACCGGGTCGCCGGTCGTGCTCGCCCGCACCGGTAGCGCCTCGGCGGCGGTCGGCTCGGCGCCGAACAGCTCGTCGTGCAGGTAAGCGGCCAGCGCGTTGGCCGTGGGGTGATCGAAGCTCAAGGTCGTCGGCAGCCGCAGACCGGTCGCGGCGCCGAGCTGATTGCGCAGCTCCACCGCGGTCAGCGAATCGAAACCGAGATCCTGGAACGCCCGGGACGGATCCACCGCAGCAGCGTCCGCGTGCCCAAGCACCGAGGCGACCTCGCTGCGGACGAGGTCGACGAGCGCTCCCGGACGTTCCGGCTCACTCAGCGCGCCCAGCCGGGCCACCAGCGATTCCGTCGCGCGGGATCCGGCCAGCGACCGGCGCGACCTCGACCGGACCAACCCGCGCAGCAGCGGCGGAACCTCGCCGCTGGAACGAATCGCCGCCAGATCCAGCCGCACCGGCAGCGCCACCGGGTTCTCCCCGGCCAGCGCGGTGTCGAACAGCTGCAAGCCCTGCTCGGCCGACAGCGGCGGCATCCCCGACCGGCCCATCCGGTCGGTGTCCGCATCGGAGGCCATGCCGAGCCGCCACGGACCCCAGGCCAGCGAGGTGCCCGGCAGGTCGAGCGAACGCCGGTGCTCGACCAGCGCGTCCAGGAAGGCGTTGGCCGCCGCGTAGTTGCTCTGCCCCGGCGTGCCGAAAGCGCCCGCCGCGGAGGAGAACACCACGAACGCCGACAGGTCCTCGGTCAGCTCGTGCAGGTTCCAGGCCGCGTCCACCTTCGGCCGCAGCACCGCGTCCAACCGCTCCGGGGTCATCGCTTCGAGCACGCCGTCGTCGAGAACACCCGCGACGTGGACGACCGAGCGCACCGGGTGCTCGTCGAGCAACCGCTCGACCGAGGAGCGGTCCGCCGCGTCGCAGGCCACGACCGCGACGCGGGCTCCCTGCGCCGTCAGGTCGGTGACGAGGTCTGCGGACCCGGCCGCACCGGGGCCGCGACGGCTGACCAGCACCAGATCCCGCACGCCGTGCTCGGCCACCAGGTGACGGGCCACCACGGCACCCAAACCACCGGTACCACCGGTGACCAGCACCGGACCCTCGACGTCCCAGCGGGCCTGCTCGTCGCGCAGCGCGGTCCGGGCCAACCGGGCTCCCAGCAGTTCGCCATCGCGGATCAACAGCTGCGGCTCGTCGCAGGAAAGCGCCCGCTCCAACGCCGTGCCATCGATCGGGTCCGGTCCCAGCTCCAGCAGGCCGAACCGCCCCGGGTGCTCCGCCTGCGCCGACCGGACCAGGCCCCACACCGCCCCGGCCGCCGGGTCGGCACCGGACAGCGCGCCGCGCGTCACGAACACCAGGCGGGAATCGGCGAACCGCTCCGCGGCCAGCCAGGTGCGCAGCGCGGCGAGCGCCTCGGCGGTCACCTCGTGGGTGGCGGAGACGACGTCGCCGGTCTCGCCCGCGATCGACACCAGCACGGTTGCCGCAGCGCAGGAGGCCAGGTCGGGCTCGAGGACCGCGTCGGTCCCGGCGCTGCGCAGCGTCCCGGCGATCCCGTGGGCGTCCGGGCCGGCAACGGCGACCGGTTCTGCCCGCACCGCACCGGAAACCGTCGTCCACTCCACGTGGAACAACGAGTTCTCCGAGCGCACCGGCGAACCGTGGGCCTTCGGCAGCGGGCGGGTGCGCAGCGAGCCGATCGATGCCACCGGCTGGCCGGCGCGGTCCGCGACGGCGAGGACGAATTCGCCGTCCGCCCGAGGGGACACGCGCACTCGTACCGCCGAAGCCCCGGTGGCGTGCAGGGACACTCCTTGCCAGGAGAAGGGCAGCCCGCCGCGCTCGATCACGTCCGGATCGGCGGCTCCGGAAGCGTGCAAGCAGGCGTCCAGCAGCGCGGGGTGCAGGCCGAACCCGCTGATCTCCGCTCCCTCCGGCAGCGAGACCTCGGCGAAGACCTCCTGGTCGCGGCGCCACACCGCGCGCAGCCCGCGGAAGACCGGACCGTAGTCGAACCCGGCCTCGGCGAACCGCTCGTAGGCGCTGTCCGGGTCCACGGGCACGGCACCGGCCGGTGGCCACGCCTCCAGAACCGCCTGCTCCTCCTGGTCACCGACACCGAGGACGCCGCTGGCGTGCTCCACCCACGGCAGGTCGGCTTCGCCCTCGGGCCGGGAGAGCACCGCGATCGAGCGCCTGCCCGCGTCGTCGGCAGCGCCGACCGAGACCTGCAACCGCACCGCGTCGCGCTCGGGGAGCACCAGCGGGGCGGCGAGCATCAGCTCCTCGACCCGGTCGCAGCCCACCTCGTCGCCCGCCCGAATCGCCAGCTCGAGGAACGCCGTGCCGGGGAACAGCACCTGGCCGGCGATGACGTGGTCGGCGAGCCAGGAGTGCGTGCGCGACGAAAGGCGGCTGGTGAACAGGAACCCGTCCGTACCGGCCAGTTCCACGGCCGCACCGAGCAACGGGTGTTCCACCGCCGCGAGCCCGGCCGCGCGCACGTCGCCCCGCGCGGCGGAGAGCCGAGCCCAGTACCGCCGGTGCTGGAACGCGTAGGTCGGCAGGTCAACCTGCCGCGCGCCCGTGCCCGCGAAGAGCGGGGTCCAGTCCACGTCGAGACCGGCGACGTGCAGGCCTGCCAGCGCCGCGAGCGCGGCCGGCTCCTCAGCGCGGTCCTTGCGGAGCGCGGGGACCAGCACAGCATCATCCGGAGCCGACGCGGCGGCCAGACCGGTGAGCGCTCCGTCCGGGCCGAGTTCCAGGAAGGCGTTGACGCCCGCGTCGGCGAGACGCGCGACGGAATCGGCGAAGCGCACGGTTTCCCGCACGTGCTGCACCCAGAACTCCGGCGAGGACACATCACCGGAGGCGATGACAGGAATGCCCGGGGCGTGGAAGGACAACCCGCTGATCGCGGTGCGGAAGTCCTCCAGCATCGGATCCATCAACGGCGAGTGGAACGCGTGGGAAACCTTGAGCCGCGTCGACTTCCAGCGTTCGGCCACCGTGAGCACGGCAGTCTCGTCACCGGCCAGCACCACCGAGGTCGGACCATTCACCGCCGCGACCGACACACCCTCCACCAGATGCGGCAGCACCTCAGCCTCACCAGCCT